>CAJOCU010000004.1 GCA_905233765.1 uncultured Bacteroidaceae bacterium | reverse complement strand
CGCTTGCGCCGATGGTACTGCACACCCGTGGGAGAGTAGGTAGCCGCCACTTTTACAAGAAGCCCCGATTCACATTGCGTGAATCGGGGCTTTCTTCGTAAAAGCAGGCTACCTACTCTCCCACGGGGAGTGGGCGAAGAGGGCCTTTAGATGATTGCCCTTTGGCAATCAGTGCCCGATGAGGGGAGCCAGACCTCTTCTGGCGACGGAGGGTTGTAGGTAGCCGCCACTTTTACAAGAAAGCCTCTGAGAGCAATCTCGGAGGCTTTTCTTGTGTGGCGGCTACCACTCTTCCACGGGTTCCCGAAAATCACGTATAAGTGATTTTTCGGGGATTTTACCTACACACCTACACCCGCGACGGTTAATCGTAAGTAATACAGTGTGTTAAGTGGGTGTAGGTTAGGGTGTAGGTAGGGCAAAAAGGTGTAGGTTCGGGGCTATAAACGGCGTTTTACACAGAATTCGCTGCCATTTTTCGAGCGTCTGTGCTGGAGGTCGGGGAGGCCGTTGAGGGTGCGACCGAAGGTGTTCAGGGCCGGGGCCTTGAAGGTGGCGCCGGCGCGCTCCCTGATGGCCATCATGAGGGCCGCAACGGAGAGCCATTCTGCCTGGGGATCCTCGGGGAGGGCGGGCTCAAAGAACTCATGGAAGAACTGTTCGACGGTGCTGTTCTGCTGGAACTGACGGTTATGTGCCATGATGACCTGCGTCTCGGCTTCGTCGAACCAGTAGCGTTCGCCGTTGTTGAGTTCCGCTAGTGCCTGCGCGAAGAGCTGGTTGTAGTTGGGTGTCTGGCTGACATCGATGTTGCCCGTGACCTCGATGCCGATGAAGCGTCGGCTGCCCGTGGGGTCATGGAGGACATCGGCCATATTTGTCGTGGCGATGAAGGATGCCAGGCGCGGCACCTCCTCGGTGTGGCTGGCGTGCGGACGCTTCACCTTCACCGACGGCAGCTGCAGGATGTTCTTCAGGAAGCCCTGCTGCTTCTGGGGTGAGATGCGGTTGAACTCATCGAGGTTGATGAGCAGCATCTGCGCCATCGCCAGGTGCACGGGACGTTCCTCGGAGAGCGAGAGGTTGTCCGTGTAGCCCCACGACCGCAGTTCGGGTGGCAGCAGCGAGCGGCAGAAGGCGCTCTTGTGCATCCCCTGCTCCGAGATGAGCAGCGGCACGATGGCGTTGCCGTAGCGACGGTCGCGTCCCTGCCACTGCGCCACCATCGCCAGGAACCATGTGTGGAACCAATCGGCCCACTGCGCTTTGTTACGCGTGGGCACGGTGGCAGCGAGGGCGCGGATGTGGTCGCGGCCGTCCCATTCGCCCGTGTGGAAGAGGTACTCGTCGATGGGGTTGAAGCGGCGGATTCGGGTGGAGTGGACATAGTACTGCACATCGTGGTTCGTCAGCTTCAGGCCTGCGAGCAGCAGGTCGGTGGTGAAGGTGTTGATGACCTGCCGCGTGACCGGCATCCACGGTGTCACCCATGTGTGGTTGGCGCGGTACTCGGTGTAGCCCATGACGATGTTGTGGCGGAAGACATAGCGGCTCTCCAGGCGCCGTATGATCTGTTGCATGACAGGCTCCTCGGGGGCCTGTGGCGTGACGGTGCGCCGCGACAGCGCCTGCTCCTCCTCATAGACGGCTTCCACGATGCGGCGCACGAACTCCTCCGTCAGCCCGGGCTCGTCCTTGAAGGTCAGGTGGCGCCACAGGTGGCACACCGTCTCCTCCTCCGGCCATCCCGTGCGGAAGAGCTCTGTCGCCATGCCCGTGACGAAGACCTTGTACCACTCCGTGCCTACCTGCCTGGGGTTCCCCAGATGTGCCGCCACGCGCCGGATAGTGTCGTGATAGCTGCGTTCGTAGTTCAGGTACGCCGTCATGTCAATCTCCTGAGCATCACGCTGTTCGGGTAGCGTGAGCAGGTGGGCGTCGTTGTCATCATCGGCTGGTGCCTCGCTGGTGTTTTGGATGCGGAAGGGCACGGCCTCGGGATTCGTGAGTGGCGATGGGTCAAGGGGTAGCAGGAAGGTGTGGCGCGGCGAGGGTGTCATCCGCGTCACAGGGTGGGGTAGCGTGGCGTCATAGAGATGCGCCACGCGCTGGTAGGCCTGCACATAGAAGGTTTCAGCCTCCACCTCCGAGGTGGGTAGCGTGCCCTCCTGTCGTGCCACGCGCACCAGGATGATGACCTCATGACCGGTGGCACCCGTGAAGGCTGCCAGTGTCATGGGCAGCTCCATGGCGGCGCGCTTGATGCTCTCGCAGATGTCCTTGCTCATCACTTGCCGCACCTCCAGGACCACAAGGCCGTTGAAGGCACCCATGCCGATGGCTCCGTTCTTCTGGCGGCGCAGCTCCATAGGGGCGCAGATGTGGGGGATGTCGTAGTAGTGGCGGTAGCGCGTGGGCTCCTCGGGGCTGGTCTCATTGCGCAGGAAGCCGATGAGGAAGCTGGCGGTGTCGGTCTTGATGCGTTCGAGGAAGGCCTCGAACTCGTAGTTCTTCAGGAACTGCTGTCCGTTCTTGTCTGTTCTTATGCTGGAAAGTTTCATGCGTTTATCGTTTAACGTTTAAGGGTTTAAGGGTTTAAGGAGTTTAAGGAGTTTAAGGAGTTTAAGGAGTTTAAGGGGTTTATGGGTTACATTCTTATGGGGTTTACCACGCGTGGTAAACGGCTTTACCATGCATGGTAAACCGGTTTACCATTGGTGGTAAAGCCTCACTTCTTAGGGAAGTAGTGGTCCATTCGCGTTTCGTCATAGTGCACTTCACCAGTGAACCCGTACTTCTTGAAGAGTCGGCTCACACGCTTCTGTTGCTCGGGATCGATGTCATAGTCCCCCCTTCTGTAGCGGTAGTACTGTGTCTGGCTGCCGAAGATGCTGTACATCCCATGCCGGATGGCCGTGATTCGTTCGGAGCCTTCGCTTGGCAACAGGTTTGTCATGCCGCGGGCGATCCGCGCAGGTTCGGTGGTGGCGAAGAGGCGGCAGCGATCAGCTTCGCGGGCGGCGGGCAGCACGGTGACGTGATGGGTGAGGGTAGGGGGCACCAGCAGCGCTACGGCATGGCGCAGGCAGCGGTCGCAGAGGGGACAGTCATGCTGGAAGCAGATGGCCCAGTCGTGGGGCGCATCCTTGTAGGTCAGTTTCTTCATAAGCGTATTAATTTTTCAATTTTTAGTATAAAAAGGTTCGTAAATTCCATGTGTTTTTCAATGCTGCAAAGATACAACATTCTCTTGAAAAATCCAAATCTTTTGCCGTGTAAATCACTAAAAATATGTTAAAACCTACACCTTTTTGCCTGTCATACACCCTATCCTACACCCATCTAATCCATTGATATTAAACTTATCATCTTATAAAGGTGTAGGTATGTAGGTTATTTCACGGAAAATTTAACGCGCGTGCGAACGATAACCTTATCTATATATTGTCGCCCCCCCACAAGTACAATCCGAAAAAAAGAGCGAAGAAAAACGCCCCCAGCTTTAGCTCCTTCCTATGGGAGAGATTACATAATCCCAATTTCAAAGTGGTCGAATTCGACCACTTTTTGTGTTTCTGAGGGCTTGTGAAAATAAATTTGACGATTTCTGCTTGCCGTAAAGATATAATCGCTATCTTTGTGCCCGAAAGGGCACGAATCGTGTAAAAAACGATAGGAAAACCTCAGCGGAGGGGCCTGATCAATCTTAACGAAATCATAACAGCATTAGCAGTTATTCGGTGTGTCTTAAATGTTCCAAGCTTATTAAGATAGTTTCACCAAAGAATGACGAGTTGATGTCTGCGTTTAGGCGTGGACTCGACTCTTCTGGTGAAACGGGTCCTGGAACAACCTAAGACACAGATGAGCGTTCACGCTTTTTCTGTGTCTTGTTGTTTAGGCCTCGTTTTATGCACCAATAATTGTGGTGCATAAATCATTTATCTCATGGCTGCTATCAAGACGGCCAAGACCTATGTGCAGATAGGTCTGGGTTTGGAGGAATTCAAGGGACACTTTCCCATAGAGGAAATTCCCTTTATGCTGATGGGTGCTATCGGGGCTTCGCCTACTATCCTGCAACGGTATAGAGAAGGCAAAGGCACGGTGGCTTCGTTCAACGGTCTGCTCATCAAGAATATTCTGGCTTATCGGCAGGTCAGGACAACACGAATGAACGAAGAGTTGGAGGCGATGAAGCGCGACAAGTGGGTCGTGAAGAACCGTCCCGCTATTCTTGCTGTGTCGGATGGCGAAATCATCAAGGCCTTCGACCCCGCAGTGGAAGAGACCTACGAGAACCATCTGGACAACCTCTACACGGATTATGAGTTCTTCTCGCCCATGTGGGGTGTGCGCAAGATTCGCAACATCGAGGAGAACGATGCCGATGTAAAGGCTGCCTACAAGATGGCTCAGATCCATGATGAGATACGTCGCCACAATCGCATCAGCATCACCGATGACACACACGACTTGAATATCTTCATGTCGCGTCTGCTCTTCTGTTACTTTGCCGAGGACACTGGCATCTTTGAGAAGGACCTGTTCACCAATGCCATCAATAACACCACACGTCCAGACGGTTCTGACCTGCAGGAGTTCTTCGACGGGGCATTCCGCACAATGGACATGAATGTCCGCATCGGTGTGAATAGTCGTTGGGCCCAGTTCCCCTACGTGAATGGTGGCCTGTTCTCCAAGAAGATTCAAATTCCAAAGATGAACGCCCGCATCCGCAAACTTGTGATGGACTGCGGGTCGCTGAATTGGGGCAAGATAAATCCTGATATCTTCGGTTCAATGATTCAAGCTGTGGTCTCGCCAGAGTTGCGTAGCGGCTTGGGCATTCACTACACCAGTGTGTCGAACATCAAGAAGGTCATCAACCCGCTCTTCCTGGATGAACTATATAGCGAATATCGTGAGCTGGAACGCAAGCAACGGGAACAGGACAGCATCTTCGACAACTCTGCAGCAGGACGCGAAAAATACTATGACAGTTGCAGTTCCCTGGTTCGGAAATGTCAGCGGTTGCTGACGCGGATGAGCCGGATGAAGTTCTTCGACCCTGCCTGCGGAAGCGGCAACTTCCTGATTATCTCCTATAAGGAGCTGCGTCAGCTGGAGATGAAGGTGCTGAAGCTGATGCAACGGATGACACAAGACATACAAATGCAGTTCATCGATGGCAGCATCATCAACATTAATCAGTTCTACGGGCTCGAGATCAACGACTTTGCCTGCGAGACAGCGATTCTCTCGCTATGGTTGGCCGAGCATCAGATGAACAGCCTCTTCATGAAGGACTTCGGCGTGAATATCAAGGCACTGCCCCTGAAGTCAAACAACAACTTCCATTGCGGCAATGCCTGCCGTGTGGATTGGAACAAGATCTGTCCTCACAAGGCAGATGAAGAGGTCTATGTGATGGGGAATCCGCCGTATTTAGGAGCCCGTTTACAAGATGAGAACCAAAAACATGAAGTAGAATTGGTATTTAATCATGAGAATGGTTGTAATAATCTCGATTATATAGCCTGCTGGTTTTTGCTGGGCTCCAAATATATTAAAGGTACGCGGGCAAAGTATGCATTCGTGAGTACGAACTCCATTTGTCAAGGGTTGCAAGTAAGCCTACTATGGCCACATATCTTTGAGAATAACCAAGAGATATTCTTTGCTCACCATTCATTCAAATGGACAAATAATGCCAAATATAATGCAGGTGTCACTTGCATCATTGTGGGTGTGAGAGAAGAAGAAAAGAGAGACAAATACCTTTTCGATGAGGGGAGGGCAAGATTAGTGCATAATATTAATCCCTATTTATCAGAAGGTGCAAATACAATAGTTAGACCATCAAATTCTACCCCAATCAATTTACCTCCAATTTCTTTTGGAAGCATGCCAAATGACGGTGGATACTTGCTCCTAGATGAATATGAGAAAGATAAGTTAATCTCGGATTACCCCCAGAGCTCGATGTTCATAAAGCCTTTTATGGGTGCAGAAGAATTTATAAAGGGGCTAAGGAAGTATTGTCTTTGGATAACTGAAAAGGACTTAGATATTGCCAGAAGTATAGTTCCAATTAATGAAAGGATTAATAATTGTGAGAAGTCTAGAAGGGATAGTAAAAGAGCTGCGACAAATAAACTAGCCGGAACTCCCTACCGATTTGGTGAAGTTCGTTACAAAGAAGGGGCGTCCATCATAATTCCGTCAGTCTCTTCTGAAGGAAGAAGATATATACCGATGAATTATTTAAAAAATACCGTTGTTTCCAATGCAGCATTCGCCATCTACGATGCCCCCGAATGGCTCTTCGGTATCCTTACTTCCGCCATGCACATGGCTTGGGTTCGTGCGATTGGTGGCCGACTGAAAACTGACTATCGCTATTCTGCAGGTCTCTGCTATAATCCCTTCCCCTTCCCCAAACTAACGCCAGCCCAGAAGCAGGCGGTTGAAGATGCTGCGTGGGAGGTCTTGGGTGCTCGCGAGGCACATATAGGCAAAACATTGGCAGAGCTCTATGACCCAGAGACGATGCCTGCCGACCTGCGCGAAGCCCATCACCAACTGGACCTCATCGTAGATAGCTGCTATCGTGAGCGACCTTTCTCTGATGAGAACGAGCGGCTGGAACTACTACTGAAGTTGTATGAAAAGATGACAAAGAACAAAAACTAATTTAATATGGAACTAAGAGAAAACTATCGTAACGACCAGACTGTTATCAGTTATCAGCAGACTGGCAGAAGCACCAACACCAACGAACTGGGAATGCGCGAAATGCAGGCCCGTGTGTACGAGAAACGCAACGAGAAATACTTGCTGGTGAAGGCTCCTCCAGCATCAGGAAAGTCGCGTGCCATGATGTTTGTGGCACTGGATAAGCTGGCGCATCAAGGCATCAAGAAGGTTGTGGTCGCAGTGCCTGAGAAGAGTATTGGCCGCTCGTTCAAGGACACAAGCCTGAAGAAGTTCGGTTTCTTTGAGGACTGGAGCGTGCCGCAGTACTTCAACCTATGCGACACAGAGGATGAGAAGGAGAAGGTGAAACGCTTCAAGGAGTTTGTGGCCTCCTACACGACTGCCAAGACACTGGTTTGCACCCACGCCACTTTGCGCTACGCGTTGAAAGACTTAGAAGACGAGGAACTGAACGACATGTTCTTTGGCATTGATGAGTTCCATCATACCTCGGCAGATGCCAACAACGGCCTGGGCGAAGTGGTGCGGCGGCTGATGAACAACACCAATGCTCACGTGTTGGCAATGACGGGCTCTTTCTTCAGGGGGGATGGCGTGCCTGTGCTCCGCCCCGAAGATGAAGAACGATTCACGCCTGTGCAGTTCAACTACTATGACCAGCTGAATGGCTATCGGTATTTGAAAACATTGGGCTTAGGGTATCACTTCTATAAAGGCCATTACCTATCGGCGCTTGACAAAGTGCTGGACACCAGACAAAAGACGCTCATCCACATCCCCGTCACGAACTCCAAGGCGGCAGGGGCTTACGACAAGTATGAGCAGGTGAAGCAGATTATTGATTTGATAGGCAGTAAAGTTGATGAGGACTACAACACGAATATCATCACTGTCAAGACGAAAGACGGCAGACTGCTGAAGGTAGCAAATCTTGTAGAGGATAATCCTGACCATAGAAATAGAGTACAAGGCTACTTGCAACGGATGAAGAAACCATCAGATGTCGATATCATCATTGCAATGGGAATGGCTAAGGAGGGCTTCGACTGGGAGTGGTGTGAGCATTGTCTAACGATAGGCGTGCGTGGTTCGCTGACGGAGATCGTTCAAATCATCGGACGGTGCACACGTGACAGCGAAGGAAAGGAGCACGCTCAGTTCACGAACCTGATTGCAGCGCCGGATGAGACACAGGATGACGTGGTCGTAGCTGTTAATGATATGCTGAAAGCTATCACGGCATCATTGCTGATGGAACAGGTGATGGCTCCCAGATGGAACTTCAAGGTATCGGTTGATGAGGAAGACAATTCCAATATTGACCCAAGCAGGAACATTGTGGTTGAAGGATTAAAACCTTTAAGCAGTGAAGCTAAGCAAATATGGGACGAACAAATTGACGAGTTGAAAGCGAGCATCCTTCAGGACAACCGCGTTCAGGCAAGCATTGAAGGAGAAGCTCCCGAATATTTCCATAGAGTGCTTATTCCCAAGATTGTTGAAGAGCGCTTCCCCCACTTGCCTGATGAGGATGTGGAGGCTCTTTCCCAGCGACTAAGCCTTGACTTTGTGTTGAGGCCTCAGGCACCTGAGTTTACGGGAGACATAGAAGGAGAGGAGGGAGACCCGACAGATATGGAAGCAGAAGCCACGGATGGCGGTCGTCTGCTGAAAATGGCCAACACCTTCATCAACCTTGACAAGCTCGATATCAACTTGATTCAACATGTCAATCCGTTCCAGCGTGCCTACGAGATTATGTCGAACGAGATTGATGCTCCTGTGCTTAAAGTCATTCAGGATGCTATCGCCGATAAGAAAATCAACATGGATATCGATGAAGCCAAAAGCATCTATCTCACTATGTTCCAAGAGTGGCGCAAGGAGCATGGCGACCACCCGTCGATACAATCGCCTGATCCCAGCGAGCGACGCATGGCCGAAGCAATTCGCATATTGAAGAACTATAAGATTCGCAGAGACATGGGACTGGATTTCCCTGATGAACTGAAAAAGAAGTAGTATATGGAATGGCCTAAAGATTTATTAGAGATATTCGACGACCCGTTGTTCGCGAATGTGCACCCAAAGGCTCCCAAACAAACACCAGAACAGGTGGTAAGGGACGGCTTTTTGGCAATCTGCCAGTGGAGCAAAGCGCATCAGGGACGAGCCCCCAGGATGAATAAGGAACAACGCGAAGAATGGCTGTTGGCCAAGCGACTGAAGGGCATCATCGAGGATGATGCCAGACGGGAGATACTGAGAAACGAAGACAAGTTAAACCTTTTAGACACGGTATATGATGACTAACGATATAGACCTTGACAAGATACTGGATGATCCTATCTTCGATTTGAATTCAACAGAGAAGGAACTGTTCAACCTGTCTGAGCCCATCAAGAAGGGACGGATGAAAAAACAGAAGGCAGACGAAATAGCTAGACGTAAGCCTTGTGATAATTTCAGCGACTATGCAGGCTTGTTTGTGCGAGTGCATCAAGAACTGAAAGAGGGTCGGCGCAGTCTTATTCGCTTTAAGGAAGACAACCTGAAAGAGAAAGTGTTCTTCATTGCGGATGGCATCATGGGATTTGTAGACCAATTGGATATTGATAACCGACAGATCAAAGACAGAGTGAGAAAAGACGGGCGCTCGCGGGTAATCTATGAAGACGGCACCGAGTCGAATATCCTGTTCCGCACCATAGGAAAGAACATCACCAAGAACGGCTACATCGTGACAGAGGTGAACGATGGAAATGAGTTGGCCGCTTTTACCAGTCAGCAAGCACTCTCAGAAGATGACCAGGCGCAAGGGTGGATTTACATTCTTCGGTCAAAATCGGAGGATGAACGTATTTCTTCCGTTGAGAACCTCTATAAGATAGGCTTCTCTACGACGCCCGTTGAGCAGCGCGTCAAGAATGCGAAGAACGAAAGTACCTATCTGATGGCTGACGTAGAGATTATCAGTACATATCAGGTGTATAACATCAACGTCCAAAAGTTGGAGTATTTGATTCATAAGTTCTTTGCGGCAGCAAGGTTTCATGTGAAGGTCGGTGGTGCCGTTCCTGAAGAGTGGTTCGTGGTGCCCTTGCCGATAATCCGCCAAGCCATTGCCAAGTTCGCGGATGGAAGCATTGTGGACTATAAATATAATGTGGAACTGCAGGCCTTGGAGAAGATTGAGGTGATTCAGCAGGACCGGGTAAAGACAGGAAAAGCAAATGTGGATGGCTTCGATGTCCTGAGCATGAGCCTCATGCAGGATGCTTTTGACGATATTATGGCTGGATTTCAAACTGTCGAGTCACGAGAAATCAGAAACACTACGCTCGGCAAATTGACCCGAATTGACAAGGCAACAGGAAAGAGATATGTGCGACAACCTCATTTCCTACGACTCTATACCAGCTATGACAGAAGTCATGATGCAATGCTAGTGAAGGTGACAAGAACGGAGTTCCGCGAGCCCAATGAAGTGTTCTACCATCTGGGAGATATCATTGAGTACGACATTAAGAAAACGACGGCAGATAGAATAGAGCGCCTGAAGGAAGAAGGGACGGTTGAATATTAAAATGGCAACCTTCCATCACTATTCTCTCGCTTGTCCCATGATTTGAGACAACCTGCTGCTACCTTTCTCAAGACTCTCTTCCTTTAGAGGGAGAAGCTCGCGCTCGGCGTTTACGACGCTTCTATGAGCGTCACCTAATAAGACGCGAGTCTGAAGAATGAGCGAACGAGTTCGAGCGGCAGCGTCAAACAATCAAAAAACTAAAAGCCATGTGGCAAGAAGTATATTATAAGGAGATTGACAACGATGGTGATGGCATCGGAAAGGAGATTCTCCCGTATTCTGTGAAGTGCAAGGACTTGAATGAGTTCAAGGCCCTCAAGCATTTCATAGGGAGAAGGGGGTATAAATGTGTGGAGCAGACAGAGGGATATCTCTGTACCCCAGAAATAAATGACTAAAAGCGACAACGATTGCAAAATGGCATATCTTTGCGTTGCTTAGAACAAATCCAATAGATAAGTTCACACCTCAACAGTATGAGGAGTGAAAAATGAAACAATAAATCAAAAGATATTGATAGTTGGATTTATTGATGTCTTTCTTCCTTGGCTGGTGATTCGATGAAAGTACAAGGGCGCAATTTTGCGCTCTTGTCCAAAAAGGTTTGGGAATCGTGATGATGGCCCAGTGATATGTGCTAACTGTTTTGAAAAAAGTTTTCTATACCTATAACATTTCCACCTTTTCCATACTACATATAAATAAATGTGGTATCTTTGCAGCTGCAAGAGCGGAATAAAATTAGTATAGATATATGGCAGATAGGAGTGTGAAGGCTGAAGTATGAAGGCTGAATTGAAAAAAGAATCAGTTACCGAGATAATCTCGGCTACACAGAAGGCGATGGCCTGATTCAACTGTTTCCGAAATGGAAATAGCCACTCCATACGGTGCCAAAGTATGAGGGCTGAGGGGAGAAGGGAAAGTTGATTGTTCGCAATGAGAATAGGAAATGAAATAAAATAAGGATTGAATGAATATGAAAAATATTTTTGCTTGTTTGTTGGCAACGTTTGGGCTGACAACGGCCTGCGGTCAGGCTAATTATGAAGATACGGATGTGAAGGGATTCGCGGAGTTGGTGAATGACCCGAATGTCGTGGTGCTGGATGTGCGCACGGCTGATGAGTTCAAAGAGGGACACCTCGAGGGTGCCTTGAACATCGATCAGGCACAAAGGGACTTCATCGAGAAAGCGAAAGGGGTACTGACGACGGACAAGACGATTGCCGTGTATTGCAGAAGCGGACGACGGTCGGCGAACGCTGCCGGAAGACTGGCGGCGGAGGGTTATAAGGCGGTGAACCTGAAGGGTGGTATCATTGCCTGGAAAGAGGCTAAGATGCCAGTGACGACGGATACCTATGAGGTGGATGTGTTCAAGACGAAGGGTGGAAAGACGTTGAAATTCCATGCTTTGGTTCACGCCAGCATTCGCATGGAGTATGACGGAAAGGAGATAGAGATTGACCCTGTAACGCAACTCGGCGACAAGACGATAGCGTATAGCACGATGCCGAAGGCTGACTATATCTTCGTGACGCATGAGCACAGGGACCACTTCGACAAGGAAGCCATCGAGGTGCTGACAGGCGAGAAAACGCAACTGATTACCAACAAGCGCTGTGCGGAGATGCTGGGGTATGGTGAGATCATGGTCAATGGGCAAGAGTCCATATTCGATGACATCAAAGTAGAAGCTGTTCCAGCTTATAACATTTCCGAGGGACGCACACAGTTTCACCCGAAAGGACGTGACAACGGCTATATCCTGACGATCGACGGACTGCGCATCTACATCGCCGGCGATACGGAGGACATCCCTGAGATGCAGGACATCAAGGACATCGATATCGCCTTCATGCCTTGCAACCAGCCTTATACGATGACCACGGTGCAACTGGTGAAGGCTGCCAAGATGGTGAAGCCCAAGGTGTTGTTCCCGTATCATTACGGCCAGACGGATGTAAAAGGGATTTCATCGGAGCTGAAAGATCTTGGCATAGATGTGAGAATCAGGCACTATGAGTGATTCGAACGCACGAGGTTTAAGGGGTTCAAGAGTTTAAGAGTTTAAGAGTTTAAAGAGTTCAAGGGTTCAAGGTATTTTTTACTCATCACTCGCAATCTTGGTTGCGTTGCAAAGATATAATATTTTCTTCGAAAATCCCAATCTTTATCTGTGTAAAATGCAAAAAAATATGTTAAAACATACACCTTTTCTTATAACCTACACCCGAACCTACACCCATTCAATTGTTTGATATAAAACATATAAACTTGTATTAGTATAGGAGTGTAGGTTATCTATCACAAAAACTTACGCGCGTACTCGTATATGTAAGCGAACCTTATTAAAATATTCGACAGTGTTCCCCCTATCGTGTAAAAATCTTCTGCTTTTTGTCGTACATCGTGTAGTATGGTTCTTCTTTAACGCCTTCCTATAGTATCTAGGACTATTGACCATATTTCTTTCATTTTTCTCTCTTAAATCGCTTTTTTCTCCTTCCTCTTCTTCTATTTTCTTTATTAGTTGTATCTTTGTGCCCGAAATCATAACAGCACAGTAGCAGTTATCGCAATCCTATGAATCATGACTTACCTCAACCACTTCCATCAAGAATCGTCGGAACGCAAGATGCGGAAAATAGCCGCATTAAATGCATTGCCGATGAACTCCGCAGACGCTGTGGAATATATGAAACGCAACCTGGAACAAGCGAAACTACTTTAAGTCTCGCGGATGCCGAAGCACGTGCCTCAGAAGACTACGCTAAGGAGAACGGTTTTTGGGTGCCTATGGAAAGGCTCTGTGAGTTGGGAGAGCCTGGGCTGAGTGGCAATGAAAATGAGCTTTATGTGTTGAACGACCAGATTTTCAAGGTCAATAACCTCATGAACACAGGTTCTATCTTGTCGTTGCTTGAAAAAGCCTTAATGCATAACGAACTCTTCCCTGAGACCTTTTATAAGCTCTATGGTTTCACTGGCTTTGGCGGTAGAAGTGTATATCCATCCTTCAACAAGCACTCATAAAGGAAGCGGGATCAACGCCCCAAATAGCGATTGATACATTTATGGCAGCTCTTGGCTTCGAAAAAGAAGACCGCCAAGGTTGTTTTGTTAACGAGCGCTATGTTGTTTGGGACCTTGTTCCTCGCAATGTCCTTCGTGATAAGGATGGCGACCTCTTCGTCGTAGATGCAGAGATTAAACGGTTATAGTGCAGGAGGACAATAAATATAGTGATACAACTTTTCTCTCGCTTGTCCCACGATTTGAGACAATGATGTCTTATGACATGTGCGGATGAATGGTGTGAAAAAATATATTTCTTAGCGGAGCTCGATGCCTTGGATGTTGTAGCGACGGCCATTGGGCGTCACGATGAGGAGGTGACCGTTGATGAGGAGTTTGCGGGTGGAAGTGGGTTTGGTTGTTTCGTCGGCATTGCTGATGCCTGTGGGGGCGGCGTTGGGGTCGTAGGCATAGAGCCAAGGCAGGTACTGTCCGGAGCGGAGCGAGGCGTAGTTATAAAGCGCAAACTGGGGTGTGCTGTTGTAGGTGAGGGCGATGTAGTAGCAGCTGGATGTGGTGTTGAGAATCTTGAAGGTTCCGTCTGCCTGAGGTGTCAGCGTGAAGGGATGCGCATCGGCCTGCACTCCCATGTTTGTGCTGCTGGTGTATTTGTTGGACGAGGTGTTGAGGAACTGGTACACATAGCGCCCGTAGTAGTCCTTGATGTGGTAGTTGCCATCGCCTGTGTCCTCGAAGATGAAGGCCTGCTTGGCGTCGCTCATCGTGATGACGCCGTCCACATCTGTGACGCTCGTTGTCAGTTGGTATTCGTAGCTCTTCTCGGGGGCTACGGGTTTGGCGGCCTTGAATCCGTTGATGGGCGCAACCATCAGGTGGGGCACCCCGGGCGTCATCGTCGCGGCTCTGGTATAGTGGTAGGTCGCAGCGGGCTGTGCCTTCAGGTTCAGCGTCACCAGATAAGGATCGTGGTCTGAGTACGCATTTTTCTTCCCCACGGAATGGACGTTGGCGATATGGAGCATGTGGGCATCGGTCACCTGCTGCGCCATCGTGCTGTTGGCGAAGACGTGGTCGATGAGTGAGCCGCTATCGAACCAGTGGGAATAGGCGTTGGGGCCTTCCCACTTGAGGATCTGCTCCTCGTAGCCGGCGTCTGTGAGGTTGCGCAGACATTGCTCGCCCATCACGCTGTTCAGGTCGCCCATGACCAGGATGTCGGGGTCTGTGGCCTGGTCCAGCCCTTTCAGCAGGGCGATGGAATTCAATTCGCGCTTCGCAACATCCTCGGCGTAGTCATCGCTTGTACTGGCCTTGAAGTGGTTCATGCTCAGCGAGAACTGCTCGCCGGAGGCCAGGCTACGGAATGTCTGCAGCCGCATCATCAGGGGGTATATATAGGCGTAGCCTACGGCGGTCGAAACGTTCTGTCCCACCGGCTCCACCTTATCCGTGCGGTAGATGAAGCCCGACTTGATGGCCCCTGAGGCGTCTGACGCCAGGTCGTAGGTGAGATTGTCGGAGACCGCGCTGTAGGTGTGTCCGGTGACGCGGCTCATCTCAGCTGCCAGAATCTCCATTGCCTCTGTGTCGGCACCTTGGGGCTTGGCTTCCACCTCGTTGAAGGCATAGATGTCGGCAGCGTAGGGTGCCAGCGCCTGCACGATGGCCTGTGCCTTGGCTGTGCGACCCTCGGTGGTTGTGTAGTTGCTGATTGCCACGCCGTTGCTCTGTGTACGTTCGCGGTCCAGGGAGTAGAAGAAGTTTTGCACGTTTTGTCCGCACACGGTGATTACATCGTCGGCCAGCGTGGCCGTCGTCAGCAGCGCCAGTGCCGCCGCTATCACGAATATTCTCTTGTTCATACCTATACGATTTGTTGACCAGATGAATTGTATGCCGCAAAGGTACAACTATTTAATAAAAAACAAAAAAAAGGAAGGGAAAAATGCATTTCAAGGGACACAGGGAAGTGATACTACAGAAAGAACCCGATATCCAATAGATATCGGGTTCTGTTCGTTTTGATGTCTTGTGACTTATTATTTTGCTGCGCCACCAGAGTGCTGTGACTCAAGGGTGGTGTTCAGCGTCACTTCAGCGGTTGTGGTGGTGGTACCAGGAACTTCGATTTTCACGGTCGTGGACTGACCGGGCTGAGGAGCGGTGAATGAGCTGGTGGTACCTTGCTTCACCTCACCAGTGGTCTTGTTGGTAGCAACCACATAAACCTCATTCTGAGTATCTGCGGGAAGTTCAGAGATAGCGTTTTGCAGAGCCTCCAGGGAGGTGTAGGTCTGGCCGTTGAGCACATACTGATAGTCGTAGTTGGCGTCGTCCTGTGCAGCGGCAATAGCGGTTTCCACGTTAGAGTTCACACGTGTCTGCAATTCATCGTCGTCCTTGCAGGAGGTCATGAACACGCATACACCAGCAACAGCTAGTACGCAGAGAGAAAGAAGAAACTTTTTCATTGTGTGTAAAGTTTTTAAATTGTTTTTTGGTTTATATTACTCTATTTTATCTCATTTAATAGTGCCGTTAAGCATCTTTCGAATGTAGGTCTCGACAAAGGCGGGTTCCCAATGGTGTGCGGCGCGGTTCTGGTCGGGTTGGGTGACAAAGTTTTGTCCCATTTTCTCTTCCCAATACTTGAAGAAGGATTGCATGCTGTATTCCACGGCATAGTATTCAGGTAACCGAAGTCTCACGAATGCTTTCCTACGTTGGCGTTTGCCGCTCATTGGAATGGCGAAATGGAACCCCGCATTGTATTCACCTCCTGTCAGGATGCCGTAAACACCAATGGCGAATTCTCCGAAATGGCGTGTGACATCAAGACGTCCACCGTAGTCTCCGTAAAGGAAACGACCCCCGAGGAGTTCTATCTGTAGTTGGGTGCGGGGCTCATAGTAGGAGGCGTGTGCCATGAAGTTGAGGCGCTGCGAATCGCGGATGAATCCGAATCCCTTCTGCTTGGTGTAGTTGACACCGTAGGTGTATCCTGCATTAATACTGAGGTCAAGATTCCGAAGTACATGAAATGTCACTTTGGCCTGCAATCCGGCGCGTTCGGCATGGAAGAATCCAATAGCTGCTGAGGCGTGCCATCTGGAAGTGGATAGAATCTGTTGGCTTAGATTGGCTTGCCCTATCTGAATATAGCGTTGGGTCTCGTCGGGGTCCAAGTTATTAAGGATAGGGAAGATGGGTTGTAGCGTAACCCTGGATCCTTTCCAAAGTGTTGTCGCGAAGGCAGGTGCAATGCTTATACAGTAGTCGAAGAGATGATCTAACTTGTTGTTGACAAGGCTGATCATGGGAAAGACTGTAATGTCGATTCTACCTGTCGAAGATGCTCGTGGCTTCACGCCTTTTAGCACCTTTTGCGCCTGTTCCATTTGTCGATCCACGCTAACGTCCCATGTTCCCTCACGCCTGAGGGCGTGGACGATGAGCTGTGGCATTTTATAGTCAGTGAGTAGCATTTCGACGTATTGAACGTCGGGCTGGCTCTCGTTGATTAGCCTAAGTGCGGCGACGGCTCCGCGGAAGGTTCCTCGGTGAGCCCTGTCCTCTATTGAGAGGTAGAGGGTGTCGCCTTTGACGATTGTCTGGATGTCTTCAAATCCTTCTTCCCATAGGGAATCCTGTATGGCGGGCTGCTCTTGCCCCACAACAGATACTGAGAATAACAGGCTGGCGAATGCAAAGGCGATGAGCCTAATTCTTAATAGTTTATATGCCTGTCTCATCTCTTTAAGAGATCCTAAACACCATTAATCGGCGCAAAGATACTTCATTTCTATGATAATTCTCCTTTATTAATATTTTTTAACACGCTTTTTCGCCAATTTTGCCTCACGATTATTGATGACTGAATTTCAGCGTTACTTGATCGTCGTCGGTCTTGGCCGTCGCTACATAGATCCCTTGTGGCAGGTTGGCGAGGCTCAGCGATGTGGCAGCATTCAGACGTGCTGTCATCACGAGCTGGCCACTCGTATTGTAGATATCAACACGGGCATAGGGAACACCTTCAAGCGTGAGTGCTCTGTTCTTGTAATGGAGAGCCATGTCGGTGTCATCAACTCCTTCGATCGTATCAGGTATAGGCTGCGGCTCTATCTTGGGCTCTTCGTAGGAGAGTGCTGCCGTGGTCAAGACGTTGGTTTGTCCGATGGTGGGGCGGTTCATGACATAGACGTTGCTGCTGCCGTCGGGGAAGAGTCCCACACTCTGGTAGCCAGTATGTACGCAGTAGGAGAGCGTGTCAGCCCAACTCTTGTCGGCGGCTGTCAACAGGACATTCCTCTTATCCTTTTCCTTGTTGGTCAGCTTGAAGTTAGCGTGGAGCTGGCTCACGTTTTGAAGCGTATCACACCAAATGACGAGGTGTCCGTGGGCGGGGATGACCGTGGAGCAGGTTCCGTCATCGATAATCTGGAACTTCTCGGGTTTCGAGAGATTGTCGGAGAGGTACATTCCGTTGACGTCGTAGTCCTGGTCAGTGGTGTTGTAGAGTTCGATCCAGTCGTTCTTCTTAAAGTAGTCGTTGACAAAAATCTCGTTGGCGGCGCTCACCTCGTTGATCTTAATGGGATGTGCATCCCAGGCGTCGTCGGCGTTATCGTTGAGACGGTCATAGACTGCTGTATAGGTGACACTCGAGACATCCGTCGGGATGGTGAAGCTCTCATCGTAGCATACGTAGCTGCCAGCATCTCCTTTCTTGGCGTATGTGAGTCCGGCATCCCAATAAACATCGGTTGAGGAGGCGCTGTTATTGTGGAGCTCCACGGCGATGACGTTGTTGCCTTTTTGGAAGAGAGAGGCGCTGAGGCTCATCTGTCCGGATTCTGGATTGGCATTGGCATAGGTATCAGCGAAGCTATTGAAGGTGGGATTAGGTGTCTTGTCCATGAGGAAGCGTCCGGCCTCGGTGCCATTGACATAGACAACAAACCCGTCGTCGGCTATCCAGTCAAGGGTGAACGTCTCATCGCTTTGTGGAGCGGTGGAGAGGTTCACTTGCTTGCGGAAGTAGTAGGTGGGATACTTGTTGCTTGAGTTGCTCCCATAGCTGAGTGTGGTGTTGTAGGCTGCAGCCTTGGTTGCGTTGCCGGTATCGTAGCCGAGTGGCGCATTTCCGGAGGACCAAGTTCCACTGTAGTCCTTGGCCGTCCATCCTTCTCCATCGAGTGAACCTTGGTCGTAGTAGCTCCAACTGCTACCCTTCGTAAAGAGGCTTGTAGAATTGGAGCCTCCCTTGCTGCTCTGCCAGCCCAGGAACTGATAGCCTGCGGGTGCAGATGCTTTCAGAGTGATGGGGGGATAGAGTCGGCCGGAGAATTTATTCGTGGGCACCTGCAGGTCGTTGACCAATAGGCGGGCCTCGCTAATATTGGATGCAAGGGTGACCTGCAGTGATGTGCCGTAACTCATGAAATTATTGAGATAGGTGTAGCTGGATGATTGACGGGATGTTGTGATATTATTGATCAGATGGGAGCCGGTGGAGTTCGCGGAGCGCTCTTCCAATGCCATGGCTGGGTTGACGCGGGCGACAATCTCATTGATGATCTCTTTCGAGCGGTTGGGCTCGAAGACGCTGCCCACCACAAGACAGAATTGATCAATGAACTGTTTCTTGAACTCTTCGTTTTTGAGCATGTTCTTGAAGATGGTGACGAACTCTATTTCATCCGTGATGCGGGAACCGTATTTCGCAAGAACCAGTTCTCCATAAAGTGGGTCGAAGGTCCATGTCTGGGTGCTCTCGAACCAATCAAACGGGCTGCCAGATGCGAAAGCTGCATCGAGGTCGAAGAGGACATGACGGAAGCGGCTGTTCGCCAAACCTTCAGAGCGCTCGCGGAAGCCTTTGATATTGTTCTTTGGCCAGTCGTGACCGCCAAGGTATAGTTCTACGGCCATGTAGTTGGCATATTCCTCGATATCGACAATCTGTTTGATTTGCTCATAGGCAAGGGCGTCGTTGGCGTTCTGCGCGAGGGTGTACCATTGGTCGAAGACATCCTTAGTGCCAGCCTGCTGCACGTAGTTGCTGTCGGGTGACATCTTCCACTGGTCCTGCTCGTCGGTGTCGATGCCGTAGTTGGCGTCTGCGTAGCTCTTGTTATTGGGTTCGCGCAAATTCTCAACGCCAATGTATGCTCCATTGTGGAACACGTGGACAGGCTTGTAGCTTTGTGTCTCGACATAAAGACCTGAGGAGGCCACGATGGTTTGGATGGCACCGTCTTTGATACGTCCGGAACCGTTGTCTTGCACGTTGTTGCCACCATTTCGCACTTTCAGGGCCTTGTGGCGTAGGTAGGGCTTGTTCTCGAAGAACTGGTAGTCCATGCGGTTGTTCCCCTCGTAGATCTTGTTGGCCTTGATGTTGAAGGAGTGGGGATACCAGGCGCGGCTCCAACCACCAGAGGCCTCGATGCTTACTTCCTGGCTGATAGTGGCCTGACCCTCCTCAGTGAAGTACTCGATATTCGCTGGACGGTCCCAGTCCATATTCCAGTTGCAGGCATAATTCTTGCCATTGCCGGGGCGACCGTTGGTGCCTTGGACGAAGATGCCCAATTCATCGCCATAAAGGTGCTTGTTGTCTGAGACAAGGGATATGATGGGTAGCGTGTAAACCACCTTATTCCCATCGTCATCATATTGATTATGTATGTAGGAGCGTGTGGTGACGGGGCTGGCGAGGTAGCCGTCCTGGAAGTAACGAAGGCGCAGGATGGCGGTAGCATCGAAGGAGAAGAGACCGTCGTCGCTGGTCAGGCCGTTCTTGAGCGTCGGCGTGCTGCCATCGAGGGTGTAGCGGAGGGTGGCTCCGGCGGGGATATTGGTGACCTGTGCCAGGAGTGTTCCGTCGAAGAGGCAGCCGTCGGTGTCGATTTCGGGCGCTGCCAGACGGACCTCGGCGAACTTAGAGGTCGTATTGGATGCTCCGGGTGTGGGCTGGTCGGTGTAGCCCCATTCGCTGCCACCATTTGTTTTGCGGGCATAGGAGGTACGCGTGATGGCTGGTGGGTAGTCGAGACGGGAGAGTATCGTTCCTTCCTCGTTGGCGATCAGGATGACGCCACCGTCGCAGTCGAGTTTGAGGTCAACCATCTTAAGGGACCACCAGGAATAGTGGTCGAACCATAGGGTACAGAAACCTTTAGCTGGAACAGCACCATGGAACGCGCTCGAGAGTGCGAATTTCTTCGGCTCGCTGGGATCATCGGAGATGTATAGACCATTGAGGGTGACGGATTGATTCGTGCTATTATAAAGCTCAACCCATCCACCATAGTTGAATGACGGATCGACGAACATATCGACATTGGCCTGCTGTACCTCGTTGATGATAACTGCATTAGCACTTACTTCGTTGGCTCCTACCGTGATGATGCAAGTGGCGCTAAGCGCATCGTTGCTCTTGGTGGTCACCGTGATGGTGCTCATGCCTGGCTTCACTGCCGTAACGAGTCCATTCGCGTCAACAGTCACACATGCTGTGTTGCTACTCTCGAAATAGCAGGTCTTGAAAGTGGTGTTTTCAGGTGTGAGGGTGGGAATCAGTTGCAAGGTCTCGCCCTGGACCAACTCTTTGCTGGTCGTATTGAGCGAAAGGCTCGTGGCCTTGACCTCGGTGCCGTACCATTGGAGTTTCACATTGTCGAAGGCGAGCCAGTTGGCGGTAGTGTTTTCCGTGCGCACGCCAATGGTGAGATCTGTTTCGTCGGTATCGAACTCCACACTGAAATGTTCTGGAGCACCATTGCCCGTGGCCACCTCTGTTAGGGCCTCTTCGGTACTGTTGGCGATGAACAGATAGGCGCCTGTGACGGGATTCCTATAACTAAAGTTCTGCGATACCGCGATGACGTCGGCCTCCAGCTTGTAATGGCCTGTGGGTAACCCTGTGATGAACTGGTAGATGGAACCGTCACCCAATGGATTGTAATAATTATTCTGGTTCCTCCATGTCTCTGCAAACTTCGAGATCCATACATCGTTATTGGAATAGTTAGCACTTTGGTATCCGTAATTCTCCGATGTTGAACCGTTATAGTTAACGACCCAACCATTTGTGCTGCCAGAAAAATACGGATTGTCGACAAAGCTTTCCGTCATGTCAAGCCACTCCTTGACGATGTCGTCTTTGTTATATACCGTTACCTCACACGTTGCCGTCAAGTCGGTGTTTGCCTTCAGGGTGGCGGTAATGGTGGCCGTTCCTGCTTTCTTGGCGGTGACGATGCCCGCAGTGCTGACGGTGGCAACGGTCTTATCGCTGCTCGACCAAGTGACAGCGGGATCGTCGGTGCTATAATTGGGTTGCAAGGAAACGGATAGCGTCAGTTTCTCATCGACTTTCAGGCTTGCGGTAGTGCGGTTCAGGGTGATGCCTGTGGCAGGAGCCGTGACAGTGACGGGAACGACAGTCTTTACGGACGGGTCGCTCTTGGAGGCAAAGGTGATTTCTGTAGTTCCTCCGGTCAATGCCTGAACATAGATATAATCACTATACACATTGAAAGAAACGATTCCAGCGGGATTCGCTGTGACGGTGATGCTCTTGTCACTGGCATTGTCAGGCAATACAATATAGTCAATCCAGCTATAGTCACCGACTCCCAGTGAGAGGGATGTGGGATCGACCTGGATGCTCTCTACAGCAACCTCGGTGCCGCCATACTGCTCCAGCGTCCAGTCATCCATGATAATCCAATTGGAAGAGAGCGCATTCTCGTTGCGGATTCCGATGGTGAGCTCGCAGTCGTCGCCGACCTCCACGATGATGTAGTTCTGGTACTTGCCGTCTGCAAAGAAGTTGTTGACGGCAGTATTCATATTGTTGGGGAAGTATCGGTAACCTTCGTCGGTGGAGATAGCTTTTAAGCCGCTCACAGATTGGGAAAGATACTCAGAATAGGCGCTCTGCAACGGCGTCTGAAAGTCATTGGCATAGAGGAAGGCTGTGATGTCCTCGGTGCCATTGTTATATTGCGACCAGCCACTGTAGGAATAGTCACCCGCACGATAATATGCTTTAACACCAATACGATAGATCCCGGGCTCGGGAACGATGACGGTCTGATAGATGTCGGATGTTCCATTGAAGAACTCCTGAGCACCGTAGTCGTAGGTATTGTTCTGGCAGGTGGTTTTTATGGTCCATTCGCCGTACCATGTAGGGTTGTTGTCGAAGTTGGGGTTCTGGATGGTGGAGCCTGTTATATTGGCCCACTTCGATTCATCCAGGTTGTCGGCGATGGTGTTGGCAGTGATCGTCACGGCGCAGGTCTTTTTGACCGAGGGCTTGGAGACGGACGTGCAGGTGATGGTGGCGGTTCCGATGCCCTTGGCATAGACCTGTCCGTTAGCGGAGACAGTGGCGATAGCGGTGTTACTGCTGGACCATGTCACACTCTTGTCTGTGGCAGATGATGGTAGTACGTTGGCAGTCAGTAGTGCGACCTGTCCTTGCTTGAGGGAGAGGGAGGTCGTGCTGAGCGTGATGCTGGAGGGATAGGTTTGGGTGCCGTACCATGAGAGCTTGACGTTGTCCATCGCAATCCAGTTGGCGGTGGTGCTTTCCGTGCAAATACCGATGCGGAAGAACGATATCTCTCCCTTATTCTCAAACTCAACGCTGAAATGCTCAGGAGAGGCATTGCTAGTATGAATCTCTGTCTCGGCTCGGTCATCCTCGTTTTCAATAAACAGGTAGGCGCCGGTAACGGGATTGTTACCTTGGTTCTGGTCAACGGCAATGACGTCAGCTTCCAAACGGAGTTTGCCAGAGGGGAGATTTTCTAATTCCTGATAGAGATAACCATCGCCCAGGTGAGCCATATGATACCATTGGACACTGCTGTTGTTCTCCGCCCATGCTTCCAGGAAACCGGAAATCTGAATTCCTTCAGAGGCATTGCTATAGCTCTCTTTTTGGTAGCCGCGGGTGTCAGAAGTGTTGTAGTTGAAGGTGACATTCCAGCCGTCGGCGTTGCCATTGAAGTTGGGGTTGGTGACATAGCTGTTGGTGATGTCCACCCATGACTGTGCCTGAACAAGTGTGCAAAGGACAGTGACAAGAAGTGATAAGGTAAATCTTTTCATATTGTATGATTCGTTAGTTCATAAATGTTTTGCGGCGCAAGGCCAAACCTTGCGCCGCAAAGATACGAACTATTTTCTGATAAAGATATCTTTATAGTGTTAAAAATGCGCTTTTTACTTGATATTCGGTTCTTCAAGACCCAATCCTTTCTTTTTATCCACCACTTTCAGAATCAGTCCGAGTAGGAGGGCGGCGACGCCAAGGGCAGCGAGCATCACGAGGGGAGCCGTATAGTTGTACTGTGTCGGGTCAGTGACGCCAATGTTTGTCTCGTTCAGTACTTTGCCGATGAGCAGGGGAAAGAGCCACAGACCGATGTTCTGAATCCAGAAGATGAGGGCATAGGCGGAGCCGATGACCTTAGCATCCACGAGCTTGGGAACACTAGGCCATAGGCTGGCGGGCACCAGCGAAAAGGAAGACCCAAGGACGAGAATGGTCAGGTAAGCGACGATGACACCACCTGCATCATTGCCCTTGAAGGCAGGCAGCACAAAGGCGAAGGTCAGGTGGCAGGCGATGAGCAACAGGGAGCCGAGGATGAGCATCGTGGCAGCCTTACCCTTGTGGTCAACATAGCTGCCGAGGATCGGTGTGATGAGGACTGCCAAAAGGGGGAAGACGGCGAAGATGGCTTCGGCGCTCTGACGCATATAGCCCATATAGCAATAGACAACGAGAGAACCGATGGAGAGGAACAGCAGGCCGTACTTAGCAGCGGCTTTCTTCTGGAAGTTACTTGCAAAACCAGCGGCGGCAACAACGAGCATAATGATATACTGTATGTAGGTGATGCTATTGCCGGCCCAGAACGAATCTGCTGCGGGGTCCGTCAGCGTGAGGTTGCACTGGAGCATATTCACGGCATATTTCTGGAAGGGGAAGATGGCGCTGTAGTAGAGCACGCAGAGTAGGGCCACAATCCAAAAGCCACTGTCGGTGAGAATTTTGCCGAGGTCACTGATTTTGAAGGGATCATCCTTCTCTTCGGCCTCACCTGTTTGGGCATCGAGTCTCTGGTCCATGAAGAAATAGACGATGGTCATAATGAGTGCGATGCACAGCAGGACGACACCGAAGGCAACGCTGCGGCTCACGCTGACGACACCACCGAGGCGAGCGAAGAAAGGCGAGAAAATCATCACCGTAGCCACGCCCAGACGAGCCAATGCCATCTCAGAGCCCATCGCCAATGCCATCTCACGCCCTTTAAACCATTTGACAATACCGCGTGAGACAGTGATACCGGCCATCTCGCATCCGCAACCGAAAATCATGAAGCCGCAGGCTGCGAATTTGGCTGAGGCGGGCATCCCTGTATAGAAAGGGGAAACACCGAGTTCGTCGAAAACAGGGATATAGTTGAGGTTGTTGGTGAACCATGTCTCAAGGCTGCTACCGATGAAGGCTTCACTGACAGCGTACCACTTGATGAGCGCGCCGACGAGCATGACTACAGCCGAGAGAACGGCCGTGAAGCGCACTCCCATCTTGTCAAGGATGATTCCGGCGAAGATGAGGAAGAAGGCGAACACGTTGAGGAAGACCTCAGCACCTTGCATGGTGCCGAAGGCGAGGGAGTCCCATCCACGAGTCTCCTGCATCAGGTCCTTGATGGGGGAGAGGATATCCATGAAGATGTAGCTGCAGAACATGGCGAGTGCCAAAAGCAGCAAGGCAGTCCAGCGCATAGCGGCGCTGTCGCGAAGAGTCTTTTTCATTTACAATTTGACGATTTGCGATTTACAATTTATGTTTTCGTTATGACGTTATTACGACAGTCCGAAGGTCATTTGAGCCAGCGCGCGAGCCACTCGAAGTAGGTGCGCTGCCAAAGGATACCGTTTTGGGGCTTGAGCACCCAGTGGTTTTCATCGGGGTAGAGGAGCAGCTCCGCCTCGATGCCTTTCATGCGAGCGGCGTTGAAAGCACTCATGCCTTGGGTGGAATTGATGCGGTAGTCCTTCTCGCCATGGATACAGAGAATGGGGGTATCCCACTGATCTACGAAGAGATGTGGCGAATTCCTGTAAGTGCGATCGGCATTAGCGGAACGATCCTTGTTCCAATAAGCATCTTCATATTCCCAATTGGAGAACCAGTTCTCCTCGGTCTCGGTGTACATAGCCTCCAGATTGAAGGCGCCGTCGTGGGCGATGAAACATTTAAAACGTTTGTTGTGGTGCCCGGCAAGGTAGTAAACGCTGAAACCACCGAAGGAGGCTCCGACAGCACCAAGACGGTCGCGGTCAATATAGGGCAGGGAATCACAAGCATCGTCGATGGCGGAAAGATAGTCATTCATGCAATGTCCAGTCCAGTCGCCGGAGATTTCTTCGAGCCACTCTTTTCCGAAACCGGGAAGGCCGCGGCGGTTGGGGGCGATGATAACATAGCCTTGTGACGCCATAATGTAGAAATTCCAGCGGTAGCTCCAGAACTGCGAAACGGGCGACTGCGGGCCGCCCTCACAGAAGAGTAGAGTAGGATATTTCTTCGAGGGGTCGAAGTGCGGGGGCTTGATGACCCAGTAGAGGAGATCCTTGTCGTCGGTGGTCTTGCACCAGCGTGGTTCGCAGCTACCAGGGGCGAGTTGGGAAAGGATGTGGTCGTTCTCGTGAGTGAGCTGGGTGACCTCGGCGACGGAATCGCCGAGCACACGAACCAGGTAGAGGTCGGCGGGGTGGAAGTAGTCGTGGCGCTCCATGAGGAGTGCGGTGTCCCCCTCGGGGGACGACTGGGGGGCCGCCATTTGCAGACTACCCCAGTCGGCTTGGTCGTTGGTGAGCTGCGTGACCTGGCCGTCGAGATTGGTGCGATAGAGGTTCTCGGTGGCGTGCCAGACACCTATATAATATAACGTATAGCTGTCGGCATCCCAGACGAAATCGTCAACGTTGCTGTCGAAGGACTCGGTGACGTAACGTTTCTTGCCCGTGGCAAGCTCATATACGCAAAGCCGTTGGCGGTCGCTCTCGTAGCCGTCGCGCTCCATGGAGAGCCAGGCGAGATAACGACCGTCTGGTGAGAACTTAGGATTGGTGTCATAACCGGGGTTGTTGGCTAGGTTCTCGGGCGCGTTGACGGGCTGGTCGCGGAGGGACTTGGTGGGGTCGATGGTGGGGGCTTCAGCGGGAGAAGCGCCGAACGCAAGGCCGGGTTTGCAAAGATTGGTGAACACTCCATCACGGGAGGGATCGGGGGTGGGACTGAAAAGGAATATATCCGAATCGGTGGAGATACTGTAGGCGAGGCCAGTCTTGGTGCGACAGGTGAAAGCAATTGATTTACTGTCGGGGCTCCATGCGAGCTGCTCAATACCTCCGAAGGGCTCCATCGGACATTCGAAGGGCTGGCCTTCGAGGATGTCGAACTCTTCCTGGGTGGTGCCGTCGCCACTCACTGAATATACGAAGGGATGCGGAATGCTCTCAACATAGTGATCCCAATGGCGGTACATGAGGTCGGTGATGACCATACCCGTGGCTTTGGGGAGGTCGGCAGGCTTTTCCTTGATGATATCGTGGAAGGGCACGGACTTGATGACGATGACTTTCTTCTTGTCGGGCGAGAAAAGGAAACCTTCGACGTTGCCGTCTGTCTTGGTGAGTTGCTTGCGTGACTTCCCCTTGGCATTCATAGACCAGATTTCGCCCTTGCTGGCAAAGGCTATCTTGTTGTCGTCGAGCCAGACAGGATCGCTGCCGGGACCAAGGAAAATGGCCCCCTCTAAATCTTCCAGTAAGGGGAGAATTTCCTGTTCTCGTCTGGGGATGTTCTGGACATAAATAACCGTGTTGCTGCGGTTCTCCTCAACACTGTAGTAGGTGACCTGATATGCGACGCGGCTGCCATCGGGGCTGACATCGTAGGAACCGATGCGCCCCATGGCCCAGAGTGCCTCAGGAGTCATCACGTCGCTCTCTAGTTGTATGTCGCTGCGCGTGATAAGAGGCTTTTGTTCTTTTCTGCAGGAACTCATGGAGGCTATGACCAATAAAAAGAAAGCTAATCGTTTCATAATAAGTCTTATTTCTTTTGTTGGTGCTGCTGTTGCTCCGCCATCTTCTGTAAGGCTTCTAGGCGGGCGGCCATGCTAGATTGTTTCTTGGGATTGTTAGCATTCTTGGCTTTGTAAGCTTCGAGTTGAGCCAGGAGACGGCTATCGTTTGTGGTCTTGCGGAGGAACCACATGATGAGGATGCTGGTGAAGCCGGAAAGGAAGTAGTAGTAGTTGAGGCCGGAACTGTAGGTGTTGAACATGAAGAAGAACATTAGCGGCATCAGGTACATCATCCATTTCATCATCTTCATGGACTGTTCCTGCTCGGGGGACATGACAGCGCTCTGCTGCTGTTTCATGGAGATCCATGTGTTGGCCACTTGCATGATGCAGAAGAGGACACAGAATATGCTGAGGTGGTCGCCGATGAGCCAGAGGTCCTTGTTCCAGTGGATGACATCGTCGTAAGCCGAGAGATCGTCGGCCCAGAGGAAGCTCTGGCCGCGCAGCTCGATGGCGTTGGGGACGAAGTTGAAGAGGGCGATCCAGATAGGCGCCTGAATGAGCATCGGCAGGCAGCCGCCCATGGGTGAAACGCCATATTGGGAGTAGAGCTGCATCATCTCCTGTTGCTTCTTCATAGCATCCTCCTGCTTGGGATATTTGGCGTTCAGCGCATCGATTTTCGGCTTCAGGACGCGCATACGTGCGCTGGCCAGATAACTCTTTTTGGTGGCGGGATAGACGAGGGCTTTGACGATGATGGTCAGGAGCAGCAGCACGAGCCCCATGTGGAGACCGAAACCCTTGAGCCAATCGAAGAGGTAGATGATGAACCAGCGGTTCACCCATCGCACAATGGGCCATCCAAGATAAACGAGATCCTCAAGCTCTAGATCCTTATCAGCGTTGAGACTGAGGTCGTTGTGTGCTTTCAACGTGTGGAAATCATTGGGGCCAATGTAGAACTGCAGTTGAGTAGGACGTGTACCTGTCGGGTCAAAAGCTGTCTGCATCGAAGCCTCGTAGTTCTTCAGGTAGCCTTGTCCTTTTTTGTAGAGCTGCGACTTTAGGTGGACGCTCTTGAATTCTTGTTGGCTGATAAGTACAGCAGAGAAGAACTGATTCTTGAAAGCAATCCAGTCGAGCGCTTTCTCGATATCTTCATCTTCGTCAGATGTCTCCGAAAGGTTGTCTGTGTCGCCGCTCGCCTCGTGGTAGCGGATGCAGGCATAGCGTTGCTCGAAGTCGAAGCCCTTCTCCAGCTGGCGGGCGCGGTCGGCCCATTCAATATAGAGAACATTTGTGGAGGGGTTGAACAGGTCGTTAAGGCCATGCGCTGTGACAATCATGTCCAGCATATAGGACTCTGGGCGGAGGCGGTAGTCAATGTCGAGCGTACCCTTGGAAATAGGAAGGCGCATTGTGACTGAAGAATCTGTCACATTGACGGCTTCAAAAAACAGCTGGTCGGTGATGATGTTGTCTGCTTTTCCAGCGAGCATGAGGCGTAGGTGTGCATTTTCCTTGGATAGGAGGCGTACGGGTTGCTTCTGCTGGTCGAGATGCCCTTTTATCACTGCATCCTCAATGACTCCTCCACGGGTGTTGAGGGTGAGTTTCACGAGGTCGTTCTCAAGGGTGATGAGTTGCTCTTCTCCTTGACTGGCAGCAAAGAGAATGGAGGTGGAGTCAAGAACCTCTCCCCGCTCTCCCGTAAGGGCGAGGGCCTCGCTATCGCTCGAAAGCTGCGCGCCAGCCTTCTCTCCTCCATCACGGGAGGGGGTGGGGGTGGAGCTTTCGTTTTGGGCTGCAGCAATGGAGTCGCGTTCGTGTTGTGCTTTTATTTGCTCCTCGCTAGGGCGGCTATACCAAGAAAAGCCGATGAGTACGAGGGCCATAAGAATGAATCCTGTGATAGTGTTTTTGTCCATATCTAATGCGCGGCTGGCGCCGCAGTGAAAGGGTTTAAAGTTTAGTGTTTAAAGTTTAGTGTTTAAAGTTTAGTGTTGAGAAATATCTTTGTTGATGTGGTCAATGTAGGAAAGTAGCTCGTCACGTCCTTGGCGGGTTTCGGAAGAGGTGATGAAATAGGGTGGGAGTGGATCCCATCCCTCCGCGAGGCGCTGCAGATAAGCATTGATGCTGTTCCCTAAGGCTTGCTTGCTGAGTTTGTCAGCTTTGGTAAAAACGATGCTAAAGGGGATGCTGCTCTCGCCCAGCCATTGCATGAACTCGAGATCTATCTGTTGGGGCTCGTGGCGGCTGTCGATAAGCACGAAGAGGTTCGTGAGCTCCTCCCGCTGTAAGATGTAGCCGGAAATCATGTTCTCCAGTTTGGTGCGCTCTGTCTTGCTGCGCTTAGCGAAGCCGTAGCCAGGGAGGTCGACAAGGTACCACGTGCAGTCTTTTCCACTGGTCGCTGCATGGATTTCGAAGTGGTTGATGAGAAGCGTTTTGCCAGGGGTGGCAGAGGTCTTGGCCAACTTCTTATTGCCCGTAAGCATATTGATGAGGCTGGACTTCCCAACATTTGAGCGACCGATGAAGGCATATTCTGGGCAGTGGTGCGATGGACACTGGCTAATGAGTGCACTGCTCTTCATATATGTGGCGTTCTTGATATCCATTATTTCGTTTAGCGTTTAACGTTTAGCGTTTAACGTTTAGAAATCGTAGTTAAGACCAAGAGAGAACCACTCCTTAAACATGAGGAATGTGCCGTCATGGTTCTCTCCAGCTCTGTACTTATCACTGCTATCATCGAAACGAGGATAGAGGAAGAGTTTGGTGGAGAGGTACTTGTTGATGGTGAAGTTAATGGTGTTCTCCCACTCAATACGCGTTAGGTGGAAGTTGGAGAACCAATATAAACGGGATGCCCATGAGACATTTTTCCACATGTGGTAGGTGAATGTGAATTCGACATTGGGACCCCATTCGTGTTTGGAGTTGTGTCCGGGGTCAATGCCATATCGGTCGATGAGCTCATCGCGATTCACATAGGTAATGACATAGGAGAGCGGAGCCAGGTGAAGCTTGCCTTCGAAGCGCTTCTTCTTTATAATGTAGTCCATACCAATAGATGAACGAACATAGAGTGGCGAAAGGAAAGCGGCTGTGATGTCTGGTGAGTTGGCTTTGTAACTCTTGTATGGTTGCGTCTCTAACTGAATCTGAGCTGCGTAGTTCCAGTGTCCTACCGCTTTGATACCTAAACTCGAGGTGAGACGCAATAGGTTGGATGTTGCCTTAAACTTGTGGTACTGATCTGTTTCTGAGGTCTGGAATCCAAGCTGCGCTTCAAATTTGTTGTCCCATTGCACACGACGCTTATTGTCATAATTTGCCTCAGCGGTGAGTTGTCCCAACATGGCGTAGTTCTTTTCACCGCCCTGATACCAGTTGTCAGAGAAATAGGTCTGGGTGAATTGCAGAGAACCATTTCCTTTGAGGGTCCAGAAATTCGGCTTTTTAACCTCTGGCTCTATTGCCTCAATCGCGACATCAGGGATAATGATTTCCTCTTGTGTCTCTGCGAGTAGGGCTGTCTCCTCTATGGGACTGTCTAAATCAGATAGTAATCGTCCTGCATTCATTAACTCCCGTTGTGTGGAGGAAAAAAGCTGGGGAGTCAGCACATAGGCAATGTTGAGCTGCTCGTTGATGGCTTGATTGAGGAGGAGCTCCTCATCTTCTGTGTTCTCTCTGCCACTCATGTTTTGTGCAAGGGCTGAAGCATAGACCGTGCCGGGGGCAAAAAGTCTGAAAAGATAGGGGGAATGGATTCCCTTCGAAGATGGTTGTCGCTGGATATTCTTAACAAGGGTGGATAGAGAGTCGGTGTAAGAGGCAACAATCATACTATCGGCAGTTATTTGAGCATAACACGGTAAAATGCCGAATATGACGGATAGAGAGAATGCAATGGTGTGTTTCATTGTTTTGATGTGAAAATCGGATGCAAAGGTACATATAATTTCTGGAAAGACCTATTTTTGTCGTGCAAAAGTATTCTTTTTATGAATAAGGTGTAGATTATAGTTGTTTTATACGATGATTTTGGCATCTTTTTGTTATTTTTGTCGCAGAATAGAATGAAAGAACATAGAATATGAAATTAATCGTCGATAGTGGATCTACGAAGACCGAATGGCGCCTTCAGTTGAGCGAGCATCTTTCCCATTCCGTGCAAACCGTTGGTATTAATCCCGTTCGTGACGACGAGGAAACGGTTCGTCGGGTTATCTCTGCTGTGGCCAATAGTTTGGAGGCTGAATTGTCCATGACTATGGAGAAACGGTTTACTAGACGGAGCGTTAGTGCTGTTTTCTTCTATGGCGCTGGTTGTATCGCACCATATTCAAATGTGGTACGTCAGTGCCTGCTGGAAGTGTTCCCAAAAGCAAAAGTTTGTGTAGAGAGTGATTTACTCGGTGCGGCACGAGCGTTGTATGGACGTACAGAAGGGATTGCATGCATCATGGGTACGGGCTCAAATTCATGCCTTTATAATGGCGAGAAAATTGTCAAGAATGTTTCGCCGTTAGGCTGGATCCTTGGCGATGAGGGTAGTGGTGCTGTGTTAGGCCGCTTGTTTGTTGGAGAAGTGCTCAAACGACAGTTTCATCGTTCGTTATGTATGAGCTTCTTACAATATCATAAGTTGACACCAGAGGATATTATTGAACATGTATATCGTCAGCCTCAAGCCAATCGTTTCCTAGCATCATTTGTTCCCTATATATCACGGGTTCAGGACGACCGTGAAGTTCATGCATTTCTTGTTAGAGAGTTTCGCCGTTTTTTCCATCGTAATGTACGCGCTTATAAGCGCCCAGACCTCTCTGTGAGTTTTGTTGGAGGGGTTGCAGGGGCTTTTGAAGGTGTCCTGAGAGAAGCGGTTGGAAAAGAGAAACTTACATTCGGCTCTGTCGAAAAAAATCCCATTGGGAAGATTTATGATTTTCATTGCATGGAGAAGGATACCTAATTGCCAGATTTGTAAGGTTGAGATAGCAAAAGAGGCCTGATTGTTTCTCCCTTCGAGGTCCTTGGCAAGAGAAAAACGGATTTTTTGACATAAAATATGTTGTATAACATAAGATTTGAAGAACAACCTATGCCGTACCTCTTTAACTTTGCTGCCGTTATCCTGAAAACAATCTTTTTACCTTAAACGGACTAATACCTAAAGACTGAAGCAACAGGGCCGCTGTGAAGCGACCCTTTTGTTGTTTTCTGGAGTGAAGCGTGATTTTACATCAAAGTATATTGATTTGCCCTCTTTTTCTTTGAAAAATGATGGAAAAGCATTACATTTGCAGCGAAAAAGGTAAAAGTTATTTACGGACTAAAATTGTGCTGTATGAAGATCGGCTTTGATAATGAGAAATACCTCCGCATACAGTCGGAGCACATTAAGGATCGTATCGCCCAGTTTGGCGATAAGCTTTACATGGAGTTTGGCGGAAAGCTCTATGATGATTACCACGCCAGCCGTGTACTCCCTGGATTTCAACCCGACAGTAAGCTGAAGATGTTGATGCAGCTGAAAGATGACGCAGAGATCATTATCGTTATCAGTGCTGAGGATATTGAGCGTAATAAGGTTCGCGGGGATTTGGGGATAACCTACAACGAGGATGTGTTGCGGCTTCGTGATGTGTTTACAGACCGCGGGTTGCTTGTGAGTAGCGTTGTCATCACGCATTTCAATGGGCAGGCCAGTGCTGTTGCTTTCCGCGAACAGCTGGAACGCCTCGGGCGTGTGCGCGTTTATTACCATTATTTGATAGAGGGCTATCCCACGAATGTCGATCTCATCGATTCCGACGAAGGTTTCGGCAAGAATGACTTCGTCGAAACCACGCGCCCCCTAGTGGTGGTGACCGCGCCAGGCCCCGGCAGTGGCAAGATGGCTGTGTGCCTGAGCCAACTGTGGGGCGAGAACCGCCGTGGAGTGAAGGCCGGTTATGCCAAGTTTGAGACCTTTCCCATATGGTCGATACCTCTAAAACATCCTGTCAATGTCGCTTACGAGGCTGCCACGGCAGATCTCAACGATGTCAATATGATCGACCATTTCCATCTTGAGGCCTATGGCAAGACGACTGTCAATTATAATCGCGACATAGAAATATTCCCTGTTTTGAATGCGATTTTTGAAAGCATTTATGGTGAGAGCCCGTATAAGTCGCCAACGGATATGGGTGTGAATATGGCGGGCTTTTGCATCTCGGACGATGAGGTCTGCTCAGAAGCTTCCAAACAAGAGATTATTCGCCGATATTATGCAGCCTTGGGTGAGATGCTGGACGGAAGGAAGGGCAATGAGGAGGTGAATAAGATTGCGCTATTGATGAAGCAAATGAAGCTCACGACAGCCAATCGACCTACGACGGTTGCGGCCTATGAACGACGCTTGCAATCTGGAAATCCTTCGGCGGCTATTGAACTGGAGGATGGAACCATTATTACAGCAGACACAAGTGATCTGTTAGGCCCTTGTGCAGCATTGCTGCTGAATGCGACAAAGTATTTGGCAGGCATTGATCATGCGCTAAAATTGATTCCACAGGATATGATTGTGCCTATCCAACGCATGAAAACATCGATGTTGCATGGCAACAATCCACGTTTGCATACCGACGAAGTGCTAATCGCCTTAGCTGTCCTCTCGCAACACGATGAGAATTGTCGTCGCGCTCTAGACTCCCTTCCACAATTGGACGGGTGCCAAGTACATGCTACGGTGATGCTTGGCGAAGTAGATAGGAAAATATTTAAAAAGTTAGGCTGTGGACTAACTTGCGATCCTGTTAGGAAAGTGTAAGGGTGTTGTCCGTTCCCGGGAAGATAACTTTTGGGGTAAAGGTCTTCGCTTCTTCGAAATCCATTTGGGCGTAGGCCATAATAATGACGACGTCGCCTACTTGTACTTTTCGGGCCGCGGCGCCGTTAAGGCAGATACAACCGCTGTTCCGAGGCCCTTTTATTATATAGGTGTCGAAGCGCTCTCCGTTCATGTTGTTGACGATATACACGCGCTCGCCAGCGATAAGACCAGCCGCTTCCATGAGGGCCTCATCGATGGTTATGCTACCCATATAATGAAGATTAGCCTCTGTGACAGTGGCGCAGTGGATTTTGCTTTTTAAGACTTCTACGAGCATAACTCAATAATGAATGTGGTCAATGAGACGGATCGGTTTTTGTCCACAATAGACTGTAATGCAGCCTACGATGTCAGCTGCGTCTGTCCAATCTTCGACTTCTGCGAGGGTGTTGGCATCCACAATGGAGAAATATTCCACGTGCAGGCCCTGTACTCCATTAATGCGGGCTTCTACATACTCGCGAGTCTGGGCAACGCTGTGCATGTGCGCGAAATCAAGGCTGGAAAAGAGAGCCGCATAAATCAGGGGCGCGATGGCGCGCTCGTTGGGAGCCAGGAGCGTGTTGCGGCTGGACATCGCCAAGCCGTCGGCCTCACGGATGACGGGGCAGGGGACAATCTCCAGCTTGAAGCCGAGGTCGGCAACCATGCAGCGAATAACGGCAATTTGCTGGAAGTCCTTCTCGCCAAAATAAGCGCGGTCAGGTTCTACGATGGAGAATAACTTCGAAACAATTTGACATACACCGTTGAAGTGCCCGGGTCGCATGGCCCCCTCCATAACGGCGTCAGTCGGAGGGTATGAAAAGCGCCGGTTATCAGGCTCTGGATACATCTCAGCCACGCTCGGGGCAAAGGCTATTTGGGCACCGCACTCAGTGAGCAGGGCGCAGTCGGATTCCATCGTGCGAGGATAACGCTCTAGATCACGAGGATCATTAAACTGAGTTGGGTTTAGAAATATGCTGACAACGGTAATGTCGTTTTCTGCCACGGAACGGCGCACGAGGGATGCATGTCCGGCGTGAAGTGCCCCCATTGTTGGCACAAGGCCAATGGTCTTTCCATCGGCACGAGCTCCAGACAACACGGTTTGGAGTTCTTTGATTGTGTTGATTGTTTTCATTTCAGGGTGCAAAATAACATATAAAAAGCCAAATGGAGAAGGAAAAAAGCCAATAAAATGCAAAAAAAGCATGTTTATCTGACTTTCCTACGATAAAAATTGCAAATATCCGAGTTTTTTTATATATCTTTGCACTCGGAAAATCATTATTTGGCGTATTATGAAGTCAAAAAAGGTCTTGTTTATCACACAAGAAATTATGCCATATCTTCCAGATTCGGAGGTGTCGCTATTGGGCCGTAAATTGCCTCAGTTCGTTCAAGAGAAAGGTCGCGAGATACGTGTTTTTATGCCCAAATGGGGTGGAATCAATGAGCGCCGGAGTCAATTGCATGAAGTCATAAGACTCTCTGGAATGAATTTGATTATTGATGAGACCGATCATTTGTTGATCATTAAGGTCGCATCAATCCCTTCTGCGCGGATGCAGGTTTACTTTATAGACAATGACGATTACTTCATGAAACGTCTGGAAGCCTATGACGAGCAAGGATTGGAGTATCCGGATAATGGTGAACGCGCCATCTTTTATGCTCGTGGTGTTTTGGAGACGGTAAAAAAACTGCGATGGGTTCCGGACATTATTCATTGCCAGGGATGGATATCAGCTGTAACGCCTCTTTATATCAAGACCGCTTTTAAGGAAGAACCTTCATTTCGGGATAGCCGTATTATTTTCACACCTGCGGGCGATGAACTTAAGTTGCCACTAACGAACCAGTTCCTCGCAAATCTGCAGTTTAAAGGTATTACCGAGAAGTTTCTTGCCTCTTTACCCCCACTTCGTACGCAGTTAGACCTCTACAAGCTGGCTCTTCGCTATAGTGACGGACTTTTGTTGACGCCTTCATGTGTGAATGAGGAATTGATAGACTATGCTCATGAGTTGGGCATACCAGTGGAGGGCCCCTTCGATGTCAGTGATGGACAGGCTTCAGAACACTTGGTGGATTTCTTTGATAGTGTTTGGAGTGAGGGCAAGCAGTTCGAAGAAACCGATTTGTGATTCACGAAATTGTTTTCAAAAAGATATTGATGATTCGTAATACCTCTCTTTCTCTCATGAATATAAGATATGCCTGTATAGGGCTGTTTGCTTTGTTGCTGTGCGCCAGTTGTGCAGATGACACAGGCTCTATAGGAATCCCTTCTGATACGGATGTTATAAGTTCATCCGTGCAAACTTTTGAATATTCAACCCGTTCCGTTGAGCTTGGAGCCGTGGTTGCCAATAGTAATAAGAGCTACTTCGGTCGAATGCATGATGACGATACAGATATTGATGTTAGTGCAGAGTTCTTGGCGCAATTCCACACATTAGAGGGTTATACGCTCCCTGAAAATATTGTCAAGAATAGTGATGGTACGGTTGCCTGCAAGGGAGCGGAACTCCGTCTCTACTTCAATACTTACAAAGGTGATGGCGCTAATCCAATGAAAATGCAGGTTTTTGAGCTAGATAAGGATAATGTGATTAGCGAGGAAAAGACATACTATACAGATCTCGATTTATCTACATTTGTGAATCCTCAGCGTCCTACACCTGTAGTGGAAAAAACTTTTACTGCTGAAGATCAAACTGTAAGTGAAGATCTAAGGACTTCTGATGATTATACCGCCAATGTTCACATTCCTCTTAATGCTTCTGAAGGGCAACGAATTTTGCAGATGGTGGTGGACCATCCTGAGTATTTTGCTGACTCCTACCAATTCATCCATCATGTTTTTCCCGGCTATTATTTCAAGCTGAAGAGTGGAAATGGTACAATGCTTGTCATAGATGTATGCGTGTTAAATATCTATTTTCAATATAAGGATGCCAATGATGAGGTTCTTGAGGGTGTTGCTCGTTTTTCTGCCACACCAGAGGTTATACAGAGCACGCGTATTGAGAATAGAGGCGTCGCGGCTTTGATGTCATCCATCAATGATGCTCAGGGCAATCCTCTGCATCCATATACCTATTTAACATCTCCGGCAGGTATCGGAACGGAACTTACGCTCCCTATTGATGATATCTATCAAGGACACGAAACTGATAGTATTAGTCGTGCACGTATAGTTTTGACACGTCTGAATTCTGAAGGCTCAAGTACCCTCTTCGATACTCCGACTTCATTGTTAATGGTTCGCTGTTCATCTCGGACTGCCTTTTTTGAGCAACGTGAGGTGGCTGATGGCATCACTTCTTTTGTCTCCTCTTTTGATGCCACTGCAAACACGTACACCTTTGAAAACATCAATCGTCTTGTCTCATCTCTGTACCACGAGAAACAGAGCATTATGCAGCGTGACGGTCTCACTTCGGATCAATATGATGCGACTTATGCCGATTGGAATCGCGTTGTTCTTGTTCCGGTTGTGACAACTGTTAACTCATCGAACATTCTCACTAGTGTGCAAAATGACTTCTCTCTTTGCAGCGCGCGCATTGTCGGAGGAACTCAAGCACAGAAAATGCAGGTGATTTACAGCACCTTTAAGAAATAGGATACGGACACAAAAAAATGGGGTAACGAATTGTTACCCCATTTTTTTATTGCCTTACTTCTTAGCAGGCGCTTTCTTCTTTGGAGCTGCAGCCTTCTTTGCAGGAGCTTCCTTCTTGACCGGTGCTTCCTTCTTCGGAGCCGCAGCCTTCTTGGCCGGAGCCTCCACAGGTTCGAACTTGGACAAACGAGCCTGCAGACGGGCTATTTCAGCATCCTTCACCGTGATCTCATCAGCCTGGTTGCGGATGGTGGTGAGCAGGGCATTCAACTCGTCGTTCTCGATGTCCAGCGGATAGAGGGCATTGACGCGGTTGATGAAGTCGCCGAGGATGTTCATGTAGTTCGTGAATGCATCGTAGGGCGAGTCATAGATGCCGCGATAGAAACCTACGCCCATATTCTTGGTGGTCATGAAGCGGAAGTTGTTCGAAGCCTGGATGCGATCCCAGTCCTGCGTGATGCGACGGTCCTTGCAGATGAGCACGCGCTCTGCCACGCTGTAGAGCTTGTTGAAAGCCTCGCGCTGCATCACATTACCGAGCCAGCAGCTGGTGTCGCGCTCTTCATCGTTCCAACTCATGGGGTAAGCCACTTCCATCGGAGCCACACTCTTGCTCTTGGCGATAATCTCGCTGGGCGTTGCGAAGGTGATGCCGCGTTCCTTGGCTACAGCGGGCAAGGCCTTGATGAACTCCAGGATGTTGCTGCTGAGGGGCTGGTAGATGCCAAGGGCACAGAGCTCCATGAAGATGTTGATGACCTTCTCCTCTTCGGGAAGCTGGGCAATCCAGTCAATATAGGTGTCGGCGAAGAGCGGGTATTCGTTCCATGAAGAGTCGTTGAATCGCAGGCTGATGTCGTCACTGAGCTTGTAGTCGCGCAGCAGCAACTTCAGGTTGGGGTTCTGAGCACAGTGGTAGAGGAAGTGGGGGCTCTTCCAACCCAAGATGTGCTTGGCACCTTCAGCAATCATACCCTTGTAACCCATGGAAGCCACGAGACCGCCGATGTCGTCGCTGTAGATGAGCGAGCTGTTGCGCAGCACGCTGGGTTTCTTGCCGAAGAGTTCCTTCATCTTCTTAGCCTGACGGCCTACTTCGTCACGGAAGACGTCCTCGTTGGCCAAGGAGCTTAGACCGTGGCTGTAAGGTTCGGCCAGGAATTCTACGCAGCCAGTCTCATTGAGCTCTTGTAGCAGCTCGATGACTTCGGGAGCGTATTGCTCCAGCAGTTCCAGCGCACAACCGCTGATGGAGAAAGCCACCTTGAAGGCTTTGCCGTAGAGCTTAGCCATCTCCAGGAAGGTCTTGAGGGCTGGGATATAAGAACGTTCGGCGGTTTCTGTGATGCCACGTTCGTTCTCGTAATCGTCGAAATAGTAGTGATCCTTACCAATCTCAAAGAAACGATAGCGCTTGAGATGTACGTTTTGGTGGATCTCAAAATAAAGACAGATGGTCTTCATATAGTTTAATGTTTAAAGTTTAACATTTAATGTGGTTACTTTTGCAGGCACTGATCATAGAGTTTGCGGATGCGCTGGCCGACCTTTTCCCAGGTGATGCCATCGACTTCCCTCTTTCCTTCGACTTGCAGGTACTCGTGCAAGGCGTCGTTGGTGCAGAGGGAGTACATCGCATCTGCCATCGCATCGATGTCCCAGTAGTCTGTCTTGATACATTTGTCCAGGATTTCAGCGCAGCCGCTCTGTTTGGAGATGATGCTGGGCACACCGCTCTGCATAGCCTCCAAAGGACTGATGCCGAAGGGCTCAGAGACAGACGGCATCACATAGACATCCGAATCGCGGAAAATCTCGAAGACCTGCTTGCCCTTCATGAAGCCGGGGAAGTGGCAGCGGTCTGCAATACCATAAGCGGCCGCCATGTCAATCATCGCATTCATCATGTCGCCCGAACCGGCAAAGCAGAAGCGAACGTTTTGTGTGCGCTCCAGCACGCGCTTGGCGGCTTCGATGAAGTACTCAGGACCTTTCTGCATGGTGATGCGGCCGAGGAAGGTGATGACCTTCTCCTTGCGATCCTTGTAAGGCAGACGCTGATCAACAATCTCTTGAAGCTCAGGCGCCAATGGATATACGGCATTGTGCATGGCGAAGCACTTGGCCGGATCCTGGCCGTAGTGGTTAATGACCGTCTGACGTGTCAGCTCCGACACGCACATGATGCAGTCGGCATTGTCCATGCCGTTGCGCTCAATGCCATAGACCGTGGGATTCACGTTGCCGCGAGAGCGGTCGAAGTCGGTGGCGTGCACGTGGATGACCAGAGGCTTACCCGACACCTGCTTGGCGTGGATGCCAGCGGGGTAGGTGAGCCAGTCGTGAGCGTGGATGATGTCGAACTCTTCAGCGCGAGCCACCACGCCAGCGATGATTGAGTAGTTGTTGATTTCCTCGGTCAGGTTGCCAGGATAGCCGCCAGCGAACTCCATGCAACCCAAGTCGTTGACATGCATGTAGTTGAAGTCTGCATAAATGTGCTCACGGTAGCGGTAGTAGTCATCGGGGTTCATGATGTTGCCGATGCGCTGCTTGACGTAGTCATAGTTGACGTCGCGCCATGCGATGGGCACAGAGTTCATGCCGATAATCTTGCAGGCATCCTGTTCTTCGTCGCCGAAGGGACGTGGCAGACACAGCAGCGTCTCCATATCGCCGAGAGCCTTCAGGCCGTGAGTGATACCGTAGTTAGCGGTGGCGAGTCCACCGAACACATGAGGAGGATACTCCCATCCGAACATTAACACTTTCATAGTTGTTTCCTCCTTTCTTTAATCCATAATATATTTATCGAGAAGTTTCACTACGCGCATGATCTCTGCCACATTCATGGCGAAGCTCATAGCGCCACGTCCGTGGAAGGGCGGGTTGCCGTCGAAGACTTCGGGCAGTGTGCCGATGCAGTGGTAGAAGAGTTCCTCTTCGTAGCCCACGAGCTGGCGTTCCACAAAGCTCACGCGTGAGTAGCCGAACACCTTCAGGCAAGCCTCGAGATAAAAACCGGCGAGCCAAGGCCAAGCGGTGCCCTGGTGGTAAGCGTAGTCGCGCTGGATCTGCGGACCCACATACATAGGGTTGTAGCCACCGCTCTTCGGCGAGAGCGTGCGGAGACCCTTCGGGGTGAGCAGCTCCTTGGTGCACATGTCAAGCACGCCTTTCTTTTGCTTTGCATTCAGCGGTGAGTAGTCGAAGGCGCAGGTGAAGATCATGTTTGGACGAACGCTCCAGTCGATCATTGTGCCATCGACGTAGTCGAGCAAGTAGCCGTAGTCGTTGAGGAACGTGTCGATGAAACTCTCTTGTGCCTTGACGGCCAGTTTCTCCAGTGACTCGGCCTCGGCTGCATCGTTCATCGTGCGACAGACATTGGCACTGAACATCAGAGCGTTGTACCAGAGGGCATTGAACTCTACGATATAGCCCGAACGCGGAACAATGGGTTGTCCATTCTGGCTGCTGTTCATCCATGTGATGGCTTTATCGCGTCCGTTGGCATAGACGAGGCCGTTCTCATGAACATAGAGGTTGGGATGCTTGCCGGCGATGAGCCAGTTCATGATGTCGCGCAGCAGTTGCCCGTACTTTTGGATGCCTTTCTCCATTCCCACGAACTTGCAGTACTGCTGAATACACCAAACAGCCCATAACAGGATATCAGGATGCTCAATCTCATAGATGCGTACACTCAGAGGCTTGCCGACCATAAATTCGCGGATACCCTTTTCCGCAGTTGCCATGGTGCGCTCGAAATGGTCAATCTCGTTATTGGTCAGCGTTAATCCGGGCAAGGATACGAACAAGTCTCGAGCACGACATTTAAACCATGGGTAACCAGCCAACAGGTAGGTCTCTCCATCGCGATAGTTGAAGAACTGATGGGCACTGTTGACGAGGCAGTGATAGAAGTTGTCGCGCGGGGTGCGGATGTTCACTTCGTAGTCTGCCAGTTCTTTCAGTTTTGCGGGGTTGCACTCTTTGGTGCCGGCCGCAAAGACCACGCTTTCGCCCTTCTTGATGTCGAACTCAAAGTAACCGGGCACATAGAGGTCTTCGTTGGAAGCATAACCGCGTTCTGTTTCCTTCGGGTAATCAACACCGCGGTACCAGTCTGGCTTAAACACCCATTCCGACTTCTTATTCAGTTGCATATACAAATCGGGATAGCCTGGATACATGCAGGTTTTTATACCGTTTTTCACCTCTTGATAGTCACGGTTCGCGCGTGGGTTCTCATGTGTGAATTCACGAACACTACGGAAGGCTAGCCAAGGCTGCAAGCGCAACGTTGTCTTGCTGTGGGCTTCAACGAGTGTGTAGCGAATGAGTACACGGTCTTCGAAGTGTTGGAACATCAGTTCGCGCTTCAGAATAACGCCGCCAACGCGGTAGAGAGTTGTCGGGACTTGTTGACAGTCGTACTCGCGGATGTATTTGTGGCCGCGTGGACTGTAGTTGTCACCTTGATACTTGTGGAGGCCGAGATTGAATTCTGCGCCATGTTGGATGACGGTGCAGTCGAGCGATGAGAGCAACACATGGTTCTCATCGTCCAACTCAGGCACAGGTACAACGAGCATACCATGGTACTTGCGCGTATTACAGTCGAGGATGGTCGAACATGAATATGCGCCGGAGCGGTTGCTACGTAATACCTCTTTCTTCAGAGCTTCCTCCAGATTGGTCATCAAGGTCTTGTCAAACTGTAAATAGCTCATAAGTTGGATTTATAGTTAAGGTGTATTAATTATGCTTCTTTGGGGCGTTTTGGAGTGTCAAAAGCCCCGTTTCGCTTTCAAAATTAGCGTTTATTTGTCATTCTGGAAAATATTTCGGGCAAAAGTTTCATAAAGATTTGACAAAATCAGCAGAAAACTGTATTTTTGTGCCGTAAAACATAAAAATAACATGTTTCAATGGCTCGAAAAAGCATTAATGTAAGCGATGTGATGTCACAATTGAGTGAGATTCTAGACATCCTTACGCCCGACGAACGACACTTGCTGGAAAAACATGCAACGGTCCATACTTTTAAGAAGAATGGAATCATCTATAAGGAGGGTGATGTGCCGGCTTACCTGCATTGCCTGGTTTCGGGCAAAGTAAAAATCTGCAAGGAAGGGATTGGGGGACGTTCGCAGATTGTACGTGTCATAAGGCCTGTTGAGTACTTTGGCTATCGTCCTGCTTTTATAGGTGAGAAATACGCTTCGTCAGCGTCGGCTTTTGAGCCGTCGATTATTGTGAAGATTCCTATAGGAACCATCATGAGACTATTGATAGACAATGCGCGTTTGGGGCTGTTTTTCATTGGACGGTTGGCCTCTGATTTGGGAAGGGCTGATTCGCGCACTATTAATCTCACCCAAAAACATATTCGTGGACGTCTGGCGGAGGCTTTATTATGTCTTCGGGACAGCTATGGATTAGAGGAAGACGGTTCTACTTTGAGCATTTATCTCAGCCGTGAGGACTTGGCGAACCTTTCAAACATGACAACGGCAAATGCCATCCGGACTTTGTCAGCTTTTGCTTCAGAGAAACTTTTGGCCGTGGATGGACGTAAAATCAAATTGATGGATGTCTCTGGTTTAGAGAAAATCAGTCGTATCGGTTGAGTGCTTAACTGGGAATGATGAATTGTATATGCTCGCACATCAACCCAATTTCAAAAGGAGCATGGATATCATTGAGTGCTCTGCCGTCAATGCTGATAACGGCATCATTTATATTTTCGAAGTTCACACGTCTTGTGGTTCGGTAGGCTCTCACATCTTTATGGTTGAGGAATTTTCCCGTGAACAACATCCTCATTCCTTCAACTAATTGCCGTATTTCGGGCTGGGAGATGACGGTTACGTCCAAGCAGCCATTGTAAGGAACAGCGCTTGGGGTTTGGCCATAGCCACGACTGTTGCCAACACACACGTTCATGAGCTTTTGCTGAATAGTTTCTTCGTTGATGTGTAGAAGCATTCGGGTTTCTAGACGTTGGAACAATAGCAGTATCATGCTGGCAAAATAGGAAAGTGTTGCAAGGCCGAACAAACGACGCGTCTTATACTTGAGCTTCATGATATTTGCTACAAGTCCTATATTCACACAGTTAAGAAAATAGAGGGGCGCGTGTTTCTCTCCTTCAGGTGCTGTTGCGAGTTGCTGCAAGAAACCGACATCAACCTTGCGGATACGACGTGATATGAGTGATTTGATCGTCCGCTCATCAGTCTCTTCTGTAAAGCCCCAGAAATTGGCAAAATCGTTACCTCGGCCATTGGGAATCACTCCTAAGGCGATGCGCTCCCGATAGGTTTCATCAAGTGATAACAATCCGTTAAGCGCGCGGTTCAGCGCAGAATCGCCCCCCACGATGATGAGTGTCTCATATCCGTTAGAACAGAGCATCTTTGTAAGTCGTTCCACACTGTCCAGCCCCTCGCTTTGGACAAAGTCGTAAGCAACTTGATGCTGTTCCAACAAATCTTTGATGTGCTCCCATCGCTTATGTGTGTGCTGGACTCCTTGCTTGGGGCAATAGATGATGCCCCAGCGGGAGATGTGTGGAACGGGGGTGTTACTATTAGAATGATTGATTTCTTTTGCCATCGTGATTCAGCGTCTCCGTTTTTTGTGTGCTTATCTCTCTATTCCTTTACATGGAGGTGAGATGATCTGTTATTTGTTCAACAATACCCTTGATGGGCTGCGTTGCATCCACCCAGTGGATTTTTACACCTCGGCGTTCCATTCCACGGAAATAGGTCATCTGTCGTTTGGCAAACTGGTGGATTGCAATTTCCAGTTGACGCACCATCTCGTCGTACGAGAGTTGGCGAGTCAGATAGAATGTTATGTAACGGTATTCCAGTCCGTAGCTGATAAGCGCCTCTGCAGGTACACCGCTGTCGAGCAGTCGTTGCACCTCTTCCACCATCCCTTCCTCCAAACGTTTTCGAAGGCGTTGACTGATGCGTTCGCGTCGCAGCTCACGTGGAATATTCAGCCCGATGGTCAGCGAGGGGATCTTTGGGAAGGGTTGCGTCTCGTCGATGTGATGTTCCTGATAGTAGGCCTCTATCTCGATGGCTCGGATGGCTCGGCGAGCAGTATCCACATCAGTGATGTTGTGCAGGCTTTTGTAGGTGGAGAGAATTTTTGTGAGTTCTTTTAAGTCCCTGTGCTCTAGCTTTTCTCTTAGCTTTGGATTAATTGGCACTTCAACGAGTTTGTAAGCCCTCAACACACTCTCGATGTAGAGCCCTGTACCTCCGCAGAGAATCACCTTATGTTCGCGCGAACATATATTCTCATACGCGCGTAGGAAGTCTCGTTGGAATTCAAAGACCGAGTATTTCGTGCCTGCCTCTGCGATGTCGATGAGGTGGTAGGGGATGTGCTGTCCATCCACTTCGTAGTCGCTAAGGTCCTTGCCTGTGCCGATGTCCATTCCACGGAACACCTGTCGTGAGTCGGCGCTGATGATTTCAGCATTGCCGAGTTTTGCTGCCAGCTGAGTAGCCACAGCCGTCTTGCCACACGCAGTAGGTCCTAGAATGGTAATCATCGGGCTATTCATCATTCACTCTTTTTCCTAACTTTCATGTCGTAGAGCACATACTGCCCAGAGCGGTAGTCCCCACATTCGAGCCAGAACATGAGTTGGTGGCATTTGTTGATAGGCACTGTATAGGTGGTGGGCTTCATCTCGTTATAGACCATAAATTCTCCCACTTTCACCTGGTCGGCGAAGATGTCGAGTCGCACGGGGTCAGCCTTCTTGTTGCCGCCCATTGCGTTCACCATCGGATCCACGTAGGGCGACTTACACGCCACCGTGAAGGTCAACTCGTCGTACTCTCCGTATGGGTTGAAGGCGCAGGCCGAGGACTGCTTGTCTCCAGCTCCGAAGATAGAGAAGACGCCCTCCGTAAGGCCCCTCTCGCGTAATTCCTGAATGCCTTTGTCTTTGGCATCGTTGCGGTAGAGGTTGAAGAGCCCGGGCATGGCCGCCCCGGCTGTCGTGCCTGTGACAGCACCCACAGAACTGCCCGAGATGGAAGCTCCGGCCATCGTGAGGAACATGAATAGGGCTCGGAAGGGGGTGATGTTCTCAAAGGCGAAGGGGATATTGGTCTCCAGCATCACACCTTTGTAGATTTTCGTGCCGTCGTGCATCTGGAAGAAACGGCGCTGTGAGCCTCCATTGTGGAAGCAGTCGTTGAAGTCAAAGTTCGTGAGGGTTGACAGCCAGCGTCCCACATAGTGGTAGTAGGGCTTCTCGCAGAGGTCGATGAGGTCGATTTCCTGTGGACATTCGGGTTGGGGATGTTCGAAGAGATCATTCTCCACGGGCTCGCCGCGATAGAGCACCACGTCGCCGATGCCGAAGTAGCTGTCTTTCTGCTGCATTGTGCCGGGCTTGGCGAAGGTCAGGGTGCGACATTTGTTCAGGGGGACGATGAAGCGCTGGTTGGGCCATGTGACGTGGATGACGGTATCCAGCACCACCTTACCATCACATAATACTCGGATGTTGTCGTCGGACATCGTGCGTCGCTTGGACAGAGCTCCCACGGTGAAGCTCATGTAGTCAAATTCCCCTGCGAGGTCAAACTTCCAGTAGGCGCTGACGAGCTCGTCCAGCAGCGTCTTGCCGCTGGTGAGCAAGAATCCTTCGGAGAACTTCTCGCCGCCCATCGAGAAAGTGTAGTAGTCGCTTTCGCCGTTGTACAGCATATTGTCGTAGCTGCCCATGCCCTGCACGGAGTAGGGTTTAATGTTGGACACGAGCTTGCATACATTGGGCAGTTGTGACAGTCGGCCCTTGGAGCCGTTGATGACCCCTGCAGCAGGCAGCTGCGCATAGTTCTGGGGATAAGCGAAGATGTTGACCACGCCCCAGCTGAGGCCGCCGTTGAGACGGCTTGCGTCGTCGATGCTGTGGAACGATAGCTGGTTGACGCCCGCCACGTCTAGCACGACCATCTCAGCCAGATCCTGCTGCGTGACGCGTTTCTCGTAGATGATCTTGTTGTCGCCTTTCACGGTGAACCAACCTGCTGCGCCGCTGGACTGGTTGTCGCTTGGTCCGATGATGAACGAAACCTTGTCATACTTCTTCTGTAGCCAGAAGTAGCACCATGCCTCATTGTGTCCCATGAAAGCTTCTGGCGCGGTGAACTTCAGTCCTGTCTTGTACTCTACGCGGTTCAGGCTGATATTGGGAATCGGCGCCCTGTCGGCTACTCTTTTCTGGGCAGAGATGGGCGTCACGTAGCCAGAGCTTCTAATATAATAAGGTGTCAGCTGTCCCACCAGCTGTACACGTCCTGCCGAGGGGATGTTGCGTTGCGGGTCGGCAGAGGCCATATAGACCTGTCCTGCTTTCCACAGCTTCACTGCGCCGAAGGCCAACGATGTTTCACCACGGGGAATGTCGAAGCGAAGCTGGCGTGCGCCCTTGATATCGATGACGTACTCCTGTGGTGCATCGTGGTCCCAGATGACCTTGTCGAAGACACGCTTGCCGTCGGCCTTCATCGTGACGATGCAGTTGTACTGGTCCGTGGCACCTCGGGGGCCGTCGGGACCTACCACGAAGCTAATCTTGTCGAAGCTGCCGTTGAGCTGGAAGGTGACGTAGCCGGGCGTGTTGCTGCTGATGAGGCCGCCGCGGCCGGAGCCCAATGTGAAACCGCCCTTGTACTTGAACTTGGCAATCTGCATAATGCCGTCGCCCTTGGTGGGGAAGGCCTTGTAGTGGCGCTCCTCGGTGGGCTTGTGTGTGTCAGTGAGGTAAGTTTGAGCATGAGCAGCCAGTGTCATCAGCAGACACAGGACTGTGAGGCTTATTTTGGTGCCGGTTTTCAGTAAATGATTCGTTGTCATGGTTCGTTTTGAGCTTATCTGTGCGCAAAAGTACGAATAAAAATGATGTCTGATGCTTGTTTTATAAAAAAATGTGTATCTTTGCCACAAAATCATCATATTACCTAATAAAACCGACAACCTATGGCAACTGTATGTTATATCAATGTTTATAACAGTCATGTCGATCGTGGAGCAACCGTGACCAGCGTTCCGCTTGAGCACTACGAAGTTGATGAAGAAGACATCAAGGTGGGCGAGCCGCTGCCTAAGTTCAAGTGCAGCGCCCCCGTGGTGACAGCCTACGACGGCCAGCAACTCACGCTGGAGCTGCGCGGCAAGACCTTCACCATCAAGGTGGGTGAGGAAGTGGAAATCGACAGCTCTTCATACCATGTGGGCATGGGCGTCTATAGCCGCAGATGCTACTGCGTGAAGCTCATCGGCAAGGGACTCATCTATAAAGGTGGCTGGCAGTGGGGCGACACCATCCTGCAGAAACTGGCAGGTCCCATCGGCGACGGCGAGGTGTGGTACCCTAACGGCGACCACTTCAAGGGGGCCTTCCACCTGAGCTATGCCAGCATCAACGGCCCGGCCTACGCTGCCGACGGGCGCTACGACTTTGCCGACGGTTCATGGATTGAGCGGGCATGGATTCACACCTCCAAGGACAAGGAGCCGCAGTGGTGGGGCCTGCATGGCGTGTTCCGCATCCAACGACCCAAGCTGCACCCGGACTATCCATCGTTCGATACACCCGATTCCATCGCCATGTTCCTGCGTGGCGGCAAGCGTTACGGCTTCGAGCTGTTCCTGGGCGAGAAACCCTGGGTCAGGGAGTGGTATGCCGGCGATGAAGTCGTGCGCTACTCAGGACCCGATGAGCTGTTTCAGTACGACGTGGTGGATTATGAACTCGACGAGACCAGTAAGGTGGATTGCACCACGCTCAAGCTGACGCTGAAAGACGGCGACAAGATCTATCGCATTGAGCAGCAGGGCGGACGCTATACGGCCAACCAGTATGACAGCTACGTCTATGAGCCTTCCACCCACGCCACTGTCGAGCTGCCCAATGGCGATGTGCTGGATCACTATGGCGACGATGTTCGCGACTTCCAACCCTACGACGGCTACGTCGATGTGTATTGTGCCAAGACGGGCATGAGCCGCAACGAACATTGGGAAAAAGGCAAGCTCGTGGAGGTACAGGAGTGGCGCCACGACCGTCGTTCTGCCAAGCAGTTGGAGCTGCCTTGTCCTATTATCAGCCACTGGTCGTTAGAAGCCTTTGTGTGGCCCGACGGACACATCGAATACAGTGACCGCAGTATCTACGACGGCGATGTCGTTAATGACATGCCTGAGGGGCGAGGCGTGCTGACGCTCGGCGATGGCGGTCGCTATGAGGGTGAGTTCCATGAGGGCTGCAGCCATGGGCTGGGTGTCTTCGACCATAAAGAGGATGGCATCCATTGGGAAGGCACATGGGTCAATGGCAAATTCCAAGAGTCCAATGCGGCCACAGCGCCCATCATCCTGCATGCCCAGCATGGACGCTCAGATTGGGAGGTCGGTCATCAAGATCCTTGGAAGTTTAAGGAAAGCGACTTTGAGCCAGAACTTGGCGCGCTCAGCTTCATCGGTTTCGGCAATATCAAGATAACCAGCATCAAGAAGGACTGCATCACGCTGACAAGATACGGCAAGACCTTCCTGCTCAAGCCTGGAGAAGAGGTCGGATTCTTGGCCGAAATCGAAGGACGCGAATGGAGCGATGGCTGCGTCTATGACGGTACGGAGTACAAATTGGTGTTGACGTGGAAAAACTAAATGAATGATTATCCTATGGCAGAAGAACTAAGAAAGATTGTCAAGTGCGTCTATAAGGGTGAGGTGGACGCCGAAGGGCTGCCTCACGGCAAGGGTGAATTGTACTACATCGTGGAGAAAGACCCTTCGGAGCAGCTCCTCTTCGACGACCAGCACAACCTGCGTTACAAGGGCGAGTTCGTTCATGGCCTGCGTCACGGCGAAGGTGACCTGCACGCCATGGGCGTTGGCTATAATCCTGTGAGTCGCTATGAGTGGTATTCACAAGGCGAATACGACAGCTGCGGCCGCCTGGTGCATTCTTCTCACCCTGAAGGTTCCTACCAGGAGTATGTCCGTGTGTGGTATCCCTATTTCGAAGGCACATGGGAGAACGACCGCCCCCTGAAGCCGCGTTGGGGCGAGGGTTCCGTGGAGGAACGGGTGTCGGAAATGGGCTGGCAATATGTCCAGCAGACTGCCAAGGATGCCATCGCGACCTTGCCGTTCGAAATGAAAAACGAGGACGAAAAATGATGACATATCCCTCAGATGACTCGTTCCTCTTTCGCTTCCGCACCAGGGAACGCGTCTTTCGCCTCACCGACGATGAGGTTCAGGAACTGAAGCAGGCTGCAGCGCAGGGCGATGCCTGTGCGCAGTACGGCTATGGCCGTTGGCTCTACTATCACAATCCCTCCGAGGGAGCCTTGCTCGAAGCCGAGCAGCTCTTCCTTGCTGCCACGGACAGCGTCCCCGATGCCCTTGCCGCCTATGCCCAGATGTGGCGCTATGGCGAGACGCGGGAGAACACCATGGACGTGGAGCGTAGCCGCGAGTTGCTGAAGACCGCCCTTGCGCGAGGCAGCCAGCTGGCCGACATACAACTGACGCGCAGCCGCATCTTCGGCACCTTCTGCGAGGCCGAGCCACAGGGCGTGGCACAGATGATCGAGCAGCGCGCGAAGGGTTGTCAGGTGAACGACCCCTTCTGGTTCACGTTGCTGGCTTTTGCCTATGAGGAACTCGATGAGCGCGAGGAGGCCATCCGCGCCTACGAGCAGGCCATCAAGTACGGCGAGATCGACGCCTATGGGTATCTGGCCATCCTCTACTACCAACGGGGCAATATGGCCCTCTATGAGCAAATGATGGAGGAGGGCATCGAGAAGGGGTGTGCGCTCTGCATGATCTACCAGGCCGACATGAGCGACGATGACTTCGAGGAGCTGTCGTACGAGGAACAGAAACAGTTGCACGCCGTCGTCGATGAACGTCTCCGTCGAGGTCTGCAGTTGGGCGAGGGCATGTGCGGCTATTTCCTCTACACACATTACTACTATGGTGGACTGGGCTATACCACGGACACCCCCACGGCCTTCGCCTATCTGGAGCAGGGTGCTCGTCTTGGCACAACCGCCTGTATGACAGAGCTGGCGCTGGAGGCACAGAGTGCTGGTCTCCCAGGTCGCTCCATCACACCTGGCGACAAGGCTGAGTTGTGGCTTCGTGCTGCCCGTTATCTGCCCACCGACGAGGATGCGCTGTACTACCTGCAGCGCGTCAGCGACCCTGCCTTCCTGCTGCGCCACAAGGACGAGCTGGATCGCTACTGGAAGCCGCGCTTCCCTGAGCTGCCGCCCGAGGAAGAGGTCACCGAGGCGGAAGAGCCCACTGCTGAGGAGAGTGTGGCCCGCAAGGCCCCGAAGACGCCCATCGACCCCATGGTCATCGTCATCTGGCCTTCAGGACACCTGGATGTCGAGCGTGCAGATGTCTATAAGATGTCTTCCTACCGCGAGATGGGGCAGAAGCTGATCAATGCCGACGGCCTCGATCCTGTTCACTACTCGCCGCTGCTCGCCACCATCGCCAAGGAGGCTGAACTGGAGTTGGAGCTGGTGATGTACTGCGACCGCGATGCCGTGACCAAGAACCTGCCCGACAATCCCATCGGCACGCAGCTCTATGGTCAGGGCGAGATCCGCGGTCCTATCATCATCTGCCAGCAGGACCCCATCCACGACTGTCACAGCTTCAAGACCCTCGAAGACATCGTCACCACCTACAACCTCATCAACAACCATACAGGCGGCCTGCTCATCATCAAGGACGAGGATGACGGGCGCTATGACGCGTGGGCGTAGTTAGGAATGAATAATGAAGAATGACGAACGAAGATAGAACACAACGCATCATTGAGAATGTCAATCAGATGCGAGAGAACTCCCAGGAGATGCGGATGTGGAAGAACATCCCGCTAGCCAAGGAGTGTGTGCAGCTGTTGAAGGACATCGACGACCCCGAGGAGACGCCGATGGGCAAGGCTCTGGCTTGCGAAGCCGTCATCCAACAGCTGCCGGAGTACGACGTACCCCGCCTGGTCCTCAGCATCCTGCGCTACAAACTGGAACTCGTGCAGCAGTCCGACGAACAGGACCCCGAGCGCTATCCCACACCCGAGGAGGTGCAGGCTGAAATCCAACGCCTCGAGGACTACATCGACACCGACCGCGTCAGTGACGCCACCTTCCGCAAGCGCTACCACCGCCACCTCAAATCGGCTCCCATTGAGCGCACATCCCTGTGGGAAGAGAACTACTACGAGGTCGAGGCCGAGTGCGACCGCCGTCTGGGCGATGCGCCGCGCGGCATGGGTTTCTGCTTCGGCTACTGGAGCACGCTGCGCCAGGTGCTCGCCGAACGCGGCATCCTCTGGCAGTCGCCCAGTGAGCTCAATCCCGGAGTCATGTTTGACTAACATCACAAACCATACCAGCAATGAAAAAGTTTTTTGGCTACCTCCTCTTTTTTGCCCTATGCATAGGGCTCTATAAGTACTGCACCGGCGATAGCGACAAGTCCGATGCCCCGAAAGTCATGAAGCAAGTGCGCGTAGCAGCCAAGGTCGCCAACCTGCGTACAGGCCCTGGTACCAACTATGACTGCCTCACCGTCAATGCCGATGGCACAGGCGGCAAGTGGCAGGTCACCAGCGGCACCGTCCTCGATGTCCTCAAGGAGAAGAAGGGATGGTATCAGGTCCGCGTCGGCGACGACCCTCGCACGGCCTACATCAAGCAGACCCTCTGCGCCGAGCTCAACGACAAGTCCGGCTCCCGAAAGAGTAGGAGAGGCTCCTCCTCCTCGCGCTCCTCGTCGTCAGGCTCCTCGTCCTCTTCCGCCTCTTCCGGCACTCCCTCCACTGACGGGGTTTCTGCCACTCCCGCTCCCTCCGTACCGCCTGCCGAGGAAGAGGTCGTGGAGATCACTTCCGGTCGCGCCTCGCAGGACGAAGTCATCTTCTAACGTGTAGCCTATCAACAGAAATCGCCCGGTGCTTGAGTGCATCGGGCGATTTTGTGAATAGCTGAAACTAAGGCTTACTTGAGCTCAGCGAGGTACTTGATGGTGCGAACCATCTGGCTGGTGTAGCTGTTCTCGTTGTCGTACCAAGCAACAACCTGTACGAGGGAGTTGCCGTCGCCGATCTTGCTGACCATGGTCTGGTTAGCGTCGAAGAGAGAACCGAACTTCATGCCGATGATGTCGCTGGAGACGAGCTTCTCCTCGGTGTAGCCGAAGCTCTCGTTCTGAGCAGCCTTCATAGCAGCGTTGATATCCTCAACAGCAACCTCACCCTTCACAACAGCGTGCAGGATAGTGGTGGAACCGGTGGGAGTCGGAACGCGCTGAGCAGCGCCGATGAGCTTACCGTTGAGCTCGGGAATCACGAGACCGATAGCCTTAGCAGCACCAGTGCTGTTGGGAACGATGTTCTGGGCACCGGCACGAGCGCGCTGGAGGTCACCCTTGCGCTGAGGACCGTCGAGGATCATCTGGTCGCCAGTGTAAGCGTGAACGGTAGTCATGATACCGCTCTGGATGGGAGCGAAGTCGTTCAGAGCCTTCGTCATGGGAGCCAAGCAGTTGGTGGTGCAGCTAGCAGCGCTGATCACGGTGTCGGCGGGAGTCAGGGTCTTGTGGTTCACGTTGTACACGATGGTGGGGAGGTCGTTGCCTGCGGGAGCAGAGATGACAACCTTCTTAGCACCAGCGGTTAGGTGAGCAGAAGCCTTGTCCTTGGAGGTGTAGAAACCGGTGCACTCGAGAACGACGTCAACGTCGAGCTTGCCCCAAGGCAGTTCAGCTGCGTTAGGAATAGCGTAGATGGTGATCTTCTTGCCATCGACAACGATGTAGTCCTCACCAGCCTCAACGGTGTGCTTGTTCTCACCGAACTTGCCGCAGAAACCGCCCTGAGCGGTGTCGTACTTCAGCAGATGAGCGAGCATCTTGGGGCTTGTCAGGTCGTTGATAGCGACTACTTCATAACCTTCAGCCTCGAACATCTGACGGAAAGCGAGGCGACCAATACGGCCAAAGCCGTTAATAGCAACTTTTGTCATTTACTTTTGTTGTTTAAAGAATGAATAAAAAAAGTTTGTAGATAGTTTCTTCTTGGTGAATTCACGAGTGTGTGCCCATTTTAGCCGCAATTGCAATATTCTGCACTCTTACAAGCAGCAAAAAGCAGGGTCATGAGCGCCAAAATGAAGTAATTTAGGGCTATTTTGGACATTTTTTCTCGTTTTACGCGGCAAAATTACAAAATTAGTTTTATATTCGCGCCATGAAACCCCTAAAATAATCATAATTATGGCAAATTTTATTCAAGAATTCAAAGACTTCGCAATGCGAGGTAATGTGATGGACATGGCAGTCGGTGTTATCATCGGCGGTGCTTTCGGTAAAATCGTGACTTCGTTGGTGAACGATGTCTTGATGCCTGTCATCAGTCTGGCTACGGGTGGTATTGACTTCACCAACCTGTTTGTCAATCTAAGCGATGACGTCAAGTACAACACCATCGCTGAGGCTCAGGAGGCTGGTGCTTCCGTTTTCGCCTATGGTACGTTTATTCAGAATGTCGTGGATTTCCTGATTGTAGCATTCTGTATCTTCCTGATGCTGAAGGGTATCAACAAACTAAACCGCAAGAAGGAAGAACCCGCGCCCGAAGAGCCCGCAGCTCCTGCCGCTCCCACTCAGGAAGAGCTCCTCACAGAGATTCGCGACCTGTTGGCCAAGAAGTAATTCTGTAGCAATCGCGCGCGTACATTAATTAATATAAAAAGAGCCCTGTTGACAATTGTCAACAGGGCTTCTTTAGTTCCAGATGGTGAGTGATACAGGCGGGCAGCTCATCGGCGTAGTGTGAGACGATGATGAGTGTCACCTCCGGGTTGGTACAGTAGTTCTCAATGATGCGTGTAGTCCTCAGTCGACGCTCGTCATCGAGCCCGTGGAAGGGCTCATCGAGGATGAGCAGGTCGGGCGACTTCACGAAGGCCCGTGCCAGCAGACACAACCGTTGCTCACCGCTGCTAAGGTGCAGGAACGGGCGGTCAGCCAGGTCAGCGATACCAAAACGCTGCATCCACTCGAGACACACTTCGCGTTGCTCAGGGCGTGGCCGCACGTAAAGACCTACGCTATCGTGCAGGCCGCTGGCCACGATGTCGATAGCAGGGAGGTCCTTCTGGTAGGCCCGATGCATCTCAGGGCTGACATAACCGATGTGTCGTTTGATGTCCCAGATGCTCTCTCCGCTGCCGCGGCGTCGCCCGAAGAGTTCGATGTCGCAGGCGTAGGCTTGTGGGTTGTCGGCGCAGACAAGGCTCAGCAGCGTAGATTTCCCAGAACCGTTCGGCCCCGAGAGCGCCCAGTGCTCGCCCTTGTGCACTGTCCACGACAGATCTTTCAGGATGGTGCGCTGGCCGTAGCGAATGGTGACATTGTTAAATTTCAGGATGTTTGGAGACCCACCCCCGACCCCTCCCGTAATGGAGGGGAGCAGGCTGGCGCGCAGCTTACGAGCGTTAGCGAGGCTCTCCCCCTGACGGGGGAGCAGGGAGAGGGTCTTTGTAATAAACCTAGGAATATCTTTCTCGCGGCTCACCACCAGCATCACTTGCAACCCCTCCTCGCGGATGAGGCGTTCGAGGGTGTCGCTGAGCTGTTGGCGCGCTTCAGTGTCCAGCCCGATGAAAGGGTTGTCGAGGATGAGCAGGCGAGGGTGGGAGAGGAGGACGCGCTGCAACTGGTACTTGCGTAGCTCGCCGCTGGAGAGACTGATGAGCGGTTGGCCGTTCACCATCGGCGTGTCTTCGGCGATGTCGTGTTGGTTCCAGCGCTGCTGCAGGTAGTAGGTGGTGTCGCTGTCTCCGTAGCTGTCGCGGAAAGTCATCACTTTGATGTTCTCGCTGACGAGACGGTTGTTGAATTCTCCGAAGTCATACACCACCTCGTTGCCGTAGAGCAATGGCCAGCGTCCCGTCAGGATTTCCACCAGGCGTGTCTTGCCGGAACCATTGGGCCCCACAATCGCCACCTGTTCGCCCTCGTAGATGTCGAGCGTCACAGGCTCCGGCATCCGGTGCTCCGGATGCCTAGGCACACCATTCTCAATATGAATGACAGCTCTCCTCATTCTTCCATCCCGTGCACTTTGTCTTTGTTCTTGCGTGCAAACTCCTTCCATGATTTGGCGCCGCCGGCGACCGTCGGGCGTGAGCTCTCAATGAAATGGCAGTAGGCCGCGGCGAGCCCATCCGTGGCATCGAGCCACGGCAGCATCGCGTCCTCCGGAATCTTCAGCATCTGTTTTAGCATATAGGCCACCTGCTCCTTTGAGGCACTTCCTTGGCCCGTGATGGCCATCTTGATTTGCATAGGGGCATATTCGTGGATGGGGACCTGTCGGCTGATGGCGGCGGCCATCGCCACGCCCTGTGCGCGTCCCAGCTTCAGCATCGACTGCACGTTCTTGCCGAAGAACGGTGCTTCAATCGCCACCTCGTCGGGCAGATAGCCTTCGATGATGCTGGTGATGCGTTCGAAGATGCGTCCCAGTTTCAAGTAGTGGTCAGCGTATTTGCGTAGGTCGATGACGCCCATTGTCACCATCTCGGCCTTGCGGCCGGTGACTTTAATGACACCGTAACCCATAATGGTTGTGCCGGGGTCAATGCCTAGGATGATGCGTTCAGACGGCGTATTCATCATTCTTCATTCTTCATTCGCCTCTGGCGTAATCACCTCCATCATCGTGGAGAAGCCGAGGACGCGGTTGTTGAAGGTCTTCAGGAGTTCTTCGCCCAACGCCTTCCCTTGCTTGACGAACCAGTAGTGGAGCCGTGCGGTGCTCTCGACTTCAAACTGCAGGGCGAAGCACTCCGTCCCCTCCTCCTTATGTGAGAGGATGCGGGAAAGACGCCCGTTCTTCATGTGGCCGAAATCATTCACCTTCGGTAGCATCACTTCGTGTATCCAAATCACGAAGTCGCGAGCGTCCGCTTCAGGCATCTGATAAGTGGTATTGTAGAGTATCATGCTGCAAAAATAGCTAATTCTGCGCACAAATATGGTCTTTTTGCGCTTTTTTTCGGTTGGAATGGGGGATAATTCATGAAAACACACTAAATTTGCCCGCAGAATGTGCAAATACAACAAATAAGCGATACATCATCATGAAGAAAACACTATTAACATTGTTCCTCATGGCAGGCCTGTTGAGCCTGCAGGCAGCAGAGCCCCAGAAGACCACGGTGAATGTGGCCAAAGCCCAACAGCAGGAGAATGCGGCAGAGATCAGGTTCGACTCCCTGAGCCACGACTTCGGTAAGTTCTCCGCAAAGGATCCTGTGGTGAAGTGCGTTTTCAAGTTCACCAATGTGGGCAGTGCGCCGCTCATCATTCATCAGGCCATTGCCAGTTGCGGCTGCACTGTCCCTACCTACACGAAAGAGCCCGTTAAACCTGGTGAGAAAGGGCAGATAGAAGTCACATATAACGGAAAGGGCAAGTTCACCGGGCGTTTTTCCAAGAATATCACCGTCCGCACGAATGCCAGGGAGACCAACACCGTCCGTCTAACCATCTCGGGTGAGATGACAGAATAAAATAAAAAGGAAATGAAACGATTCGTATTAACGATAGCTGCTGCGCTGCTGGTTGTAGGCGCAATGACAGGTAAACCCAAGAAGCAACCCGCGAACCCTCTTGGCGACGGACAGAGCGACCGCGCCTACTGGGCAGAACTCGCCTTTACGATGGCCGCTCCCGTGCTGGAAAATATGGCCAACGGGACCTTGCAAAAGAATATGAAGTTGGAACTGTCTCCCACGTGGGACAATCGCGACAAGAAGGTGGCTTATATGGAGTGCTTCGGACGCCTCATGGCCGGTATCGCTCCCTGGCTGACGCTTCCTGACGACGACACACCTGAGGGACAGAAGCGCCGCCAACTGCGCGAATGGGCCATCAAGGCCTACACCAATGCCGTCGATCCCGAGAGCCCCGACTATCTGGGATGGACCAGCGGCGGCCAGACGCTCGTCGATGCCGCCTACGTCGTGGAGAGCCTGTTCCGCGGCTACAAAGCCCTCTGGGAGCCCCTCGACTCTCTCACCAAGGCTCGCTACATAAAAGAACTGCAGGGCCTGCGCCGCTACGACCCGCCCTACACCAACTGGCTCCTGTTCTGCGGCATGGAGGAGAGCTTCCTCATGTACGCTGGCGGCGGCTACGATGCCTTCCGCATCAAGATGGCGATGAGCAAGGCAGAGGAGTGGTACATCGGCGACGGCCTCTACTCCGACGGTCCCAGCTTCGCCTTCGACTACTACAACGCCTTTGTCATCCAGCCCATGTATAGGGAATGCTTGCAGATGGTGGCAGCCAAACAGCCCAACAACACCTACCTCATCCGCTCTCATGGCGACAAACGCAATGGTGCCAAGAATCGTTTGGAGGTGGTGACAAAGCGAATGCAAAAGTATGCCGTCATCCTCGAGCGTTTCATCTCGCCCGAGGGCACTTTCCCCGTGGTGGGACGCAGCATCCCCTATCGCTTGGCCGTGCTGCAGCCGCTGGCGATGCTCGCTTGGCAGAAGCTGCTGCCCAAGGAACTCACCAACGGACAGGTGCGCGCTGGCATCACCGCCGTCATGAAGCGTATGTTCGAGGGCAAGGGTAAAACCAATTTCACCGAGGATGGCTATCTGACCATCGGCTTCGTAGGTTCACATCCCAATGTGGCCGACTGGTACACCAACAATGGTTCGCTCTACATGACCTCGTTGGCTTTCATGCCTCTCGGTCTTCCCGCCGACGATCCCTTCTGGACCGATGCACCGGAGAAATGGACCTCGAAGAAAGCTTGGGAGGGCGACGATTTCCCCAAAGACCACAAGTGGGACATCAACCGCCAGGAACTGTACTGGGAATAAGATTATAAATGAAGGGGGCAGCGTTTGGCAGCCCCCTTACTTAATACCCTATTTATTTACGTCGTCTGCGGCCGAGCCCGAAGACGGTGCGAGCGGCAGCCACGACGCTGAGGCCGATTTGCAAGCCTCTGTAGATATTCATTCCGTTGTGCAGCAGATTGGAGGCCATTTCCCATCGGTTCTGCGATGCGGCAGGCGGAGTGAGAATGCCGTTGGCCGTTTCCTTCATCTTCTCCTCCTCGCTCGTGAGCTGCTGGCGCAGGCGCTCCTGCTCAATCTTCACGCCATCCAATGTGGGAATCACCACCTCGGTGGCAAAGAGGTTGATCATGAAGCGGGTGGCCGGGAGTACGATCCATGCGGTGCGCTTAGCCCACACCAGCAATGCCAGCAACAGCATTACACCGGCGATGATGGAAAAGCCCTGGATCGTGCTGTCTAGCAGTGATCCGATCCAGTAGGCGAGGGCGAAGCTTCCGAAGAGAATCACCAGGAAGCCTGCGAGTATCAGGATGGCCGCCAGCGCGATGGCCGTGAACAGACGCGTCAGCATCTCCACACCGTGCAGGCTCAGGTAGTCCTTCTGCAGTGCGAAGTAGCGGCGGACCTGCTCAAAGAGCTGGCTCATCCGTGCGGTGGTCTGTTCGTTCTCGATGTTCATTATTCTGCAGCCTCCTTAGCGGCGTTGCCAAGTTCTTCTGTGATATCGTCCACGAGGGCGTCCATCTCCTTGCGGTTCAGTCGGATGCCGCGCTTGCGGAGAGCTTCTACGATGCGTTCACGGGTGTCAGCGCCCTTCTCCGGAGCCAACAGAATGCCAGCAGCCGCACCTACGAGTGCTCCGCCAACGAATGTGATGAAATAGTTCAGTGCTTTCATTGTGTTGAATTAGTTTGATGGCATCGCTTTCGCTATTGCCAGGTGAATAAATTAGCTTTTGACAGTGCAAATATAACGTATTTCTTACCGAACGCGCTCATTTTTGAGTCAAAAAATGAAAAAATGATGCATTATCTTCCGTTTTTAACGTTTTTTGTGCCTTCGAGCCCTCCGACTATGCAGCAAATGTCGTATCTTTGTGGCGAAATTAATGTTCAATCAATTATAAGGAGTAAAAAGTAATGAAAAATTATCTCGTTTTGGGTGCTGCCGTGTGCGTAGCTATCACTATGGTTTCCTGCAAGAGCAGTGAAAGTGCATACAAGAAGGCTTATGAGAAAGCCAAACAACAGCAGACAACCACTGAAGCACCCGTGCAGAGCACCGTTGTGACTCCCGCCACCACCGTTGCTCCTGTACAGACAGTGACTACTACTCCCGTGACGAACGAGAGCACCCGTACCGAGAGCCTCACCCTCGTGAGCGGTTCCGGTTTGAAGGCGTTCAGCGTCGTTGTGGGCAGCTTCGGCATCAAGGCTAACGCCGAGAACCTTCAGCAGCGCTTGGCTGCTCAGGGCTATGCCGCTCAGATTGCCATGAATCCTCAGGGTATGTACCGCGTGATCGCCTCTTCGTTCGACGACCTCAACGGCGCCGTTCAGAGTCGTAACACCCTCCGCTCTCAGTTCCCCGATGCATGGCTGCTTCGTAAATAACTAAGGCATTTCTTTTTGGTAAAGTGAATATATGTAAGATTTTAGGCAAGGGCGGGCTGCGAAGCTAGCCCTTGTTTGTTTCTTAAAACATTAAACATTAAACTATAAACATTAAACTAAAAAGAATGCGTATCCTCGCTATCGACTACGGACAGAAGCGGACGGGCCTGGCAGTGACCGACCCCCTCCAGCTCATCGCCAACGGTCTCACGACTGTGGCCACGAAGGACCTGGAGGCCTTCGTGCTCGACTATGTCCGACGCGAGCCCGTGGAGCGCATCATCGTTGGGCAGCCGCGCCAGATGAATGGCGAGGACAGCGAGAATATGCGGCGCATCACCCCTTTCGTGAACCGCCTGCGTAAACTTTTGCCCGCGATTCCTGTCGAACTCTATGACGAGCGCTTCACCAGCGTCCTCGCACATCGTGCCATGCTCGATAGCGGCATAGGTCGCAAGGCGCGTCAGAACAAAGCCCTCGTCGATGAAATCGCCGCCACCATCATCCTCCAGAGCTGGATGGAAAAACTTTAAACTTTAAACTTTAAACAAATAATGGTCCTTCCCATCTATACACTCGGTCAGCCCGTCCTTCGCAAGGTCGCAGAGGACATCAACCCCGAAGACCCGGAACTCGCACAGTTCGTTCAGGATATGTACGACACCCTCGAACGCAGCAACGGCATCGGTCTGGCTGCGCCTCAGGTAGGTCGTTCCGTGCGCGTTGTCGTCATCGACCTGAACCCCCTCAAGGATGAGCATCCCGAGTACGACGGCTACCGTCATGTGTTCTACAATCCCTATATCGAGGAGTACGACAAGACCCATCAGGAGACGATGGACGAGGGCTGCCTCTCGCTGCCCGGCATGAGCGAGAGCGTGAAGCGCCCCACCCGCATCCGCGTCACCTACCTCGACGAGCAGTTCCAGGAGCACGACGAGTGGGTCGAGGGCTATCTCGCCCGCGTCATGCAGCACGAGTTCGACCATCTCGACGGCAAAGTCTATACCGACCACATCGTCGGCATCCGCAAACAGATGATCAAGGGAAAACTCAACGACCTCATCAAGGGCCGTTTCACGTGCGATTATAAGGTTAAGGTGAAACGATAAAGAATAAACAATTTGGAAAAGAATTATTTAACGAGGATGTTCAAGCGTAAGTTCGACTTGCGCTACATCTTCGTATTTCTTTTCCAAATCGTTTGTTCCGTTCATGCGTCAGCCCAAATCAACACTGACCGTGTGATGATGATGGGCCGTAATGCCCTTTACTATGAGGACTATGTGCTGAGTATCCAGCGTTTCAATATGGTCATCAGCGCCAAGCCCTACCTTCATGAACCTTATTTCTTCCGTGGCCTCGCCAAGTTCTACCTCGAGGACTTCACGGGTGCCGAGCAGGACTGCTCCGAGAGTCTCGATCGCAACCCCTACGTCTCGGACAGCTACCAGCTCCGAGGCCTCTGCCGCGTCAATCTGGGGGACTACGACGGCGCCATTGCCGACTATCGGAAGGTGATCGAATATGAACCCAAGTCGCGTGGCAGCTGGCACAACCTCGTCCTCTGCTATTTCGAGAAGAAGGACTACGTCGGTGCCGACTCCATCCTCGACCAGATGATCCGCTACTGGCCGCGCGAGTCCGAGAACATGACCATGAAGGCGCAGGTCGCCATCCAGCAGGGCGACACCGTGCGCGGCCTCGCCCTCGTGGATTCAGCCCTTGTGCTCGATGCCTTCGATGCGCAGGCGTGGACCATGCGCTCCATGATCAGCCTCCAGCGTGGCCAGTATGCCCAGGCCGAGGGCGAGATAGACAAAGCCATCCTCCAGCGCCCACGCATAGCCGGTAACTTCGTCAACCGTGCGCTGGCCCGTTTCCATCAGAACAACCTGCGCGGCGCTATGGCCGACTACGACCAGGCGCTCGAGATAGAGCCCCGCAACTACCTCGGACATTTCAACCGCGGACTCCTGCGTGCACAGGTGGGCGAGGACAATGCCGCCATCGAGGACTTCAACTACGTCCTCTCTGTCGAGCCCGACAACATGATCGCCCTCTTCAACCGCGCACTCCTCCTGGATCAGACCGGCGACTACCGTGCCGCCCTGCGCGACATCACCACCGTCCTCGATGCCTACCCCGACTTCCTCGTCGGCTACCAGCAGCGCGCAGCCATCCGTCGCAAGCTGGGTGACACCTATGGTGCCGAGCGCGATGAGTTCCGCATCCTCAAGGCCCGCACCGACGCCCGTGCCGGCATCAAGCACAAGCCCTCCAAGACCCGTAAGAAGAGCGAGCGCGACATCAACCACTATGCCAGCCTCGTAGAGGCCGACACCAACGAGCCCGAGCGCGAGTACGCCAGCGCCTATCGCGGCAAGGTGCAGGATCATCAGGTCGATCTCAAGCCGCAGCCCCTCTTCGTGCTCAGCCAGCATCGCCAGCTCAGCCCCACAAACCGCAACATCCCCTACCATCGTCTGCTGGAGCAGCTGAATGCGCGTGCGAAATGGGGTCTCCCCGTCTATCTCACCAACAACGAGCCCACGTTGGAGAACGACAAGCTGCAGCTCCATTTCGCCGTCATCACACGCCTCTCCACCATGCTCGACTCCTCCTCGAAGCCCTCCACGATACTCTATATGGCGCGAGCCTTGTCCTACTACCACGTCCGCGATTTCGAAGCCGCCTCCGCCGATCTCGAGAGCGCAGCAGCCCTCGATGCCCAGGATGCGCTGATACCCTTCATGCAGGCGCAGATGTATTGTCGTCAGGTCGAAGCCATGAGCGACGATGCCGGCCAGCTCGCTTCGCAGATGGGTTACAGCCGTGCGCTGGACGAGTTGGAGCGCGTCGTCAGACTCGTCCCCAACTTCGCCTACGCGTGGTACAATATCGGCAACATCTATCTGGCCAAGCACGAGCATTCGAAGGCTTATGACGCCTACACCAAGGCCCTGAACATCGACCCCAGCTTCCCCGATGCCTACTATAACCGCGGCATCGCCTCCATCCTCGACGGGCAGATCCAGCGCGCCCTCTCCGACCTCTCACAAGCCGGCGAGTACGGCCTCTATGGCGCCTATAACTTGATTAAGCGCTACTCGAAGGAGAAGTAAAAAACTTTTTTCAAAATAGTTAGCACATATCACTGGACATCATCGCGATCCCCAGACACCAACCCTATCCTGTCTTTGAAGACACGACTATACCTGCCGTAGCTGAGGCAGAAGCAGAGTATAATGTTGACAGCATAAATAGTCATGGGATTCGAGAACAGTTAAGCTACGCCATCACAACTGAAGAAGGAAAATTGTTTTTTGATTTAAAGAATAACACGCAAACAGAATATCTCAAGATTACCCAAAGCAAGCGTTTAGGAAATGGTATTTTTCAGAGAAATGATATTTTCATTGATAAATCCGAGTTACTGCTCTTTAGAAATGCGATAGACAAGGTAATTGATTATCTGAAACTCAAGACCGTTTCTCAAAATGAAAGCTATCCGTCGGAATCGCATTCTATTGAGGTGCGGAGAAAAGAAAACGGTTATGCTTATGAGAGATGGGACGAAGAAGCAGACGCTCTTTTAGGACGCCTATTCAATGAAGGTCATTCTATCCATGAACTCTCAGAGATGTTTGAGAGAAGTGTGGGGGCTATCAGAAGCCGATTGAAGGTGATTGGGAAACTATAAGTAACTACTGATTTACCAGTTGTAGAGCTTCATCTAAGGCTATAATCCTTCCGTCTGTAGAAACTACACCAGAAGATAAAAGACCAACAAAGTTCTTGTGATTGATAATAGGATATAGAGACTCTAACGAATATTTATTGATTGAAATATACAACTTCTGTAAACCGAGTGCAAGCAAGGCATTTGCTGAGAAGAAGAACAAATTTTGTTTGCGCAGAACACTATAAAACAAATCTGCACGTGGACCTGAAGTAGCACCTCTTACTGAAGACGGAAGCAGATCACATTCGCGACCTCCAATGACCAAAAACTTGGCTCGCTTAATGCCGTTGTCAACTTGCTCCAACTCAGTCTCATAGGCAATCATCTGAGACTCATATCGGCCTTCTGCCATCATGTGGTTGAAGTCTACTTTTGTTTCTGCTACAAAAAGAAACTTATCCCTTGTGTTTAGTAGGCTTACATCTAATCTTCCTCCTCTATCTCTTTGATAAATACGCAAACCGACCTCTAAAGAAAGACGTGGTTCAAGAGACGTGCTGAGGAATTTCATAACATTTGCTGTCCAAACGGCAATATTCTTGGTTTCATCGACAGCTGTAAATGATTCAAAACTTTTATATTTTACAGATAATTGACTAATTGGGACTTTGGGTAATTGAATGAATGTGCCTTTGAATAGTTTCTGTGCAGTCTTCTCTAATTCTGACAGTTCTTCTGTTGTGATGTCATAACAAAACTTTTTCGGGTGGAATCTATTTGTTAAAAGAATTCTGTTTCCCACACAACCGAAGACACAAAACATACAATTAATGCAGCACTCATCTTTAACAGTGAACCTACTAACCGTGTCTTCGCCATTCTTTAAGCAACTAACCAATAATGGAACGCTATGTGATGATTTACCCTTACTATGTCTTTCGTCATCTATAAAATGAGTAAGATACGAATATTTGTACATTTGTAAAAAAGCACAAGGGGCATCAAGCCGGTTGTCTGCGTATAAACAAAACTTGCCCATTAATAGCTATATTGGTTTAGAAAGTTTATGACTTCTTGAGGAGCACCTTCCTCCAACTCTTTTAAATTAAGCCCTTTTGTCGGTTGTAGATATAGTTTCCCGTTCATATATCGTCCTACATATGGTATTCCTGCCATGAAAGCAATCTCTATCTCAGTCGAGATGGTTTCTTCCAAATCCTCTTCAGAAACCACAAATTTACTTTTATCTTCTTTCAAGACATCTATGATATCGCTTAATGCAACTGCGGTTTTGTTTTGAAAAGCAAGATTAAGAAGGAAAAGAATAGCAAATCGACGATTTTTGATTTTTGTTTCGTAATACATCGTCGCTTCACGGACAACAGATTGCCCATTCTCCCTAAGACAGAAATTCATTTTTGTAAGATTGTCATAGTTGAGAGGTCTATCTGTTATCTCGGTATTTGGGAAATCTACTATTTCATACAACTGTCCCATCCGATGTTCGCTATTAATATAATCACGGTAAGCTACATGTGGATATGGGGAATCTGATGGCGTAAAATGAACAGGCTTGATATAACCTCCCTGAGTCAGCCAAGCTAATATACACGATTTTGTTCTTGTGTTTGAATCCTGCGTGGAGCCTGCAGAGAGTTCTACCATTGATCCATTATATTCTACAAATTCAGTTGGGGATGGATACCCAACATTTATCTCACTAACATTAAAGGTGTCACCAGGGTTATATTTTGATAGGCCATACATTACACCGACAACTGGGCCATAATTCAAAACAGCTTTTTTAATGATTGCCTGCATATCACCAGTTCCGTATTTAGCTTTAGCAAACCTAACGCCAAAAGATGTTATTCTGACCTTTCTTCCTACTCGTTCAACAAAGCCAAGTGCGTGCATTGCATTTATTGTGTTGCTAACTTCTTTTGACTTTGTTGTGTCGCTTAGTACCCCATTTGTGATGGAGCATCCAGCATCATCAAGCGGATTTTCTTTAAACCGACAATACTTACCAACTAAATCGTCCTCTTTGAGCAATGTACAATATTGGTGGATGTTGACGGCATTACGGTCAAACTTAACATCCTTAAGATTGAATGGTTTCCCGTATGTGCCAAACTTCTCCACAATTAACAAGGCGAGTGCATGCAAACATTCAATTCTGGCTGCTGCAGTACGATTGATTAGAAATGCCATAATTACAATATTATCAGAAATCCCACATCAAGTTTTAAAGAATCTAATGTCTGACGTATACTCTGTTCTTCGATTGCTTCGGAAAATAAAAGCATACACTTGACGTTCACGTTAGGGAAAGAATCAGTAACACTTTCTTTAAGTCGAGAAAGATCTATAGCATTACTGTCTGTTGAAAACTTTGTCGACTTCTTATATAAGGTGATAGTATTTGCTTCCTTTGAAACCAAATCTATTCTCCTTGCCCTCAAACCGTACTCCCATTCATAGTTTACTCGTATAAACACAGAACGGTTTTTCGACTCAATGTTGCTGGCAAAATACACTAGCGAGTCCAACTCTTTCTTGCATGGTATGTGATAAAAGAATTGTTTTTCCTCACCGTCTGACGAGTTAGTTACAATTGAAGCTAGTGTACTATTTATGTTTCCTCTGTAAATAGGCATTGTTGGGAAATTATAGGGGAAAGTTTATTCTTTATGAGCTTTATATACTCTGGATTCAACTCAAAGCCGATGGATTTACGTCCAAGTTCTTGAGCCGCTAAAAGTGTTGTTCCCGTTCCAGCAAATGGGTCTAATACAGTGTCTCCCCAAAAACTATATAGTTTAATTAGACGCATGGGAAGCTCTTTGGGGAACGGAGCAGGATGACCTTCTGATTTTGCCTTTGCAGGTTGCATTTCCCATATAGAATTGATGGCCCACTTTTGCCATTCTTCTGTCGTAAGCTTCGACTTCTCTTTTATTTCTTTAGGAACCGGTTTACGCTTCCCCTCTTTTGAGAAAACCGTAATCCATTCGTAAGGATAAGTAGAGAAAATATTTGGTGGATAGGGATAGCTCCCAAATGAACTAAATCTTGCAATCTTTCTTTTATCCCAGATGTACAATCCAAATTGATACATACACCCTGTTGTATTCATGAACGATTCTATATCGCCCAACACCAATCTGGTTTCTCTTCTGTCAAATCTTGCAGCTTTACCAGTGAGAAGGAACGGCATGATATTTATGCAAATTTTTCCGTCTGGTACCAAAACGCGGACGCATTCTTTCCATACCTTATTCAATTCACTTAGGTAATAGTCATAAGAGCTACTTCCTTTTCCTATCTGTCCATCAACATCATAATCTTTTAAAGTCCAATATGGTGGACTTGTAATTATCAAATGTACACTCTCATCTGGTATCACACTCATATCACTCGAATCATGATTGAAGACAGATGAATCACCTATAATCAATTTGTTTATTTTGTCCATATTATAATCTGCTCCTTTCTTTCAGTTTTATTAATTGCATCGAATACTTTTGAGCTAGTCCCAGAGTAGGAACGCTCTACAATAGAATAGCTTTTGAATGGACTTATGGTTTGGAAAAATTCAGCGCCATTAATCACCTTTCCATGTATCTTCTTGTCGCCTACCACGAAAATAACTTGACCACTAGGTTTGAGAACTTCGTAAAGTTTGTTAAGGACAGTTTTCATATCCTCTTTGTAGTTCTCAAAGTTTTGTATTAGACGCGATCTGATTTGAATCCTTTCGTAGCCTAAAATGTCGTAGATAATTCTTGCATAATATGCAGTATAGTCAAGACAATCGAAATATGGCGGACTCGAAAAAATGAAGTCAACAGAATTTGGTTTGATGATTTTGTCAAGATTTCTGCTGTCTTCATAATAAACCATGCTGCTATTAGCTATCGGTAGGAAGTGTTTATTTACTTTCAACTGAAGTTTTTCATAGAAAGGTATGTATCGTTTAGGTTCAATGTTTTTCCCTACCGTACTTGATGTCCATTTGTAGTCATTGCATCCTCTTGCTGTTAAAGCAATAGTGCCTAGATAGCACGCTTTCACATAATCTGACATCTCATTATAGAGAACACTCATCCTCATTATTTCATTGAGAGACTTCTCATGGAATATACTTGTAGGATATTCTGATGCTGTTGGTACCTCAGACAGATTATTAGCTTTATTGATTAAACACTCAACTTCGTCTTTCACTTCTTGGAAAGACAAGGGGATGTGTATCTTTCCGTTTGACAAAGTAACAGCAATCGGATTAGCATCGATACCAATTGTATGCAAGCCATATTTCAGGCCTTCATAAACGATTGTCCCTGAACCACAAAAGGGATCAAGAACAGTACTACCTTTTGGCATCTGAGAAAGTATTTGCTCTGCATCTAAGGCAGCGATCTTCCCACGATACGGATATATCCCATGTATAGAGCGTGGGTTGTTGACAGATTGTAATTCTTTGATAAAAAATCCATTTACGCATATAGCTTTAAAGCGAATGGACCTCTATTCGAATGATAATGGGTTCTCAACATAGAACCTTTGGACACAATAAGAGCGTGAACCGCTCTTATCGATGTCCAAAGGTCCTAGGAAAACCCATCCATGTAGATAAGTCCAGTCCACGCTATCGCGTAGACGTCGGCACTTATTCGTTACATTGGATGTCTTATGAATTTCCTAGGTTCTTGGACATCATCGAATATAGCACAAACGCTATGATTCCCATTAAGATTGATCAGGCCCCTCCGCTGAGGTTTTCCCATCGTTTTTTTACTCGATTCGTGCCCTTTCGGGCACAAAGATAGCGATTATTTCTTTATGTCAAGTCAAAATAAAAATTTTTTTATTCAAAATAGTTAGCACATATCACTACAGTTCAACTTTTGGGGGCACTTCAATCAGTCAAAAAAGTGACATGTGCTAACTGTTTTGAAAAAACTTTTGCGAAAAACCCTACGAACCCTCCGGAAAGGAGGGAATATATAAATAAGGTTCGCGGGTGAAACACGCGCGCGTAAATTTTCTCCAAATAACCTACATACCTACACCTTTGATAGTGAAATGTCAGAATATGAGATGGATAAGTGGGTGTAGGTTCGGGTGAAGGTTGGGTGAAAAGGTGTAGGTTGGAACGCTTTTTTGACGATTCACACAGAATAGGATGGGGGAGGGTAGGCCGGTCCTTGAATTAGAATACCATGGTCCTCCGGCCATAAGACCGCGGTCCTCGAGCCGTAAGACCGTGGTCTTATGTTTTGTACCACGCATGGGACAAATTTTTCTCACGTGAGAAAAATCTTTATCACGCGTGAGAAAAAAGTTTATCACGCATGAGAAAAATCTTTCTCACCTGTGAGAAACGATGATAAAGCTTGAAGCTTTGTAGAAATCTACTAATGGGACACGCTCACTTCGGCTGGGCGGAGGAGGGGAGAGGTGAAGCGGATGGTGGCGTTGCCTCGGGTGATGTAGGCCAGGAGGCGGCCGGCGTGGGCGCGTTCGTGGCGGTCGGTTTTGTTGGAGGTGTCGCTGATGTCGCCGTTCTCCAAGCCGAGCAGACGTGAGATACCGTCGATGTGGCAGGTGATGTCATTGTCGGCCAGCGGTACGAAGTTGCCGTCTTCGTCAACGACCTCGATATGGATGAGGACGACGTCGCCGGACGCCGATGCGGTGGGGTCGAGGGTAGCGCGCAGGGCATAAGGACGTCCGCAGGTGGTGATCGTGGAGGTGGCGCCGTTGGTGGCTTCGCAGCGCAACGTTCCGGACTGATAGTCGATGTCCCAGTAGAGGATGTCGGTGTCTTCGTCGCGCTTGGGGTCGCCGCCTATGGGAGTGTTGTTCAGCAGCAGACGTGCAGACGGAGCGTTGGTGTAGCAGACGACGCGGACGCGCTGGCCGTCCTCATAGTTCCAGACGGCGGGAGCGTAGGGGGAGACCCAGTTGCGGTTACGGTTGCGACGACCATTGGGTTGCATGAGGGGTGTGGTGCCGATATAGCACACAGGCTGCTCGGCCCACAGCGCGGCGCGGTAGTGCCCGAGGGGTTTCACGTTGCCGGCGAGGTCCAGCAACCCTGCGGTGGAGCCACGTGCTGGCCAGGGGCCGCTCTCGCCGAGATAGTCGATACCTGTCCACAGGAACTGTCCGAAGATGTGCTCGTTGTCGCGGACGGCTTTCCACGCGGGGAGGTCGTGGCGGTTCTCGCTGCCGTAGATGACGCGCTGCGGATAGCGCTGATGGTCGGTGGTATAGCGGCTCTCGGTGTAGTTGTAGCCCACGACGTCCACAGCCTCGGGGTAGGCTGTCTCATTGCTCATGACGACACCGGCGAGGGCGCCTGTGACGGCACGCGAGTCATCGAGGCTGCGCACAATCTTGGCCAGACGCTGGGCGATGATGCCGATGCGCTCGGCATTGGGCTGCTCGGGTTTGTAGCCGCCATAGGCCGGCTGTGTGAAGTCGCTGCCGTTGCCGTTGAGCACGGGGTGGGAGTAGGGATCGTTGGGGTAATCGACTTCGTTGCCGATGCTCCAGAGGAAGATGCTGGGGTGGCAGCGGTCGCGGCGCACCATATCGGCTACGTCGCGGTCGATCCATTCCTCGAAGTAGTCGTAGGTGCCTTCGAAGCCGGGCTTGCCTTGGTTCCAGCCTTTCAGCCACTTGCGCTTGGGGAACTCCCATTCGTCGCTGGCTTCGTCCATGACGAGCAGACCGAGTGTGTCGCAGAGTGCGTAAAGGGCCGGGGCGTGTGGGTTGTGGCTCATGCGGATGGCGTTGACGCCGAGGCGCTTGAGGGCTGTCAGGCGCTGCTTCCACACGGCAGCGGGAACGGCGGTGCCGAGGGCTCCGGCATCGTCGTGCAGGCAGACGCCCTTGACCTTCATCCACTGCCCATTGAGGGCAAAGCCCTTCTCGGGGGAGAACGCGGTGGTTCGCAGTCCAAGGGGCACCTCGGAGCGGTCCACCTCGTGGTCGTCTTCCATCAGGCGCGTGCGTATCTTATATAGGTAGGGCGAGGTGAGGGTCCAGAGCTTTGGAGAGGAGATGGAGAAAGACCCACCCCCGACCCCTTCGGCGGGGAGGGGGCTGCGCTTGGTGGCGACGACTTTTTCGTCAGCATCAAGAATCTCAATGGCAAGTGAAAAGTTCCCCTCCCTGACGGGATGGGTGAGGAGTGGAGCTTCCACCTTTACTTCAATCACGGCCTTCTTTACACTGGGAATCTTTACTTTATAAGACGTACTCCACAAGGCCAGATGGGTGGCTGGAGCACTGACGAGCCACACGGGACGATAGATGCCGGAGCCTGTGTACCAGCGCGAGTCGTTCTGGCACGAGTGGTCAACGCGCACGGCCAAAACATTCTCCTGGTCGGCTCGGAGGTGCGGTGTGAGGTCGTAGAGGAACGAGGCGAATCCGCTGGGACGGTAGCCGAGCAGATGACCGTTGACATAGACGGAGGAGCGGTTATAGACACCCTCGAAATAGATGTAGAGCTTGCGACCGTCGGCGAGGTCGTCGGCGCTCACCGTGAGCGTGCGGCGATACCATCCGATGCCGCCGGGGAGGTAGCCCTGGCAGGAACCGCAGTCGGGGGACATCGGCTGTGCGACGCTCCAGTCGTGGGGCAGTTGTACGCGTTGCCATTGGCGGTCGTCGTAGTCGCGCGCAATGGCGGCGCTATCATCACCCAAACGGAACCGCCAGCCATCGTTCAGCAGGCGGGCTTGACCGAAGTCCGGTTGGGCGGAGGCGGAAAGAGCTGCCAATCCCAAGAGTAGAAAAGAGAAAAGGTGTTTCATGATTATTTTGTGTGAAGTGTAGAAACGGATATTCCAGAAGCAGGACTCCTGGAATATCTGTTGTCTTAAAGAGTGGCGAGATAGCGCTCTGCCTCGATGGCTGCTTTGGCGCCCGAGCCGGCAGCAACGACACCCTGGCGGTAGTGCGGGTCGGCCACGTCGCCGGCGGCGAATACGCCGGGGATGCCGGTGCGGGGCGAGTCGCCCTCGGTGAGGATGTAGCCTGTTTCGTCGGTCTTCACCCACGGACGGAAGATGTCGGAGTTGGGCCGATGGCCAATGGCGAGGAAGAAGCCGTCGATGGCGATGTCATAGCGGCGCTCGTCGGCCTCGCCCTTGCGATAGACGACATGTGCTCCTTCTACGCCGTTCTCGCCGAAGAGGCCCACGGTGTTATGCTCGAAAAGCACTTCGATTTTCGGGTTGTTCAATACGCGCTCCTGCATAATCTGTGTGGCACGCAGGTAGGGCTTGCGTACGATGAGATAGACCTTGGAGGCGAGGCCGGCCAGGTAGGAGGCCTCCTCGCAGGCGGTATCGCCGCCGCCCACAACGGCCACGGTCTTCTTGCGGTAGAAGAACCCGTCGCAGGTGGCACAGGCCGAGACGCCCTGTCCGCGGTATTTCTCTTCATCGGCCAGACCAAGGTACTTGGCGCTGGCGCCCGTGGCGATGATGAGGGCGTCGCAGGTGACCTCGCTGTCATCGTCGAACCAGAGGTGATAGGGGGCCTGGCTGAGGTCGGTCTTGATGGCCATAGCGGAGCGGAACTGACAGCCGAAGCGCTCGGCCTGGCTGCGCAGGTTGTCCATCAGCTCGTTGGCGTCGATGCCCTCGGGGAAACCGGGGAAGTTCTCCACTTCGGTGGTGGTAGTGAGCTGGCCGCCGGGCTGGAGACCTTCATACAATACGGGGGTGAGGCCGGAGCGGCCGGCGTAGATGGCAGCCGTGTAGCCTGCAGGGCCGCTGCCGAGGATGAGGAGCTTATGATGTTCCATTGTTTGGAGTTTAAGGGTTCAAGAGGTTCAAGGGTTCAAGGGTTCAAGAGGTTCAAGGGTTTAAGGGTTCAAGAGGTTCAAGGGTTTAAGGGTTCAAAGAGTTCAAGGGTTTAAGGGTTATCGCAGGTCGATGACTTCGACGTTGGGATAGTTCTGTTTGGGGAAGGTGAAGGTGTTGGCGGGGAACACGAAACCGTTCTGGAACGTCAGGATGGAAAGCCGAACCCAGTTGCCCTCGCGCTTGGCGCGGATGCAGAGGGGGTTGTAGGTGCTCTGGTCGATGTCGATGAGGATATCGGAGTAGTCGGTGCCCTTGTACTTGGGCCACAGGTGTACGACGAAGGTGGGGCGGTTGCGCAACGTGGATTTCTTCATGTTGTAGTTGAAACCGCGTTTGTAGATGTTCACCAGCACGGCGGGATTCAGCTCTGCGAGGTCGTCCTCGTCGGGTTCGGAGACGTTTACTTCGTTGCTGCCCTTCATCATGCTCCATTGGGTCTTGCCATCGTACCAGGTGGTCAGCTCATTGGTGGAGATGACGAAGCTGCGGCCGTTCATCTGGATGTCGCCGGTGGTCTCGCTTTTGGGGGCGCTGCCGTCGTATTGCGTGGCTTTGAACTGCGCCATTACGCCGCCTTGTTTGGTGAGGCGCGATGCGGTGGTGTCCAGCACCTTACGGGCGCTTTGGGCCATACCATTCAGGGAAAGTAGCGAAAGGGCAAAAAGTGTGATAAGAAGTTTGCGCATAAGAGTGTGTTTTTGTTGCACCAGGTGCGTTTTGTTGATTTAGACTGCAAAGATAGCCTATCGTTTGCAAATGGCACAATAGTCTAACTTTTTTTAACGTGAAAACGATGATATGCGCGAAAGTTTTCACTACCTTTGTGGCCAACTTATTAAGATTTATCAAAGAGAAACAATGAAGAAATATATCTTGGATCTGGTCGTGCGGCACATCACAGAGCCGCGGCCAGGCTACGTGCTGCTGCAACTCACCGACCCCTCGGCTCCGCTGCCCGCGATGCAGCCGGGGCAGTTCGTGGAGGTGCGCGTGGACGGGTCGCCGCAGACCTTCCTGCGCCGTCCCATCAGCATCAACCTCGTGGATCGTGCGGCCAACGAGCTGTGGCTGCTCGTGCACGTGGTGGGAGAGGGGACACGCGCGATGTCCTTGCTCAAGGAGGGCGATGTGGTGAACATCGTAGCCCCGCTGGGCAACGGCTTCACGATGGAGGCTGACCGTCGTTACCTGCTGGTGGGCGGCGGCGTAGGCACGGCACCGCTGCTGTATCTGGGTCAGGAGCTGGTGACACTGGGCAGCAAGCCCGCATTCCTGCTGGGCGGTCGCACGGCCGATGACCTGATGCAGCTGGACCGCTTCCGTGCCCTCGGCGATGTCTATCTGACCACAGAGGACGGCAGTGCCGGCGAGCGCGGTTTCGTGACGCAGCACAGCATCTGGCAGCAGGACGGCTTCGAGCGCATCTGCACCTGTGGCCCCAAGCCCATGATGGTGGCTGTTGCCCGTCTGGCCCGCGAGAAAGGCATCGCCTGCGAGGCGTCGCTCGAGAACCTGATGGCCTGCGGCCTTGGCGCCTGTCTCTGCTGTGTCGAGGACACCGTGGACGGGCATCTCTGTGTGTGCAAGGAGGGGCCGGTGTTTAACGTTGAAAAATTGAAGTGGTAATGGAAAAGATTGATTTAAGAACAAGAATAGGCTCCCTGAACTTGAAGAACCCCGTTCTGACCGCTTCCGGCACGTTCGGCTACGGCCTGGAGTTCGCTGACTTCGTGGATTTGTCGCAGCTGGGCGGCATCATCGTCAAGGGCACCACGTTGGAGCCGCGCGAGGGCAATCCGTATCCTCGCATGGCAGAGACCGCACAGGGGATGCTCAACTGCGTGGGGCTGCAGAACAAGGGCGTGGATTACTTCTGCGAGCACATCTACCCCGAGGTGCGGAAACTGGACACCGCCGTGCTCGTCAACGTCAGCGGCCACAGCGTGGAGACCTATGCCGAATGTGCCCGTCGCATCGCGGAGCTCGATGACATCCCCGCCATCGAACTCAACATCTCATGCCCCAACGTGAAGCAGGGCGGCATGGCCTTCGGCGTCACCTGTGAGGGCGCTGCCAGCGTGGTCCGTGCCGTCCGTGCCGTCTATCCCAAGACCCTGATAGTGAAACTCTCACCCAATGTGACCAGCATCGCCGACATCGCCCGCGCCGTGGAGGCCGAGGGTGCCGATGCCGTCTCGCTCATCAACACGCTCATGGGAATGGCCATCGATGCCGAACGCCGCAAGCCCGTCCTCAGCATCGGCACGGGCGGACTCTCCGGCCCTGCCGTGAAGCCCGTGGCACTGCGCATGGTATGGCAGGTCTATGATGCCGTGAAGATTCCCATCGTGGGCTTAGGCGGTATCATGAACGCCACCGATGCCATCGAGTTCATCCTCGCCGGGGCCACCGCCATCGAGATCGGCACGGCCAACTTCATCGACCCTGCCGTGACGGTGAAAGTCGTCCGCGGCATCGAGGACTATCTCCAGCGGCACGGCATCGCCAGCGTGCACGATTTGATAGGAGCAGCGCATTAAGGCTTGACATTCGTCGGTTTTTCAGGTGTATTGGTGAAAAAAAGTCACCAATGTGCCGCTGTTTCCGTAGAAAAGTGTACCTTTGCGCCCGAAACACAAGCGTTAACATCAAAATCTTCAGTCTTATGTCCACTCATCACTCTGTTGTAGGTAACAAGATTAAAGGCCTTCGGGAGACGAAGAACATCTCTGTTGAGGAGATTGCCGAACGTAGCGGTCTCTCGGTCGAACAAATCCAATCCATTGAGAATGACCAGTTCCTGCCCTCGCTGGGCCCGCTGATCAAGATTGCGCGTGCCTTGGGTGTGCGTCTGGGAACGTTCCTCGATGACAGCGATGAGTTGGGTCCCGTGGTGTGCCGCGCTGCTGAGCGCACAGGCAGCATCAGCTTCTCCAACGATGCCGTCGATGCCCGCAAGAACATGGAGTACCACTCGCTGGCCAAACAGAAGGCCGGGCGCCACATGGAGCCTTTCGTCATTGACATCCAGCCCTCCGAGGAGAAGAACTTCAAGCTGTCGGCCCACGAGGGCGAGGAGTTCATCTATGTCCTCTCCGGCGAGGTGGAGATTTCCTATGGCAAAACCGCTTACACGCTGGGCGAAGGCGACAGCATCTTCTATGACTCCATCGTGGAGCACCACGTCCACGGTGCCACCGGCAAAGCCGCCAAGATTCTCGCCGTCGTTTATATTCCGTTCTAAACAATGAGCAACGTTAAATTAGATATGGCAGGCAGACCGCTGCCTGACAGGACCTATCCCGCCGAGACGGGTTCCGAGGGTTATCAGCTCTACGAGCGCACCCTCGGTCAATGGCTCGAGCACTGGGCCGAGACGACGCCCGACAAGGAATACATCGTATATAGCGACCGCGACCTCCGCTTCACGTGGAAGCAGTTCAACGAGCGCGTAGATAACCTGGCCAAGGGCCTCATCTCCATCGGTGTCAAGAAGGGCAGCAACGTCGGCATCTGGGCCACCAACGTCCCCGACTGGCTCACCTTCCTCTATGCCACCGCAAAGATCGGTGCCGTCCTTGTGACCGTGAACACCAACTACAAGCAGCACGAGCTGGAGTACCTCTGCGAGGACTCCGACATGCACACGCTCTGCATCACCAACGGCACATGGGAGTGCGACTACGTGGAGATGACCTACACAATGCTCCCCGAGCTGCGCCAGTGCGAGCGCGGACGCCTGCAGAGCAAGCGCTTCCCACATCTCAAGAACGTCGTCTATATCGGCATGGAGAAGTACCGCGGAATGTACAACACCGCCGAACTGCTGCTCCTGGGACAGAACATCGACGACGAAGTGCTCCTTGATATGAAGCGCAACGTCAGCTGCCACGACGTTTGCAACATGCAGTACACCAGCGGCACCACGGGCTTCCCCAAAGGTGTGATGCTGACGCACTTCAACATTGCCAACGACGGCTACTTCACGGGCGAGAATATGGGTTTCACGCAGGACGACAAGCTCTGCGTCTGCGTGCCGCTCTTCCACTGCTTCGGCGTCGTTCTGGCCACCATGAACTGCCTCACGCACGGCTGCACCGAGGTGATGGTGGAGAAGTTCGACCCGCTCGTCGTGCTCGCCTCCATCCACAAGGAGCGCTGCACCGCCGTCTATGGTGTGCCCACGATGTTCATCGCCGAGCTCGACCATCCCATGTTCTCCATGTTCGACATGTCCAGCCTCCGCACGGGCATCATGGCCGGCAGCCTCTGTCCTGTGGAGCTGATGAAGCGTGTGTCGGAGAAGATGTTCATGACCATTACCAGCGTCTATGGTCTCACCGAGTCGTCGCCGGGAATGACGCAGACCTGCCTCAACGACAGCTTCGAGCAGCGCTGCACCACCGTGGGCCGCGACTATCCCTTCGTGGAGGTGAAAGTCCTCGACCCCGAAACGGGCGAGGAATGTCCCGTAGGCGTGCAGGGCGAGATGTGCTGCCGCGGTTTCAACGTCATGAAGGGCTACTACAAGAACCCCACCGCCACCGCCGAGGTCATCGACAAGAACGGTTTCCTCCACTCCGGAGACCTGGGCGTGAAGGACGAGAACGGCTTCTACCGCATCACCGGCCGCATCAAGGATATGATCATCCGTGGCGGCGAGAACGTCTATCCGCGCGAGATAGAGGAATTCCTCTATCAGATGCCCGGCATCAAGGACGTGCAGGTGGCCGCTGTGCCCTCGAAGAAATACGGCGAGGAGGTCGGCGCCTTCATCATCCTGCAGCCCGGCGCTACGATGGAACCCGAGGACGTCCGCGACTTCTGCAAGGGCAAGATCTCGCGCTACAAGATTCCCAAGTACGTCTTCTTCGTCGATGAGTTCCCCCTCACGGGCTCAGGCAAGATCCAGAAATTCAAACTCAAGGAGCTCAGCCTTCAGTTGTGTGAGAAGATGGGCATCGAGGTGATTTGATTGTAAAAAGCAAAAGGCTATCGCAACTGCGATAGCCCTTTTTCTTAGAGTTCTTCGGGGAGGAGTTCTACGACGTGTCCGCCGCGATTGACAACAAGGGTTGAATGGAAGAGCCGTGAGCGTTCCACGAGCCGTTCCTGTGCCAGCAGGATACCTTTGTCGATGCGCTGCTGCATTTCTTTGATTTCTCGGTCACTCATGGTCTTCGGCTTTTGCGTATAATGAATAGAAACGATCGTATTTTTCCTTATCTACAACACTGACGCGTTCGTCCTTCCATCCGTAGGCAATCTTCTCGCCCGGGATGTTGGAATTGTCATAGAGCGTCCAGTAATCGCAAATGGGGGTGTAGAGTTGGAAGAAGTTCTGCAAGCCGGCTTCATAGCGGCGCAGGATGACATCTGTGGGGATGTTGTGACCGCCGAGGCTGACACGTTTTGCCACGCGGGCAATGGCCTGCTCGGCACTGGAGAGCGAGAAGAAGAGCAGCGTCACGAAGTAGCCGCGCTTCTGGGCTCGTTGGATAAGATTCACGTAGGAGCGGGTGGCCAGGGTCGTCTCAAACGCAAAGGTCTCGCCCTCCTTCAGCAAATGAATGATTCGGTCAATCATCAGGCGTCCTGCCTGGATGGCCACCCCTTCGGGATTGAAGGGCGAGAGACCCTTGGCAATCTCGTCGGCATTGACAAACTCGCGGCAGTTGAGCATCTCGGGCAAGACGGTGAAGGATGCGGTCGTCTTACCCGCACCGTTGCAGCCGGCGATGATATAGAGATGTAGCCTGTCTTTTTTATCTGGCATGACGGTTCTTTTGGGTTACTATGGTGCAAAGATAGAATTTTTGAAGTGGAAAGTGGAAAGAGGAAAGTTGAAAGATGGGGTAGGAGGGCGTTTCTTGGGATTATTTAACACGCAGAGCCTTTCGTCAAACACATTTTTAATAATCACCCTTCATTCTTCACTCCACATTCCTCATTCTTCAGCAGGTCTGGCCGCAATCGTTTTGTGCGTTCAAGACTTTGTTGCAACTCCCACTCCTTGATCTTTGCTTCATGACCAGAAAGCAGAATCTCGGGCACACGCCAGCCCTTGTAGTCGGCGGGACGCGTATAGACGGGGGCTGCCAGCAGATTGTCCTGGAACGAGTCGGAGAGCGCGCTCTGCTCGTCGCCAATAACGCCGGGAACGATGCGTACGATGGCGTCGGTCATGACGGCGGCGGCCAGCTCACCACCCGTGAGAACATAGTCACCGATGCTCACTTCCTTGGTAATCAGGTGTTCGCGGATGCGGTAGTCGATTCCCTTGTAATGGCCACAGAGGATGATGATGTTCTCGCAGAGCGACAGCTCGTTGGCCATCGGCTGGTCGAACTGCTCACCATCGGGCGTGGTGAAGATTATCTGGTCGTAGTGGCGCTCGGCGGTAAGGGCGCTGATGCAGCGGTCGATGGGCTCACACTGCATGACCATTCCGGCGAAGCCGCCGAAGGGGTAGTCGTCGATGCGACGGTCTTTGCGCACGGCGTAGTCGCGGAGGTTGTGCAGATGGATTTCCACGAGCCCTTTCTTCTGGGCGCGTCCCAGGATGCTCTCTTCGAGGAAACCCTCGATGAGCTGTGGGATGACAGTGATGATATCTATTCTCATTAACCTTTAAACCTTAAACCTTAAACTTTAAACTATAAACTATACCCCTTACCACTGATTGGAGAGCATCTCGAGCATCTCCTGAGCTGTGAGTTTGAAGTTCTTGTCGGCGCCTTCGAGAATGCTGTCCGAGAGGGCGCGCTTGCTCTCGTGCAGGCGCAGGATCTTCTCTTCGATGGTGTGGTGGCTGATCAGGTGATAGACCGTGACGGCTTGCGTCTGACCGATGCGGTAGGCGCGGTCGGTGGCCTGCTGCTCGATGGCGGGGTTCCACCAGGGGTCGAGGTGGATGACGTAGTTGGCAGCTGTCAGGTTCAGTCCCACGCCACCAGCTTTGAGGCTGATGAGGAAGATGGGGCTCTTGCCTTTCTGGAAGTCGGCCACAACCTGCTCGCGTTGTTTGATCGTGAGGCTGCCGTCGAGATAGAGGAACGGCAGACGGGCGTTCTGGAGCGCCTGCGCTACGATCTTCAAGAACGAGGTGAACTGACTGAAGACGAGGACGCTGTGGCCGCCATCGATGATGTTCTGCGCGAGTTCCATGAAGGCGTTGACCTTGCTGGAACCGTCGCTCCACGCGGCGTTGGTCAGCTCCGGCGAGCAGGCCGTGCGGCGCAGGCGCGTGAGCTCGGACAGGGCATTGATGGTGAGTTGGTCGCCTTCTTCCTTGAAGCGCTGCTCGGCCTCGCGGCGGATGACTTCGTAGTAGGCCATCTCATCATCGGTGAGCTCCACATTGATGGTAATCTCGGTCTTCTCGGGCAGTTCCTTCGCCACGGCCTGCTTGGTGCGGCGTAGCATGAAGGGGGACACGAGGGTTTGCAGCTGTTGCTGGCGTTCCGTGTCCTGGAGGCTTTCAATGGGGAAGATATATTTCTGGTGGAACTGCTCATAGCTGCCGAGCAGGCCGGGGTTGATGAACTGGAACAGGTTCCAGAGCTCGCCGAGGTGGTTCTGCACGGGCGTTCCTGTGAGGATGATGCGGTGGTCGGCTTGTATCTGCATACAGGCCGCACTCGTCTTCGTGCCTCGGTTCTTGATGGTGTGTGCTTCGTCGAGCACTGCCGTGTTCCATTTCTTGCCGGCCATCATCTCCTGCAGCGGGACCATAATGCCATAGGTGATAATGACGACATCGCCGTTGGCAGCTTCCTCGATGACACGTTGCCGCTCGAAGTAGTCGCTGAGGACATAAGCCTTGAGCGTGGGTGCGAAGCGCTCCAGCTCATTGCGCCAGTTGGGCACGACGCTGGCGGGGGCAATAACGAGGGCGGGACCTTCGTGAGCGTGGGCCAGCAGGAAGGCAATCGTCTGCACGGTCTTACCCAAGCCCATGTCGTCGGCCAGGCAGGCACCGGCACCCCATACACCCAGACGCATCATCCAATGGAAACCCTCGACCTGATAGGGGCGCAGGGTTGCTTGCAGCGTCGTTGGCGGGTCCGGGGTGAACGCGTCAGCCTTGCGGATGCGGTCCTTGAGTTGGAAGAGCTCCTCGTCGTGGCGGATGTCGATGTCGCCGTGGACAAGTTCTGCGAGCAGACTTGACTGCAGGGCAGAAACGGCAGGGCGGTTGTTCTCAATGGTGGTGAGGCTCTCGAGTGCATCGAGCTGATGACGCAGCCTCTCCGAGAGCCATAGGTAGTCGCCGTTCTGCAGCTGTACGTAGCCGCCGTGGCTGCTGGCCAGGGCCGAGAGCAGTTGCTGGGCGGTGAGCACCGAGTTGTCGTCGAGGCGGACGTCGCCTTCGATCTCGAACCAGCGTCCGTGTTGTGCGAGTGACAGATTCCAGTCACCGCGCTGTGTGGAGCGCATCCTCAGGCGTTCGCCTTCAGGCCATTCCACGGCGCTCATGTCGGGATGGCTGCTGATGAAGGCCAGCATATCGAGGACCTGCGGTGTGGTCAGGTGTGCACTGAGGTTTTCGGTCAGCTCGATGTAGTGCTCCTGGCAGTACTGCAGCAGGAGGGTCAGGTTGCGCGCCTCGCCTTCCATATCGCGCTCAATGCGAACACGTCCCGAGGTCTCGTTCTGGTCGATGATGACAGCGTCTCCCTGTGCGGGTGGCAGCGCTATCTTGCCGCCGATGAGTGGTCGCACGAGGATGTAGGCATCGAACATCGTCTGGGTCGTGGGGTCTGGGGTCAGGCGCACGAGGATATTGGTTTGAGCCTCCAGCGTGTCCAGTTCTTTCTCATCAGGGATGAGGTCGCTATGGATATCTGTTGTCTGTGCGATGAGCGGCAGCAGCTTGGCCAGCTTCTCTTCGGCTTCGGGCGGGAAGTCGGTCACAGAGAGCAGCTCTTGCAGCACACTGCGTTCGCGGTCGTTCATCGGGAAATAGACATAGTGCATTGCCGTGTTGCGGTGATAGACATTGTTCTGCGAGAGCAGGTCCTGGAAGATGACGTTCGACTGCAGGTGGAAACCGCCTTCCGGCGTGCGCTCCAGAATGACGTAGGGCTTCTGCTCCTCGATGGTCACGCGTCGGAAGGGCGTCTGCTCACCCGTGTAAACGCGGTCAGAGCCTACGAGATGTGGCAGGATAATACCTACGGTGAGGCGCGAGGCACCCAGGAAACGCACATCGGCCACGACGGCTTGGTCCGTGCGGTCCATGAAGGGCTCTGTGCCGCTGATGAAGCGGTTCCACGGCAGTTGCTTGCCGCTGCCCCAGCGTCCGTCCTTCAGGCGGTTCTGTTCGCGCAGCTCCACGCTCTCACCATCGCTCATGATTGTGTACATCACGCGGTGCTCACCTTCGTCGTCAGCACTTTGGTTGCGGCTCTCGGTGGCGATGAGACGGTCGAGCATCAGCTCCCATGGGTCTTTGGCCTTGGCAAAGGCGGAGATGGGCTTATTGCCGAAGCTGCTGGTGAGCGTCTTCTTCTCGTACTTCTCGAGCGTGATATGTGCGGCAGCCTCATGACGCAGGAAAGCGGATTGCGGCTGGAACGTGTCGGGGTTCAAGGGCATGCCGGCGAGGTTGGCTCCCAGGAGCATCGCCATCCGCTGCGTGAGGATGAACTCGCGATCGGTGGGCGCTTCGGGATTAATGAGTCGGGCCAGCAGGTCCATATCCATTCGCTGGAGTGGGTTGGCAAGGGTGTCAGCCAGGAGTGCCGCGGCGCCCAGACGGTAAAGGCCTTCTTCGCGAGCATGAGCTGCAAATGCTGCGAGCGTCTTGCGGGCGTCGTTCTGTTTACTGGTCCATAGTGCGATGACCCAGTAGAAGGCGGCGATGGTGTCAGTGGGGTAGGGAGCTGCGTTTTTGTTCTTGGACAGGCGCAGGTTGATGGCATCGCCGAACACCTTCAGCGCCAGGTCGCTCTTGCCTTGAGCCATCGCGTGAACACCTTTGGAGAGGAACTCCGAGGGCGTCATGCGGATGCTTGTGGGGGGCGTGTACTGACCCTTGCACACAAAGAAGAAGTAGTTCACCAGTGCCCGCATCTCCCGGATGTCGGCATCTGTGTTGTCGAACTTGCGCAATCCCAGCTGCCGCTTAATCATCTCTTCGGGGTCTGGGAAGTCCTCCTTCATCCATTTGCGAATGACGGCAGTGATGAAGGCTGGGAAATCCACATCGCGAATCATCGTGACCAGGGGCTCAAAGCGGCGGTCATCGACAAGACTGAGCAGATAAGGAGGTATGGTGCCATTGAGCACAATCGGCTGAGGCCGCTTGCCGGTTTGGCAGATGCGGATGGCGCGCTGCAACTGGTCAAAGTCGGGGTAGCGCGTCAGTGGCCATTCGTCGAATTCCTGGAACCACTCGGGGTGCTCGTTCAGGCAGAACCGCATCACCTCGCCGTAGTAGCGCGGGCGGATGAGTTCGCGCTGCGGCGCGAAATGCGTGGCGGGCTCGTGGACCACAATCCCCTCTTTGATCAGCTCGTTCGTCAACAGAGGCAGCTCTCCCAACATGCAAGCACCATGAACGCTGAGTTGCGTCCGGTCGTCGTCTGAGAGGTCCTGCCCGATATATGCGTAGAGGCAAGCAAGCTTCTGTGTTGCAGGCTTTAGCGTTGCCAAAAGTTGTTGAATCACACTCATGTTATATGTCGTCGCCGTACGTTGGCGGTGCAAAGGTAATGCATTTTCCTCACTTCAGCAATACCTTGAGGTTCATTTTTTCGTCTTTCTTTCAAGTCTTTCATTTTTTATGCTTACCTTTGCAGGGAAAATCTAACGAAATATTGTCATGACCGAACAAGAACGCATTGTGGAGCTGCGCCATGAGTTGCATCAGCATAACTACAACTACTATGTCCTCAATGCCCCTGTCATCAGCGACCAGGAGTTCGACGCCCTGCTGCGCGAACTCTCGGACCTGGAGGCGCGGCATCCGGAACTTGCAGATTCCAATTCTCCCACACAGCGCGTCGGCAGCGACCTGAATCAGGAGTTTGAAACGGTGCTGCACGTGCGCCCGATGCTCTCGCTTTCCAATACCTATAACAAGGCCGAGGTGGCAGAGTTTTATGATCGCGTGCGCGAAGGCCTGGCCGGCGAGGATTTCGAGATTTGTTGCGAGCTGAAGTTCGATGGCCTGAGCATCTCGCTACACTACGAGGAAGGGCGCCTCGTGCGCGCCGTCACGCGTGGCGATGGCGTACAGGGCGACGACGTGACCGCCAATGTACGCACCATCCGCACCATCCCCCTGCAGCTGGCCGAGGGCACTGGCTGGCCGCGCTCCTTTGAGATACGCGGCGAGGTGCTCATGCCGTGGGCCAGCTTCGAGGCCTTGAACCGTGAACGCGAGGCGCGCGAGGAACAGCTCTTCGCCAATCCCCGCAACGCCGCCAGCGGTACGCTCAAGAGCAAGCAGACCGCGGTGGTCGCCGAGCGTCGCTTGGATGCCTACCTCTATTATCTCTTGGGCGACGAGGTGCCTGCAGACGGACATTATGAGAACCTGCAGGCGGCGCGCTCGTGGGGCTTCCAGGTCAGCGAGCACATGCGTAAGGTGCGGACACTCGACGAGATCTATGCCTTCATTGACTACTGGGACACCGAGCGCCGCAACCTTCCTGTGGCCACTGACGGCATCGTCCTGAAGGTGAACTCACAGCGCCAGCAGCGCGCTCTGGGTATGACCGCCAAGTCGCCACGCTGGGCCATCGCCTATAAGTTCCAGGCCGAGCAGCAATCGACGATTCTTCGTGAGGTGACCTTCCAGGTAGGTCGCACGGGCGCCGTCACCCCCGTGGCCAATATGGACCCCGTGCAGCTCTCCGGCACCGTCGTGCGTCGTGCCACGTTGCACAATGCCGATTTCATGTCCGACTTAGACCTGCATCTGGGTGACCACGTGCTGGTGGAGAAGGGCGGCGAGATCATCCCCAAGATCGTGGCTGTCGATGAAGCGTTCATCACCCCCGACCGCGGCCCCCGCGTGGAGTTCATCAAGCGCTGCCCTGAGTGCGGTGCCGAGCTGGTGCGCTTCGAGGGCGAAGCCGCCTGGTACTGCCCCAACGAGACCGGCTGTCCGCCCCAGATCAAGGGCCGCATCGAACACTTTGTCAGCCGCCGCGCGATGGACATCAACACCCTGGGCCCCGAGACCATCGACGACCTGTACAATCGTCACCTCATCCGCAACGTAGCCGACCTCTATGACCTCACCGTCGATCAGCTCAGCGGCTTCAATGACAATCGCATCGTTTCTGCCCGTAAGACCGTGAAGGCCATCGAGGACTCCCGTCAGGTTCCCTTCGAGCGTGTCCTCTTCGCCCTTGGCATCCGCTTTGTAGGTGAGACCGTAGCCAAGACCCTGGCCCGTCGCTTCCGTGATATCGACACCCTCTCGCGTGCCACCCTCGATGAGCTCCTCTCCGTCAACACCATCGGACAAGCCATTGCCGAGAGTGTCATTCGCTGGTTTGCCGATATGAACAACATCTTCCTCGTGGAGCGCCTCCGCTCCCACGGCTTGCAGTTCCAACTCTCGCAGGAGACCCTTGCGGCCCAGAGCGATCGTCTGGCGGGCAAGACGGTTGTCATCAGCGGCGTCTTTGTGTATCACTCGCGCGACGAGTATAAAGCCCTCATCGAGCAGCACGGCGGCAAGAACACCGGCAGCATCTCCGCCAAGACCTCCTTCATCCTTGCCGGCGACAATATGGGGCCCGCGAAACTCGAGAAAGCGCAGAAACTCAACATCCCCATCGTCAGCGAGGACGAATTCCTTCAGATGATAGGTTAAAAAAAACATCAGCCCTGCCGGTTGGCAGGGCTGATTGCTTTTATACTGGGTAATTCAAATATTTGTAGCGTTTGATGCTGCGCTTGGGTGTCTTTTCGAACTCCTCGGGCACGAGCTTGATGGCGTGCAGTCGGGCATAGGTGGGAACAATCTGGTTCAGCTGCTGGCGGTTCTCCTCCATCTGTGCTTCCAGCATGGCTTCGGACAGGCCACCGGCCTTCACTTCCTCGGGGTCGGCATAGACGAGGCCATAGAGGTGCTCGCCTTTCTGGATGACAACGCACTCGCTGACGAAGGGCAGTGCGCCGAGCTTGTCCTCAATCTCCTCGGGGTAGATGTTCTGGCCGTTGGCACCCAGGAGCATGTTCTTGGAGCGGCCTTTGATGAAGATGTTGCCCTCGGCGTCCATCACACCCAGGTCGCCGGTGTGGTACCAGCCGTCTTTGTCAAGCACGGCGGCGGTGGCTTCCTCGTTCTTGTAGTAGCCCAGCATGACATTCATGCCACGGGTGAGAATCTCGCCAATCACGTGCTGTGGGTCGGGGCTGTCGATGCGCACTTCCATGCGGGGTGCAGGGCGTCCGCAGGAGGCGGGCTTGAAGGTCTCCCAACCGGCATAGCCCACGATGGGGGCGCACTCGGTGGTGCCATAGCCCACGGTGTAGTTGAAGCCGATATCGTGGAGCACGGCCTCGATGTCCTGACTGAAGGCTGCACCGCCGACGATGATCTCGATGAAGTTGCCGCCGAAGGCCTGCTGCAGCTTGTGGCGCACCTCGGCTTTCACGCGGTCGCGCAGGAAGGGGGTGTGCAGGGCAATCTTGATGGCAGGCGTCTGCAGTTTCGGCATCACGGCTTTGCGCACGATCTTCTCGATAATCAGCGGCACGGCCACGACAAGGCGCGGCTTCAGGTCGGCAAAGGCCGAGAGGAGCACGGCGGGCGACGGTGTCTTGGCGAGGAAGTGGACATGGAGGCCATGCAGGAATTCATAGATGAACTCGAAGGCCATACCGTACATATGGGCCATGGGGAGCATGGCGAGCATCTTGTCGCCGGGGCCCATCTGTGTGCCCAGCGTATCGACAGCGAAGACATAGTTGCTCCACAGCGCACGATAGGGGATCATCACGCCCTTGGAGTTGGACGTGGTGCCGCTGGTGTAGTTGATGATGGCGAGCTCGTCGGGGCTGTCCTTGTAGTAGTTGATGTGCTGCTTGCGGAAGTTCATGGGGTACTTCTCGCCGAAGAGACGGTTGAGGTTCTCACGGGCATAGCGCACTTTCTCTGTGCGGCCGCAGAGCAGCGAGTATTCTTCGTTGGAGTTGCAGAAGATGCCTTCGAGATTCGGCATCTTGGAGGCATCGAGCTTCGGCCACACCTGATCGCCCACGAAGAGGAGCTTCGACTCCGAGTGGTTCACGATGTCGTGGATCTGCTCGGGGTGGAACTCATGCAGGATGGGCACTGCTACGGCACCGTAGGTGAGGGTCGCCAGGAAGGCGATGCCCCAGCGAGCGCTGTTGCGGCCGCAGATGGCAACTTTGTCGCCAGGCTTTACGCCGGAGGCTTCGAGGATGATGTGTAGTTTCTCGATGACGCGGGCTACGTCCTTGTTCTGGAAGGTCTGTACACCATAGTCGGTGAGGCCGTCGAGGTCCCAGTGTTTCTGCAGACTCTCTTGTATGCAGCGGTTAAAACTTTGTGCTTCCACTTTATATCTTTAATATTTTAATTCTCTAAACTCTCAACTCTCAACTCTCAACCGAATAATCCATATACTTGTAGCGTTTGATGCTCTTCTTGGGCGTTTTCTCGAATTCCTCGTCCATGAGCTTGATGGCGTGCAGGCGTGCGTAGGCCGGAACAATCTTGTTGAGTTCCGTTCTGTTCACTTCCATCTGAGCCTCCAAACCGTTGCGGCTGATGGCGCCCTTGCGCAGCTCATCGGGGTCGGTATAGACGAGACCGTAGAGCTGTTCGCCCTTCTGGATGACGACGCACTCGGTGACGTAGGGCAGCGACGAGAGTTTGTCCTCGATCTCCTCGGGGTAGATGTTCTGTCCGTTGGCACCCAGAAGCATATTCTTGGAGCGCCCCTTGATGAAGACGTTGCCCTCGGCATCCATCACCCCCAGGTCGCCAGTGTGGTACCAGCCCTCCTTGTCGAGCGTGGCAGCGGTGGCCTCCTCGTTCTTGTAGTAGCCCAGCATCACGTTCATGCCGCGGGCGAGAATCTCGCCAGGCACGTTCTGCGGGTCGCGGCTGTCGATGCGCACTTCCATGCGGGGAGCGGCCTTGCCGCAGGAACCCTGCACGAATTCGGTCCAGGGAGCGTAGCAGATGATGGGGGCACACTCGGTAGCGCCGTAGCCGATGGTGTAGTTGAAGCCGATACCCTTCAGGAAGATCTCGATGTCCTGGTTCATAGCAGCACCGCCCACGATGATCTCGAAGAAGTTATCGCCGAAGGCCTTCTGCATCTTGCGGCGGATGTTCATCTTGATGCGGTCGCGCAGCAGCGGCGTCATCAGCGCCAGACGGATGGCGGGAGCGTTGATCTTGGGGAAGATGGCCTTGCGCACAATCTTCTCGATGAGCAGGGGCACCGCGATGACCACTTTCGGCTTCAGCTCCTCGAAGGCGCGCAGCATCACAGTGGGGGAGGGTGTCTTGCCCAGGAATGTCACGTGGGCACCGCGCGTCATCTCATAAAGGAACTCGAAGGCCATGCCGTACATATGTGCGGTCGGCAGGATGCTGACCACATTATCGCCGGGCTTCACATGCTCGTCATACACCTGGCTGGCAAATTCCACATTGCTCCATAGCGCGCGGAAGGGGATCATCACGCCCTTGGAGTTCGAGGTCGTGCCGCTCGTGTAGTTGAGCACGGCCATCTCCTCGGGGCTATCCTTATAATATTGTATATCGCGCGCGCGGAAATTCATGGGGAATCGCTCGCCGAAGAGGCGGTTGAGGTTCTCGCGGGCGTAGGTCACTTTCTCGGTGCGACCATGCAGGATGCGGTATTCGTCTGTGGAGTTGGCGAAGACACCTTCCAGTCCCGGCATCTTCTCGATGTCGAGCTGCGGCCATATCTGGTCGCCTACGAAGAGCAACTTGGCATCCGAGTGGTTCACGATGTCGTGGATCTGCTCGGGGTGGAACTCATGCAGGATGGGAACGGCTACGGCACCGTAGGTCAGCGTAGCCAGGAAGGCGATACCCCAGCGCGCGGTGTTGCGGCCGCAGATGGCCACCTTGTCACCGTGTTGCACGCCGGAAGCTTCCAGGATAATATGTAGTTTTTCAATGATACGCGCTACGTCCTTGTAGCGAAATGTTTGGGCGCCGTAGTCCGACAGTGCATCCAAATCCCAATTCTGTTGGATGCTCTCTTGCAGACGGGCGTTAAAGCTTGGACATTCCATAATTGCGTTGCACAAATTTTCAAAATCTGTGCAAAGGTAGGGTGTTTTTTGCACACTTGCAAATATTCTGTGCAAAAAATGCTTTTCAAACGACCAAAATTCCCTCATCTCTACCAAAAAGGACAATCCCGAGGTGGAATTGTCTTTTTTGGAAACTTACCGAAATTCGCGGTCTTAGTACTGCCTTTCGCCGAAGATTTGTGTGCCGATGCGGATGAGTGTCGAGCCTTCGTCGATGGCGATATGCCAGTCGTCGCTCATCCCCATCGAGAGTTCCGTGAAGCCCCCTGCCTTATCTCCCTCCGCCGGGCTGGGGAAGTACGTCTGTGCCTGCTCGAAGAAGCGGCGGGCGCGACGGAAGTCCTCGCGGATGCGGTGCTCGTCGTCGGTGTTCGAGGCCATCGCCATCACGCCGGCCAGACGAACGTGCCCGAGCGCTTGCCATTCGCCGCTGTCCAGATAAGCCTGTGCTTCCTCGGGCGTGAAACCGAACTTCGTCTCTTCCTGAGCCACGTGCAGCTGCAGGAGACAGGGGATGGTGCGACCGCATCTCTCTGCCTGCTTGTTGATTTCGGTCAGTAGGCGAGGGGAGTCGGCGGCGTGGATGAGCGACACATAGGGCGCGATGTACTTCACCTTGTTCGTCTGCAGATGGCCGATGAAGTGCCATTCCAGCCCCTCGATATCGGCCAGTTCCTCGTGCTTGCGCTGCAGCTCCTGGGCGTGGCTCTCGCCGAACACGCGCTGTCCTGCGCCGCAGGCCTCGCGGATGGCCTCGGCCGGATGAAACTTCGACACGGCCACCAGCCTGACGCCTTCAGGCAGCTGTGCCGTAATTCGCTGTATCTCGTCAGAGATCATTTTCGTTTAACGTTTAGCGATTAACCTTTAAGAGGTTTAAGAGGTTTAAGACCCTCAACCCTCAACCCTCATCCCTCAACCTTTTTATAGTGGAACACGTCCATGACGGGGGTCTCGGCGATACTCACGATTGCCCAGTCGCCGAGTGTGCCCTCCATGTTCTTGTCCAGCACCTTCACCGCATTGCGGAAATCCGTTGCCTGCACCAGCATCGTCTGGTTGGTGCGTTTCTCGGCACCGCTCTTCTCGTCGAGGGTGATGTAGGCCACCTTGGCCTTGAACCATCGGTCAGCGGCGGCATCCTCGCTCTCAAATATATAGGTAACGCGCGCGCGTTTTATATCGGTCACAGTGAATTCGCCGCTGATGTAGGGCGTCATCTCCTCGATGAAGCGGCGCTCGGCCTCTGTGAAGCTGAGGGCATCTACCATGTATGTCTCTGTCACTTTTTTCAACAGTCCCGTCTCCAACGTCTTGTCGAAGCGGACCTTACATTCAAACCATTCGCTGTTCATTTATTTTATAGTTTAATGTTTCTCGGCTGCAAAGGTAAGAAAAGTTTGTGGGATAAGCGTTCGGTTTGATGCTGAAAAATGCATGGTTCATGATGAAAGGCCCACTCTTCGTCGGAAAAAGTTGCACGTTTCATCTTATTTTCCCTATCTTTGCACCGTGAAACAACGAATCTTCCGTGCCGAGAACCTCGTCTATGCCGCTTTGTGGTTGCTGCTGGCGCTGACACCTGTGATTGCAGCGTGGTCGCAGCTCCTTGTGCACGATGCTGCCACCTTCGAGTGGCGCGAGGTCTGGGCCGTATGGCAGCGGATGTGGCCGTTTGCCCTCCTCTTCGTGATCCACAACTGGCTGCTGGCGCCCTTGCTGCTCCGCCGCCAGAAGCGTAGCTATTATTTCTTCAGCGTCACCGCATTGGTGATCGTGTTCGCCGTCTATCAGTGCACCCAGCGTCCTGCCCGTCCTCGCCCCTTCGACGCTGCCGACCGCCCCCCGATGTCCGAGCAACTCGATGCTCCTCCGGCGCGGCCCCCGATGCATGAGCTGCGCGATGGAGCCCCTGGCAAACGTCCCGGTCCTCCGTTGCTCTTTGGTCAGCACGACATCGGTGCCGTCATCATCCTCGTCCTCATGTTCGGGATGAACCTCGGCGTGAAGTACTATTTCCGTCATCTCGAGGAGGAGCAGCGCGACAAAGAGCGTGAGCGCGAGCGCATCCGTCAGCAGCTGGCCTACCTGCAGTATCAGGTCAACCCCCACTTCCTGATGAACACGCTCAACAACATCCACGCCCTCATCGACATCCAACCCGAGCAGGCGCAGAATGCCATCGTCGAACTCTCGCGGCTCCTGCGTTATACCCTCTATGAGGGCGATCACCAAGCAGTGCCCCTTGCCCGCGAGGTGGAATTCCTTGGCCACTACATCGCCCTGATGCAGATCCGTTACACCGACCCGGTGGATATCCGTTTCGATGTCCCCTCGCCCCTGCCTGCCGCCACCGTACCGCCGTTGCTCTACGCCACCTTTGTGGAGAATGCCTTCAAGCACGGTGTCAGCTATCAGCACGCCTCCTTCGTCCATGTCTCGTTCAGCGCCCAGGACGGTCGCCTGCTCTTCACCTGCGTCAACAGCCGTCATCCTGTCGCTGCCGAGGCTGCCGGCGAGGGTGGGCTAGGGCTGCGCAATGTGCGCCAGCGCCTCGACCTCCTCTTCCCCGGCGACTACACCCTCGACATCACAGAATCCCCCACCACCTTCACCGTCCACCTCAACACACCATGCTTCGCGTCCTAGCCATTGATGATGAACCCCTGGCCCTGCGCCAGATTGTATCCTATATCCAGCGTGTCCCCGACCTCCAGCTCGTTGCCGAGTGCCGCAGCGCTGTGGAGGCTCAGGATATCTTGGCTGCCGAACCCGTCGATGTCCTCTTCTGCGACATCAATATGCCCGACCTCAACGGCATGGACTTCGTGCGTCAGCTCTCCGAGCACACCTCCGAGTTCCGCACGCCCCTCATCGTATTCACCACCGCCTATTCCGAGTATGCCGTCGAGGGTTTCAAGGTCTCCGCTGTCGATTATCTGTTGAAGCCCTTCAGCTTCGCCGACTTCGGCCGTGCGCTGGAGCGTGTACGTCAGCGCCTGCAGTTCCCTACCATCTATATCCGTGCCGACCATCGCTCCATCGCCGTCTCGACTGCCGACATCATCCGCATCCAGGCCATGGGCGAGTACCTCCGCATCTATGTCGAGGGTCATCCGCGTCCCCTGACCACCCTGATGTCTATGAAGCACATCGAGGAGGAGATGCCTCCGCGCGAGTTCCTGCGTGTCCATCGCTCCCATATCATCAACCTCCGCCATGTTGCTGAGGTCTCCAAGGGCCACATCATCCTCGACGATGGCGCCGACCTGCCCATCGGTGACAACTACCGCTCCGCCTTCGACCGCTGGCTCTCCGCCCGAACCCTCAAATAATCTTGCTCCTCTGCGCTCTTTGCGTTCTAATAATCACTCAGCTGCGTGTGTATTCATTTCGCCGCAGAGAAATATAACTTTACGGGCTATATTTTTTGTTTTTTGATTTTTTTCCCTCTTTTTTTCTTCTCTTTTAATTCTTTTCCCTATCTTTGCAGCGCATTTTGCCCTTAATGGGTGGATTGCGTACATTTATTTGCTCATATTCTCTGCCGAACTACCACCTCGATAAGAGAGTTAACGAGCTTAAAATCATACACTAATGAGACTACGCACAAGCGTGGACTTCTCCATAAGTGTATGAGGCTGTGGTAGGCCTGGCAGAGATATGGCAGGTCTGCGCTTTTTCTATGCCCCCGCGTCTCGTAGCGTCGAGCACCCTCAGGCTAGTTGTTAGTGCAACCTTTCCAGAATGATTGTAGGAAAGATATAGTTAACATAATAACAACTAACTAATTTAACAAACAATGAAAAGAAAATTACTTTTCGCGATTGTGGCACTATTGTGCTCAATCGGTTCGTGGGCGCAAACGGATGTTACGACTACGTATTTGACGAATGCGAATTTTGCCACAGGAACACCTATTGACAACCATGTTTGTACTTATGGAAAAGACATGGCCGATAACAGCACAACCTATTATGGTGCACAGGAAATTGACAATTGGACCAATGCCAGTGTAGGTACAACTGCAGACACGTATGATAATTGTGGCTTAGCTGGTGCCTTGTTTGCTTATGGTGGAACGCCTTGGCTTTGTGGCTCTGGCTATACTGCTCCTGCTACAGATTCTAATGGTGATGCCGGTAACGCAGCTGGTCTTTGTGCCGTGTGGGGCAATCGTATTCAATATACACAAGCTGTAACTTTAGCCGCAGGTAACTATACTATAAAGTTCCAAGTGTATAATGCTACGACAGGTAATACTAGTGGTAAATTTATCACAACCAATTTGTTTGGTTTTGATGCAGATGAGGGAGATGATTATTATTCACCTGCTACCACATTTGCAATTGGTCAGTGGACAACTGTTGCCGTTTCTTTCAGTCTTGCGAGCGCAACTTCAGGTAAAATCTCCATGGGCTATGTAGGTCCTGGTGGTTCTGGTGATATGCCTCACCTCTTTGTGGATAACGTAAAAATCTTTGCTCATAATGATTTCACAGACTGCACGGATAAAGTCAGTACCGGAAATGCTCAGGCTGAGTGGACTGGAGCGTCCGAATACCAATCAAAATCGTTAAGTACTAGAGATGGTCGTTCGTTGGGAATACCTGCCAAGTATGGTACTTCTGCCGTTGGAGATATCCTTTATCAAACAGTCACTGGTCTTACAAACGGAATATACGAGGTTGCTGTTTATGCAATGTCGCAAAACGAGTGGAACAACAATGGTGCTAGTTTGACTGCCGATGCAGGTGACGCTGTATCTGTTTTCGCAGAAGGTAAATACAAACTCTCGACTAAGATTAATGCCCGTCGCGGACCTGGATATGACTCAAACGGCGGTCCTAAGATATACACGATTAGTGATGTAGAAGTTGATGATGGTACGATGAAGATAGGTCTTGCCATTGAAAAGGCTAATCAAACGGAATGGCATCTGATTCAGATTCAGTCACTTGTTCGTACAACTGTGAATTTGGCTGACCTCATTGCCGAATACGATGCTGTAATGGCGACAGCAGAAGCATTCTCAGAAAGTACCATGTTTGCTTCAGATTGGAGTACGCTCCAGACAGCAATTTCCGACAATACACTTGATACGGGTTCTGCAACACAGGGCGAATTGAACACAGCTATCGCAAATTTGACTGCTGCCAATGCTGCCGCTACTGCTGCAGTTGCTGCAAAGACGACTTACAATACAGCCGTATCTACTATTGCTGGTGGAACAAATGTAAGTTTGACATCACTTATTGTGAATCCTTCGTTTGAGAGCGATTTAACTGGCTGGACAAATGTTGGTGGAATAGTCTCTCAAAATAACACCTCTTTCAGCAAAACAGGAAGTAAATATGCAGAATATTGGCAGCCTAATGGCACAAAGAGCGTTTCGCAGACCATCGGTGCACTTCCTGCAGGTATATATACACTTCAACTCCGTGCATTAGCTCGTGGTGTAACCTCAGCGAAGTTATTTGCCAATTCAAATGAAGAGGCAATTACCATTGCTGATAGTCAAAACGAATATACCCTGACTTTTGAAATTGCTGACAAAGCATCAATCAACATAGGTTTTGAGGCTGTTTGTACAGGTGCCGGATCAAGCTGGATTGCCTTTGATAACTTCAGACTGACTTATATTGGTAGTGTTGAAGACTTGACCTATACTAAGGCTACAGGTAAGATGGATCCAGCAAAGTCTGCTGCTCAGGATGCTGCAGAAACGGCATTCCTTGCAAACAAGAATTTGACAAACTACAATACCCTTGTCGCTGCTATTAGTGCAGCAGAACTTTCTGTCGCTAACTATGCTACTTTAAAGACTGCTATTGACAAGGCTGTAGCTGTAAAGACTGCCAATAACTTCGTGACTGCCGCTGCAACTACGGCATTCCAGGATGAAATTGATGCTGCAACATCTGGTTGGACAGATGTTACCTTTACAGATGCAGAAGTTGTTACTGAAATCACCACTTTGGCTACAACTGTATCAGGATGGCATGCTATCGCTGATGAAGGTGCAGCAGGTGCATACATCACAAGCGCTTGGAGCAAGACTCATGAAAATTGGTGGGATGCGCCCTACATCAACACATGGTCAATAGAAGGTGATGAAGATGGCACCGGGTTCTCAGTTCCGTTCTTTGAATGGTATGTTGGGAACACAGAAAATTTACCTCTAAATACGACGAAATCTGCAACATTGACAGGTCTGGAAAATGGTTGTTATGAGGTTGAGATTTGGGCTCGTGTACAGCGTAGGACAGATGCCAACTTCGGCAGTAACAATGAACTCACAATGTCTGTTAACGATGGAAATGCAGTAAGTATTATGAATGGCGACGCAATTACCGGTGGCTATTACGATGATGATCATGCCATGCGTATTGGACGCTTTACCGCACGCGGTATGGTGACAGATGGTACTTTAACTATTTCTATCAAGACTGGTGGAAGTGGTTCTAACGTCCACTGGCTCAGTTGGCGTGACATTACATACACTAAGCTCGATGCTGCCAATATGACCATTACCGATGCTCAGTATGCAACCTTCGTGGCTCCGTTCGATGTCGAGATTCCCGATGGCGTAACTGCATATACAGTTGATGATATTGATGGCGCTATACTTGAAATGACTGAGGTAGCCACTGGAACTATTGATGATAATACCCCTGTTGTCCTCTTCTGTGAATCTGTGGTTAATCAAACATTCTATGATAAGAAAGTTGATGGAACTCCTACCGAAGGTCTATTGACTGGTGTTTACGAAAGCACTTCTGCTCCTAATGGAAGCTATGTTCTCCAGAACAACAACAGTAAGGTAGGTTTCTATCTGGTAGATACATCTAAAGCATCTCCCACCGTTGGTGCAAACCGTGCTTATATGACACTTAGTGGTGGCGGTGTGAAAGCTAGTGCCTTCTTCTTCGATGAAGCTACTGGCATCCAGAATGTCCTCACAGGCCTGCAGGCTGGCGAGATCTACGACATTGCCGGTCGCAAGATGAGCAAGCTCCAGAAGGGCATGAATATCGTGAACGGTCAGAAAGTACTTGTTAAGTAAAGATTCACACAGCCCGCAGGTATCCCTCCCGTCGGGGAGGGATACCTGCGGGAAGATAGATAATACATTAATAATATTACGACAATGAATAAGAAAGTATATATGAAACCGGAGCTGACCCTTCATCGCATACAGCTCGAAAACATGTTAGCCCTTTCTATCGTTGAGGGCAACGCTACTACGAATGATGTCCTCACCAAAGAGTCCAATGATTGGGACATTTGGGGCGACGAAGAATAAACGCATAGGTCTCCCACCGCCGACGGTGGCGGGGGGGGACTTGACCCCGCAACCTAGGGGGCTTCCCCTGGATTGTTAGTTATTAATTTATTGTTAATGCCGATGTCCTGCGCTGTGAAGCGCGGGACATTTTTTTAGGGGCAGTCAAAAACAGCGAATCTTTTGGTCGTTCTCAAAAGAACTCTCTAACTTCGCAGACAAAATAAAAGGATTATGAGCACAAAGGGTGTGTATTCATTTCGCCGCAGAGGGCGCAATGACGCGGAGGTTTTACGGCGGTGTGCGTCGTTTGCAGCTCTTTTTTCCATAATTCTTTCATTTTTTTACCATTTCTCTTCCTCACTTTTCATTTATTTTGTACTGTTGCACCGATTTTTGGGTTTTGTGGCCCTTTGTGAGCCATTATGCCCCTCGCGCGTGACGCGCGTACCTTATATTATATATACTAACAAACTCAAATTTATAACAACAATAGTGGATAGCGCGCCCCGCACTCGAAGGAGTTGCGGGGTGCGGTGTGTCTTGAGCCACCAAAAAAGTTTAATTTTTCTCTTTTAATTTTTCTCTTTTAATTAATAGTTGTACTTTTGTGCCGAAAACAATATCACATCCTAAGAAAATGAATCTGAAAATACGACTTACGGCACTTAACTTCCTGGAATTCGCCGTCTGGGGCGCTTACCTGACTTCTATGGGCACATATCTGGCTGGCGCCGGACTGGCCACGAATATCGGCTGGTTCTATGCCATGCAGGGAATGGTGTCGATCTTTATGCCGGCCCTCATGGGGATGCTGGCCGACCGGTGGATGGAGGGGCAGCGGGTGCTGAGCCTCTGCCACGCGCTGGCGGGCTTGTTTATGATGGGCGCTTCGGCCTACGCTTACCAGGCTGGCGATGCTGTGCAGTTCGCTCCGCTCTTCACGCTCTACTCGCTGTCGGTGGCGTTCTTTATGCCTACGATAGCGCTGAGCTATTCCGTCTGCTACTCGGCTCTGGAAGGGGCCGGCTACGACTCTGTGAAGGCGTTCCCGCCCATCCGCGTATGGGGAACGGTGGGATTCATCCTGACGATGTGGGCCGTGGATCTGACGGGCCTGCAGCCTACACCCGGACAGTGGATGGTGAGTGGCGCACTGAGCATCGTGATGGCGGCGTACTCTCTGACGATGCCGCGGATGAAGGTGCAGAAAGGCGAGAAGAAGTCGCTGGCCGAGGCCCTCGGTCTGAACGCCTTCAAGCTGTTCCTGAACCCTCGCATGGCGATGTTCTTCATCTTCGCGATGCTGCTGGGCGTGTGCCTGCAGATCACGAATGGCTTCGCGAATCCCTTCATCACGGCATTTGGCGAGATTCCCGCCTATGCGGACACTTTCGGCGTGCAGCACGCCAACATCCTTATCTCGCTGTCGCAGATGAGCGAGACGTTGTGCATCCTGCTGATTCCGTTCTTCCTCTCGCGCTTCGGCATCAAGAAGGTGGTGCTCATCGCGCTGCTGGCATGGGTGCTGCGCTTCGGCTTCTTCGGAATGGGTAACCCGGGCGATGGCGTGTGGCTCTTCATCCTGTCGATGATTGTCTATGGCGTGGCCTTCGACTTCTTCAATATCTCGGGTTCGCTGTTCGTGAACCAGGAGACGGACGAGAGCATCCGCTCCAGCGCGCAGGGCCTGTTCATGATGATGACCAACGGCCTGGGTGCCTTCATCGGCACACAGCTGGCGCAGCAGGTGCTGAACCACTATGTCTTCTTCCCGCAGCTCGCAGGTGCTACGGGCGAGGAGGTGATTGCAGGCTGGCAGACTTCGTGGTATATCTTCGCAGCCTACGCGCTCGTCGTCGCCATCCTCTTCGCGGTCCTGTTTAAAGAAGGCAAGAAACTTAAACCTTAAACCTTAAACTTTAAACAAGCATTGCAGATAGAACTGGAAATACATGCTGTGGCGGGGACGGCCACAGATAGCGACCGCTCGATGCTCCTGCTGAAGGAGAAGGGCGGGGACAGGATATTGCCTATAATGATGTCCACACGCCGCGCGCTGACGCTGATGATGCGCTCGAAGGTGCCCCTTCCGATGCCCGTGGCGGCATCGGTGGCTGACGCCTCGCACCTGTTGATGCTGAAGTTCGGCGTCCATCTGAAGTATGTCGAGCTGACGACCATCAAGGATGCGATGTTCTTCTGCCGCATCGTGGCCGAACGCGAAGGCGAGGAGAAGGCCGTCGATTTCTGTCAGGCTACCGACGGACTCATCCTGGCAACAACAGCCGTCTGCCCAATCATGATTGAGGAAGAGCTGATGGCGGCACAATATATGAAGAAGACCGGCGAGAACACCTTCGCCATCAATATCAACACGCTGACGCGCCAGATGCTGGAGGATGCCCTGAAGCACGCCGTGGAGAGCGAGAACTACGAGGTTGCATCGCACCTGCGCGATGAGCTGGCCAAGCGCACGCCGCAGCAGGAGACGCAGGAAACCAACGAGGGGGACGCCGCAGCATCATGAAGGAACAGCGCTTCTTCTACCATCCGACACCGGAGTCGGGCGAGCTGCCTGCTGAGGAGGCTGGCCACGCGCTGCGTGTGCTGCGTCTGCAGATGGGCGACGAGATATGGCTGATGGACGGCTGCGGCACCTTCTACCGCGCTGTCATCACCGAGGCCGGAGGTCATCATTGCCGCTACCGCATCGAATCGCGCGAGCCGCAACAGCCCGAATGGACGGGTACGATCCACCTGGCCGTGGCGCCCACAAAGAATATGGACCGCATGGAATGGCTGGCGGAGAAAGCCACCGAAGTGGGGATGGACCGGCTGTCGCTGCTCGACTGCCGCTTCTCGGAGCGTCGCGTGGTGAAGACGGACCGCCTGGACAAGATTCTCGTCTCAGCAATGAAGCAGAGCCGCAAAGCATGGAAACCTGTGCTCGACGAGATGACACCATTCAAGCGCTTCATCCAGCGCAAGGATCTGCCGGAACAACGATTTATTGCACATTGTCACACAGACGCGGGGGGCGGGCCTGCTCCTTTTCTGTTAGATATCCTTCAACCGCAGATGCCCGCCCTTGTCCTCATCGGCCCCGAAGGGGATTTCTCCATCGAGGAGGTGAGGGAGGCGGAGGCTGTAGGCTTCCGCTCCATCTCGCTGGGAACCAGTCGCCTGCGCACTGAGACGGCAGCACTCGTGGCCGTTCACATGATGCGTCTGGCCAACCGATAGAAACATCATCATCTATGAAAAAGAAATATCTCATCCTACTCTCAGTGGTGGTCATAGGCATCGCGGCAGCGGTGATGGCCTCCATCTGGGGACATAGGAACACCCACGGCAACACCATCCCCAAAGATGCGCGAGCCATTGCGATGTTCGACCTGAGGAAACTCGCGACGGAGGCAGACCTCAGTCTGCAGGAACAGCAGCAGTTTGTGAATCGACTGCTCCAGATGGAGGTCGATCTGCGTGAGCTGGGACTGGACCTGCGGCAGCCGATCTATGGCTTCGCCACGCAGGAGGGTAACTTCGGCGCGGTGTCTGTCGTGAGCGATAAGGATAACCTGGAGACGCTGCTCACACGTTTGCATGAACGCGGAAGTGTATCGGAACTCACACATCAGCGCGGCTACGCTTGGGCGACGGTGGCGCAGCAGTGGCTGCTCTGCATCGACAACTCCAAGGTGATGCTGATGGGCCCTGCCGTGGGGAGCGCACAGGATCAGCTGCGGTCGCAGATGGTCCGCCTCATGGAACAAGACTACGATGACAGCGGGATGCAGTTGCCCGTCTTCAGCAAGCTGACGGAACAGGACGAACCGCTGACGGTCATCGCCGACGCACAGCTGATCCCTGCCGACTGGCGCGACGAGCTGTGCAAGGCGCTGAATGTGGAGCAGCTGAACGATGTGCAACTGCTGCTGGGCATCGACGCCGATGAGAATAGGGTCGATATCGACGCAGACCTCATCACGGAACGCCCCGATGTGAAGGAACGGCTGCAGCGCCTGGACGACCTGCTGCGACCCATCGAGGGCTCGCTCATCGAACGCGCTCATTCCAGCGGACTGCTGTGGATGGCGTGCAATATGGAAGGCACCAAGCTCGTGGAACTGCTGCGACAGCATCCGGATGTGCGCACGGCGCTGCTGGGACTGAACATGATGGTGGATGCAGATCAGATGCTGATGGCCATCAATGGCGACGTGACGCTTGAACTGACCGACCTGGCTTTCCTGCTGGGATGGAGTCAGCAGCCGTCTGTGCGACTGATGGCGGAATTGAAGAATATGGACTTCCTCGAACAGCGAGACTACTGGCTGCAGAGCGCCGCCAAGCAGTCGGCCTACGGTCTCACGGCGGAGGGAGAGGGCTTCTGCCTCACCGCGAACGGGATGACGGCGTGGTTCGGAGCGAGCGACGATGTCTTGTACGCTGCTTCCACGCACGACCTGGGAACGGTGGAACGCGCGCTGGAGGTGAACCGCTTCCTGGAGGAGGAACGCGATGACATCTGTGACACACGCCTCTTTGTGACGCTGGATATGCGGCCGTTGGCAGCCGTCGGACGGCTGTTTGGTGGGGATAACCTTCTGGGCAAGCTCCGCCTCTTCCAGCGTATGAATATAGAGATGAAGGAACCGGGCAGCTTCGAGATGACGCTCCTGGCGCCCGAAGGCAAGAACCTCGCCAAATCACTGCTGCTGAAATGAATACAATAGCTCTCAATAACACGCTTCCGCGCGTCTTCCGCAACCGCTCAGACATCCAGTCGGATATCTGGCATCAGGATGTCACGCTCGAGCGCGGACATCTCTACCTGGTAGAGGCCGCTTCCGGCACGGGCAAGTCGTCGTTGTGCAGCTACCTGATCGGCTATCGCCAGGACTACGACGGCACCATCAGTTTCGACGGACGCGATATCCGCGAGATGTGCACTTATGACTGGACCGTTGCACGGCAGCGCTCGCTCAGCACGATGTTCCAGGAGCTGCGCCTCTTCCCCGAGCTGACGGCCTGGGAGAACGTGCAGATCAAGAATCAGCTGACGCACCACAAGAATGATGCTGAACTGCGGGGTTGGTTCGACAGGCTGGGTATCGGCGACAAATGCAACGTGAAACTGGCCCACATGAGCATCGGACAGCAGCAGCGCGTGGCGCTCATCCGCGCCCTCTGTCAGCCCTTCGATTTCCTGCTGGCCGACGAGCCCGTCAGCCATCTGGACGATGAGAACAGTCAGGTGCTGGGGGAACTGATGATGGAGGAGGTGCGGCGGCAGGGCGCTGGCGCTATCATCACCAGCATCGGTCACCACATGCATCTGCCCTACGACAGCACGTTCAAGCTCTAAGCCCATACATTGTAAATAGTAAATCGTTAAATAGTAAATCGATCCATGTCTTCTTCTCTTCTGGTGTGGCGCCTTCTTCGCCAGCACGTCAGCATAGGTCAGCTCGCAGGTTTCTTCTTTGCCAACCTGCTTGGGATGTTGATCGTGCTGTTGTCCTTGCAGTTCTACGAGGATGTCGTTCCGGCCTTCTCCGGCGAGGACGGGGTGATGAAGAACACCTATATCATTCTCTCCAAGCATATCTCTGCGGCCTCCACGCTGGGCGGCGAGGCACAGACCTTCACGGAGGCCGATATCCGCGACCTTGAAGGCCAGGGCTTCACGCAGCGTGTTGGCGCGTTCACCGCATCGCAGTACCAGGTCTATGGTTCCCTGTCGATGGGAGGGATGGGCGTCGGCACGGATATGTTCTTCGAGAGCGTCCCCGATGTTTTCGTGGACGTGCAATGGCCCACCGTGGCGCCGGAGATAGTCCCTATCATCCTGCCTCGTTCCTATCTGGCCATCTACAACTTCGGTTTCGCGCAGACACGTTCGCTGCCGAAACTCTCCGAGGGCGTTGTCTCGATGATACAACTTGACCTGCGGTTGCGGGGCGAGGGTGGGGTGGAGCGCCACATGAAAGGGCAGGTCGTGGGCTTCAGCACACGCCTGAACACCGTCCTCGTGCCGGAGTCGTTCATGCGACGGAGCAACCAGGAGCTGGCGCCCACAGCCGCAGCCGCGCCTACACGACTGATTGTGGAGGTGAAGAATCCTGCCGACGACGCCATCGCGCGCTACGTCCAGGAACGGGGCTATGAGCTGGAGGACAACAGCCTCGAGGCCGGACGTGCCACCTACTTCCTGAAGGTCGTATCTGCGATTGTCATGGGCGTGGGGCTGCTCATCAGCGTGCTCTCGTTCTATATCCTGATGCTTAGTATCTTCCTGCTCGTGCAGAAGAACGCAGACAAGTTGCAGAACCTGGTCCTCATCGGCTACTCGCCGGCGCGTGTGTCGCGTCCCTACCAGCTGCTCACCGTGGGACTCAACGCCCTGGTGCTGCTGCTCTCCTTCGTCTTGCTGTTCTGGATCAGGGGGCTCTACCTCGACCGTCTGTGGGAGATGTTCCCCACTCTCGTTGAGGGGCCTGTGGCGATGACTGTCCTCATCGGCTTTGCCCTCTTCGTGATCGTCTCCTTCTCCAACATCGTGGCTATCCGCCGCAAGATCAACCGCCTCACACCACGTTCTCCCAAGACGTTCAAACGAGGCTTATACAGCACCCTCAATGGAAACTAAAGACTTGCACCCCGACCTGCTCCGTCTCTATATCGACTATGCCGACGTGGCTCCCCAACGCGTGGAAGCCATCAGCGGCTCCGGTTCCAACCGTCAGTATGTCCGCCTTTTCGCGCCCGACGGCACTAGTGTGATTGGTGTTCGAGGCACGTCCTACGAAGAGAATCACGCCTTCATCACACTGGCGCGCCATTTCCTCGAGAAAGGACTCTCGGTGCCGCGTGTGCTGGCTGTGGCCGAGGATGAAATGTGCTATCTGCAGGAGGACCTCGGCACGCGCTCCCTCTTCGATGCCCTGCGCCCTGCCCGCGAGGCTGGCGGCGTGTATGGCGAGGAGGAGCGTGCGTTGCTACGTCGTACGATCGCGGAGCTGCCGCGTCTGCAGATCCTGGGCGCACAAGGGCTGGACTTCTCTGTCTGCTACCCTCAGGAGGCCATGGATGAGACGAATGTGATGTTCGACCTCAACTACTTCAAATACTGCTTCCTGAAGGCTACCGGCGTTGATTTCCACGAGTTGCGGCTGGAGCAGGACTTCCGCCAGCTGGCGAAGGACCTTCTCTCCACTCTCCACTCTCCACTCTCCACTTTCCTATACCGCGACTTCCAGGCGCGCAATGTGATGCTGGATGCCGACGGAACTCCCTTCTTTATTGATTTCCAGGGTGGCCGACGCGGCCCCATCTACTACGACCTCGCCAGCTTCCTCTGGCAGGCATCTGCCCGCTATCCCCAGGAGCTGCGCGAGGAGCTCATCGACGTCTATCGCAAGAGCCTCGATGAGGTACTTGGAAGTTCAACTTTCAACTTTCAACTCTCAACTCTCAACTCTTTTGTCCTCTTCCGCCTCCTTCAAGTCCTCGGTGCCTACGGTTTCCGCGGCTATTTCGAGCGTAAGCAGCACTTCCTCGACAGCATCCCGCCCGCTCTGGAGAACCTGCGTGAGTTGCTGAAGGAAGAGGGCTCCTGCCCCTATCCGGAGCTGCGAAAGGTGCTGGAGAACGTTCTGTTATCCGTTGAAAAACAGCGCTTTTTAGCAGATAATAGAACGCTACGTGTTCGTATATTCTCTTTTTCTTACAAGCGCGGCATCCCAGAGGATACCTCGGGCAATGGCGGCGGCTATGTCTTCGACTGCCGTTCGACACACAACCCTGGTCGCTATGAGCCTTATAAGCAGCTCACGGGGTTGGACAAGCCCGTCATCAAGTTCCTGGAGGACGACGGCGAGATTCTCACCTTCCTCGACAGCGTCTATCGTCTGGCGGACGCTCATGTGGAGCGCTACCTGCAGCGCGGCTTCACCGACCTGATGTTCTCCTTCGGCTGCACAGGCGGTCAGCACCGCTCCGTCTATTGCGCACAACACCTGGCCGAACACCTGCACAAGAAATACGGTATCGCCATCGACCTGACGCACCGCGAGCAAGGCATCCATACACTCCTGCCAGCACAATAATAAAAAGGCACAATGTTCATCATAAGACCTATCCGTCGCAGCGTTCTGTTCTTCTGCTTGATGTATGTCTTGGGCGCCTACTGCGTCGTCACAGAACCCTGGAACGGCAGCCGTCTGATAGGTCTGTTTGAGTTGTTTCTTGACCTCTACGTTGTCGTGCTTCTTCTGGCGCTTCTGCCCCGTAGATTGCGCATTGGCTTTCAGACGGTTATCGCCGTTGTGGCTTATCTGGTGGCCGCTGTTGATTTGGTGTGTTACGAACAGGCCCACACGCCCTTAACTCCTATGCTCTATACCATCTTCCTGCAGTCTAATCCGCAGGAAACCGGTGAGGCGCTCGCCACCTATCTGACTCCAGACCTCCTGATCTCGCGTTGCACGCCGCTGCTCTTGCTGCTCTTCTTGCAGATACTCCTATACACTTCCTTCAAACTGCGGCGGCGGATTCTGAAAGGTGTCTCCATGGTCCTTCATCGCTACTCGCGGCTGCTAAGCGTTCTGACGGGCGTTGTTCTTGCTACAGCCGTCTGCCTTTCCTGGGAGAACAAGCATTATGTCTATCATCGCATCCTACTCCAGCAGAACGAGCTGGAGACCCAAGCGACGTGTGATATTAACCCTCCCACGCGCGACTACATCCCTCTGTATCGGGTCGTGTTTGCGATTTCGGAACATTCACAGAATGCCCAGGCGGTCCGTCGTCTCAACGACATATTGGATGAGATCAGCGTTGATAGCTGCAGCACCGACTCGTCCACCATTGTGCTCATTATCGGCGAGAGCTTCAATCGCAGCCATGCGACGTTCTTCGGCTATGACAAGGCCACGACCCCCTGTGAGCAACAGTGGATAGGGCAGGGACGGATGGTCCCTTTCACCAATGCGGTCTCGCCATGGAATGTCACCTGCGAGAGTTTCCAGCATGTATTCTCCACGTTTGCATACGGCCATCAAGGGGCTTGGTACGATGAACCATTGTTCACACAGTTGTTTAAGGCGGCGGGCTACAATGTTTCGTTCCTCAGCAACCAATATGTCCTCGACCGCAGTCGTAGTTTCAGCAACTTCGGTGAGGACTTGTTCATGAACAATGAACGCATGAGCGAATCCCAATTCACTCATCGCAACACCACCTTGCACGAGTACGATGGCGCTCTGTTAGACGATTACGATTCCCTGCAGGCGCTGCCGTCACAGTCGTCGCGTGAATTGGTCATCTTCCATTTCAAGGCGATGCACTTCGACTTCTCTGCTCGCTACCCACAGTCGCACGAATACTTTCACCCCTGCGACTATGCGCGCCCCGACCTCAGCGATGCGCAGCGGCAGATCCTGTCGGACTACGATAATGCCATCCGTTATGTGGATGGTATTATATCGGCAATCGTCCAGCGCTTTCAGGACAAAAATGCTATCATCATTCACGTGCCGGATCATGGCGAACTGGTCTTCGATCATGGTCTTCAGAGCTATGGTCGCACGCTGGGTTGGTCGCCGGAGGAAATCGGTCCTCAGTTTGAGATCCCGCTATGGTTCTATGCCACCGAACGCTACCAGCAGTCGCATCCTCAGCAGTGGCTCCGTATTCGTCGGATGGCTGACACACGGTATATGACTGATGCTTTGGCACATACACTATTGCGGCTCGGGGGTATCTACTGCAAGTTTTATGATCCCCGGCTGGACATACTGGACAGCGCTTATGATGTTTCGCGAAAGCGCTTGCTACGCGGAGAACGCGATTATGATGCAATCATAGGTGATGATAGCGGTCGCTCTAAACAATAATATGGCCGTTACATCGTTTTTATAATAGTGTGAGTAAGCGTCTATTATACTTTTTGGCAGCGTTCCTCCCGAATGCTGTTGCCGCTCAGGAAACAAACGATCAGGTTCCTCCTGCGACAACGGATACTGTTGTCGTAGCACCCGCTACGACGTGCTCCATCAGTGGGCGTGTGGTGGATGAAGACCAGAAACCGCTGCCCTTTGTGGCGGTGAAGGTCGTGGGACAGGTCGCTGGCACGGTGACGGGTCTCGACGGGAAGTATGCCTTTGATTTCCAGCCCGCAGACTCTATCGTGATCAGCTATTCATTGATCGGCTACGAGAAGAAGCAGAAGGCGCTCGTCCGCCCACAGGGCAAACTCACCTGGAACGTCACGATGCGCTCCTCGGGGACCGAGATGGGCGAGGTGGTTGTCAGCGAGGTGCGGCGGCAGATGGGCTCCACGCAGGAGCTCACCATTAAGGACCTGAAGCGGATGCCCTCGACCACAGGCAATGCCGTAGAGGAACTCGTGGCCACGCAGGCAGGCGTCTCCTCGCACAATGAGCTCTCCAGCCAGTACAACGTCCGTGGCGGTTCCTTCGACGAGAACTGCGTCTATGTGAACGGCGTAGAGATCTACCGTCCGATGCTCGTCTCCAGCGGTCAGCAGGAGGGCCTCTCGGTCATCAACTCCGATATGGTGGAACGTGTACAGTTCTCCGCTGGCGGTTTCGAGGCAAAGTATGGCGACCGTATGTCATCGGTGCTCGACATCACCTATAAGCGTCCGGAGCGCCACGAGGGCTCTGTCAATGCCAGCCTCCTGGGTGCCAGTGTCTATGACGGTTTCCGCGTGGGTAAGGTCTCCTTCTCGCAGGGCTTTCGTTTCAAGTCGAACCGTTATCTGCTGGGCTCGCTGCAGACCAATGGCGAGTATGACCCTACGTTCATCGACTACCAAGCCTATCTCTCGTGGCAGCCCACGAAGGACTGGACGCTCGATGCCATTGGATATATCTCGCGTAACAACTACCGCTTCAAACCCAAAGACCGCGAGACGAACTTCGGCACGATGGAGGATGTGAAGAGCTTCCGCGTCTATTTCGACGGCGAAGAACAGGACCTGTTCCGAACGATGTTCGCCGCCGTCTCGCTCACGAAGAAGTTCGGGCAGCGCTCGTCGCTGACGCTCGGTGCCTCCGCCTTCACCACCAAGGAACGCGAGACCTACGATATTCAGGGACAGTACTGGCTCGATGACACCAACACCAGCGAGCAGCTTGGCGTAGGAACCTATATGGAACACGCGCGCAACCTGCTCACGTCGCACACCCAGACCGTGCGTGCTGTCTATGACTTCAAACCGCGGGAGAACCACCTGCAGGCGGGGCTGCTCTACAAGCATGAACGTATTAGCGAGAACAGCCGCGAGTGGGAGTTTCGTGATTCCGCAGGCTATTCGATGCCTCATTACGGCGACCGTTTGGAGCTCATCTACAACCTGAAGAGCAAGCAGGAAATTTCCTCGCACCGTCTTGAAGCATATGTTCAAGATACATGGCGTAAGGAGTTGGGAATAGGAACTATATCAGTTAACGGTGGCGTACGATTAAGCTATTGGTCTTGGAACAAAGAGACGCTCTTCTCACCCCGCGCTAGCGTCGGTTTCGTGCCAGCGAAGAACGACAATTTCACCTTCCGTCTGGCGACAGGCTTGTACTACCAGGCCCCCTTCTACAAGGAGCTCCGTGACACCACGACACGCGACGGCGCTACCATCGTCGCCCTGAACAAGGACATCCAAAGTCAGCGTTCCTTCCAGGTGGTGTTGGGCGGTGAGTATAAGTTTCGCGTGGCCGGTAGGCCGTTTAAGTTCACGACCGAGTTCTATTACAAACTGCAGGATCGGCTGAACCCCTACAATGTCGATAACGTGAAGGTTGTCTATTACGGTCGTAACGAAGCCTCGGGCTATGTCGTGGGTGCCGACTTCAAGGTCTATGGTGAGTTTGTGCCGGGCACCGACTCGTGGATATCGTTCTCGCTGATGAAAGCCTCGATGAACCTCAATGGCAAGACGATACCACAACCTACGGACCATCGCTGGGCCGTGAATTTCTTCTTCTCGGACTACTTCCCTGGCACCGAACGCTGGAAGATGACGCTGAAGATGGCCTTTGCCGGCGGTCTTCCCTTTGGTCCGCCTCACTCGGGTCTAGAGAAGATGGTATTCCGGGCTCCCGCCTACCGCCGTGCCGACATCGGAATGAGCTATCGACTGTTCAAGAACGAAGACCGCCATAACCGTAAGCCCTTCCTGCGCTACCTTCGCAATGTGTGGCTGGGCGTGGACTGCTTCAATGTGCTGGGATTGAACAATGTCGCCTCCTACCTCTGGATAACCGACATTACGAACCAGCAGTACGCCATCCCTAACTACCTCACCGGGCGCTTGATTAACGGGCGCATTCTTGTGGAATTCTAAGCGGTGCGCTGCGTTTTTTGTTCGTTTCCTTTGCGCGTTCGTCAAAAAGCGCTAACTTTGCAGGCGAAAACGTTTTTATTCATTCATAAAAAACATCAAACATCATGAAGATTTCAAAGATTGAACATCTGGGCATCGCCGTGCAGAGCATTGACGAAGTGCTGCCTTATTTCGAGAATGTACTGGGTCTGAAGTGCTATAAGACCGAGGTCGTTGAGGACCAGAAGGTGAAGACCGCATTCCTGCAAGTCGGCGAGGTGAAGCTCGAACTTCTGGAGCCCACGAGCCCTGAGAGCACCGTGCAGAAGTACCTTGACAATGGCGGTCGTGGCATCCACCACGTGGCCTTCTGCATCGAAGACGGTGTCGCTGAGGCACTCGCCGAGTGCGACGGCAAAGGCATCCGTCTCATCGACAAAGCTCCCCGCAAGGGTGCCGACGGTCTCCAGATTGCTTTCCTGCATCCCAAGAGCACTGTGGGTATTCTCACAGAGCTGTGCGAGGACCCCAAGAAATAAGGCCTTATGCAGCACATACTGAAAGCACTCTCTCTGGCCCTCTGTGCCGCTGTCATGCTCGTGGCTTGCGGCTCGGCGGATGAGGTCACTCAGGCCTCACAGACGTGGGAATATAAGGTCGTCACCATCCCAGGCCATCCGACTGAGGATAAACCCGAATTCGGCAATCTCGACTTCGGCGACCAGACCCGAATGCTCAACCGTATGGGTGCTGACGGCTGGGAACTGGTGAGCGCCTACACTGAGATAGGCACTGCACACCCTAATTTCGGTAGCAATGCCTACGTAAATGGTATCCGCGACAACGTTCGTGCGATAGCTGTGAACTTTGTGTTCAAGCGCCCCAAAGCAGAGTAAAAAAGCAGAATAACAAAGAATGGCGCCTCGGAAACGGGGCGCCATTCTTTGTTAATATTTGATGTGTAGTTCGTGTAGGATGTTGGAGATCTGCTCCATGGTGGTGAGTCGTGTGGGCACGAGGGGCAGTCGCAACTGGTTCTCGATCATCCCCATGGCGTGGAGCATCGCTTTGACGCCGGCGGGGTTACCATCTACGAAGAGAAGTTTGAAGAGCTCGGCGAATTTGTGGTGGATGTGGAGGGCGGAGGCATACTCGCCGCGAAGGGCGAGGCGAACCATGCGCGAGAACTCGCGCGGCAGCGCGTTGCCGATGACGCTGATGACACCTACGGCACCGAGGGTGATGAGTGGGAAGGTGATGCCATCGTCGCCGGAGATAACATCGAAGCCCTCGGGCTTGTTTTTGATGATATCGTCCATCTGTGTGATGTTGCCGCTGGCTTCCTTGATGGCCACGATGTTCTCGAAGTCGCGCGCCAGGCGCAGGGTCGTCTCGGCGGTCATGTTCACACCTGTGCGCCCTGGTACATTGTATAATACGACGGGCACGGGTGATGCCTCGGCGATGGCGCGGAAATGCTGGTAGAGGCCTTCCTGCGACGGTTTGTTGTACATCGGACAGACGCTGAGGACACCGTCGATGCCTGTCCAGTCGGTCGTCTGCAGTTCATGGACGACGGCAGCGGTGTTGTTGCCGCCACAGCCCATGAGCAGGGGCACACGACCGGCGACGCGCTCTACGAGCGTCTCCTTGAGCCAGCGTTTCTCATCGGGCGTGAGGCACGGAGTCTCGGCAGTGGTTCCCATAATGCAGAGGAAGTCGGCGCCACCTTTGATCTGGAACTCTACGAGCTTGATGAGTGCTTCTTCATCGATGCTGCCGTCGGTCTTGAAGGGGGTGATGAGGGCGATGCCCAGTCCGCGGAATTTATTATGCATGCGTTGACTAGTTTTTCTTGAAGAAGTAGATGAAAGTGGCAACGCCCTCGAGGGCGGTCTTGCCAGTCTCCTTGATATCGATGGTGAAGTGGATGCTCATGCGGATGGCGCCACGCAGGTTGGCGAGGGCTTCCAAGTGGGTCGTCATGCGCACGCTCTGTCCAGAGAGCACGGGCTGGCCGAACTTCATCTTGTCCATACCGTAGTTGACAAGACGCTCCAGGTTGTTGACCTGAATGATCTGATCCCAGAGGTAGGGCAGGAGAGAGAGGGTGAGGTAGCCGTGGGCAATGGTCTGGTGGAAGGGGCTCTCGGTTTTGCAGCGCTCCTCATCGACATGGATCCATTGGTGGTCGAGGGTCGCATCGGCGAAGAGGTTAATGCGGTCTTGGTTGACCTGAACGTAGTCGCTAATGCCTATCTCCTTGCCGAGGAGTGCTTCGAAGTCTTCGTAGCAGTTGATGATAACAGGGGACATATGTGTACGGGCAGAGCCGGTTGTTTTGAGATTAAAGTTTAAAGTTTAATGTTTAGAGCTTAAAGTTGAATGTCTTTTCAAAATCGCTGCAAAAGTACTGCTTTTTATCCAAATATCCGGCTTAAAAGGTGCTTTTTTACGTGAAAACTTGTTTAAGCGCACAAAATCGCTTATTTTTGCGCTCCAAAAGGAGTGCGCTCCCCCTCACCCCTTCGCTCGAGCTCGCTCGCTTGACCCTTCAAGAACTCTCAACTTTCAACAATCAACTCTAATGTCCCCTCTCTTCATAGCCGGCCCCTGTGTCATTGAGAGCACAGATGTTCTCGATGTCGTTGCTGCGGAACTTCTTCGCTTGCAGGAACAATATCATCTGGATATCTACTTCAAGGCCTCGTTCGACAAGGCCAATCGCACCAGTATCAGCTCCTTCCGTGGCCCGGGCCTGGAGAAAGGCCTGCAGATGTTGGCCGATGTGAAGGCGAAATTCGGACTGCGACTGCTCACGGATATTCACGAGGCGTGGCAGGCAGCGCCTGCGGCTGAGGTGGTTGATGTGTTGCAGATTCCCGCTTTCCTGTGTCGCCAGACGGACCTTTTGGTGGCTGCGTCGCAGACGGGGAAGGTGGTGAATATCAAGAAGGCGCAGTTCCTGTCGGGACAGGATATGCGCTATCCGGTGGAGAAGGCGCGCGAGAGCGGCGCCACAGAGGTGTGGCTAACCGAGCGCGGCAATTCGTTCGGCTACAACAACCTCGTGGTGGATTTCAGGAATATCGCTGATATGCTGGCCTTCACGCCGCGTGTCATCATGGACTGCACGCACAGTGTGCAACGACCTGGTGCTGCCTGTGGCAAGACGGGGGGAAACCGTGAATTCGTGCCGTCGATGGCATTGGCCGCCAAAGCCTTTGGCGCGACGGGTTATTTCTTCGAGACACATCCCGACCCGGACCATGCGCTGAGCGACGGGCCTAATATGTTGAGGCTGGAAGATTTGGAAACTGTTATCAAGGGATTGTTATGAAAGATAAGAATGTGTCACAACAGGTGAGAGATGTCGCCGTCCGCTGTCTGCGTGACGAGGCGGAGGCCATTCTGCAAACCATCCCACAGCTGGACGAGACCTTCGACCGCGCTGTGGCGCTGATTCTTCAGTGCACGGGTAAGGTAGTGGTGACGGGCGTCGGCAAGAGCGGCCACATCGGTGCGAAGATTGCTGCCACGCTGGCTAGCACCGGCACTCCCTCGTTCTACTTGAATCCCTTGGATGCCTTCCACGGCGATCTTGGCATGGTAGCTAGGGGTGATGTGGTGGTGGCTTTGAGCAACAGTGGTATGACTGATGAACTGCTGCGCATTATCCCCTCGTTGAAGGAGCGTCATGTGTCGATTATCGGCATCTCAGGAAATGCCGACTCGCTGCTGGCGCGCCACGCCGATGTCCATATCCTGCTTCACGTGGCTCACGAGGCATGCCCCCTGAACCTGGCTCCCACGAGCAGCACGACGGCGCAGTTGGCGCTGGGCGATGCGCTGGCCGTGGCGCTGATGGAGGAACGTCATTTCGAGGCGCGCGACTACGCTCAGTTCCATCCTGGCGGTTCGCTGGGACGCCGGTTGCTGACGACAGCGCGCGATGTGATGCGCACAGAGGACCTGCCCACGGTGTCCATATCGATGCCGCTGAGCGAGGCCGTCATCAGCGTGAGCCGCTCGCGACTCGGACTCGTGGTGGCGGTGGTGGATGACAGGGTTGCGGGTATTATCACCGACGGCGACGTGCGCCGTGCGATGGAGCGGCTGAAGCACGACTTCTTCAATGTGACGGTGGGCGATGTGATGACAGGGACTCCGAAATGCGTTCCGGAAGATATGAAGATTAGCGAGATACAACATCTGATGCAAAAGAACAAGATTCACGCGGTGCTCGTGACCGACCAGCAGCGCCATCTCATAGGCATCGTTGACTCGTTCAGTTGTATGTTGTAATACAAACACAGAGAAGGATAACAGCGTGGAGACGTCGAAAATGATTCTGCTTTTTTTACTCTTGCTCCTGCCGCTCTGCATGTTGGCAGAGGATTTGGAGGAACGCTTTATTGGTCATTCTTCGCTGCCGCCATTGCCCAGTCAGACACCTTCTGAGGAGGTGCTGCGCAAGGTGCTGGAAGAGGAGTTGGATGTGGAGTTCACATCGAACAACACCGTTGTGCTGCTGCACACGGGCAAGGATAAGTTCAATGCGATGTTCGCTGCCATCCGGCAGGCAAAGCGCTATGTGCATCTTGAATACTTCAATTTCCGCAACGACAGCATCGGAAGGGCGCTGTTCATGCTCCTTGGCGAGAAGGTGAAGGAGGGCGTGGAAGTGCGCGCGATGTTTGATAGCTTCGGCAACAGCAGCAACGACTCGCCGCTGAAGAACAAGCACCTGCGGGCTATCCGCGCGTTGGGCATTCAGGTGGAGGAGTTCGATCCCATCAAGTTCCCCTGGATCAACCATGCTTACCACCGCGACCACCGCAAGATCGTGGTCATTGACGGCGCTGTGTGCTATGCGGGTGGCATGAATGTGGCGGACTACTACATCAACGGACGCCCCGAGTACGGCGAGTGGCGCGATATGCATATGGAACTGACGGGAGATGTGGTGGCGCAGTACGAGGCCATCTTTGCGCGGATGTGGTGGCAGCAGACGGGCGAGGTGCTCCTGAACGAGCGCTATACCGATTGCAAGCCGGCCCCTGGTGAGGTGTTCTCAGGAATCGTATCACTGGCGCGTCCGCGTGAGGAGTTCCATTTGCTTCCCGATCGTGCCTCGTCGGCAGGACAGAAGGTGATAGGTGTGGTGGATCGCCGTCCTCTTGAGACTCCGAAGCACATGCGGAAAGCTTATGTGGCCGCCATCGACGCCGCCCAGGAGCATATTCAGATTGTCAATCCCTATCCCACAAATGTCAAGAGTGTGCGTCGCGCGTTGCGCCGTGCGCTGCAACGTGGTGTGCGGGTAGAGATTATGGTATCGGCTAAGAGCGATGTACCCATCACCCCGGATGTGGTGGCGCTGGAGATGAAACGTCTGGCGAAGCGCGGCGCAGAGGTCTATTACAACCAGACAGGTTTCCACCATTCCAAGGTGATGATGATCGACGGTCGCTTCTGCACCATTGGCAGCACGAATATGGACGGTCGCAGCTTTCTCTACGACTACGAGGTGAACAGTTTTATCCTGGATCGCGAGACGACGGGTGAGCTGCAGCGCATCTTTGAGATGGACAAGCGCCATTGCACGGTGTTCCACGCCGAGGACTACCGCAAGCAGTTCAACTTCGGGCACCGCCTGACAGGCCGTTTCTTCAGCCTCTTCCGCGGTTTCTTCTAGTTCGTCACCGCGTCAACCATCAGTCCGCAGTCTGTCGCATCGAAATGTGCGGCGAGTAGTGTGCGGGCGTCTTCCTGAAACGCTTCGGTCCAATGGCGGAACTGCTGTCGCAGCTCCTTTTTTGTATGGTTGAACACCGACAGGGAGTCGCGGTAGGCGTCGATGGCTTGCGCCGTGAGCCCTTGCAGCCAGAGGGCGTGCCCCAGGTTGAGGCGGTCTTCCCATGTAGCCTTGTGCAGGTCGATGAGTTGTCGGTAGTAGGTGGTAGCCCGTTCGTATTTCCCTTGATGAATGGAGCACCAGCCGATGGCGCGACGCGCCACGTTCAGGTGTCGTTCCATGAACTCCAGGCGGAAGAAGCGTTGGATGGCTTCGTCCCAGCGTTGTAGCTCGATGAGGCAGCGTCCGGTTTCTTCAATGATGCTGGCAGCTTCGGCATTGTTGTTTTCGGCGCAACGTTCCTCCTCGCGCAGCAGATAGGGCAGGGCGCGGTCCCACTGGGCCTGTGCCTCGAAGCAGCGCGCCATGCAGAGCTCCGCCTGCGGATGCTCATCGATGAGCAGCAGTTGCTGGAAGGCAGAGAGTGCGCGCTGCCACTGGTGCAGCTGCATCAGTGCATAGCCGCGGGCGTAAAGCAGGTTGCCGTCGGTGCCGAAGTGCTCGGTGACATAATCAATCAAGACGATAGCCAGTTCGTGGGCGCCCAGGTTGATAGCGTTGTCGATGCAGGGCTGGAAGGTTTCGCTACCGGTAAACAGACCCTCGAAGAGCGGAAGCAGGGGGATAGGTGTACGTGCGTCGGCGGCAAACGGACGGTAGAGATAATCCTTGACTCGTTCCTTACGATGATAGAAGCGATAGATACACTGTACGTAGTCGGCAAAGATATTCAGGCGCTTCTTGGTTTCCGCTTCCTCGTTACTGAACTCCGCCATCGCCTCTTCCATCTCTTCCATCTGTTCTCCGAGCGCGTCGGTCATGATGTTGTTCCCTTTTGAACGCATATGTCCGACCATGCAGGCATACGAGTAGCAGTCGTTGGCGCAGAAGCGGCTGGCTTCCATGACGGAGAGCGAGGCCCGGTCGGGCTTGCCGTTGGCGCGCGTGAGGGCTTCTTGCATCTTGGGCACTTGTGTGCTGAAGGGATAGAACCAGTGGGCGCTGTGGCTGAAGAAATCGAATGACTTCAGGTGCTGGAAGCTGGAGTAGTTAATGTCGAGGTCGGCCTGGCGCATCTCATCCATCTTGCGGGCGTGGTCGGAGAGTTGGTCCCAGAGGCGTTCGTTGGTGCTTTCATCGAGGATGACCTGTCGGAATTGCACGATGGGCTTGCCGTCTTTCTTTGCCTGCTGGAGATCCTCGTCGGAGGGCCCCAGGTGGGGTTGTTGCTTCTCAAAGGCTTTGGCGATGATTGAGCTGATGTCGTCGATGCGAACACCGATGCGCTCCACGAGCGACTGGCTGGTGAAGGCCAACAGGAGTTCGGGTAAGAGGTGCTGCCGGGCGGGATCAGCGAAGAAGGCGCGCAGTTGTGCAGCCTCGGCGGTGTGGTAGTTGAAGAATACCTGATAGCGTTGATAGACGATGGTCAGCGCCACGGCGACGCGCGCTTCCATGTCGGCGGCGTCGGCCTCGCTGTCCGCGGGGTTGTGCTTGCCGATTGCCAGCAGCAGTTGCAGCTTCTCCGTAGAGAATCGCTCCAGCAGCGCCAGCATCAAAGCCCCCACGAGGGTGCGGCGTGCGAAGCTGTCGGACGTCTGCAGGGCGATGGACATCATTGGCACGGCCTCTGGATTCACCGTGGTGCACCAGAGGAGTACGAAGGCTGCATCGAGGGCGGCGTGGTATGCCGGGGTGAACATCGGTGCCTTGGTGATGCTGTGGAGCTGGTCGAGGAGGTCGTTCTCCTCGTATTTCATCATTTCTCTGGAGACGTGCGCATATTCCGTCTCGGGATGTTCCTGGTTCCAGAGGTCGCGAGCCGTCTGCAGTAGGCCTATGGCACTGCGGAAGTGCTCGTTGGACTGCCCGGCACGCGCTTCGTGGCTCAGGGTGGGCATCTCTTGCAGGAGCCGACCGTAGTCCGCTCGCATCTGCTCAATCTCCTCGAGCACGGCTGTGTATTCTGTGTCTTTGAGGATGGCTTCGCAGAGCGAGAGGGTATCGAAGAAGCGATGTTCGGCGATAGCTTCCTCGGCCTCGGTGTATATCTTCGTGAATGCTTTGAGGTCCATAGAAAGTTCCTGTGGAGAGGGGGAAATTAGTGTTTCAGCGTATAGATGAGGCTGTCGGTGGAGTAGCCCTTCTTGGCCTTGCCGCGTGTCTTCAGCCATTGCAGGGCCGCCTCGGCATCGCTGCGTTGAGGCTCGGCGACGAGCGTGTATCGTGGCATCGCGCGCAGGAGCGTGTCAATCAGCGTGTCGGGCGTTAGGAACAGTTCCTTGCAGAGCACCATCAGCGTGTCGTGGTCCCCCCCCTTGTTGAGCGCTTCTACGGCTTCGTCGTAGCCTTGGAAGAAGAGACGGAGCTGGCGCAGACGCGCGCTGTCTCTAATGGCTGTCTCTGCGGCGACAAAAGCGGTGAGACGCGGTGCCAGTTGGCGGGTGGTGAAGTTGGAGTTGTTGCCGCGCAACAGTGCTTCTTGGGCATAGGGGATGGGTAAGAAGGCGGCGTCCATCGTGCCGTTGCAGAGCATATCCGTGCGGATGCGCACATCGTTGATCTGCGGGCGGAAAATTTCGGCGCGGGTCATCTGTGCGGTGTCCGTGAGGCGGTCGCTCCAGTAGTCGGTGATGCTGTGGCGCGCCACGGCTACCATCCGCTCATGCAATTGCTTGAGTTGTCGCACGCGGCCTCGGCGGGCGGTGATGAGCTGCAACTCACCCTCGGTGGCCGCTACGGCGCGCAGGGCGGTGGTGTCCTGTTGCATGAAGATGGCTCGTGCCAGGTCGCTGTAGACAAGCTCCGCACGTCCGCGCATCAGGGCGGTGTCGGTGTCGAGCTGCGCCTGAAGTGTCAGAATGCGCAGGTCGAGGCCGAGACGATCATAGATGCCCATGCGCAGGGCATAGTAAGCCGGGATGCAATCGTGGACGGGCATCAGTGCTACGTGCAACGCAGTCGAGTCGCGCCGTGCCTCTTCATCGGGAGAGAGGGTGGGAGAGGAGTGGCAAGAAGCAAGGCAAATGGCGGTAAGGAGTATGAACAGGAGTTGCTTCATGAAATATAAAAGAGGGCAGCAGCACAATCACTACTGCCCTCTTGAGTTAAACGTCTAAGCGTTAAACGATTCTTTAGCCCTTGATAGCAGCTACGCCGGGGAGCACCTTGCCCTCGATGGCTTCGAGGAGGGCGCCGCCGCCAGTGGAGATGTAGCTGACCTTGTCCTCAAGGCCGAACTTGTGGACGCAAGCGATGCTGTCGCCGCCGCCGATGAGGGAGAAAGCACCCTCGGCAGTTGCCTTGGCCACAGCCTCACCTACAGCGCGGGAACCAGCGCAGAAGTCGTCGCACTCGAAGCAGCCGGCAGGACCGTTCCACAGGATGGTCTTGGCGCCATCGATAGCCTTGGCGAACTTAGCCTGGCTCTTGGGACCTACGTCGAGGCCGTCCCAACCAGCTTCGATAGCGTTGCTGGGGAAGGTCTTGATCTGAGCACCGGGCTTCACGCTGAAGGTGGCGAAGTCGTAACCTGTGCAGGCCACGCTGTCCTCGGCCAGCACGAGCTCCACGCCGTTCTTCTTGGCCATCTCCTCGATGTTGAGGGCCACATCCAGCTTGTCCAGCTCCACGATGGAGTCGCCGATCTCGCCGCCGTGAGCCTTCATGAAGGTGTAGGTCATGCCGCCGCAGAGGATGAGCTTATCGACTTTGCCCAGCAGGTTTTCGATGATGCCGATCTTGGTGCTCACCTTGGAGCCGCCCATGATAGCCACGAAGGGGCGCTTGATGTTGCTGAGCACGTTGTCAACGGCAGTCACTTCCTTCTCCATGAGGAGGCCGAGCATCTTGTTGTCGGCATCGAAGTAGTCAGCGATGACAGCGGTGCTGGCGTGGCGACGGTGAGCCGTGCCGAAAGCGTCCATCACATAGCAGTCAGCGTAGCTGGCCAGCGTCTTTGCGAACTCCTTCTGGCTCTCCTTCATGGCCTTCTTGGCAGCGTCGTAAGCGGGATCTTCCTTGTCGATGCCCACAGGCTTGCCTTCCTCTTCGGGATAGTAGCGGAGGTTCTCCAGCAGCAGCACCTCACCAGGCTTCAGGGCAGCAGCCTGATCGGCAGCCTTGGCGCAGTCGGGAGCGAACTTCACTTCCACACCGAGAGCCTTGCTCACGGCGGGAACAATCTGCTGCAGCGAGAGTTTGGGGTTCACCTTGCCCTTGGGCTTACCCATGTGGGACATGATGATGAGGGCGCCGCCGTCGCCGAGGATCTTCTTCAGGGTGGGCAGGGCACCGCGGATGCGGGTATCGTCGGTGATGTTACCGTTGCCGTCGAGGGGCACATTGAAGTCAACACGCACGATGGCTTTCTTGCCAGCGAATTTGTAGTCGTTGATAGTCATTTGTGGTTGAATGTTTAAAGTTTATAGTTTAATGTGAATTGTTCAAGAGTTCAAGAGTCTCAAATCGTGTGCAAATGTACACCATTATTTCGAGGTGAGCAAGGAATTAAGACTTTTTATTATAGTACACGCACGAGGACTGCAACCCGCACTCCATGCAATGCGGTTTCAGCGCTGTGCAGACATAGCGTCCGTGCAGGATCAGCCAGTGGTGGGCCTTGGGGATGATGGCCTCGGGGAAGTGCTTCATGAGCTCCAACTCCACGGCCAGCGGCGTCTTCGCCTTCTCGCCGACCAGCCCGATGCGATGGCTGACGCGGAACACATGAGTGTCAACAGCCATACGCGCCTGTCCGAACGCTACACTCATCACCACGTTCGCCGTCTTACGGCCTACGCCCGGCAGCGACGTCAGCTCCTCCAGCGTCCCTGGAACCTCGCCGCTGAAGCGCTCCACCAGCTGGCGGGCGGTCTCCACTAAGTGCTTGGCTTTGGAGTTGGGGTAGGAGACACTCTTCACATAGGCCAGCACCTCGTCCTCCGTGGCCGCAGCCATCGCCTCCACCGTTGGGAAGGCGTCGAAGAGCGCCGGCGTCACCATGTTCACACGCTTGTCTGTGCATTGGGCGCTCAGCATCACCGCCACCAGCAGCTGGAAGTCATTCGCAAAGTGCAACTCCGTCTCTGCCTCTGGCATTGTCTCCTCGAAATAGGCAATCACTGCTTCGTATCTCTGTTTCTTCGTCATTCTCTTGTCCTTTTGAGTGCAAAAGTACGAAAAACATTAAACATTAAACATTAAACATTAAACTTTTTTGTACTTTTGCACCATCAAAAGCCTCTTACATGCAAAAACCGTTCGTCATAGCGTGCTTCATAGCCTTTGCACTGCACTCGCAGGCACAGGACCTCGCCTATCGGATGGCGGCCTCCGAGATACCCTTGGACTCAGCCGCCACGGGCAAGCTCCATTTTGCGCTAGACAACATCTCGTTCTTCAAGGACAACGAGTTCGATGGCGAGCAGGCCAAGGGCTATTCCCTGCCGGGGCTATGGGTGCAGCCGAAGCTGTTGTGGCAACCGTTCTCGTTCATCCGGCTCGAAGCAGGTTGTCACGCCCTCATCTATAACGGCGCCAACAAATACCCCTGCTACGTCTATCACGACATCGGCACCTGGAAGGGCGGTCAGTACCAGCGCGGCTTCCACATCCTGCCCTTCTTCCGTGCGCAAGCCCACCTGAAGAACCTCACCTTCGTGCTGGGCGATATCTATGGAGGTGCCAACCACCGCGTGATGGACCCCCTGATGAATCCCGAGATCAACCTGACGCAAGACCCCGAGATGGGTTTCCAGCTGCTTTTGGATCTGCCGTGCTACAAGCTGGACGCCTGGATCAACTGGCAGAGCTACATCTTCGAGGAGGACGACCATCAGGAAGCCTTCACCGTCGGCATCCACCAGAAAGTTGCTTTAAACTCTCAACTCTCAACATTAAACTGGTACATCCCCATCGACATCCTCATCCAGCACCGTGGTGGCGAGCAGGACGTGACCGATCTGGGCGTGCAGACCATCACCAATGGTGCCGTGGGCCTGGGCCTGCAATGGAACACCGGCCGTCGCGTCCTTCGCAGTCTCACTGCCGAGGTGGCGGCTTTGGCCTGCTGGCAGCAGAGTGGCCATCTGTGGCCCTTCGATTTCGGTGTGGCCGGTTCCTGCACGGTCGCTGCCGACTTCGCCCGTGACTTCCGTGCCTTTGTGGGACTGTTCTATGCCCGCGACTACGTGTCGTTGTATGGTGCCCCGTTCTACAGCACCATGTCGCTGAAGCATCAGGGCGCGCGCTTCAGCAGTATGCTCACGCCCCACGTCGGTGTCGAGTGGAGCCACACCTTTGCCAAGAACTATATCCTCGGAGCCAAGGTCGATGCTTATCCCCTCTACGCCGGAGAGCTGCAAAAAACCGATGGAAGCATACTCCCCTCCACCTTCTCTAACAACTTCTCCTTCGGCATCTACTTCCGCTGCCACCCCAGCTTCCTGCTGGTGAACTTCGCAAAGAAGAAGGACTAAATGAGCGAGGCCCTCAATTTTTTCATGTCAATTGCTCTTCGCGCATCCAGGCGGCGACGCTCTTTTGCATGCGCTGCTTGAAGGCGGTGCTGAAGGTGCTGTAGCTGTGGTAGCCGCTCTCCTGGGCCAGCTGCTGGGCGACAACGGGCTCATGTGCAGCGGCAAGTTCGCGGTAGCGGGCTACGAAGTGACGGATGCGGAGGTCATGGATGTATGCATAATAGCTTGTATCCTGACTGGCGAAATACTGGCTGAGATAGTAGCGGTTCACACCCACGGCTGCCGAGAGTTGCGACAAGGTCAGATCCGTCTGCAGGTAGAGCTGTGTTTCCTCGCAGTGCTTCGCCAGCAGTTGGCCGATATGGGAAGCCGTGCCCTTGGTGGAGGGGTTCTTTGCTTCACAAGGCGCCATAACAGGGTGCTCGCTTGGGCAAGCTTTGCTGGGGAGCTCGCTGGCAGGGGCATGGCTCTCGATGCTCAGGTCTTTCAATGTCTCCACGCGCCACAGCAGGAGACCCGCCAGCGGGAATCCGGCAAGGTGGGCGATGGTGGACATCACGTAGTTGTCGGTATATTCATAACTCATGATCAGTAGTACAAGGCCGATAAGCATCGTCAGGCTGAACCACACCTCCTTGTGCTCCAGGTCGGCGTAGTTGTCACGAAGCCACCGCCCATATTGTCTCACAGCCACCACCATATATATAATAAAGCCTACGGCGAGGAACAGCCCATAGACCTTGTTCGGGGTTGTGAGGTCAATGGATGGCAGGGCTATCTGCAGCACTGCAATCACCGCACAGGGCGTTATAACGACTACAATGGGCCACAGCGGTCGGCGGCGGTCCTGCAGCATGGCCAGCAGCGTGCCGACGAAGACGAAAGGCAGTGCCATACAGTCTATAGCGACGAGCAGCCCGTAAATCACCGAGCTGGTGTCGTCCGAGTACGTATAGAACAGTATCCACCAGACGTGGGCCAAGGCCATGATGCCGAATAATGCTGCTGCCCAGCGGCGCAGCCGTGCGGGCGGCGTGATGTTGGGCGCGATAGCCTTTCCCCGACACAACAGCAGGTAGAGGCACAGCACGGTGGCCACGGCAGTTCCTGCACCGTGGAGCAGGAGATACAATATCGACAATGGAGTTATCTGTTCAGGCATATCTTTCTTTTTACGTACGCTTCTTGCGTGCAAAATTACTACTTTTTCAGTGAAATCGGGCGAATTTTCTCCAAAAAAGTTTTATTTTCCCCCATTTCATCGGCGTTTCCCGATGTTGAAAAATCGCAAACGGCGTTTGGAAACACGTCAATGAGCAAATTTGTGGGCTGTACGACTTTCAGCTAATGCAAAAAGTCTCAGCTAATGCAAAATCTTTGCTCGCGACGCTATTATCTTTGAATGTATCGATTATTTTGAGTACTTTTGAGCCAAAATATAAACCATAATAGAATTAATTATGAGATTTTTATTAGTATTAATTTCTGCGATGTTGCTGTCGTCGCAGACCGTAAAGGCCGATTGGTTAATAGGGAGTGGCTATTTCAATATAGAAACTCACACTGACCACTTCACGGTTAAGTTGCTGGTGGCCGACCTTGTGGGTCGCGATACGTGGATGAAAGACGGCTATATCAGGGCTTATGCCAATGATGATGTTTGGGAAAGCGATTATATTGACATTGCCAGGGTTTACACCTTTGACCAAGACGGTAACGGCCTTCCCACGCACAGAATCAAGGCCCAATCACTCATGGAAGGTGCCACGGTGATTCTGGACAATTTTAACTATACCAAACTGGACCATACGTTGAGAGAATATTCCATCTTCAAGCAGAAGGACTACGACTATCCGCAAGCAGAACTCTCTATCTATTGGGGCCCAGAGATGGCAGGAAAGAAATGGTACATAGTGTACTATGCGCAACGAGACACTGAATCCAGTTGGGACTATAAGAAACTCGGTTGGCTTGACTGCACGGGCGACCTGGGTCGCAATGCGCTCAATGCCGGCAACTATGAGATTACGCGTACTGACGCAAAGAACTTCACGTTTAAGACACCTGCTTTGCCCACAAACAATTGTAGCGAGGAGAAGGTCAAGATGGACCAGAAGCACATAGGCTGGTATATCGTGAAATCAACCTACACCCTTTTCGACAATACCACCATCTCTGCACGCGACTCTGTGGAGTGTTCCATACAGGCGGTGAGCCAAACTATTAAGATTCCCGAGAAGGTGGGAAACTACAAGCGTGTCGATATGGATATCGAGGCCCACGATGTGTATAAATCTAATATAGACAAGTACAAGGACAAGCACAATGAGGGCTATTACTACCATAAGACAACCACCTTCAACAAGTCGAATGCCTATCCGAGTGTGCCTGTGCCGGGCAGCGTGTCGGGCAGCTTCGACCAGTTTGGCAAGAAGATTTCGTTGCACTGGACGGGTGTACAGCAGTATGGCGACAGCTATAAATACATCGCCAACTCGAAGCCCTACATCTACCGCATCAAGACCGACAAGACCGGCGAGCCCCTTAGCGGCGAAGGCTGGTCGCTGCGCGGCCATCTGAAGACGGCCGTCACCACAGGTACGATGAACTTCACCGACAACGGAGGTGTCTCCTACAACCAGTATTACAAATACCGCGTGGTGAACATTCCCGACGAATGGGTTGCCAGCACACCTACCGCCTCTATCACTGACGATGTGCTGAACTCGCTGGGCAGCAATGTGACGGAGAGTTGCATCAGCACCGAACCTTACGTCAAGGTTAATCCTGCTGCGCAGGACTCCACGGTCGAGAAGAAGGTGAAGCTGAACATCAGCTACTCGCGAATACCGAAGGACTGCAATCCGAAAGGCTCTATACAGCGTTGCGATGCCGGCAACAACAACTGGAAAGAAATAGGAACCTTCGAAGCCAAGCCCGAGCTGGACCCAGGCGAGGTGGTTAACTATGTAGACGAGACGGCCACCAGCAACCTGGACCGCTATCGCTACAAGGTGGTTATCTCGCTCAATTCGGGCGAGAACGTGTATGAGAGCGACGCCACCGAATGCGGACTGATCTCCGGAACGACCGTCGAAGGGTTCACTTGTTCGAAAGGAACCCACCAGAAGGGTGTTGTCCTGCAGTGGAAGGCCGACCAGTCGGGTACTGCCAATACCAATTTCGTCATCGCCCGCCGCATTGTTGGCGAGGACGATGATGCCTGGCAGGACATCCACACCACCAGCGGTACTGCCGACAACTATACCTGGCAGGACAATTCCGCCAACCCGGGTTTCTACTATGACTATCGCGTCATGGCCTATTCCGGTGCCTTGGCTGCCAACACCAACAAGCCCAGCAGCATGACGGATGTCGGTTTTTGCCAGACTACGGGAACCATCGCGGGCCGCATCACCTACGCCAACGGCAACAGTGCGGTAGATAATGTACGCGTCACGCTGGATGCCAGCGGCGACAACGCCACCGACGGCTATTCCAAGCAGGTGGAAGGAGTCTCAAGGGGTATCTATTGGAATGCAGACAACACCGCCAACGCCAAGTTATTCAAGAAGGCCAACACCGTCCAGATGTTCGTATGTCCCGATTCGGTGATGAACAAGGGCATTCTGGGCACCATACCAGGCATGGGCCATTTCCTGTTGGAGAAGGATGCCACTGCTGCTGACAACAAGACCTTCAGGTTGCAGATGAAGTCAGAGTACTCCAACACCTATAAGGTGGCAACCTGCTATACTGAAAAGCCATTAGTCAGGGCGGTGATAGTGCATCATAATCAATATCAAGGGACGGAATCTACCATCAATATTGGCGGTCATGATTATAATCTTTATAATATAGACGATATTGAACATGACGTTTGGTCCTTCACCAGACAATGGAAACAAGATGGTTTCACCGAGGGTAGAGTTTTCACTACATATGGTACAATACAAGGTGAATTGGGAATTTACTTCTTTATCAAAAGGCAGCCTGTCACCGATCATTCGCTCATAAAGTCATACCATACGGTTTACGGACGCGAAAAGTACGACTTAGGCATCACGCTTCCTGCCAACGAGTTCTCACTGCTCAACCTGCTGAAAGACGACCAGGGCAATCTGACTGTGAAGGTCGGAGAGCAGACCTCGACATCGAAAACGTCCATTGGTCCAGAATCAACGTATGATTTAAGCGAGGAAATCACAGTACTGAAACAAGTTCCGTTTGATGTAGATCCCGCTTCTAAGGTAGATGCAGAATATTTAAAAAGCAAAGATGGAACGGTTAGGGGTTGGGATATCGTGGTAGAGACACTGGCTAAGGAAGTGGCAACATTACCTGAGGGGGACAATCTTTACGACGACTATATTTTCGAGTTCTCTGTCGGCGGAGCCTGGGATGCTACCAACGAGACCGCCTTCCGCGGTAACCTCTCGGAGGTTCGCGTCTGGGACCACGTGCTGAACGCCAAGGAGGAGAAAAACTACAACGACCGCACGCTGAGCGGATATGAAAAAGGGCTGCAAATCTACTGGCCGCTGAACGAGTCCGTCGGCCATCTGGCCTTCGACGCCTCTTGCACCAACGACTATCCCAACGGTCGCCACGCCACGGTGGGTGATAACATCCAGGCCTCGAAGCTGATTCCCACCACGGAGCAGCTGTCGCGCTACGGTGTGACCGACGACCAGGGTAACTACGTCATCCGAGGCATTCCGTTCACTGGTTCCGGCACCAGCTATACCATCACGCCAACCAAGGGCGTTCACAGCTTCGAACCGCTGAGCAGGACGGCATATATCAGTGCCAACTCGCTGACGCAGAACAACTACGACTTCAGCGACAAGTCGGCATTCGTTGTCAAGGGTCAGATATTCTATGAGAATACCAACATCCCCGTCGATAGCGTACGGTTCAAGGTGGATGGTGAGTTTGTAGAGGGCAAACACGGTCCCATCATGACCGATACGGAAGGAAAATACGAAATCAGCGTGCCCATCGGCAACCACCGCATCGAAGCTTACCGCGAAGGCCACAAGCTCGACGCCTTCCCACAAAGCGAGAAGGATACCTATAACTTTAACAAGCCCGAGGTGGTGAACTTCTTCGACCATACGCTGGTGAACGTTACTGGCCGCATCAACAGCGGCTTTGCCGACAAGGACGCACCCTTGGGCTTCGGACGCAGCGTGAACCGCATCGGACAGGCTGAGCTGAAACTGAGCCTAGGTCGCGAAGCCAACAGCTCGTTCAACTATGTGGTGAACGACCAGGGTGAGGGTAACTTTGGCACCACGCCCATCAACGTGGCCAGCGCTACCCCCAGCATTGCCAGTACCGCATATCGTGGAGCAGGCACGGACACCGACAATCAGAATACACATTATATATATATTAAGACCGACGCCAAGACGGGCGAATTCTCTGCCCTGCTGCCGCCGCTGAACTACAAGGTGGAGAGCATCCGATTCCCCAACGATGCGACGGGCGACCAGGCACGCTATAACAACCTGCCCTTCTTCACCAACAACCTGCCCATGATCAATGCCAGCCTTGCCTCGGAGAAAGCCCTAAAGGCCGATACGCTGAACGAAAACGGCACCAAGCAGGTTTACCAGTATACTGCCAAGTTCGTGCACCAGCTGCGCAACAATGTGGAAATCACGGTAGCGCAGAGTGGCGCCAAGGACAAGGACGCCTTCGGCGAAGAGCAGGTGGAGGCGATAAAACTGGACAACACCAAAGAAAAGGTGAATGCCGTGAACTATAGCGGCAACTCCTTCAGCTATGCTTTCGGCTATCCGCTGTTCTTGCAGGATGAGACCTATACGATGACCATCCACGTGAAGGAGAGCAACTACAATGTGGACACCAAGGAAGTGTTAGAGGAGATTCCCGAGGATGCTGAGATTTACATCAACAACGAGGCCAGCGCCTCGACTTCCGTAGCCTGTGCATCTATGGCGGAGAATGGCGAGACGTTTGAGCCAGGCAAAGTCTATCAGTCACACACCATCAAGGCCCAGCCTGACAAGGACGGCGATTTGGAATACAGCTTCGCGGCTGGCTATCCTAACGTGGTGGGTAACTACCTGCGCAATCTGAACATCAGTGTCACCGTAGGCAACCGCACCACGGTATGGCAGGCACCCAATAAGAACACGACGACCCAGAATGCGCTGGAGATGATTGTGCTGGGTGGTGTGCTTACCGGCACCAACTATATCACCAAGGCACCCGACTTTGTGGATATGGTTTTGCGCCGCCCGCCCGGCAGCAGAGGTGTTGCCTCCTGGACTGTAGATTCCGTGCGTTGTACCTCTGAAGGTTACAAAGACCATGATGCAGGGAGCTACGGAGGAGGTAACTACGCCAGCGTAGGCCCCAAGTTGAAAGATGTGCTTGGTTTGACCGAATTCCGCGTTATGGCCAATACGAAGAACGGTAAAAACCATGTCATGGATACCACCAGAGTGACAGGCTCGGCCCAGAGCTACCAGGTGAAGGAGAAGATGACGACGCCCTCGGGAGGTACCTTTACCCAGAACGACGGCGACACCTATATAGGCCGCGCCACCAATATGCTCTTCGGCAGGGGCGACCGTATCGGTGTCTATAAGCAGACGGACGGTTCGAACAAGATTGATAAGAAGCCTGCACTCTGTGTCGGCCGTGAATTCTCGACCACCTTTGTCTATTCGCAGGGCTATATCGAAAAGACGCTGATACCTAACTGGAAACAGGCGGTCAAGAACCTGCTGGTAACCGTCAACGACCCGCTCAACGACGACGAGGCCAAGATTATCAGTGGTCAGGTGACATACTATACCAAGTATAAGGAAGGCGACGCACGCTTTGGTCTGAGCAATGCCGACAAGGCCTTTACCGATGAGGAGCGCAAAGCCGCGAAGGGATGGCCCAGCTATCGTATCCGCGACGGCAGAAGCGATGCGGAGAAAGCAGAAAGGTCAGTCGATTCCATCCAATACTGTCTGAACCAGATATACGTCTGGCAGCAGTGGATAGCCAAGAACGAGGAAGACAAGCTGGCGGCCTTTGGCAACGAGGGCACTTATCTGGAGAAGAACTACAGCATAGCCGGCGGTACCAGCATCACCCACACTTCGGCATTCACGCAGAAGAAAACGGCAAGTACCACCTTCGACTATACGACCATCATCAACAGCGAGACGAATGCCGGTCTTTTGATTAACGAGTTAGGTGACTATGCCACCATCCTTCATAACGAGAAAACCGGCACGCAGCACAGTAGTGACACCACGACTACGGTGACGAAGGCTATCGACTGGACCATCAGCGACGCCGAGCCTACCACCGCCCTGTCGGTGAACGTCTATCAGTCGCCCAGAACGTGGGGTCCCATCTTCCGCACGCTTGGCGGACAGACCAGCAACCCCTACGAGGGTGCGACCTATACGAAATACCACTTGACAGGGGTGAAGCTCGACGAGGCTACCATGCGCGTGGAGAAACCCGAGATGCGTCTGGTGAGCGATGCCATTGTGACCAATGTACCGTCGGGTTCGGCAGCGCAGTTCAAGCTGCAGCTCTCGAACGCCAGCGAGACGAACACCACCTGCGAATACGTGCTGGAGTGTAAGGACGGCAGCAATCCTAACGGTGCCAAGCTGATGATGGACGGCACACTGCTGAGCAACGGCAAGGAAGGCCGCAAGTTCAAGTTGAAGGGTGGCGAGAGCATTGAGAAGACGCTACTGGTATCGCAGAGCGACCGCACCATCAACGACTACGAGAACCTGAAGCTGGTGTTCAAGTCGGGCAAGGATACTTCGACCGTCAGCCAGCCGGCACTCATCAGCGTACACTTCATCCCAGCCTCGACACCTGTCGAGATGTCTGTATCGCACACCACCGTCAACTCGTATGACTATGCGGAACACAAGGGTCTTGTGGTGACACTGGCCAATCTGGACCGCACGGACAGCGGACTGAAGGGTGTACGCGTGCGCTACCGTCGCAAGGGCTACAGCTCGTGGACCGTCGCCAAGGCTTGGCAGATGGTGAAGAGTGGCGAGACACCCGAGCAGGGCCTGGAGCCGCTGCCCAGCACCGATCCATTTACCACCGTGGTGGCCTTCCCCGAGGACGGCGTCTTCGAGTTGCAGGCACAGACCTTCGGTATGTATGGTCCTCAGGAATTGACCTTCGAGACACCAGCCATCGAGATTACCCAGGACATCAAGGGTCCGAAGGTGCTTGGCTCTACGTCGCCCATCGGCACGGTCAACTTCATCAACCGCAACGACATCCACGTGAACTTCAACGAGGCCATCAACGTGAATGCGCTGAGCCAGAGCGACAACTTCACCATTACGGGTGACTTGAACAATACCGCCTTCAGTGGCGACAAGACCACCAATCCCGATGTGGCACTGCAACTGGACGGCAACCAGATAGGCACACAGGCCAGCTTCCTGCTCGACAACACCGACATTGCCATGGATATGTGGCTCTACCGCCAGGCTGACGGCAACATTGTCAGCGTAGGTACCGACGCCAACCAGCTGTCACTCTTCACGGAGAACGGCATTGCCAAGGTACGTGTGGGCGGCTCCGACGCCTCGCATATCGTAGCATCGAATGTACAGCTGCCTGCCGACAAGTGGATATACCTGGCATTGAGCTACAAGCACAACGACTCGAACGACAAGGGTACGCTGAGCGCCATCTATGCCGATGCCGACCACGACAGTCCCGTTGATATCCTGAAAGACGCGCCCACCAATGACATCAACCTGCGAGGCAGGCTGGTTGTGGGCGGACCGAAGATGAAGGGTCGCATGCGCGACCTGACGCTATGGAACGATACCCGCGACGTACAAAAGTTGTATGCTGACCGCGAGAAGTCGAAGGCTGCCTACATGCCCGGACTGGTAGGCTACTGGCACATGGACGAGGGCTACGGAAAGACCGTGAACGACAAGGCCCACTCGCGCGACATGACGATGAGCGCCGAGAGCTGGTACATCAACAACGACAACCGCGCCGCCAAACTGACTGCCGAGGAAATGCTGGACATCGACATCTCGACCTTCGCACCGCAGACCACCGACAACTACGCCTTGGAACTGTGGTTCCACGCTGACGGACAGGACAACAACAATGCGGCACTCTTCGAACTGCCCAACTGCCTGCGCCTGGGATTCAAGGACAGCAAGCTGACCGTAAAGAGCTATCAGCGCCACATGGACGAGCAGGGTGTGGAGAGCTACGAGGTGACACTGGACGACGAAGTGCTGAGTGAACAGAACCTGATAGACAATAACTGGCACCACCTGGCACTGAACGTGCGCCGCGGCTCGTCAGCCATCACTTATGTGGACGGCGAGGCTGTGAAGACACTGCCCGAATCGAGCATACCGGCACTGGCTGGCTCAAATCTCTATGTGGGCCGCGGCTTTGCCGGCAGCATTGACGACGTGCGCATCTGGAATGCGGCACTGGAGAGCAAGAACATTGCCGACCGCCGCCACGAGCGCCTCGACTCTACCTATGCCGGACTGATAGGCTACTTCCCCTTCGAGTCGATACATCGCACGATGTCAGGAACGGTGACCACCGAATTCTCCATCTATAACTTCGGCGATAAGAAGGTGTCGAAGCTCACGGCATCGGGTGTGGACAAAGAGCATAATCTGAGTGCTTCGTCGCCCGCCCTGCTGCCCATCTCGCAGCGCATGCGTCTGGATGCCACGGAGTACAACTTTACCGCTTCTGAGCGCAGCATCTACTTCTCACTGCCCGACGACATCCTGCCACGTATGGATGGTAGCGACTTCACCTTCCGCGTCGCCAACGTGAAAGACCTTTCGGGCAACGTGTCCGAACCTGTGGAGTGGACGCTTCACTGCGACTTCTCCACCCTGAGCGTGACACTCGAAGAAACCGAAATCAGCAAGCCGCGCGACGTGAAGCAGACCTTCAACGTGTTCCTCCGCTCGGAAAGCAATATCGAGGAAAGCTTCGAGTTCGTTAACCTGCCGAAGTGGCTTTCCGTGAGCGAACAGAACGGTACGGTAGGCCCAGCGGGCAAGACGGTGACCTTCACCATCGCTGCCAACGTGCCCATCGGACGTTATACTACATATCTCTATGTCAAGGACCGTCTGAACATCACGCGTTCGCAGCGTCTCAACCTTATTGTGATGGGTGATGCTCCTAACTGGGAAGTTGACGAGAGCAACTACAACAGTACCATGACCATGACCGGACAAATCTTTGTCGGCAGCAAGATTCTGGAGTATGAAGACTCGAAGATCGGTGCCTTCGACCTGTGGGGCAACTGCATCGGTGTGGCCCATCCTGAATACATCCCCACGCGCGACGCCTACTATGTCAGCATGGTCATCTATGGCAACCCCATCGAGAAACCCGATCCACACGCCAGCTATGAGTATGAACACAAAGTCATCTTCCAGCTTTACGACAGCTCGACAGGCACAGTCTATCCGCTGGTGGATTGTCAGTTGCCTGGCGGAGAGGTGACGGGCTCCATTGAATTCCAGGACAATGCCAGCTACGGCAGCTATGATCATCCTGTCTTCTTTGTGTCTTCTGAACTGGTGCAGCAGCGTCGCGAACTGAACAAGGGCTGGAACTGGATGTCCCTGTATCTGAAGCCTGGCGATGGAGAGAAATGGGAGATTGCTTCTGTCTTCGAAGAGAGCATCCTGCCATATCTTGAGGAGGTGAAGGAGCACAACTACTTTGCCAAGCCTACTAAGAACCGTGACAAACTTGATGGTTCGTTGCGCAACATAGAGGTGGGTAAGATGTATAAGGTACGCATGAATGATGGCTATTCCTTCAGCCGGATTGGTATGCTGATAGACTTGGATAATACACCACAGACCATTGCGCCGGAATGGAACTGGATAGGTTCGCTGGCACGCTATGTGATGTCGCCTAACGAGGCCTTCGCCGACCTGAGCCCTGAAAAGGGTGATATGGTGAAGAACCGCACCAGCTTTGCTGAGTACAATGGCTATATGTGGGAAGGACAGCTGCAGGAAATCAAGCCTGGCGATGGCTACCTCTACCACTCGAAGGCCACAAATGTCAAGACATTCCACTATCCGAAGCAGACCATGACAGCCTCTGTCCGTGCCCGCAGAGTTCCTGCTAACGACGAATGGCACTGGACGGTGGAGAACATCAACCACTATCCCGACAACATGACCATCCTCGCCACGCTGGAGAAGGACGGCGAGCCGATAGCCGATGCAGAGGTGGCGGCGTTCATCAATGGCGAGTGCCGCGG
>CAJOCU010000003.1 GCA_905233765.1 uncultured Bacteroidaceae bacterium | reverse complement strand
GTGGTGATGGCGAAGCCGAAGAGGAGCATCAGCATCACAGGCATACCGAAGAGGATGAGCATCGTGCGTTTGTCGCGCAGGATATGCTTGGTCTCTTTGAGGACAAAGGATAGAAACGTTTTCATAGTCAGTCGCTTGAGCGTGTGGCCTGTCGGGCGAGCAGCGTAAAGACGCCATCGATGTCAGGCTGGTGGTATTCTTTCTTCAGTTCTTCGGGCGTGCCTATCGCCTTGATCTTACCATCGACCATGATGGAGATGCGATCGCAATACTCGGCCTCGTCCATATAGTGGGTGGTCACAAAAACCGTTATGCCACGCTGGGCTGCTTCGTAAATCAGCTCCCAGAACTGGTGACGCGTGGCGGGGTCCACGCCTCCCGTGGGCTCGTCGAGGAACACGACGCCCGGCTCGTGGAAGATAGACACGGAGAACGCCAGCTTCTGCTTCCATCCCAGGGGCAAACTTCCCACGAGGTCGTTCTTATGCTCTTCGAACTTCAGCTGGTGCAGCAGCTCGTCCATCTTCCTTTCCACCTCCTTCTTCTTCATGCCATAGATGCCGGCAAACAGGCGGATGTTCTCGGCTACGGTCAGGTCCTCGTACAGCGAGAACTTCTGGCTCATGTACCCGATGTGTTTCTTGATCTGCTCGTACTCGGTGCTGATGTCATAACCCACGACCTTGCCTGTACCGCTCGTCGGTTGGTTCAAACCCGTCAGCATGTGCATCGCGGTGGTCTTGCCTGCGCCATTAGCCCCTAAGAATCCGAATATCTCACCCTTCTGCACCGTAAACGAAATATCGTCAACAGCGCCGAAGGCCTTGACGAGGTGGGAGACGGAGATGATGGGAGATCCACCCTCCGCACTCCCGTGGAGTGGGAGAGCCTCCGGCATGAATATATCCCTGAAATGTTCTAAAACAACATTCGGCTTTCCAATCCCTTCCATCTTACCTTGATTGAGGAATGCGATGCGGTCGCAAAGGCGGACCTCATCGAGATAAGGGGTGGAGGCCATGATGGTTATTCCTCGTTCCCGCAGCATCAGAAGCATGTCCCAGAGTTCCTTGCGGCTCACGGGGTCCACGCCCGTCGTAGGCTCGTCGAGGAAGAGGACGCTGGGCGAGTGCACCAGGGCGCACGACAGCGCCAGCTTCTGCTTCATGCCGCCCGACAGCGCACCGGCGCGGCGGTCCTTGAAGCGCTCGATCTGCGAATAGATGGCGCGGATGGAGTCGTAGCCCTCGTCGATGGTGGTGCCGAAGAGCGTGGCAAAGAACTTCAGGTTCTCCTCCACCGTGAGGTCCTGGTACAGCGAGAACTTACCCGGCATATAGCCCACGCGCTTTCGCACTTCGCGCATCTGACTCACCACATCGAAACCATCGACGAAGGCCGAGCCGGCATCAGGCAGCAGCAGCGTACAGAGGATGCGGTACAACGTCGTCTTGCCGGCCCTCGCCCTTGTTGACGCTGAACGACACGCCGTCGAGTGCCTGCACCGCGCCGTAGCGTTTGCTAACGTTCTTTACCTCAATCGCATACATATCGGAGCTGTTTTTTTTACTTTTCACTGAATACGACCTCGCCGTACATCCCTATCTTCACGTAGCCGTCGTTCTTGAAGGCGATTTTCACGGCATACACCAAGTCGGCACGCTCATCGTCGGTGAGGATGGTCTTGGGTGTGAATTCCGAGCGCGAGGAGATCCATGAGATGGTGCCGTCGTAAGCCTTCCGTTGGCCGTCGCCGTAGTCGGCAAACAGGTTCACCTTCTGTCCGAGCTTAATCTGTTGAAGCTGTGCCGAAGTGACGTAAGCCCGCAAGTACATCTCCTCGGTATCTGCAATCTTGAACAGCGGCTTGCCGATGGCTACAAACTCGCCTCGCTCCGTGTATTTCTCCAGTACCGTTCCCTTTGTGGGCGCCAGGATGTGGCACTTGCGCAGCTGGTCGCGCAGTTGGTCGATCTGCACGTCGGCCGTGGAAAGCTGCGAGTTGAGCGTTGAGAGCTGGGTGTTCAGCGTGCTGACCTGTGCGTCCAACTGCTTTTGCAGCACCTTCACCTGATTGGCGGCGTCATCCAGCAACTTCGACGGTGCTGCACCGTCGGCCACCAGCTCGCGATAGCGTTGCTCGTCCTGCTGCGCCTTGGCCAGCTGCTGGCGTGTGGCCGCTATCTGGCGTTCCATGTCGGGTTTCTGGCTTTGATAGACTTGCTTCGTTGCTCCGAGCTGTTGGATTTTCAGCCACGTCTGGGTGGTGTCGATGATTCCTACCTCGGCGCCGGCTTTGATGTTGTCGCCTTCTTCGACGCTGAATGTCAGCAATGTGCCGTTTTGCTCAGCAAACACCGTCGTCTCCGTGGCCTCGAATACGCCCGTGGCGTCGTACATTTTCTCGTTGTTGCCGCAAGCGGCTGTCAGCAGGGCAATGCCTGCCAGTAGATATGTTTTTCTCATAACCTTAATTGTTTGTCGTGAACTTGTTATCGTAGATTTCCTTCAGCATTTCAATCTCGTGTATCGACTGCTGCACGCGTGCGGCGTTCTCGGCATTGATTTCGCGCACGAGGTCGTTGACATCAATGATGCCGTGTGAGAGTTTTGACTCGGCAGCCTTCCGTACCTCAGAGCGCAGCGCTACAATCTCCTCGTCGTTCGCCATCAACTGGCGGTAGCGGCTGATGTCCTCGTTCTGCTGAATCTGTTCCAGGTTGTTGTTGAAGAGGAACACGTTGCGGTTCGTCTCCGTCATTTCGCGTTGCACGCGTAGTTTTGCCTTGTCATTCTTGCGGGTGTAGAGGCTCCCGATGTTCCACGTCAGCCGTGCTCCTATCATCCCGTTGAGGCTCCAGCGATGGCTCATCATGTCCTCAAACATATTGTAGCCCGGGTAGCCGTAGAAGCCTTGAGCAAAAACACCCAGCTTGGGCAGCAGCGCTGCATTGAGTGCCTTCTCCTGTGCGTTAATCAGTCCCAATTGCGCATCCAAAGCCTTCAGCTCAGGGCGCAAGTTACCTGCATGTTGCGACGCTGCAGCCGACAGGGATGGCTTCTGCACCTCCTTCACCTCCATGCCGCAGAACGTAGAAAGCATAATCTGGAGCATCCGCTGCTGTGATGCCAAACTGACAAGCTTTTGTTCCACGTTCAGTCGCTCGGCCTTCACGTTCTGCAGGTCGCTCTCTGCCGCAGTGCCGTTCTTCACCATTGAAGCCAGCTTCTGTTCGTTGCCGCTCAGCTGTTGCTGCAGGTTGCGGTTGAGCTGAATCTGCTTGTCGAGCAGTAGGAGAGAGAAGTACATCTCGTTCACGCGCTGGCGAGCATTATATATATTCACCTCATTCTGTGCTGCTTGCACCTTTCCCTGCTCGCGAGCTACGGCCTTCTGCGTCTTGATGGCAAAGCCGTCGAACACCGTCTGCTGTACATCGATGCCAATGCGATACTGGTCTTTCTTCAAGCCCTGCATGTTCAGCCCCATCTGTTGCATCATGTTCTTCATGGCATCAGGCCAGGCAGTCACGTCGCTCTGGTAGGTTGCCTGTGCCGAAGCCGTAATTTGCGGCAGCCATCCCTTCTGGATATTGGCTATCGTCAAGTCCGTAGTCTTCTGGATGAGGTCGTACTGCGCTATCAGCGGATAGTTCCGTTCGGCAGCCTGCTGACACTCCTCGATTGTCTGTGCCGCCATAAAGGCGTGAGCGCAGACGAGCAGTGATAAAAACAATAGTTTTTGTTTCATAGTTGTATTCAATGATTTCTTTTTCTGCTGCAAAGGTATGGCGAGTATTTAGAATGATTGTTATCTTATTGGCAAGAAAAATGTCCTTTTTGTAAGATTCATCTCAGAAAAGGATATTTTTACCCAAGAAAGTATTACCTTTGCGTTCGAATAACAATAAAAAGTATGAGCAAACGACCCCGTCTAATGGATTTGTTCGGGATCAGAGACATCCTGGGTCCTCATCTGGAGCACTTGCGCGAGCATCTTTATCTCAGTCCGGCTTTTGGAATCCTCCACGGCGCACCGGAGCCCTTCCGCTTCATCATGCAGCAGGAGCCGCCGTTCATCATCAATGATCATCGCTTTGGCATCGTCATCCGCGGTGAGGGTGACATCAACTTCAATCTGGTTGACCATCACATCAGCGCACCGGCGCTTGTCTATATCGGCCCCGGCACCATCATCACCCCTCTCCGCTTTAGCAGCGATCTGGAAATCTATGGCATCGGCCTCTTCTCCACTTTCCCTATGCCCTTTGCCTCAGGCCAATGGCCGTCGGCCTTCAACGGGCAGGTGCGCGATTTTCAGCTCCAGGTGAGCAGCGCGGAGCTGAACGTGGCATCCGATATCCTCCAATGTGTTTGGGAGCTTGCACACCAGCCCGACTTCGATATGCCCACTGTGTCATCCCTTGTGGGCGCCTTGATGCAATACTACGACCATCTGTTCCGACGCCAGGCCGATCAACAGTCGTTGGCTCGTTCACGCGAGCAAACCATTTTCGACCGCTTCATACAGCTTGTCAATCTGCATTGTCGCGAGCAACATCAAATCAGCTATTATGCTACTCGTATGTGCCTCACCGAGCGCTATCTCAACACCGTCGTGCGTCAGACCAGTGGCACCACAGCCAAGGATTGGATAGACCGCGCTCTGGTCACACGTATCAAGATAGAATTACGGCACACCGAAAAGTCTGCCTCGCAACTTGCCGAGGAATTTCACTTTGCGAACCCCTCCTTTTTCTCGAAATATTTCCGCCGTCTCACAGGCATGACGCCGTTGGATTTCAGGCAGGGGTGAGGCCGGGTGCTCCCTTTCTATGTGAAAGATAGCTAAAATATATGCACCGAGGCTCTGCGAATCGAAATTTTGTTGTATCTTTGCAGCGGAATAACATTAGATTATAGAAGTATCATGGATTTGAAAGTACTTGAGTTGAGCGAACAGGAGATTGTTCGCCGTCAGAATATGCAGGCGCTGCGCGATATGGGCATTGAGCCTTACCCCGCAGCGGAATACCCTGTCACCTCTTGGAGCACAGACATCATCAGCAGCTTCGTTGACCTGCCCATCATCGGTAAGGATGAAGAGGGCAATGATGTCCGTGAGACGGCAACGCCCGAGAACAGCCCCGTGGTGAGCGTCGCCGGCCGCATCATGAGCAAACGCATCATGGGAAAGGCCGGTTTTGCGGAATTGCAGGATAGCAAGGGAAGGATTCAGGTGTATGTAACGAGGGATGCATTAGACGGCCTCTCCCCCGACCCCTCCCCTGTTAGGGAGGGGGGCTTAACCTACGCCGCATTCAAGAAACTGCTCGACCTGGGCGACTTCATTGGCGTGAAGGGTTATGTGTTCCGCACGAAGACGGGTGAGATCAGTGTTCACGTGATGGAGATGACCTTCCTGAGCAAGAGCCTGAAGCCGCTGCCCATCGTGAAGACGGACAACGAGGGCAATGTATATGACTCCTTCGACGACCCCGAGCTGCGCTATCGTCAGCGTTATGTGGATCTCGTTGTGAACGCTGGGGTGAAGGAGACCTTCCTGAAGCGTGCCACCATCATCCGCACGATGCGCCGCATCCTGGATGAGGCCGGCTACACGGAGGTCGATACCCCTATCCTGCAGAACATCCCCGGCGGTGCTACGGCACGTCCGTTTATGACCCATTTCAACGCCCTGAATCAGGATATGTATATGCGTATCGCTACGGAGCTCTACCTGAAGCGCCTCATCGTGGGTGGCTTCGAGGGTGTCTATGAGATGGGCAAGAACTTCCGCAACGAGGGCATGGACAAGACCCACAACCCCGAGTTCACCTGCATGGAGCTCTACGTGAGCTACAAGGACCTGAACTGGGGCATGGGCTTCACGGAGCAGATGCTGGAGCAAATCTGCACCGCTGTCAACGGCAAACCTGAGGTGGAGATCGACGGCAAGGTCATCTCCTTCAAGGCCCCCTTCCGCCGTCTGCCTATCCTTGATGCCATCAAGGAGAAGACCGGCTACGACCTCTATCCCATGAGCGAGGATGAGATCCGCGCCGTGGCCAAGAAACTGAATATAGAAGTCGATGAGACGATGGGCAAGGGCAAGCTCATCGATGAGATTTTCGGCGAGACGTGCGAGGGCACCTTCATCCAGCCCACGTTCATCACCGACTACCCCGTGGAGATGTCGCCGCTGACGAAGATGCACCGCAGCAAGCCCGGTCTCACCGAGCGCTTCGAACTAATGGTCAACGGCAAGGAACTGGCCAATGCCTACTCCGAGCTCAACGACCCCATCGACCAGGAGGATCGCTTCAAGGAGCAGATGCGTCTGGCCGCCAAGGGCGACGACGAGGCCATGATCATCGATCAGGACTTCCTGCGTGCCCTGCAGTACGGTATGCCTCCAACCTTCGGCATCGGCATCGGCATCGACCGTCTGGTGATGCTGCTCACAGGTAAGTTTGCCATCGGCGAAGTCATGCTCTTCCCGCAGATGAAGCCCGAGGTGAAGGCGCCGCGCGACAAGGACGAGGCCTTCCTCGCTTTGGGTGTGCCTCAGGAGATCATCCCCGTCTTGCGCAAGGCCGGCTACAATCTTGTGGCCACGCTGAAGGGCGAGAAGGCTGCTAAGATTCAGCAACAGATTATCGAAATCCTTAAGAAATACAAGCTAGAGGTCGAAAAGCCCTCGCAAGATCTGATAGCCACATGGACGGCATAGGAACCATCGCCATCATGGGTGGCGGCTCATGGGCCACGGCCATCGCCAAGATGATGTTGGAGAAGAACGACAGCATCTGGTGGTATCTGCGCCGACAGGACCGTATCGACGATTTCATTCGTCTGAGCCATAACCCCGCCTATCTCACCAGTGTCCACTTCGATGTCAGCCGTATTCATTTCTCCAGCGACATCAACGATGTGGTCGAGCATTGCGACACGCTGGTTTGGGTAACGCCTTCGCCATACCTGAAAGGGCACCTGAAGAAACTGAAGGTTCGCCTGCGGGATAAGTTCAATGTCACAGCCATCAAGGGTATCGTCCCCGACGAGAACCTTTGTGTGTCGGAGTTCTTCCATCAGGTCTATAATGTCCCCGATGAGAACTTGGCGGTCATCGCTGGTCCCTCGCATGCCGAGGAAGTGGCCTTGGGGCGCTTGACGTATCTGACGATGGGCTGCTCCGACGAGGAGAAAGCCCAGGCTTTTGCAGATATGATGGCATCGAACTATGTGAAGACGAAAACCAGTCGCGATGTCATCGGCATCGAATATGCTTCGGTGCTGAAGAATGTCTATGCCATTGCAGCCGGCATCTGTAAGGGCCTTAAATATGGCGACAATTTCCAGGCTGTCCTCATGTCTAATGCCCTGCAGGAGATGAACCGTTTCCTGGCCACCGTGCATCCCATCCAGCGCAGCATCTTCGAGAGCTGCTATATGGGCGACCTCATCGTGACGGGCTACAGCCAGTTCTCCCGCAACCGTGTCTTCGGCCAGATGATAGGGCAGGGCTATAGCGTCAAGAGTGCTCAGATAGAGATGGAGATGATTGCCGAGGGCTACTTCGGTGCGAAGTGCATGAAGGAGATCAACCGGCACCTCCATGTCAATATGCCTATCCTCGATGCCGTCTATAACATTCTTTATGAACGTATCGCGCCCACGATAGAAATCAAGTTGCTGACGGATAGCTTTAGGTAGAGGCACCTCCCCCGACCCCTCCCCTGTTGGGGCGGGGAGAAGAAGAATGAAGAGTGAAAAATAAGAGTTACTATAGAATGCAATTGACGCGCCAGTTAGCTGCAACTTGGCGCAGGATATTTTTATTCTTCATTCTTCATTCTTCACTCTTCATTTCAACCATTTCCGCTGATCCCATCAGCAGTCTGATCGGTCGTGTGCTCCCCAATAACGGCGATGCAGATAAGTTTGAGTGGGCGCTACAAGAGGCAGATAAGCAGCAGTTCACGTTGTCCTGCGATGGCCGCAAGATTCAGGTCTCTGGTTCCGACTACATCGCTATTGCCACGGGCATCAACTGGTATCTCCAGCATTATGCGGGCATCGATATTTCATGGAACTCTCCCACGGCAACGCTGCCGGCAACGCTGCCGGCCTGCAAGGCAGAGACGCACATCGCCAGTGTCGATTGGCGCTACTACCTCAACTTCTGCACCTATAGCTATTCCATGTCCTTCTGGAACTGGGAACGTTGGCAACAGGAGCTCGACTGGATGGTGCTTCACGGCATCAATATGCCGTTGGCCATCACGGGTATGGAATGTGTGTGGAAGGAGGTGCTGATGAACACCTACGGCTACACGCTCGATGAAGTCAACACCTTCGTCTGCGGCAGTACCTACTACGGCTGGTTCTTCATGAACAACCTCACAGCTTGGGGCGGCCCGCAACCCGATAACTGGTATAAGCAACAGCAGGCGCTGGCCCGTAAGATCTTCCAGCGCATGAAGGATTTCGGTATGAGCCCTGTCATCCCTGGCTATGTCGGTATGATTCCCAAGGACTTCTGTTTGGAGAGTTCAAAGGGTTTAAGGAGTTTAAGGAGTTCAAGCGACTGGACGGAATCGGATGTCGTGAACGGTGGAAACTGGTGCTCTTTTGTGCGTCCTTATTTCGTCAATAACACCGAACGCCTCAAGGAGTTTGCTGCTAACTACTATGCCGCCTTCGACCGTCTCTTCGGCGATGTCTGCACTACCCATTTCTATGCCATCGACCCCTTCCATGAAGGCGGTGTGCCGAGTGGCGTCACCAATGCCCAATCCTCTGTCGCTGCCATGTGGGAAGCGCTGACGAACTACGACGCAGACGCCGTATGGGTGGCACAGCACTGGCAAGGTAACCCGACGACCATCGTCACACACACCATCCCGCGTGGCCGACTCATCATCCTCGACCTCCACGGCGACCAGTTTGCCGACACGCAATGCAGCGGACATCACACGACCAACAGTGGCGAAAACCACGACTGGGTGTGGGGGCAGGTGTCGAACTTCGGCGGCAATGTAGGTCTCTTCGGACGCATGGACCGCCTCATCAACTGTTTTTACGAGGCACGCAATAACAAGGGTGCCAACAAGCTCGTCGGCATCGGGGCACTGCCCGAGGGCATCGAGAACAATGCCATGCTCTACGACCTGCTCTACAACCTCCCTTGGACAACGACCGACTACACCTGTGAGACTTGGCTCGCCGACTATGTCTGGATGCGCTACGGACTAAGGTCAGCCGACAAAGCCTATGCCACCATGCTCTCCGCGTGGACACGTCTCGGCGCAGGCATCTACCAGTGTCCCAACAATAACCAGCAAGGCACCACGGAGAGTGTCTTCCTCATGCGACCCTCGCTCACGGCAGGAACCGTCAGCACCTGGGCAAACTCCACCTGGTACTGGGACTTCGCCGACCTACGCACAGCGCTTCGCGAGATGCTGTCCGTCAGCAAGAAACTGAAGCACAGCGCCAATTATCGCTACGACCTCGTTGACTTGGCCCGACAGGCGTTGGCCGACTACGGAAAGGAACTGCTGGATGAGATAAAAGAGAACAGGGAAGAAGGAAGAATAGAACGCTTCCTCGGTTTGATTCTCGACCAAGACCGCCTGCTTGGAACACGCCCGGAACTTCGCTTTGGACGCTGGACGGCTGCTGCCCGTGCGCTCGGTACGACCAATGCCGAAAGCGACCTTTACGAGAAGAACGCCCGTATGCTCCTCACCACTTGGGGCGACCGCCTGCAATGCGAGAACGGTCAACTTCACGACTATGCCAACCGCGAGTGGAATGGTCTCCTTTCTTCTTATTACTATCCCCGCTGGAAAGCCTTCTTCCAGAACGGCTGTGTCGCACAGAGCTGGTTCAACGACTACGAATGGCCGTTCGTCACAGGCGTATCCTGCGCCTACGGCACCTTCCCCGCCACAGCAGAAGGAGACGAAATCGCCATCGTCAAGGAACTTTACGATAAATACTTAACACCATAGCCATGAGACGTTTATTTCTTTCCTGCCTGCTCGCCGTTGCCCTCGGAACGGCCTCGGCAACCGTGAACCCCCGCCCGTTCACCATTCCTGCCATCCACGAGTGGAAAGGTGGGGAAGGGACCCTCCAACTGACCTCCCAAAGCCGCATCCTTTATGTCGATGACCGCCTGCGTCCGGCGGCAGAGGCTTTGGCACGCGACCTTCGGATACTGACTGGCCAGCAGCTCTCTGTCGTTGCCGGTAAGAAAGCGGCAGAGGCAGACGTCCTCTTCCTCTACAAACCTCAGAAGAAACTTGGCGCCGAAGGTTACACGGTGGACATCGCCCGAAGCATCCGCATCGAAGCCACAGAACGCGGCGCCATGCACGCCGTGCAGACGCTGCTTCAGATGACACAGCCTATGCGAGCCGAAGGTGGGACTTTCCCCCGCGGACGCATTGTCGACCGTCCTGATTATCCCCTACGAGGCCTGATGATGGATTGCGGACGCAAGTATATACCCCTTGACTACCTGCGCCGGCTCGTCCGAACAATGGCCTATTACAAGATGAACACGCTCAATGTACACCTCAACGACAACGGTATGCGACAATTCTTCCACGACGACTGGAACGAGACCTATGCCGCCTTCCGCCTCGAGAGTGAACGCTTCCCGGGCTTGACTGCCGAGGATGGCAGCTACACGAAAGCTGAGTTCCGCCAGTTCATCCTTGAATCAGCGGCAATGGGCGTGGAGATTATTCCTGAAATCGACGTGCCCGCGCACAGCCTATGCTTCTCTCACTACCGTCCCAGCCTCGGCTCCCAGGAGTTTGGTATGGACCATCTGGAGCTGACGAACCCTGAAATCATCCCCTTCGTGGACAGCCTCTATTCCGAGTATCTGGAAGGCCCAGACCCCGTCTTCGCAGGACCTCGTGTTCACATCGGAACGGACGAGTACAGTAATAAGCGGCAGGACATCACGGAAGGCTTCCGAGCTCTCACAGACCATCTTATCCATACCGTGGAGAGCTATGGCAAGCAGGCTGCCTTCTGGGGCTCACTCACTCACTCCCGAGGCACCACACCCGTGAAGGTCGACAATGTGCTGATGTATGCCTGGTACAACGGTTATGCGGAACCCGACTCGATGATGCACCTCGGCTACCAGCTCGTCAGCATACCCGACCGCTTCCTCTACATCGTGCCAGCCGCCGGCTATTACTACGACTACCTGAACATACCTTACTTGTATAAGGATTGGACGCCCGCGCAGATTGGCCAGACGCGTTTCAAAGAGTTCGACCCGCACATCGAAGGCGGCATGTTTGCCGTCTGGAACGACATCGTGGGCAATGGCATTGCTGTGGCCGACATTCATCACCGCGTGATGCCTGCCCTGCAAGCGATGGCAGAGAAATGCTGGACGACCGACACGCTGCGCTCTTGCGACGAATGGTTGCAGCTGGCGACAACCATCGGCGAAGCACCGGGCATCAACGACTTGGGCCGCTATCCGAAAGGAGTCGTGTTTGAGCAGGCCACAGTCACTCCGGCCTCTACGCGCACCATCGCGCACATTGGCTGGCCCTATCGTGTCAGCTTCGACATCGAAGGAAGGGAAGAGGCACGCGGAACGGCTCTCTTCCGCAACGACGACGCGGAGTTCTACCTTGCCGACCCCGTCACAGGGCGCATCGGCTTCATCCGCGACGGCTACTTTTTCAGCTTCCGCCACGCAATTCGTCAAGGCATAAAGGAGCGTATCGCCATCGAAGGCGACAACCGCGAGACACGCCTCTACATCAACGGAAAACTCGTCGAGACACTCGCACCCGACAAGCGCACCTTCCCCAAAGACAAGACCTTCAACGTCATCCGCACACTACGCTTCCCTCTCCAGCAGACAGATGCTAACTTGCGTAGCCGGATTACCAACCTGCGGGTCGAGAGCCTGTCCGACTGACCGTCACCTCAGAATTTCAAACCTCAAAACCTATTATAATGCTTACATTAGACATTTCCAAAATTGCTCCCTTCGTGAGCACAGAGACCATCAACGCTTACGCCGACCGCGTAGCCGCAGCACAAAAAGCATTGGAAGACGGCACATGCCCTGGTAATGACTACATCGGCTGGCTCCACCTGCCTTCCAGCATCACACCGGACTTCCTGACCGACATCAAGGCCACCGCTGCCATCCTGCGCAGCGAGTGCGACGCCGTGGTCATCGCCGGCATCGGCGGAAGCTACCTCGGCGCAAAGGCTGTCATCGAAGCCCTCAGCAACAGCTTCCAATGGCTCGTCAACGATGGCAAGAATCCCGTCATCCTCTTTGCAGGCAACAACATCGGCGAAGACTATCTCTCCGAGTTGACCACCTACCTGGGCACTAAGCGCTTCGGCGTCATCAACATCAGCAAGAGCGGTACAACGACTGAAACAGCCCTCGCCTTCCGACTCCTCAAGAAGCAGTGTGAGGAACAGCGTGGCAAGGACGTGGCCAAGAAAGTCATCGTGGCCATTACCGATGCCAAGCGTGGTGCTGCCCGTACATGCGCAGATAAGGAGGGTTACAAGAGCTTTGTCATCCCCGACAACGTGGGCGGTCGTTTCTCCGTTCTCACGCCCGTAGGACTGCTGCCCATCGCCGTCGCAGGCTTTGATATCGACCAGCTCGTGAAGGGAGCTCAGGATATGGAGAAGACCGCAGCCCAGCCGTTGGCCAAGAACCCCGCCGCCCAGTACGCAGCTGCCCGCTATGCTCTCTATACCAAGGGTAAGAAGATAGAGATTCTGGCCAACTACCAGCCGAAGCTCCACTTCATCGCCGAATGGTGGAAGCAGCTCTTTGGCGAGAGCGAAGGCAAGGACAACAAGGGTGTCTATCCTGCCAGCGTTGACCTCACCACCGACCTGCACTCCATGGGTCAGTGGATTCAGGAGGGTGAGCGCACCATCTTCGAGACCGTCATCAGCGTGGAGAACCCCGAGCACAAGCTCCTCTTCCCCAGCGACGACGAGAATCTCGACGGACTGAACTTCCTCGCCGGTAAGCGTGTGGACGAGGTCAACAAGATGGCCGAGCTGGGCACTCAGCTGGCCCACGTGGATGGTGGCGTGCCCAACATCCGCATCGCCATCGAGCGTCTGGATGCCTACCACCTCGGACAGCTCATCTACTTCTTCGAGAAGGCTTGCGGCATCCACTGCCAGCTCCTCGGCGTCAACGCCTTCAACCAGCCCGGTGTGGAAGCCTACAAGAAGAATATGTTCGCCCTCCTCGGCAAGCCCGGCTACGAGAAGGAAACCGAGGCTATCAAAGCAAAGCTTTGATGGTGAGGGCTTTCTTATTCGACATGGACGGCGTACTATTTGACAGTATGCCGGGCCATGCATTTGCCTGGGCCAAGGTGATGACGGAGTATGGGTTGCCGATGAAGGAAGTGGACGCCTTTGAGAACGAAGGACGCACAGGCATCGGAACCATCAGCATCTTCACCCAACGCTACTGGGGCCGTGACGCCACCGAAGAGGAGGCGAAGGAACTGTACCGCAGGAAGACCATCGTCTTCAACGAGTATATGGCAGCCCGTGGTGGCGAGGCACCAGAGATGGCTGGGGCTGGCGAGGTATTAAATAAGGTTCGCGCGCGAGGACTGATGCGTGTCCTCGTGACAGGGTCCGCGCAACAGTCGTTGCTCACCCGTCTGGAAAAGCACTATCCCGGTCATTTTACGCCAGAACTGATGGTCACGGGTGATGATGTCCGATACGGGAAACCTAATCCCGAACCTTACCTGATGGCGCTTAAGAAAGCGGGCATCTCGGCCGACGAGGCCATTGTGGTGGAGAACGCTCCTCTGGGTGTGCGGGCAGCTGTTGCAGCCGGTATCAGGACGATCGCCGTGAACACGGGACCGCTGGACCCACAACTCCTGCTTGACGAAGGTGCGAGCCTGCTCTTCCCCTCCATGCAGGCGTTGGCCGACAACTTGGATTCAATCCTACAATTATAAAGATAGATAACGATAATATGAAAAAGAATTTCATTATTTGGTGTTTCCTCGGGATGATGCTGTCCTGTGGTGGACATACGAATCAGGATGCAACGGCAGGCGCCAATGCCAATGAAAGCGAGGAATCTGCCGATGGCATTCAGCGCATGACCGTCTATGACTTCACTGATACGCTCCGCACAGAGGGTAAGACCTATACTTACAGTGTGCACCGCGAGGCATCGGACAGCCTGCCTGTCATTATTGACGATGATGGCAACCGCTATGCCGATAACATCTATACGCTTACCATCCGTACAGGAGGACAAAACGTTTTCCAGCGTCGTTTCACGAAGGCAACATTCAGCTCATACCTTTCAAAGGAGTTCCAGAAGAAAGGTATTCTCGACGGAATGATGTGCGACAAATCGTTGCCTGACCTGCGTTTCGCCGTGAGCGTCAGCCTGCCGCAAAGCGATATGATGGAACCCTTGCTGATGAAGGTAGATACCAATGGTGGTATTGTCATCACTCGCGATGAGCGTGGCGACGAGGAACTGGAGCCCGAAGAGGACGGAGTGTAGTATGGAAGTGATCAAGACACCGATAGACGGCTTACTGATTATTGAGCCGCGTATCTTCAAAGACGCTCGAGGCTATTTCTTTGAGAGCTTCTCACAGCGCGAGTTTGATGAGAAGGTCTATCCAGTCACGTTTGTGCAGGACAATGAGAGTATGTCCACACGCGGCGTGATGCGTGGCCTCCATTTCCAGCGTCCGCCCTACACCCAAACGAAACTAGTGCGTTGTGTGCGCGGAGCTGTGCTCGATGTAGCCGTTGATATCCGTAAGGGCTCACCCACCTTTGGTCAGCACGTGGCAGTAGAGTTGACAGAGGAGAACCATCGTCAGTTCTTCATCTCCAAGGGCTTTGCTCATGGCTTCGCTGTCCTCTCCGATGAGGCTATCTTCCAATATAAATGCGATGAGTTCTATCATCCCGAAGCCGACGGCGGCATCCAGCTCTGCGACCCCTCCCTCGGCATAGACTGGCGCATCCCCTTCGACGAGGCCATCCTTAGTGAAAAGGATACAAAGCATCCCTTCCTCAAGGATTTCGAGAGTCCGTTCTAAGCCCCCGGCCCTCATAGGCCTCATAAGACTAATTATTCTTCATTATTCATTCTTCATTATGCAATCTATCGTCATCACTGGCGGCGCCGGTTTCATCGGCTCACATGTTGTCCGCCTCTTTGTGAACAAATACCCTGACTACCGGATCATAAACCTCGACAAGCTCACCTATGCCGGCAACCTCGCCAACCTGAAGGATATCGAGGACTGTCCGAACTATAGGTTTGTGAAGATGGACATCTGCGACTTCGACGCGTTCTACAAGCTGATGCAGGACGAGCACGTCACAGGTATTATCCACCTAGCTGCCGAGAGCCACGTGGATCGTAGCATCAAAGACCCCTTCACCTTCGCCCAGACCAACGTGATGGGTACACTCTCGCTGCTGCAGGCCGCCAAACTCTACTGGGAAAGTCTCCCTGAGAAGTACGAGGGAAAGCGCTTCTACCACATCTCCACCGACGAGGTCTATGGTGCCTTGGAGATGACACACCCCGAGGGCATCCCCGCGCCCTTCACCACCAAGGCATCGGCCAGTGCACATCCCGCCTACGGTGAGAAGTTCTTCACCGAGGACCTGAAGTACCAGCCCCACAGTCCCTACAGCGCTGCCAAGGCATCGAGTGACCATTTCGTGCGTGCTTTCCATGACACCTATGGAATGCCGACCATCGTCACGAACTGCTCCAACAACTACGGCCCCTATCAGTTCCCTGAGAAACTGATTCCGCTGTTTATCAACAACATTCGTCATCGCAAACCGCTACCTGTCTATGGTAAGGGGGAAAACGTGCGCGACTGGCTCTACGTGGAGGACCACGCCCGTGCTATCGACCTCATCTTCCACAAAGGACAGATTGCTGAGACCTACAACATTGGCGGTTTCAACGAGTGGAAGAACATTGATATCATCAAGGTTGTCATCAACACTGTGGATCGTCTGCTTGGCCGCAAGGAAGGTGAGGACATGGACCTCATCACCTACGTCACCGATCGTGCTGGCCACGACCTCCGCTACGCTATTGACAGCCGCAAGCTGCAACGTGAGCTAGGCTGGGAGCCCAGTCTCCAGTTTGAGGAAGGTATCGAACGCACCGTTCGTTGGTATCTCGACAACGAAGCCTGGATGGACAACGTCACCAGTGGTGACTACCAGAAATACTACGAAAACATGTACACAAATAGATGAAAAGAAAAAGGCCCGCCAATCGGCGGACCTTTTTCTTTTACTTTTCGCAGGGAGCGATGAGTTTCCAGCAACCTGCGGCTAGGGCAGCACCTACGAACGGACCAACGATAAAGACCCAGAGGTCTGCGAGCGCCTGACCGCCTTCAAACAGGGCGGGACCGATGCTGCGGGCGGGGTTCACGCTCGTGCCGGTGTAGTGGATGCCGACGAGATGGATGAGGATCAGCGACAGACCGATGGCCAGACCTGCGAAGTTGTTGGTGGCACCGTTGGTCTTCGACGTGGCGCCAAGGACGACGAGCACGAAGATGAACGTGAGCACGATCTCAACAATCAGACCATTCACTGCCCCGTAAGTGCAGGCGTTGGCTCCCGTGGCTGTCGTAATGACGATGGCAGGATCCATGCTGACGATGCCGTAGAGCACAGCAGCAGCGATGATGGCACCGATGACCTGACCGCAGATGTATCCGCAGGCGTCCTTCGCGGAAATACCTCCGTTGAGCAGCACACCAAGGGTGATGGCGGGATTGATGTGGCAGCCGCTGATGCCGCCGATGGTGTAAGCCATAGCGATGACGGACAGACCGAAGGCAATGGCAGTCCCAACGATGGCTGCGGTGTCTGCACCACATCCGAGACTTACGGCTGTGCCGCATCCTAACAAGGTAAGTACGAATGTACCGACCATTTCAGCAAGATACTTTTTCATACAGTTTTGAGGTTTAAAAGGTTAATAAAATAGTGCTGGTTTGACATTTTCCGCCGTAAAACTAACACTAATTCAGGGATGCGCCAAATGATTTCAGTAATTATTTTAGTTTTTCCCGTAAAAAACGCCCTGTGTAGCTCTGCTCGCAGGCCATGACCTGTTCGGGTGTACCCGTTACGACCACATTGCCACCGGCAGCACCACCCTCAGGACCGAGGTCGATGACATAGTCTGCCATCTTGATGACATCGAGGTTGTGCTCGATGACTACGATGGTGTGGCCACGCTCGATGAGGGCATCGAAGGACTGAAGGAGGCGGCGGATGTCGTGGAAGTGCAGTCCTGTAGTGGGTTCGTCGAAGATGAAGAGTGTGGGTTCCTGTTTCTCCAGACCTATATAATATGCCAGCTTCACGCGCTGGTTCTCGCCACCTGAGAGTGTCGAAGAACTCTGACCCAGCTTGATGTAGCCGAGCCCCACGTCCTGCAAGGGCTTCAGCCGCTTCACAATCTTCTTCTCGCCATGCTCGGCGAAGAACTCCATGGCCTGGTTGACGGTCATATTCAGCACATCATTGATGTTCTGTCCGTGGAAACGCACATCGAGGACGTCGCTCTTGAAGCGCTGGCCGTGACAGCTCTCACACTCCAATACGAGGTCGGCCATGAACTGCATCTCGATGGTGACGGTACCTTCACCCTTACACTCCTCGCAGCGCCCTCCTTCGGTGTTGAACGAGAAGTAGGATGCCGTGAAGCCCATCTGCTTTGCAAGTTGTTGCTCAGCAAAGAGCTTGCGGATTTCATCGTAGGCTTTCACATAAATCACAGGATTCGAGCGCGAACTCTTGCCGATGGGGTTCTGATCCACGAACTCCACGGCCTTGATGGCGCGCACATCGCCCTCCAAGCCTGTGAATTCACCGGGGCGGTCTGCCACCTCGTCCAGTTCACGCTTCATGGCCCGATAGAAGATGTCGCGCACGAGTGTGCTCTTACCCGAACCGCTCACGCCTGTCACACACGTCATTACATTCAGTGGGAACTTTACATCGATGCCTCTCAGATTGTTTGCCCTGGCACCACGCACTTCAATGAAGCGGTTCCAAGGGCGACGGGAGTCGGGGACTGCAAGGCAGTCCTCGCCATTGAGGAAGGCGAGCGTATGGCTGTTATTCGCCTGCAGCGCAGGCGAATAACAGCCACTCCATACCACTTCTCCTCCCAAACGTCCTGCCTCAGGCCCAATATCAATGATGTAATCCGCTGCACGGATGATGTCCTCGTCGTGCTCCACGACCACAACCGTATTCCCGATATCCACAAGCTGTCGCAGCACCTTGATGAGGCGCTGGGTGTCGCGGCTATGCAATCCGATGCTGGGCTCGTCGAGGATGTAGAGCGAGCCCACGAGGGAACTGCCGAGGGACGTGGCGAGGTTGATGCGCTGGCTCTCACCGCCGCTGAGACTGTTGGAGCGGCGCCCTAGCGTAAGATAGCCTAATCCCACATCCAAGAGGAACTGCAGCCGGCTCTCTATCTCCACAAGCAGTCGCTTAGCTATTTCGTACTCATGTGGATTGATAGCATCGCCAACGGCGATGCTATCAATCCACCTCTTTAGATCTTCTATGGACATATCCACCAGCTCTGTGATGGCCTTGCCGCCCACTTTCACATAAGTGGCCTCTTTGCGCAGACGTGTGCCGTGACACTCCGGACATTCGGTCTTGCCGGTGTAGCGTGCCAGCATCACACGGTTCTGTATCTTGTAGCGTGCCTCACGCAAGTAGTCGAAGAAGAGGTCGATGCACACATCCCCGCGTTCCCAGCGACCATCGAGCGACAGCTCTGGATAGCGGCCATGCCACAACAAGTTCTTCTCCTCCTGTGTGAGTTCAAAGTAGGGCTTGAAAATGGGGAATTTCAGGCGCTCGGCCTGACGTATGAACTCCGTTCTCCACTCGCTGAGTTTCTCGCCGCGCCAGCATTGCACGCAACCTTCATAGACGCTCTTCGAGCTGTCTGGGATGACCAGATGTGGGTCGATGCCCTGCACATTGCCCCAACCTTCGCACGTTGGGCAGGCGCCTATGGGAGAGTTGAAGGCGAAGAGTTGGTCGGAGGGCTCCTCAAAGGTCATCCCGTCTGCCTCGAAGCGTGTGGAGAAGACATGATTGATGCCGGCAGGAAGGAACCGCAGCACCATCTCCCCATGGCCCTCATAGAAGGCGGTTTCGGTGGAGTCGGTAAGGCGGGATAGAGCCTCCTTTTCCGTGCTCACCGACAGACGGTCGATGAGCAGGAAAAGATGTTGTGTACTTTGCACTTGTGGCGCCACTTCCAAAACATCCTCAATTCTTACCACCTCTCCATCTTTTACCAAACGCGTATATCCCTCCTGCAAGTACGCCCTCAGTTGCTCTTCAAGCGTTCGACCCTCCTGAATGCGGATGGGGCAGAGGACGAGGAAACGGGTGCCGGGGGAGTAGGAATTGACGCATTGCACGACATCCTCCGTCGTGTGCTTCTTCACCTCCTGACCGCTGATGGGGCTATAGGTGCGACCGATGCGTGCGTACAGCAATCTAAGGTATTCGTAGATTTCTGTGCTGGTGCCTACGGTGCTGCGTGGATTCCTGGAGATGACCTTCTGTTCGATGGCGATGGCGGGTGGAATACCGCTGATGTAGTCACATTCCGGTTTGCTCATACGTCCCAGAAACTGACGGGCGTAGGCATTCAGGCTCTCCACATAACGTCGTTGCCCCTCGGCATATAAGGTGTCGAAGGCCAACGAACTCTTTCCCGAGCCACTCAAGCCGGTGATGACCACCAACTTGTTCCTCGGGATATCCACTGTCACATTCTTCAGGTTGTTGACGCGGGCTTTCTCAATATGGATGGAAGACTCACCCATAGTCTATAGCTTCACTTTCTTCTTCGCACCTTTGCTCTCGTTCTGCAGGCGGTCGAGGGCTGTGACGACGTAGGTCCACTGCGTCTGGCCGTCGGAGTAGGGGAGTTTGAGGAAGGTATTGGAGGTGATGGCGATGAGTTGGTTCGTGTTGTTGAGATCGACCTTCATGTCTTTTGGGAACACATAGACAGCGTACATGTGAACCTCGTCCAGCGGTTTCTTGGCGCGCGGCGCTGTCCAGAACAGGATGTAGCCGTCGTCGGTCCAAACAGGTGTTACCTTACGCGGCTTCCCTGGCGCTTTCTTATCGAGCCACGGCATCTCGGGCTGCAGAGCCGGCGTGCGGTGGTAGTAGGTGCGTAGCGCGGTGCCGTAGCTGCCGGTGTCGTCGGCTACTGCGCGGGCATACCATTGGCAGGAGCCGTAGATGTTGGGAAGACTACGTTGCAGTGCGTATTTCGCCGCCATCTGATTCTGGGCTGGGTTCTGTCGGTCGGCGAACTTCACGGTGCGCTCCACATCCTGACCTATATATAAAGGTCGCGCGTGTGCGTGCTGACTCCACCAGCGGATGAGCGTGTCGTAGTCCGCGGCCTTATTGCCTATCTCCCAGTAAATCTGAGGAATATTATAATCGACCCAACCTTCGTTGACCCACAGCAGCACGTCGGCATACAGATCGTCGTAGTTCTGTAGCCCGTTGGTGGCTGAGCCCTCGGCCCACGACCGCTGGTTGCGGTAGATGCCGAAGGGCGAAACACCGAACTTCACCCAGGGCTTCACGCTATGCACTGCCTCGCCCAGCTCGCGGATGAACATGTTCACGTTCTCGCGGCGCCAGTCGCTGCGGTCACGGCCCTGACCATAGGCCGCATAGGCTGCATCGTCGGGAATTGCCACACCCGTCACGGGGTAAGGATAGAAATAATCGTCGATATGCAAGCCATCCACATCGTAGCGGCTCACGATGTCTTTGGCTACCTCGCAGATAAACTGCCGGTTCTCGGGCAGTCCCGGGTCGAAGATCATCAGGTCTTCGTAGCGAAAGCAACGCTCGGGATGCTGTACGGCATAGTGTGTTGTAGCCAGTGCTGTTGTACCCTTCGTCTTGGCGCGATAGGGGTTGATCCACGCGTGCAGTTCCATGCCACGAGCGTGGCACTCGTTCACCATCCATTCCAGGGGATCCCAGTAGGGGGAGGGTGGGGTGCCTTGCTGCCCTGTCAGGTAACGGCTCCACGGCTCTAACTGGCTGGCATACAGGGCATCGCCCTCAACGCGACATTGGAAGAGAATGGCATTGATGCCATCGGCCTGTAGGATGTTCAACTCGCGTGTCAACTCGGCTTGCATGGCATCGCGGCTCAGCCCTCGCCATTGGCCGTTGACGGCCTGTATCCAGGCGCCGCGGAACTCACGTTTGGGATTGGTTTGTGCGTTCAGAACTAGGCTCGCGAAGCACAGGCTTACGCATAAACAGATTCTTTTTAGCATAGGATATTCTTCAGCAGTTCGTTTTCGTTGCAAAGATACGATGAACGAAGAGAATTACAAAATAAATTATTCTTTTTTTAATGCCGAAAGTAGCTATTATCGGCGAGGTTAACGTGCGAACGACTCAATCAGTTTGGCATTGCCGGTGAGGGCGAAATCGGCTTCGCAGGCGGGAATCAGACAGGAGTTGCCACGTGAGAGCGTGAGTGAGTGCCCGTCGGCTGTGGTGAGGCAGCACTCGCCCTCCAGACATGATAGCGTCACGAAGCTGTCCTCGCCGAGCAGGTCGCGATGCAGGGCACGCGCCTCTTTCACAGTGAGCACGCTGACGACGAAGTAGTTGCAATCCACAATGCGTACAGCACCTTCGGCAGGTGCGTAGGTGGTGCGATAGTTGTCATAGACGCGGTAGTCGATGGCATCTACAGCCTCCTCGGTGTGTAGCTCGCGTGGTTTCCCGTCGAGGCCCTTGCGGTGGTAGTCGTAGAGGCGGTAGGTGACGTCGGAACTCTGTTGGATTTCGCACAACAGGATGCCGCTGCAGATGGCGTGTACGCGTCCTGCCGGGATGAAGAAAACGTCTCCCGGGTGAACCTCATGGCGTGCGAGCACGTCTGTGATACTGCCGTCTTCCACGCGACGGCGATAGTCCTCTTTCGTGATCTCCTCGCGGAAACCTGCCAACAAAGTTGCTCCCGGCTCAGCATCAATGACATACCACATCTCTGTTTTCCCGTGTTTCTTGTGGCGTTCTTGTGCCAAGTCCTCGCAGGGATGCACCTGTATGCTGAGGTCGCCTTGTGTGTCGATGAATTTAACGAGCAATGGGAAATCGTCCCCCCAGCGTGCCTCAATGCGCTGCCCCAGCAGTTGGCTGCCGAAGGATTTCACCACCTCGCCAAGCGTCTGACCTGCCAGAGAGCCGTTGGCCACAATGGACTGGCTCGAGGGCACAGCACTGATTTCCCAACTCTCTCCTATACGTCGTTCGTCAGTCGGTAGGTTCTTGAACGACTGGAGCTGATGCCCTCCCCATACAATCTCGTGGAGGTTGGGCGCAAAGAGAAGTGGATACATTTTATTAGAGAAAAATGAAGAATGAAAAATGAGGAATGATGAGTTGAGAGTGGAGAATGTTTTCTAATTCGTGTGCAAAGGTAAGGCTTTTGTACGAATTAGCCGGCGCTTTTTTATGCAAAAGTCAAAGCCCAAAGCCCCTTTCACGTTAAATAAGCCTAAAAACGCACCCTTTCCTTTGGAAAACCAGTGGAATCTGGTTAGCTTTGCAGGGTAAAATGTAGAAAAACTAAGGAGTAACTATATCAATAACCCTAAAAAGAAAAGAGAAGTATGAAAAAAATGATTCTGAGCCTCGCAATGGCTCTCTCAACAATGGGCGCTTTCGCGCAGTTCGAAGCTGGTAAGACTTATGTGGCTGCCTCCATGTCCGGACTAGGCCTGAGCTACAGCAAGCAGGCTAAAGTGAACTTTAATCTGCGCGCTACAGCAGGTCAGCTGCTGGCTGATAACCTGATGATGCTCGGCATTGTGGGCTATGAATATCAGCACTGGGCGAAGTCGCACGAATTGGAACTGGGCGTCGGCGGACGCTACTACATCATTCAGAATGGTCTGTATCTGGGCTTAAGTGCTGCTTATGCTTTCACGAAGGCTGAGGACGAGAAGACACACAACTGCTTTATCACCCCCGAACTCGGCTACGCTTTCTTCCTCGGTGAGCACGTCACTATCGAGCCTGCCATCTACTACCGCATGTCTATCAACAACTTCGCTGATGCCTCCACCGTGGGCCTCCGCATAGGTGTCGGCTATTATTTTTAACAAGCGTACAATCAACTAACTAACTTACATATATTTAAATTGTGCCTATGAAGACTAATTTAAGTTCACAAATCACCCTTGACCGTGTGTCACCCCGCTACTACCGCCCCGATGGCACCATTGAACGTAGCGTGCTCACGCGCTTTGAGAAACTACCTACTGACATCTACGCTACCATTGAAGAGGGCGCCCTCGAAGTGGCGCTGAAGGTAGCTGCCACCATCCGCCAGCGCCAGCGCGAGATCCGCGCCTGCACCATCGCTTTCAGTGGCGGTGCCACGATGACCGAGGTGTTTAATCAACTCGTACGCATGCATGAGCAGGAAGGCCTCAGCTTCCAGAATGTGGTGGCCTTCGTCACTCACGAATACTACCCCCTTCCTGCCGACAGCGTGCAGAGCAACCTGAAAGCCTTGAAGGAGCAGTTCTTCGACCGCGTGGATATCCCCGCACAGAACATCTACCCACTCGATGGCACCACCCCGCAGGAGCGCATCACCGAGCACTGCCACGCCTATGAAAAGATGATCGAGCAGCTCGGAGGCCTCGACATCGCACTCCTCGGCATCGGTCGTATGGGCAACATCGCCCTCAATGTGACCGGCTCGCAGCGCAACAGCCACACCCGCCTCGTGCTGCTGGATTCCTCCAGCCGCGCTGAAGGTATCAAGGTGTTTGGCAACGAGCAGAACGTGCCCGTCTGCGCCATCACGATGGGCGTGAGCACCATCCGCCAGGCTCGCAAGATCTTCCTTATTGCCTGGGGCGATGAGAAAGCCGATGTCATCAAGAGCGCTGTGGAGGGTGAGATTACCGACGCACAGAGCGCCACCTTCCTGCAGATGCATAACAACGTGCAGGTTGTCCTCGACCTCAGCAGCGCTGCCAACCTCACCCGCATCCGCCGTCCGTGGCTCGTCACCTCCTGTGACTGGGACGACAAGCTCATCCGCTCCGCCATCGTATGGCTCTGCCAGAAGACCGGCAAGCCCATCCTGAAGCTCACCAACAAAGACTACAACGAGAACGGCCTCGGTGAACTGCTCGCCCTCTATGGCTCCGCCTACGAGGTGAACATCAAGATCTTCAACGACCTGCAGCACACCATCACCGGCTGGCCCGGTGGCAAGCCCAATGCCGACGACAGCAACCGTCCCGAACGTGCGAAGCCCGCGCAGAAGCGTGTCATCATCTTCTCGCCGCACCCCGACGACGATGTCATCTCCATGGGTGGCACGCTCCAGCGTCTGGTGAAGCAGAAGCACGAGGTCCACGTGGCCTATGAGACCAGTGGCAACATCGCCGTCGGCGACGAAGAGGTGTTCCGTTTCATGCACTTCACAAAGGGCTTCAACGACCTCTTCGAGGAAGGCAAAGACGAGGTCATCAATGCCCGCTACGATGAGTTCATCAACTTCATCAACAAGAAGAAACCTGAGGACTTCGACACGCGCGACATCCTGGAGGTCAAGGGCCTCATCCGTCGCGGCGAGGCGCGCATCGCCTCCATGTACAGCGGCATTCCCCTCGAGCGCGTTCACTTCCTGAATCTGCCCTTCTACGAGACCGGTAAGATTCAGAAGAACCCCATCTCCGAAGCCGATGTGGAAATCGTTCTCGCCCTGCTGCGCGAGGTGAAGCCTCACCAGATCTTTGTGGCTGGCGACCTCGCCGACCCGCACGGCACCCACCGTGTCTGCACCGACGCTGTCCTCGCTGCCATCGATATCGAGAAAGAGGCAGGTGCCGAGTGGCTCAAGAACTGCCGCATCTGGATGTATCGTGGAGCCTGGGCAGAGTGGGAGATTGAGCACATCGAGATGGCTGTGCCCATCAGCCCCGAGGAGCTCCGCACCAAGCGCAACGCCATCCTCAAGCACGCCAGTCAGATGGAGTCTGCCCCCTTCCTGGGCAACGACGAACGCCTGTTCTGGCAGCGCGCCGAAGACCGCAACCACGCCACTGCAGAGCTCTACAACAGCCTCGGCCTGGCAGCCTACGAAGCCATGGAGGCCTTCGTGCAGTACCACCCGCTGTAAGTCTCATCATGTCAAAAAAAGAAGCGGCTGTGTCACCGACACAGCCGCTTTCCTTTTATGCTCGTTTGCGAACCGCTCGCAGAAACCATGTCGCAAGGACAATGGCCAGGACGGCTCCGGTGATGAGGCTGGGCGTGAGAGGTAGCTTGAAACCTTCGGGTGCTGCCATGATGTAGCTGGTGACGACGAGGGTCATGAACACCGCAGGCAGGAAGGCAATCCAGTAGTTGCGATGGTGGTCCCAGAGCCACACGGCAGCCGTCCATAGGAAGCAGGTGGCCAGTGTCTGGTTGGTCCAGGCGAAGTAGCGCCATAGGATGTCGAAGTCGACAAAGACGAGGGCGCCGGAAATGGCGAAGAGGGGGATGGCGATGGCCAGACGGCTCCACACCTTCTTCTGTCCGACATGCAAGATGTCAGCGATAATCAGGCGGGCCGAGCGGTAGGCTGTATCGCCAGAGGTGATGGGGGCTGCTACGACGCCGAGGACGGCCAGGATGGCACCGATGCGACCCATCCATGTCTTGCAAACTATATGAAGCGGTGGGGCAAGGGTAACCCGATGGATGCCTTCGGTCATGAGGTGGCACCTCGCACGCAGCACCTGATGACTGACGGCCCTTATCGCATCAACCGCAACCCGATGCTGACAGGCACGCTTGCCTACCTCACTGGGGTGGGGGGGTGGTTGTGGCGTTGGCAGGCTTGGCTGGTGCTGGCAGTCTTCTTCGTCATTATGCTGGTGCAAGTGTCCAGCGAGGAGCGTCGCTTGCGCTGTGACTTCGGCGAGGAATACGACGCTTACTGTCGTCACACGAGGCGTTTTTAGGGCCGCTTCACCTTTCGCCCGAAATTATAGCCTATTCGGATAGCGGGTTCGATGCAGGCTGTCTCATTGGCCAAAGACACGTGGTAGGTCAGTTCTCCCATCAGATACCATCTGTTGGTGAGGTACCTGCCGAAGCGAAGTTCTACAGGCAATACCAAGTCCATGTCGTAAAAGCCGAATCCCGTGCAGGGCGCAATACCTACTAGATAAGGTTTTCCCGACAGGTCCCCTATCTGCATCATGATGCCAGCTGCTAAGCGAAAGGCAACGTGAAGGTGATCGTCGTCACTAAACTTTTTGTATTCTCCCCAGAAGCCGCCACCGCCTGTTAGGTAGAAGCCCAGCGCCCAGCGGCCCGTCATGCGGTAGGTGCGGTCGAAACCTACGTTCAGCGTGGCACCAGCACCGGGTAGATCGCGGCACTCAAACGGAATGCCAACGCCGAAGCTAATGCCTTTCAACGTCAAATAGTCGCGCTCTGTCTTTTGAGCGCAATACCAACCAGAACCCTTCTGCTTTCAGATTAACCTTCAAATAGGGGGCTTCCTTTTGCAACGCTCTGTACCTTTGTAGAAGGAAGTCTCATCGTTTCAAATCCAATCTTAATACGCGAATAGGCCTGCCTTGGCCCTTGTATTGTGATTCATCGTAACATACTTCGCCTGTAGGAATAAAACCGCATTTCTCCATCACGCGGCCAGAGGCGGGGTTGTCCACAAAATGACCGCAGAGCAGTGAAGCGAGCGAGGTTGTTGTGCGGATATGGTCCAGCATCAGTTGCAATGCTTCTGTGCAGATTCCTTGATTCCAATAGGGCTTTGCTACCCAGTAGCCCACGATGGGTTCTCCCTCGCGACAGGGCATTTTGCAGTCACACGATGCGCCGTATCCTATCGCTCCAATAACTTCATTCGCATCTTTAAGTAGAATGGCCCAAGTAGTTGGCTCTTTGTTGAATATCGTTTTAATAATATTGCGACTTTCCTCTATGGATTGGTGTGGCACCCATCCAGCACGAGGGCCTACATCTGGGTCGCTGGCGTATTTAAACAGCGTCTCGGCATCGCTCTCCAACCATGACCGCAATAGGATCCTTTCTGATTCCATTTCCTTCGTTTATCGTTTGACGCTGCAAAAGTACAAATAGTTGCTGGCAAGACCAACTATTTGTGCTTTTCTGTGCGTTTTTGTGATAAATGGAGCCCTCTTCGCCCCTTTTTACGCGGTTTAACTCACGCCGTTCGTGGTTAAATCAGGAAAAACAGGCTGACGCCGAGGACGGAGATGACGGCGCCGAGGACGGCACGCCAGGTAATCTTTTCGTGGAAGAGCCAGTAGGAGGGTAGGATGATGATGATAGGCGTCATCGCCATCAGCGTGGAGGCGATGCCGGCACCCGTGTATTGCACGGCCATCAGCGAGAATCCGACGCCGACGAAGGGACCGAAGACGGTAGTGGCGATGGCGGCGATCAGGCCTTTACGGTCGTGCAGTGCCTCGCGCAGTGGTGCCATGCCGTCGCGCAGCCAGTGCAGCAGCAGGAAGCCTGCGATGCCAGCGATGCAGCGGTAGAAGTTGGCGCTGAAGGGTATGAGCCATTCGGGCGTGTCGGCAGCGACCTCGAAATGGTTCATGCCAATCTTACTCAATACCAACCCTACACCCTGGCAGACAGCGGCCCCGATGGCGAAGAGCACGCCGTTCAGGGGCAGTTTCAGGGACACTCTATTATGCTCGCCGCGTCCCAGCACCGAGATGCCGATGCCGAAGAGTGTCACCAGCATCGCCACGATGCTCATGGCTGTCATCTGCTGCCCCAGCGTCACCCAGGCCATCAGCGCTGCCGAGGGTGGCGCCAGCGTCATGAAGAGCTGGCCGAAGCGCGAACCGATGATGATATAGCACTGAAACAGGCAGAAGTCGCCGATGACATAGCCCACAAGTCCCGACAGCAGCATCCATCCTGCCGCCTCCGTCGAAGCCCCGGAGGGTAGGGGAGAGCCCGTGACAACGCCGAACAGCACCAGCGAGAACAGCAGCGCCAGCGCCATTCGCAACACGTTCAGTGTGAGGTTGCCCAGCCGCTTGGAGCCGAACTCGCTCAACAGCGCCGTCGCTGTCCACGAGCACGCGACGCCTAACGAGATCAGTTCACCTAAGTAGGTCATCGGCTACTGTCCAATTCATTGTCTTTGTGTTTGACAACGCAAACGTACATGAACCAGACGGCTAAGCCTATGGCGAGGAGGGCGCCGGCGATGAGGCTGGGTGTGTGGGGGAGTTGGAAGCCTTCAGGGGCGGCGAGGATGTAGCTGGTGACGACGAGGGTCATGAACACCGCAGGCAGGAAGGCAATCCAATAGTTGCGGCCTTTGCGGCGAAGCCATACGGCGGCAGTCCAGAGGAAGCAGGTAGCGAGCGTCTGGTTGGTCCAGGCGAAGTAGCGCCACAGGATGTCGAAATCGACAAAGACCAAAGCTGCGGAGATGGCGAAGAGGGGCAGCGCCAGCACGAGGCGGTTGGCAATCTTCTTCTGGTTCAGGTGCAGGAAGTCTGCCACGATGAGGCGTGCCGAGCGGTAAGCCGTGTCGCCGGAGGTGATGGGGGCTGCCACGACGCCGAGGACGGCGAGGAGGGCGCCGATGCGGCCCATCCATGTCTTGCAAATCAGGTTGACGAGGAGCGAGGGGTTGGTGCCGTTGCCGCCGGCGCTGAGGATGGCGGAGAGGGCGTGGTAGGGCTCCTGGCCGACATAGTGACCGGGAGGCACGGTCTGGGCAGCGGCGAACTTAATGGCGGCGGCAGCCCAGACCATGGCGACGATGCCTTCGGTAATCATGGCACCATAGAAGACGAAGCGGCCACGGCGCTCGTTCTGCAGACAGCGCGACATCAGGGGTGACTGCGTGGCGTGGAAGCCGCTGATGGCACCGCAGGCGATGGTGATGCAGAGGAAGGGGAAGATGGGGAGGCCCTTGGGATGGTGAGAGATGAAAGGCGCATCGGTAATCTCCGGCATCCAGCCTCTTTGGGTGAAAAGACCGTAGCCCACGCCAACAGCCATGATGAGCAGGGCGGCACCGAAGAGGGGATAGAGGCGACCGATGAGGGTGTCGATGGGCAGCAACGTGGCCAGCACGCAGTAGAAGAATACGAGTCCAACCCACACCCATTTCCAGGTGGCGAGGTCCATGCTCCAGGCTCCGTTGGTCATCGTGGCCAGCAGGCCTGCGGCCGTGGTCACGAAGACGGTGCCGACAAGAACGAGCAGCACGAGGCTGAGGACACGCATACCCTGGCGTGCCACCGTCCCCAGCTCATTACCGACCATTTCAGGCAGCGAGGCACCGTCCTGACGCAGCGAGATCATGCCGCAGAGGTAATCATGGACAGCGCCCATGAAAATGCAACCAAAGACAATCCACAGGTAGGCGCTGGGACCGAAGAGGATTCCCATGATGGCGCCGAAGATGGGGCCTGTGCCTGCAATATTCAGGAACTGAATGAGATAGACGCGCCAAGTTGGCATCGGGATGTAATCGACGCCATCCTGCAAGCGGTACGACGGTGTCTCGCGTGCAGGTTCAGCGCCGAAGGTGCGTTCGACGAAGGTACCATAAAGGAGAAAACCCAAAATCAATAGTACGAGGGCTGTAACAAAAGTAATCATAATTAAAGACCCACCCCTCACCCTCCCTCGAGGGAGGGGGTGGAATGTATTTGAGAGTGTGAAACTATTCTTTTGTAATGGTAATCACTCCCTCCCTAAAGGGAGGGCGGGGGGAGGGCCTGCTTTTGATTCAGCAGCCATGCATCCAGGATCGTCATGGCTGCCATGGCCTCGACGATGGGCACGGCACGGGGGAGGACACAGGGGTCGTGACGACCGCGCGGGTTGATGGTGACGGGATTACCATGGATATCGATGGTCTCCTGTGGACGGAGTAGGGTAGCGACGGGCTTGAAGGCCACGCGGAAAGGGATGGGCTGGCCGTTGCTGATGCCGCCTTGGATGCCGCCGGAGTGATTGGTTCTTGTTGCGACTTCGCCCTGCGAAGCACTGACAAAGATGTCATTCTCTTCGCTCCCCCTTTTCTCCGCCATGGCGAAGCCGTCGCCGTATTCGAAACCTTTGACGGCATTGATGCTGAGCATGGCGGCGCCGAGTTGGGCGTGGAGCTTACCGAAGACAGGTTCGCCGAGACCTGCGGGGCAACCTGTGATGACGCCTGCGATAATGCCGCCGATGGTGTCGCCTTCGCCCTTCACTTGCAGGATGAGGCTTTCCATCTGTTGGGCGATGGCGGGGTCGGGACAGCGCACGGCGTTGCTCTCGATGAGGCTGAGGTCGAGCTTCGTCCAGTCGCGGTCGCAGGCGATGGTGCCTACCTGCTGTGTCCACGCCTTTACGTCGATGCCCAGCTGTCGCAGGCAGAGTTTGGCGATGGCGCCGGCCACGACGCGGCTGATGGTCTCGCGGGCCGAGGAGCGTCCGCCACCGCGGTGGTCGCGGATGCCGTACTTCATATAATAGGTATAGTCGGCGTGCGAGGGGCGGAACACGTCGCGCAGGTCGTCGTAGTCGTTGCTGTGCTGGTTCTCGTTGCGGACGATGAAGCCGATGGGTGTTCCGGTTGTCAGTACCTCCCCAGCTGGAGAGTCCATGATGCCTGACAGCAGTTCTACGCGGTCGCCTTCTTTGCGTGCCGTGGTGAGACGGCTCTGGCCGGGACGGCGGCGGTCGAGTTCTGCTTGGATGAAGTCGAGGTCGAGGGTGATGCCGGCGGGGCAACCGTCGATGACACCGCCAATGGCGGCGCCGTGGCTCTCACCGAAGGTGGTGAGACGAAAGAGAGTTCCGAAGGTATTCAACTTTTTGAGTTTAAAGTTTAAGGTTTAATGATGACAGCCGCCACATTCTCCATCGCCGCAGCTGCCGCAGCCTCCGCCGCAGCCACTGCAACCGCCACATTCGCCGCTGAGGATCTTGGCGGTTTGTTCGATTTCCTGAAGGGTGGCTTCGCGGTTCTCAAAGAGGGTGCCTGTGAACTGCAGGGCCTTGCCAGCCAAGGGGTTATTGAGGTCAACGGTGACCTCGTTGTCTGTAATCTTGACGATGGTTCCCATGAAGTGGTCACCCTCGCTGTTCATGAGGGGCACCTCGGCACCAGGGAAGATGTTCTCGTCGTCGAACTTACCGTTGATCTCGAACACCTTACGTGGCACAGGACGCACCAGCTCCTCGTCGCGCTCGCCGAATGCCTCGGCAGCTTGGAGCGTGAAGTCGAAGGTGTCACCAGGTTGCAGCTGTGTCAGCTTCTGCTCGAAGGCTTCGATCATGAGACCCATGCCTGTGACAAAGGCAACGGGCTGGCCGTTAGGCGTTTCGTAGAGCAACTTATGACTTGCTGCGCTGTTGGTGAGCATCTGATATGCTACCTTGACGTATTGTTGGGGCATACTCTTTTAGTTTAAAGTTTAAGAGTTTAATATAGAATGTAGAATGTGTTTGGCTAATAAATAGCTCTAATTGGGCGCAAAAGTACGCTAAAATGGTCGCAAAAACAAATTTATCCCGTTTATAATGTAAAAAGATGAAGAAAAAGCAGTACTTTTGCGCGCAAAATCATATCTCATCAACATTAAACTATCATAATGAAGCATCCTCTTCGCAGTTCCGTTTGTACAGAAGGCCGTCGCATGGCGGGAGCCCGCGCCCTGTGGGTCGCCAACGGCATGAAACGCGATCATTTCGGCAAACCCATTATCGCCATCGTCAACAGCTTCACCCAGTTCGTGCCAGGCCACACGCATCTGCATGAAATCGGTCAGATTGTGAAGGCTGAGATCGAGGCACTGGGCTGCTATGCTGCAGAGTTCAATACCATTGCGGTCGATGACGGCATTGCCATGGGGCACGATGGAATGCTCTACTCACTGCCTTCACGCGACATCATTGCTGACAGCGTGGAGTATATGGTCAACGCCCACAAGGCCGACGCGATGGTGTGCATCTCCAACTGTGACAAGGTGACGCCGGGAATGCTAATGGCCGCGATGCGACTGAATATCCCTGCAGTCTTTGTTAGCGGCGGACCGATGGAGGCAGGTAAGGTGAACGGTGAGAATGCCGACCTGATCACAGCGATGATTAAGGGTGGCGACCCTACCGTCAGCGATGAGGAGCTGGAAGTGATAGAACACAGCGCCTGCCCGGGTTGCGGAGCTTGCTCAGGCATGTTCACGGCCAACTCCATGAACTCGCTGACTGAGGCGCTGGGCTTCTCACTGCCCGGCAACGGCAGCATCCTGGCCACGCACGTGAACCGTATCGCACTGTTCCGTCAAGCCGCCAGGCTGATTGTGAAGAACGCTTTGGCCTACTACGAGGACGGCGACGAGAGCGTGCTGCCGCGCAGTATCGCCACGCGTGCCGCCTTCCTGAATGCCATGACGCTCGATATCGCCATGGGCGCTTCCACGAACACGGTGCTGCACCTGCTGGCTGTGGCGCAGGAGGGCGATGTGGACTTTAAGATGAGCGACATCGATGCCCTCTCGCGTAAGGTGCCGTTCCTGTGCAAGCTGGCACCCAACTGGCAGAAGTATTCTATCCAAGAGGAGAACCGCGCCGGTGGCATCTTGGGAATCCTGGGCGAGCTGGCGAAAGGCAATCTGCTGGACCTCAGCTGTAAGCGCGTGAATGGTGCTACGCTGGGCGAGGACATCGATCGATACTCGATCATTAATAATGAAAGATTAAAGATGAAAAATGGTGACGCTATGTCGCCGTGGGATATCTACAGCTGCGCGCCGGCAGGCAAGTTCTCTACCCGGATGGGTTCGCAGGACACGCATTGGGAGACGCTCGATACCGACCGCGAGAACGGTTGCATCCGTGACATTGAACACGCCTATACGAAAGACGGTGGAATGGCGGTGCTCTTCGGCAATATCGCGCAGGACGGCTGCGTGGTGAAGACGGCTGGCGTGGCACCGGAGCTCTGGCATTTCGAAGGTCCCGCCGTGGTCTTCGACAGCCAGGAGGATGCTTGCGAGGGCATCCTAGGCGGCAAGGTGAAGAAGGGCGACTGCGTGGTCATCACGCACGAGGGGCCCAAGGGCGGTCCGGGGATGCAGGAGATGCTGTATCCTACCTCTTATATTAAGTCGATGCACATGGGCAAGGAGTGCGCGCTGATTACCGACGGCCGTTTCAGTGGCGGCACCAGCGGTCTGAGCATCGGTCACATCTCGCCCGAGGCTGCTAGCGGTGGCAATATCGGTAAGATCAAAGACGGCGACATTATCGTCATCGACATCCCCAGCCGAAGCATCAACGTCAAACTCACCGACGAGGAGCTCGCGGCCCGTCCGCAGCAGCCGCTGAAGCGTAAGCGTGTGGTATCGAAAACACTGAGGGCTTATGCCCAGAGTGTGGCGAGTGCGGATAAGGGAGGAGTGAGGATTATTAGTTGACAGTTGACAATTGAAAATTGAGAATTAATGAGCGATAAGATTAAAGGTAGTGAGGCGCTGATGTTGGCGCTGCAAGCAGAGGGTGTGAAGACCATCTTCGGCTATCCTGGTGGCAGCATTATGCCTGTCTATGACGCCCTCTACGACTACACGCGAGGCGAGAATAAGGCCTTCGACCATATTCTCGTGCGCCACGAACAGGGCGCCACTCATGCCGCAGAGGGCTTTGCCCGCGTCAGCGGTGAAGTGGGAGTGGCCATCGTCACCAGCGGTCCCGGTGCCACGAACACGCTGACGGGCGTGGCTGATGCCATGATAGACTCCACGCCTATCGTGGTTATCGCAGGCCAGGTGCCTATCTCTGCCCTTGGTACGGATGCCTTCCAAGAGGTCGATCTCGTGGGTGTGGCACAACCGATTTCCAAATGGAGCTACCAGATTCGTCACGCCGAGGACATCGCCTGGGCTGTGAGTCGTGCGTTCTACATTGCCCGCAGCGGCCGTCCCGGTCCTGTAGTGCTGGACTTCGCGAAGAACGCCCAGACGGAGATGGTGGAGTTCAAGGCGGAGAAAGTGGATTTCGTGCGTTCTTATGTGCCGTATCCCGAACTCAAGATGAACCATGTGCAGGAGGCTGCCGACCTGATCAACAGTGCCAAGAAGCCTTTGGCGCTGGTGGGACAGGGCGTGGAACTCGGCAACGCACAGAACGAACTCATCGCCTTCTTGGAGAAAGCCGACATCCCCGCAGGCCGCACGATGCTGGGTCTGTGTGCACTGCCCAGCGACCACCCGCTGAATGTTGGAATGCTGGGGATGCACGGCAACTACGCCGTGAACCTGAAGGAGCAGGAGTGCGATGTGCTCATCGCCATAGGAATGCGCTTCAGCGACCGCGTGACGGGCTGCCTGAAGACCTACGCCAAGCAGGCGAAGGTGATTCACCTGGACATAGACAAGAGCGAGATGAACAAGAACGTGAGGGTCACGGTGCCTGTCGTGGGCGACTGCAAGGAGTCCCTGCCCGCCATTACCGCTCTCATCCATAAAGCCGACCACAGCGAGTGGCGCGCGTCCTTCAAGCCGCTCGACGAGAAAGAGCGCGTGAAGGTCATAGAGCCTGCCATCCATCCCACCGAGGGCCCACTGCTCATGGGCGAGGTGGTGAATGCGGTGGCCGAGGCCACCAAGGGCGATGCCGTGCTTGTGACGGATGTGGGTCAGAATCAGCTCTTTGCCACACGTTACTTCAGATATCCCAAGCGTCGCAGCCTCTGCACCAGCGGCGGTCTGGGCACGATGGGCTATGGTATGCCTGCCGCCATCGGCGCCACCTTCGGGGCGCCCGACCGCACCGTCTGCTGCTTCATGGGCGACGGCGGTTTCCAGATGTGTATAGAAGAACTCGGCACCATCATGGAGCAGCAGGCCCCCGTGAAGATGATCCTCATGAACAACAACTACCTCGGTAATGTGCGTCAGTGGCAGGATATGTTCTGGAACCGCCGTAAGTCGTTCACGCGGATGATGAACCCCTGCTACGAACTCATAGCACAGGGCTACGGCATCCCCTACGAAGCCGTCACCGACCGCAAGAACCTTGCTGCTGCCGTGGACAAGATGCTGGCAACGCGAGGTCCCTACATCCTTGAATGCGCCATCCGCGAGGACGATGACGTGCTGCCGATGACCCCGCCGGGGAAGAGCATCGAGGAGATGCAGTTAAGTCGAAATTCCGAAATATCGTAATATCGAAAAATAATATGATGTCCAATAACACTACATCACGCCAGCCACTTCCCTCCCTGACGGGAGGTAATGAGGGTGGGTCTGCGGAGTCTCTATACACCATCCTCGTCTTCTCCGAGAACCTCGCCGGTATCTTGAACCAGGTGACGGCCGTATTCACGCGCCGTCAGGTGAACATCGAGAGCTTGAATGTATGTGCCAGCTCTACGCCCGGCGTTCATAAATACACCATCACGTGCTATTGCACCGAGGAGATGGCGAAGGTACTGAAGGCGCAAATTGAGAAACGCATTGATGTGCTACAGGCGCGTTACTACACTGACGACGAAATCTTCCTGCAGGAGACCTCGCTGCTGAAGATATCGGCACCCGCCGTGATGGAGAACCCCGAGGTGTGTCGCATCGTGCGTCGTCACGGTGCCCGCATCGTGGAGGTGAACCCCACCTATGCCGCCGTGGAGAAGACCGGTACCACCGAAGACATCCTTTCGCTCTATGAGGCCCTTAACAGCCTCGGCGTCGTTCGTCAGTTCGCCCGCTCCGGACGCATCTGTATCACAAGGGGTACAAGGGAAGAGCTCGATGAATATCTCGTGGAAAGGGAAAAAGAGAAGCGGACCAAATGAATAGGAATACAATAGCTCAAACACAAACTGCTCCCTCTCTGATTGGGAGGGCGGGAGGAGAGTCTAAGATAGAAACCTATTCTTTTTCCGTTGAGCCCTTTCATGTGGATTTCACGGGGCACCTGTTCATGGGTGTGCTGGGGAACCACTTGCTGAATGCAGCTGGGAGACACTCGCACAACAGAGGGTGGGGGATAGATCAGCTGAATGAGCGGCACTACACATGGGTGCTGTCGCGTCTGAGCATCGAGCTGACGGAGATGCCGGCACAGTATGAGCATGTGGAGGTGGAGACGTGGGTGGAGAGTGTGATGAAACTCTTCACAGAGCGTAACTTCCTCATCCGCAATGCTGACGATGGCCGCATCTACGGCTACGCGCGCTCAATTTGGGCGATGATAGATGTGGAGACACGTCAGCCCTCGAACCTCTTGGAGATTAATAATGGCGATATCCTTCGCTATGTGATGACAGCCGAGGAGAAACCCTGTCCCATTGAGAAGTTCGGTCGCACGCTTCGATTCTCTGATGAACCGTTTTGCGCTATCCCGACACACTACAGTGATGTGGATATCAACGGACATATCAATAGCATCAAGTACATTGAGCATATCCTCGACGTCCTTTACGAGCAAAGACACCCTTACCTCACGGGAAGTGGGCTAGGGGAGAGCCCTCGCATCCGCCGCTTCGATATCGCCTACAAAACTGAAAGCTACCTCGGCGACGCCCTCACCTTCTTCACAGAGAATGTGGAAGGTGTGGATCACGTGGAAATACGCAAGCACGTGGGCAACGCCGAAAAGCCTGCCGGCGACGTGGTTGTTCAGGCGAAGGTGAAGTGGGAATAGCTCCTTTCGCTTTTTAGAATGGCGTAGCCACCTCGAAATGAAGACGCTCGTGTGTCACAGGATGCATGAAGTCTATTGTTTCGGCATGTAAGTAGAGGCGGTTGGCGACATGTCCGTAGAGGCGGTCCCCCACGATAGGCGCGCCAAGGCCATCAGGTGCAGCGGCGTGAACGCGCAATTGGTGTGTTCGCCCTGTCTGGGGATAGAACCCCACACGTACGCCTCCCTCCTCTTCACCCAGCACCTCGTAGAAGGTAACAGCCTCTTTCCCGTTTTTCCAATCCACTCGTTGTCTCGGTAAGTTATCCATGTCCGGACAGAGAGGCAAGGATAAGGACCCCTTAGCCGCTCCTCGTAGGGGGAGGTCGCCTTGTCCTGCTGCTGTTTTTTCCAATAGTGCAATATATCGCTTCTTCACCTCTCGTCGCTCAAACTGTTGGCTCAGGGCGCGATGCACGCGGGCGCTCTTGGCGATGACCATAATGCCCGACGTGTCTTGGTCCAGTCGATGTACGATAACGCTCCCTTCGATGTCGGGCCACAGCCGGTAGCACTCATCGAAGAGGTTCGGTTGGTCGGACTTGCCGGGAATACTACACCACCCTTCGGGCTTGTTGATGATTGCAAGATACTCGTCTTCCCACACCACACGAATGGGGGCCAGTGTCCGATTCTCATAGTGGTTCGCGGGATCTGGCTCCATGTTCAGTCCCTGTAGCATGTGCCCTAATATCGGGCGGCACTTGCTGTGGCAGGCAGGGTAGAAAGCCCCCGGCTCATGGTAGTGCCCTGGCGCTGATGTTCCCCACCAGAACTCAGCCATAGCCAAGGGTTGCAAACCCAACTTGTAAGCAGCCTGTAATAGTTTGGGCGCACAGCATTCGCCGGCGCCGGAAGGGATGAGGACCCTCACCCCACTTCCCCGTGAGGAGGAAAGGCTCGCTTTGCTCGTGTTCCAGATGTCTAATAATCCTTTTTGCTCGCCGCGGCCGTTCAGGAACACGAACTGCTCGAAGAGCCAGTTCTGTAGTGCCTCACTCCTGCGTTTGCGCTGCTCAAACAGAGCTTTGATGTCAGCATGGTGAGTCGCCAGAAGTCCCTCAAGTTCCACTATCTCATCCTTGTACAGCTGCTTCGCTCTGTGTATGTTTGCCTTCTGGAATTGGCGCATACGAATATAATCGTCCCCCCTCCCTTCATCTCTTTTCCCTTTTCCTTCCTTGTACGTCCTCTTCGCTTCCTCTACCTTCTCATATCTGTCTAGCTTTAACTTTGCCAGCTGTTCTTTCGCTTGTCGCACCTCCTCACTTTCGCGCATCGCTTCCATCCTTTCTCCTAATTCCATGATAGACGCTTGTTCTTTCTGGAAATGGCTATTGGAATCTAGGTAGTCCACCACGGGTGGCACGAACCACGGATGCTCATAGCTGCCATTCAGCTGACCGGAGTAGGCCGCCAGGAAACACAAGTCCTGATTATCTAGTATTCTGTCTTTGTTATTTATTATTTTGCATACCAGCACCCCATACATCTTCCCCTCAGTGATCCCTATCGCTTTCAACTGTTCCTGCACGATGAGTGCAGCCTGCTGACAAAGCGGATGTGGCGTGTAGCGGAACGGAAACGTGAACAGGGAAGGAAGAACTTCAGTGCCGCGTTCTAGGGGGTGGAGATAGGAGGGGCGTGTAGTCATATTGTTGTGCAAAAATAGGAGATAGACACGAGATGACAAAAGAAAAGTACGGAAAACCGCTGCGGAGAACTGACAAAAATCAACAAAAGGAGCTTGCCCTTATAAAATAAATCGGGTGTAGTGGCGTTTTTTGTGTGAAAATGCGTAATTTTGCGGCCTGTTAAGTTCAATCAACTTTAAACTCAATAAAATGGCAAAAATGAATTTTGGCGGTGTTATCGAAGAAGTGATGACCCGTGAAGAGTTCCCCTTGGAGAAGGCACGTGAGGTGCTGAAGAATGAAACTATCGCCGTCCTCGGTTATGGTGTGCAGGGTCCTGGTCAGGCTTGTAACCTGCGTGACAACGGCTTCAACGTCATCGTTGGCCAGCGTCCTGGTAAGACTTATGACAAGGCTGTTGCTGACGGCTGGGTTCCCGGCGAGACACTGTTCTCCCTCGAGGAGGCTGCTGAGCGCGGTACCATCGTCTGCCTATTGCTCTCCGATGCTGCTCAGATGCAGTTGTGGCCCACAATCAAGCCACACCTCACAGCAGGTAAGACCCTTTATTTCTCCCATGGCTTTGCCATCACTTGGAACGACCGCACTGGTGTGGTTCCTCCCAAGGATATTGATGTCATCATGGTAGCCCCCAAGGGTAGCGGCACCAGCCTTCGCACCATGTTCCTCGAAGGTCGCGGCTTGAACAGCAGCTATGCCATCTATCAGGATGCCAGTGGTAAGGCCCTTGAGAAAGTCCTTGCTTTCGGTATCGGAATCGGATCCGGCTATCTCTTCGAGACCACCTTCCAGCGCGAGGCTACCTCAGACCTCACCGGTGAGCGCGGTTCTCTGATGGGTGCTATCCAGGGTCTGCTCTTGGCACAGTACGAAGTGCTGCGCGAGAACGGTCATACCCCCTCCGAGGCCTTCAATGAGACCGTCGAGGAGTTGACGCAGTCGCTGATGCCTCTCTTTGCAGCTAAGGGTATGGACTGGATGTATGCCAACTGCTCCACCACCGCACAACGTGGCGCCCTCGACTGGATGGGCCCGTTCCACGATGCCATCAAGCCCGTGGTAGAGAAGCTCTACGCCAGTGTGAAGTGCGGCAACGAGGCACAGATTTCTATCGACAGCAATAGCAAGCCCGGCTACCGCGAAGGCCTCGAGAAGGAACTCGCAGCCCTGCGTGATAGCGAGATGTGGCGCACCGCTGCCGTAGTCCGCCAGCTACGCCCTGAAAATAACTAATGGATTTATGTGAGCTCCAACTTGAACGTCTTACCGAGTGAGACGAGTGAAGGGTTGAGGTTACACATGTGTTTAAGTTGGTCACGTTTATTAAACGTGGCCTTCTTTGTTTCTGCCTTCACCGGAATAATGAACGAGATGGTGAGCTGTTTGTTCTGGAGCTTCTCACGGAGGAACGCATGGAGGCGTGGTGTGAGTTCTTGCATCATCGTTTGTATCTCGGAGTTCTCCACGGTGATGTTGACTTGCGTGTTGCCCTCGCCAGCATAATCTGGCTGCATGATTTTCATGCGTTGCGCCAGTGCCGTCTCGTTCTGCGTCATGGTGTGGATGAAGGCCTGCCAGTGAATGATGAACTCGCTGGGCTTGATGGGACGATCCGGGAGGCTCTCTTCGGTGTGGACTTCTTGGGTGGCGACCGTCGGCTGTGCAGGCGTGCGACGATTGGCGGCAGGCGTACGATGGATGGAAGGGTTCAGGCTACCGAGCTTCAGCGTGGGACGTGTCGTTGTGCTGGAGAGAGGAGGTAGCGGGGCAGGGGAGATGGAAGGCTGTTGTGTGGCCTTGACGGTGGAGGGCTGTTGCGGGGCGGCAACAGACGCAGTCTCCTGGACAGCTGCTGTCTGGAGACTGAAAATGGGTTTTAAGATACGTACAGGGCGACGCCCCGCACTGACTCCATCATCACTGGCGGCCTGGGCACACTCGATGAGCGTGAGCTCCACCTGCAGGCGCTTGTTACGGCTCGTGCGGTAGGCCTGGTCGCAGTCGTTGCACAGGCGGATGACTCGGTAGAGCCACTGCGCCTTGCAGCGCTGGGCCTGTTCTACGTAGCGCCGGCGGATGTCATCGCTAACCTCTAAGAGCAATGCTGTCTGCGGATCTTTGCTGACGAGGACGTCGCGCAGATGCGATGCCAGGCCACTGATAAACGGTCCGCCCTCGAAACCTTTGTTGAGAATCTCGTTGTAGAGGAGTAGGCTGTCGCTGATCTTCTGGTCCAGCATGAGGTCCACCAAACGGAAGTAATAGTCGTAGTCGAGGACGTTCAGGTTCTCAATGACTTGTTGATAGGTGATGTTTCCGCCGGTGTAGCTCACCACTTGGTCGAAGATGCTGAGGGCATCGCGCATACCGCCATCAGCTTTCTGTGCTATCACGTTTAATGCTGATTGTTCGTAGGTATATCCTTCTTTCTCAGCGACATAGGACAGATGCTTTAAAGTATCGCTTATATTCATTCGCTGGAAATCATAAATCTGACAACGGCTGAGGATGGTGGGCAGAATCTTGTGCTTCTCGGTGGTGGCGAGGATGAAGATGGCATGGGCGGGTGGCTCCTCAAGGGTCTTCAGGAAGGCATTAAATGCCGAGGTGGATAGCATGTGTACCTCGTCGATGATGAACACCTTATACTTTCCAATCTGTGGCGGGATGCGCACCTGATCTATCAGGTTGCGGATGTCATCGACCGAGTTGTTGGAGGCTGCGTCCAGCTCATGAATATTCATCGAACGCTGCTCGTTGAAGGCCTGACAGGACTCACATTCGTTGCACGCCTCGCCATCTTCGCGTGGGTTGAGGCAGTTGATGGTTTTGGCGAAGATGCGGGCGCAGGTGGTCTTGCCTACGCCGCGTGGGCCACAGAAGAGATAGGCGTGGGCCAGCTTATTGACCTTGATTGCATTCTTCAGGGTCGTGGCAATGGCACTCTGTCCCACAACACTATCGAAGGTCATGGGGCGGTACTTGCGCGCGGAAACGATGTATTCAGACATTATAGAGTTTAAAGTTTAAGGTTTAAAGTTTAAAGATGGGGACAAAATTACATAAAAAGATTGAAAAAAAGCGCTTCGTTGTAAAAAAACTTTGAACTTTAAACTCTAAACTCTAAACTTTTCCGTATCTTCGCACCCAGAAAAAGAGAAAATAAGGAATATGGAGCGTTTATTTACTTTTTGGAACTACCTTCGTGGCCACAAGTATGGGGTGGCTATTGTGGTGTTTATGGTTCTCATCGGTGTGGTGGACGAAAACAGTTTATATACACGTTATCAGCGTCGTATGGAAATAGGGAACCTGAAGCGTGAGATTGATAAATACCAGGAGCAATATGATGCCGAGACGCAGCAGTTGCACGCCTTGGAGACCGACCCGTCAGCTGTGGAGCGAATGGCACGCGAGCGCTATTTTATGAAGCGTCCGAATGAGGACATTTTTGTGTTCGTGCCTGAAGAAGACTAACGCTTGAAGCCCCCGACACATGAACGAACTAAGCCATCTCCAACTTCGTTTGCAGCAAGGAGCTGCCATCCTGATGCTCATTGGCGCAGCGATGTTCCTTCTCTTCCCTTTATGGGGCACTGTGTTGTTCACCGTTGGTGCTGTGACCTTCGTGCCTCTGCAGATGCTGCAGCGCTACGAGGGCAAGAATTTCGTCATCCGTCGCCTGCGTCGCCAGCAGATATTGGGCGGCATAGCTTTCCTATGCACGGCTTGTTGTATGATCATGCAGGTGTGCCGCTTTGGCTTCGCCCGTCGTAATGAATGGGTGGTGTGTCTGACCATTGCCTGCATCTTACAGCTTTATACAGCTTTCCGTATTCCCGCCGAACTGAAGAAAGAATGAAATACCTCTACCTCCTCTACCAGCTCCTCATCTCGCCGGTGCTGTTGCTGTTGACCATTCTCACGGCGCTGGCAACAATCGTCGGATGCGCATTGCTGAATGCATCCTGGTGGAGCTACTATCCTGGTAAACTGTGGTCGCAGGCTATCATTCGTCTGCTTTTCCTGCCTATTCATGTTGAAGGGCGTGAGCACATGGATCCGCACCAGAGCTATGTCATCATCCCCAACCATCAAGGTGCTTTCGACATCTTCCTCATCTATGGTTTCCTGAACCGTCATTTCAAGTGGATGCTGAAGGCAGAACTCCGCAAGATGCCTTTCATCGGCAAGGCCTGCGAGAGTGCTGGTTTCATTTTTGTGGATCAGAAAGGTGGTCCCAAGAAGATGAAGGAAACCCACGACCGTGCACGTCAGGTGCTGCAGGATGGTGTCTCTTTGGTGGTCTTCCCAGAGGGCGCCCGCACATGGGACGGCCGTATGCGTAAGTTCAAGCGTGGTGCCTTCCAGCTGGCTGACGAGTTGCAGCTGCCGCTGCTGCCCATCACCATCAATGGCTCCTTCGAGGTGCTGCCTCGCTCCAAAGGTTATGTCAATTTCGTCAAATGGCATCCCCTCTCGCTCGTCATTCACCCTGCCATTGCGCCGCGTCGGGCGGAGGGCGAAGAGGTTGCAGGCACAACCGAGCGTGTCGTGATGCAGGAGGCCTATGACGTGATAGCAAGCCGCCTCACGACAGTTCCCATCACGCTTGAGGACGGCACTTACGACCCTAATGACTAAGAATTATGAAAAAAGCATTATACGCAATTATCGTTCTGTTGACACTGTCCGGTTGCAAACCACATCTGGATATACAAGGTGAAATCTCCATTCCAGAGCTGGAGGGTAAAATGCTCTACCTGCGTGTCTATGAAGACGGCGACTTGCAGGCCATCGATTCCACGAGTATTATCCATGGTAAGTTTCAGTTCTCGGGACCTGCCGTTGACTCTACGGTCATGGCCTTTCTTTTCCTCGATGAACAGAGTCTGATGCCTCTGGTAGTGGATCACCATCCCATCACCATAACGCTGAATGAGCAGGAACGCAAGGTGGAAGGTTCCGTGCTGAACGACTCGCTGCACGCCTTCATCCAACGCAAGAACATCCTCGACCAACAGCTGGCAGAGTTGCCTCGTAAAGAGAGCCGGATGATTCTCGAGGGGTTCGACCACCAAGAGATCCTGATGCAACTGAATCAGGAGGCTGCGGTGTTGGGCGCACAGGGAGAAACCCTCGTGATGCGCTTCATCAAGGATAATATGGATAATGTGCTGGCGCCGGGTGTCTTCATGATTATCACTTCCGCTCTCCCTTACCCGATGCTGAACCCGCAGATTGAAGAACTGGAAGCCTTGGGCTCCCCTCGTTTCCTCAATGACCCCTATGTTCACGACTTCCTGAGGATGGCGCATGAGAACATGGAGAAGATGGAAGAGTGATACAAACACTGCATTATAGAATTCACGAGGTCACGGCCTACATCAATTGGCTCTACTTCTTCCACGCGTGGGGTTTTCCTGCGCGTTTTGCCGCCATCGCACACATCCACGGCTGTGACAGCTGTCGTGCCTCTTGGCTTGCCTCTTTTCCTGTTGGAGATCGTGCGAAGGCGACGGAGGCGATGCAGCTGTATAAGGAAGCGCAGAGGATGCTGAATCGCCTGGACACGGAGTATCATGTCCATGTCCGTTTCGGACTATTCGATTGTAACAGCGATGGAGAGGATGTGGTTATAGACCATTCTTCATTGTCCTTTTTGCGCCAGCAGAAAGCTCCTTACTTTTGTCTTGCCGACTTCATCCGCCCTGTCAATGCCGAGGGTATCCGCGATTGCATCGGTATCTTCGCCGCCTGTGCGGATGAAACCATAGAGCATTTGTATGAAGGCGAGGACGACTACCAGCATCTGTTGTGTCAAACCCTTGCCGATCGCTTGGCGGAAGCCGCTACCGAGCGCGCCCACGAGGCTATCCGTAAGTTCTACTGGGGCTATGCGCCCGATGAGCAGCTCTCCATTGCCGACCTTCACGCAGAACGTTTTCAGGGCATTCGTCCCGCTGTGGGCTATCCCAGTCTGCCGGACCAGAGTTTTAATTTCGATCTCAACCGTCTCATCGACTTCTCCGCCATCGGCATCCGTCTGACAGAGAATGGTGCCATGCAGCCGCATGCCAGCGTCAGCGGGCTGATGATAAGTCACCCCGAAGCCCGGTATTTCAGCATCGGTAAGATTGGTGAGGACCAGCTCCGCGACTACGCCCGTCGCAAACACAGCACCCCCGAGGAGATTCGTCCCTTTCTTGCCGCCAATATGTGATTTCCCACGCGTGGTGAAAACAGAATGCGGGGTCTCAAGAGTTCATTTGGATCATTTCCGCGTGCTCGTTGCCTTCAGCAAAAACGCCTTTATTATAGATGAGGTGTCCGTTGCAGTAGGTCTGCTCCACTCGCCATGGGAAGGTGTGACCTTCGAGGGGGCTCCAGCCGCAGCGACTGACGATATGGTCTTTGGTGAGCGTCCATGGCTGACGGCGCACCAGCGTGAGGTCGGCTTTCATACCCTCACGGATGAAGCCGCGCTTAGCGATATGGAACAGGCGCGCAGGGTTGTGGCACATCAGTTCCACCATCCGCGTGATGTGGAGCACGCCTTCCTCTACTAATCCCAACATGGCAGGTAGTGAGAACTGCACCATCGGCATCCCGGAGACAGCCTGTTTGCAGCCCCCCACTTTCTCAGAGAGCAGGTGCGGAGCGTGGTCGGTGGCGATGGTGGTGATGCGGCCGTCCAGGAGTGCAGCCCGTAGGGCATCGCGGTCGTCGCGTGTCTTCACGGCGGGATTACATTTGATACGTGTGCCGAGCGTCGCGTAGTCTTCGTCGCAAAAGAGAAGATGTGGGACACATACCTCGAAGCTGATAGACCCACCCCCAACCCCTCCCGTTAGGGCGGGGAGTGGCTGCGCGCAGCTTTCGAACGCAGTGAGGCCCTCCTCCTTATGGGGGAGCGGGGAGAGGGCCTTTAGCTCGTCTGCTGTTGTAACATGAGCAATATGCAGCCTTGCCCCCGTCTCCTTGGCCAGCTTGATAGCCTGCTGCGAGGAGGCGATGCAGGCTTCGCGGCTGCGGATCTCAGGGTGGTGGCACACGTCGGGATCGTCGCCATACAGCGCTTGCGCCTTGCGCATATTTTCGGCGATGATGGCGGAGTCCTCGCAGTGGGCCATGATGAGCAGAGGTGACTGCTCGAAAACGGCGCGCAGCGCATCGCCGTGATCTACGAGCATCCCACCTGTGGAGCTGCCCATGAAGAGTTTCACGCCAGGGACCGTGGCGGGGTCGAGCTGCGAGAGGAGATGGGCGTTGCTGTTAGTAGCACCGAAGTAGAAACTATAGTTCACGAAGGCGTGTGCCGCGCCCATCGCCTGTCGCTCCGCCAGCGCTTCCAGTGTAGTCGTCTGCGGTACCACATTGGGCATATCCATGATAGTAGTCACACCGCCTGCCGCTGCCGCGTGGCTCTCTGTCGTGAGATCTCCCTTGTGCGTTAGGCCGGGCTCACGGGTGTGGACGTGGTCGTCAATGATGCCGGGTAAAAGAATCAGTCCCTGATGGTCAATTGAAATTTGACCATCAGGGACTGATTCTTTGTCGGTGATTTTAGCAATGTACTCGCCCTCCACAACGATATCTGCCCGCCGTACCTTGCCGTCGGACACATATGTGATATCGTTGAAAACCTTTTTCATTCTTCACTCTTCATTCTTATATGAGTGTCAGGGGGGCTTCTATTTCTTTCTTTTTGGCTTGCCGGACAGCCTCAGCCTGATGACGCCCCAGAGTGCTTCAGAGAAAATGCCGCCGGACATCTTGCTGGTGCCCAGCTCGCGGTTGACGAAGATGACGGGGACCTCCTTGATTTTGAAGCCCAACTGCTTAGCCGTATATTTCATCTCAATCTGGAAGGCATAGCCCTTGAAGCGGATGGCATCCAGGTCGATGGCCTCCAAAACCTTGCGACTGTAGCAGACGAAGCCCGCCGTGGTGTCGTGGATGTCAAGGCCCGTGACGAAGCGTACATATTTCGAGGCGAAATAGCTCATCAACACACGTCCCATCGGCCAGTTCACCACGTTGACGCCCGTGACATAGCGCGAGCCGATGCTCATGTCATAGCCCTCGTCCTTGCAGGCTGCCAGCAGGCGTGGCAGGTCTGTGGGCGCATGGCTGAAGTCGGCGTCCATCTCGAAGATGTAGTCGTAGCCGTGGGCGATGGCCCATTTGAAGCCGGCGATATACGCCGTGCCGAGGCCGAGCTTGCCAGAGCGTTCCACCAGAAACAGTCGCTCCTTGAATTCGTCGGCCATCAGCCGTTTCACGATGTCGGCAGTGCCGTCGGGTGAGCCGTCATCGATGACCAGCACGTTGAATGCGTGTTCCTGCAGTCCCGTGACGGCTCTGATAATCGCTTCGATATTCTCTTTCTCGTTGTAGGTTGGGATGATGACTATACTGTCCATCGTAAATTGTAAATGGTAAATGGTCAAATTATAAATGCCTTCACTTTTCTATCTTGGCAAGGCCCCCTTCGGACGTCTCTTTATAGACCGAGGGTAGATCGTGGCCCGTTTGTTTCATGACGCGCACGATGCGGTCGAAGCTCACGCGGTGCTGGCCGTCGGACAGCGAGGCATAGAAGTTGGCGTCCAGAGCACGGGCTGCAGCAAAGGCATTGCGCTCGATGCAGGGAATCTGCACCAGCCCGCACACGGGGTCGCAGGTCATCCCCAGATGATGCTCCAGACCCATCTCGGCAGCATATTCAATCTGTGCCACGGTGCCGCCGAAGAGCTGGCAGGCTGCTGCAGAGGCCATTGCACAGGCTACACCCACTTCGCCCTGACAGCCTACGTCGGCCCCCGAGATGCTGGCGTTGTGCTTCACCAGATTGCCGATGAGGCCGGCTGTGGCAAGTGCGTGCAGGATGCGATGCTCAGAGAAGGTGTGGTTGTGGCTCAGATGGTAGAGCACAGCCGGCAGGACACCGCAGGAGCCGCAAGTGGGTGCTGTCACGATGCGTCCACCGGAGGCGTTCTCCTCGCTGACCGCCAAGGCATAGGCATAGACCAGACCGTCGCTCTGCAGGTTGGCCTTGTAGCCTTTCGCTTTGGTGTAATAGGTGGGCGCCTTGCGCTGCAGACCGAGGGGGCCGGGCAGCACGCCTTCGTGGTCGATGCCGCGTTCCACCGCTTCGCACATCACCGTCCACACCTCGCGCAGATAGTTCCAGATCTCGGGACCCTCGCACACCTCGACATATTCCCAGAAGGTGCGTCCGCTCTCCTGACACCAACGGATAATCTCTTCCATCGTATTGAGGTCGTAGATATCAGCTCCTTCGTCCTCCGTATCCTCACCCTCGGAGAGGGCACCACCTCCGATGCTATAGACCGTCCAAGGGTCGGTCGTTTTCCCCTCGGTATCGATACAGGTGAACTTCATGCCGTTGGGGTGGTAGGGTAGGAAAGTCCGTGGTTCCCACACAATGCGTACGGGAGCTACTTCCTGCAGCACGCGCTCGATGGCCACATCCGTCATATGTCCCTTGCCGGTGGCGGCGAGGCTTCCATAGAGCGTCACCTCAAAAGCCGTTGCCTGAGGATGGCGTTCCAGATAACGTTGTGCCGCCGTCTGAGGGCCCATTGTGTGCGACGACGACGGCCCGATGCCGATGCGGTAGAGTTCGTGGAGGGATTTCATGTGTAACACACTTTGATTTGGTTGCAAAAGTACAATAATTAAGTAAAAGAGAAAAATTAATAGAGAAAAATGAAAAGTAGAAGCGCAAAAATAGTAAATAGTAAATCGTTAAATCGTAAATTATCGTTACCTTTGCGTCCTCAAATAACAGAATCTTAGTGGAGATACAGGAACTACGGGCGCTCTATGCGCGGCATCCCAAGGTGAAGGCGTTGGCGAGAGCCCTCGCAGATGAAAAGATTCCAACACTACGTTTGTCGGGCTTGCAGGCAAGTTCGGCGGCCCTCACCTTTGCTGCGTTGCAGGATGAGCGTTATCGTCAGGAGGTCTGTGCATCGCGTCCATTCCTTTTCGTGCTTGACGATATGGAGGAGGCCGGCTATTTCTACCACGACCTCGTGCAGATACTCGGAGAACAACAGGTCCTTTTCTTCCCCTCGTCCTTCCGTCGTGCCGTGAAATTCGGCCAGCGCGATGCGGCCAATGAGATACTAAGGACTGAGGTCCTAAGTAGAATGACAAATGACGAATCTCGCTTCGCTCGGAATGACGAATATAGTTTACCCGAATCTTCTGAGTGTGAATTTTATTCGTCATTCGTCATTCGTCATTCATCATTATTCATTGTCAGCTACCCCGAAGCCATTGCAGAGCGTGTCGTGTCAAAGAAGACACTGGACGACCGCACGCTGCAGATTCGTGTGGGCGAGGAGGTGGACCTCTCCTTTGTGGAGCAGACGCTGCTGGAGTTCGGTTTTCAACGCACCGATTACGTCTATGAACCCGGTCAGTTTGCAGTGCGTGGCTCGTTGGTTGATGTATTCTCGTTCAGTTCGGAGTACCCCTTCCGCATCGACTTCTTCGGTAATGAGGTCGATACCATCCGCACCTTCGAGGTGGAGAGCCAGCTCAGCCGAGGTCAGCAGGAGCTCATCACCCTCGTTCCCGACCTGAGCGAGGAGTATGAGGAGTGTGTCCCTTTCGCCACTCTTTTGCCGTCAGAGACCATCGTTGTCTGCAAGGACATCACCTACGTGACCGAGCGTATAGGTCAGATTTGGGAGGAGGGGTTCAGTAGGCAGGCGGAACTAAGCCAAACCGCCCAGACCCCGGACTCTCTAGCTCTCTCCCCCGGCCCCTCCCCTGTTAGGGCCGGGAGTATTTACTCTCAGGATTTGGATAAGACGAAGGTGCTCATTGATGCCCAGACTTTCGAAAAAGGCTTCGCGCCTTTCCGCCGCATCGAGTTTTCTCCCGCTCCCTCCGCGCATCAATCTCCCCGCCCTAACAGGGGAGGGGGCGGGGGAGGGGCCGCTCTTTCTTTTTCCATCACCTCACAACCCATCTTCCACAAGAACTTCGAGCTGGTCACCTCCACCCTCGATGATTACATCGCACAGGGCTACACCATCCATATATTAGCCGATTCGCAGAAGCAGATTGATCGCCTAAAGGAAATATTGGCGACGGCCAATATATCCTTTAAGCCTGTCAATCGTACCCTTCATGCCGGCTTTGCCGATAACGACCTGAAGGTCTGTCTCTTCACCGACCACCAGATATTCGACCGCTTCCACAAGTATAACCTGCGCAGCGACCGTGCTCGCGGTGGTAAGGTCGCGCTGTCGCTGAAGGAGCTGCAGGAGTTCGAGATTGGTGACTATGTCGTTCACGCCGACCACGGCATTGGCCGCTTCGGCGGATTGGTTCGCGTGCCCGCGAACCAATCTCCCCTCCCTAACAGGGGAGGGGCCGGGGGAGAGGCCGCTCTTCAGGAGATGATCAAGATCACCTACGACCGCGACGATGTCGTCTATGTCTCCATCCACGCCCTGCACAAGGTATCGAAGTACAAGGGCAAGGAGGGGGAGCCGCCGCGCATCAGCCGCCTCGGCACCGGGGCATGGGAGCGCATGAAGGAGCGCACGAAGGCCAAGATCAAGGACATCGCCCGCGACCTCATCCAGCTCTACAGTCGTCGCCGTGAGGAGAAGGGATTTAAGTTCTCGCCCGACACCTACCTGCAGCACGAGTTGGAGGCTAGTTTCCTCTACGAGGACACCCCCGACCAGCTCAAAGCCACCAACGACGTGAAAGCCGACATGGAGCGTGCCCGCCCCATGGACCGCCTCGTGTGCGGCGATGTGGGCTTCGGCAAGACCGAGGTAGCGGTGCGCGCAGCCTTCAAGGCCGCTACGGACGGCAAGCAGGTGGCAGTGATGGTGCCGACGACCGTCCTGGCATACCAGCACTACCACACCTTCTCCGACCGCCTGAAGGACCTGCCCGTGCGTGTGGATTACCTCACCCGTGCCCGCACCCCCAAGCAGACTAAGGAGATTCTCGCCGACCTTGAAGCAGGCAAGATAGACATCCTCGTGGGTACCCATAAGCTCATCGGCAAGGGCGTGAAGTTCAAGGACCTCGGTCTGCTCATCATTGACGAGGAGCAGAAGTTCGGTGTCGCCACGAAGGAGAAGCTGCGCCAGATGAAGGTCAACGTTGATACCCTCACCCTCACCGCCACGCCCATCCCCCGTACATTGCAGTTCTCGCTCATGGGTGCCCGCGACCTCAGCGTCATCCAGACGCCGCCGCCCAACCGCTATCCCATCCAGACTGAGGTGCACACCTTCTCGCCCGAGGTCATCGCCGAGGCCATCGGCTTCGAGATGAGCCGCAATGGTCAAGTGTTCATTGTCAACAACCGCATCTCGGGGCTGCACGAGCTGGAGGAACTAGTACATAAATATGTACCCGATGCGCGCGTAGCGGTGGGTCACGGTCAGATGCACCCTGAGGACCTGGAGAAGGTGATGATGGACTTCGCGTCCTACGACTACGATGTGCTCATCTCCACCACCATCATTGAGAGCGGTCTCGACATCCCCAACGCCAACACCATCATCATCTGCGGTGCCCATAACTTCGGTCTCAGCGACCTGCATCAGATGCGCGGTAGGGTAGGGCGCTCCAACAAGAAAGCCTTCTGCTACCTCCTGGCGCCGCCCCTCGGGGCGCTGCCCACGGAGAGCCGCCGTCGCCTGCAGGCCATCGAGAACTTCTCCGACCTCGGCAGCGGCATCCACATCGCCATGCAGGACCTCGACATCCGTGGTGCTGGTAACCTCCTCGGTGCCGAGCAGAGCGGCTTCATCGCCGACCTGGGCTACGAGACCTACCAGAAGATCCTCTCCGAGGCCGTCAAGGAGCTGAAGAACGACGAGTTCAAGGAACTCTACGCGCAGCAGGTGGCCTCGGGTGAGGTCACCAGTGGCGAGGCCTTCGTGGATGACTGCCAGTTGGAGAGCGATCTACTCATGTCGTTCCCCGACACCTATGTGCCGGGCTCCACAGAGCGAATGCTCCTCTACCGCGAACTCGACGGCCTCGAGAGCGACGATGCTGTGGAAGCCTTCCGCCGTCGCCTCATCGACCGTTTTGGTCCCATCCCCGAGGAGGGCGAGGAACTGATTCGTGTGGTCAAGTTACGCCGTTTGGGCAAGTACTTCGGTGCCGAGCGTGTGATGCTGAAGAACGGACGCCTGCGTCTCTATTTTGTTCGCGACGACGATTCCCCCTTCTTCCAGGCGCCCGCCTTCGGGCAGTGCATCACCTACTTCTCCCTCCACGCTGCCGACTGTCAGCTCGACGAGGTCAAGGGTCGTCGCTCCATGCTCATCCGAGGCATTGACAGCGTGAAGGCAGCTTGCGACGTCTTGGAGGAGATACAAACGCTGAAATAAAAGAAAACTGCGGCTCTGAACAGAGCCGCAGTTTTCTTTTTGTGCTTATGGGGCAAGTGGCACGCCCACGTTCACGCGTGCATCCCTCTGCACCATACCTGCATCGCCGCCGCCGAATACGTTGCCCTTGACATCGGCACCGTTCAGCAGGTTGACCTGTGTCCAGATGGTGGAGCCGAACATGGTCGGATCCAGGGTCTTCAAACCACGACTTGCGCCATAGACCTCGCCGCCATAGTGAGCTTGGTAGTCAGTCGGTGTGCCGATGATGCCCGCAATGTTGACGGTGCACATTGACCGGTATCCCATCGTTACAGAGGTGTCATCCTTGCGACGGATATCATAGGGGACTCCCTCCATGACAGGTGGAGGACCTACGCTGGCCAGCGAGCCGCCTCCATAGACATTGCGGTGGATGGTGCCGCCGTTGACATCTACCTGCGTGAAGTGCGTCACCGAACCTGCCGAGGTGCTGTAGCCTGTCTCACCTTCACCAGTGGTATTGTCATCGTCGTCCATGTCAAATGCGTACGGGTTGATACCCGATCCGGCACCAAAGACATTGCCGCGCAGCAACCACAGTGGACTGTCAAGGTCAGAGGTGCCTAGTCTGCTCTTATATTCGTCCGTATAAGGCAAGCCAATTTCACCCTTGTTCACGATGATATGGGATTCTCGGCGCACGTGTCCGTCCTGACCACCGCCATAGACGGAGCCGTAGATGCGTGGACCGGCGCCACCAATAGCCTCCCAGTATTCTGCATTGGGCGTTTCAACGTTGAATAATGTCTTTATCTCCGTCAAAGTCAAGGCTTCGCCAGGGGTGTGCCATTTTTCTAATAAATCCTGACACTTCTTTATGCACTTGTAATCACCGCCAATGGTTACGTAGGTCTCGTTGACATAGCCGGAGAAGAACTCAGGACAGTATTCCGGTGTCACCTTCGCCATGTCGTCGATGTTGGGCGCTGAGATACCACGGCTGGAGCCATAGACGCAGCCCGAGGGCAGGCCGTCCCACAAGTCCGGTCCCACCACACCTATCGTGCCACCCACGAGGGTCATGAAGGTCTTGCCGCTGTTGAGGAAGGCCTTGCTGTTATCGCTAACTCCATCCCAGAGATTGGTTGCAATAGTCTCGCCATAGCCTGTGGTAGCGTAGTCATCCGCACCGCCGGAGTAGTTCCCCTTGCCCACGGATGCCATATAGCCGCCGCCGAAGACATTGTGCCATACAGTACCTCCCGTCATTTCGAGATAGGTGTTTCCGTACACTTTACCCGACGTGATGCTGCGGATGTCCTTGACCTTAGTATCGCCGCCGGAGAATTTCTTCAGCTTCCCTCGGTAGGTACCCTGACCGCGACCGCCCGCGAAGAGCGAGTGCTTAACCAGGCCGTTCTGCATTGACACATGGGTGTCGCCCATGACGTGGCCGTCCTCCGAGCCGCCAAAGACGGAACCCGTGATGAGAGGCGTCGTTGAGCCGTTGTCACTGGTGGGCGTTTCGCCTGCATAATTGATGGTTACATACGTTTCGTTCACATTGGCAAGATGGGCCTCATAGTAGTGGCTGCCAGCCATACCGCGTGTACCGCCATAGACATTACCGTTGTCTTCACCTATGACGCCGGTTTCGCTCATGCCGATGCGTCCGCCCGTGACGGTGACATAGGTCGTACCTGTGCCGGGAACGTAATCAATCTTATAAGGCCAGCTGAGGGCAAAGCTCGTGGTTGTGTCATCGTGCTTGATGGAGTCCGTAACGGTTCCCACAGAGCCCATCGAGCCGCCTCCATAGACGTTGTGCACCACATGGCCGCCCTTGATGTTGACGCGGGTGACCTTACCCACCATACCCGACTTAGGATTGTAATATTCCTTGCCGTCAGCACCGGTGTACGTGTCTGTACCGCAGCCACCGCCATAGACATTGCCTCGGGTAATCAGGGCTTTCTTTGCCACCGTTGGATTTGTAAAGTTGTACCATGGATCACTGTCGTCAGAAATACCGATGGTGCCGCTGAAGACATTGACGGTGGCGTTCTCACTGTTATGACCGTTCTCGCCGCCGCCATAGACAGAGCCCTTGATGAGCGGGGTCGAGAAATCAGTGCCAGAGCCGTCGGTACCAATGTTGACGATGGAATTGTTCACCCACGCCAACTTGTCGTAATGGTCCACAGCAGGGGAGCCCGTGGGCCGCTCAAGGTCACCGCGCGACGAGCCGTTGACCATACCGTTATCACGGCCGGTGATGCCAATGGTGCCGCCGGTGATGTTGACCGTGGCCAAGCCCGTGTTCTCTTTCCAGTCGTAAGGTACGTCGGCAAAAGGTATGTAAGCAGGAGTTCCTGCTCCATCGGAAAGCTTGAAGTCGCCCACCGAAGCCAGCGCGCCGCCACCATAGACATTATGGTAGATGCTGCCGCCGCTGATGTTGACCGTGGTGTTGCCTTTGACCTGACCGGCGTAGCCATGCCCCCTGGCACCCTTACCGGCGCCATAGACATTACCCATCGTAGAGCCACCGAACAGGACGTAGCCGGCGTCAGGATCATCTGCGGGCTTCACCTCATTGCGGCCTATTCTGCCGTTGCTCATCGTCACGGTGGCATCGCCGCCGACAACCGCCATCTCACCGCCACCGAACACACTGGCACGCACCTTCGTGTTGGCACCGCTAATGCTGACTGTGGTGTTGCCGCCCACTGTACCGCCGTGTTCCTGCGTGAGGCCGTGTTCCTGCGCACCCATACCGCCGCCATAGACGCTGCCGAAGGTGTATTTGACATCGCTTCGGGTGGCTGTGGTCGGGATGGCATCTTTCTGGACCGTGGTGCTTGTAATCTCAGAGCCGATTGTACCACCGGTGATAGTGACGGTCGTGGTGCCGCCCTCGGTGCTTCCGTTGGTATAGGGCACCACGGCTCCCATCTCACCACCGCCATAGACAGAGCTCATGATCCACGGATCGCCGCTGATGGTCAGCGAGGTGCTCTTCACGGCACCCAGCTTCAACCAGTTGATGGCAGAGATCTCGGTCACGCCATCCAGTTGCTCGCGACGTCCCATGCCGCCGGCATAGACATTGCCGCCTCGGGTGTGCGTCAGGCGTCCATTAGAGGTATCGTAGGAAGTATTGGGCACATGGTTTGCTTCCTTCCAGGTTGTCCAGTTCGCAGCAGACCAGTTCTTGAAGTCTGCATCAAGACCAACAGGAATGTTCGCTGCCACGGGATAGATCATCTCATACTTGTTACCGATGACGGTGGTGCTGCCGCTGATGGCGATGTTGACGTGGCCGCGCGGGAAGTCGGCGACCGACGTACCCTCATCATCCTTATTATCCGGTTGCATCTTGCCGTAGTTCTCGCTTCCTGCGCCTACAGCTGGGAACAGTCCGTAGCCCACGGAGCCCAGACGTCCGCCGCCATAGATGGAGCCGAGCATGGTTCCACCCGTGATATTCATGGTGACGCTGCCGGCTACGTTACCGGCCGTGTAGGCCTCGCCTGAGAAACCACGACCACCACCGAAGACGTTACCATCGACATAGGAAGTACCCCAGGTGCCGATCTTCGCACCGGGCAGGATGTTCATCGTCACATTGCCCATCACGTGGCCATCCTCGCCACCGCCGAAGACAGAGCCGTAGATGATACCGCCGGAGACATTCACATCGGCATGGCCCACATTGGTGAACTTGTTGAAGTGTACGCGCGTGTCACCCTTGCCCGCACCAAAGAGGTAGCAGGTGACGGGGTGTGCGAGAATCTGATTCACCGTGCGCGGCACACCAAGCGTACCGCCCGTCATGGTGATGTGACAGGTGCCGGTGACGTCCGTCAACTCATTACCACCATAGATATTGGTGAGGATATGACCGCCACTGATGTTCACATAGGTGTCGCCTTCCACGAGACCGGCCGTGGACAGCCATTCGCGGCTGCCGTCGGCGTTCGCATAGGTGAAGTAACCTGAGCCACCGCCGAAGACATTGCCGTAGAACGTGTGGCCGTCGGTGCCTATCGTACTGGCTTCGCCATAGGTAGCAGCGTCGTAATGCCCGTTGTCGCGATATTCATCGTATGGCAGCCACGGGGTGCCATAAGCCCATGCGGCGCATTCGGACATCGTAGCAGCCTTCGTGTCGATCTCGGTGGCCGTGGCCGTGGTCGGGTCGATGAAGTCTGCCTCGGCATAAGCCGTTGTCCTGCCGGCACCGATACCGATCTGACCGCCCCGGATATTCACATGGGTGTCGTTGAGTACACGGCCGTTCTCACTACCGCCATACACACCGCCTGCAATCAACGGTGAGCTGACGATATGGTTCAGAGAGTCTGCCGCACCACCTTCATAGCCTTCCTCGTAGGCGTTCTTGATGATGACATCGGTCGTATTGACATAGGTTCTGAAATGGATGTCAGGATCTGTCTCCGGGTTGACCAATTCGCCTCGACCGGCACCGAAGACATAACCGTAGTCATCAGGCATCGTCATGGGCGTGGGCGTTGCTTCGCTGGCTGTTTTGGTGAAGGGACCAACGTGGCCGCCGCTCATGGTGATGGTGCACTTACCGGTGTTCGGTGCAAAGGCTGTGGGCGCACCCTGTCCAAGACAGCCAACATGGCTCGGATGGCCTGCGGGGAGTGCGGCCCATGTGGAGACGGTGCCCACATGACCTTCCTTGCCGCCGCCATAGATACGGTCTGCCACATAACCATTGGCCATTTCGATGGAGCTGTTGCCGCTCACGACGCCCAGGTTACCGCCGCCATAGACACGCTCAGTGATGAAGGCTGCGTTGCGGGCAGGAGCGGGCCTGCTATCTACAGGCACCCAATCCTCACCGGATTGGTATTCCCATTTCTCGGAAGTAGTGTTATAGATATAGGTCTTGCCGTCGGAACCCTTCATCTCACGATCACCGACTGCGTTGGCCCATTCGCCCGTGCCGATCTCCACATGCGTGTCGCCTGCGACATCGGCCTGGTTACCGCCACCATAGATTTCTCCGATGGTGCCGATGGAGAGAATGGCGTTACCGTCTTCCAGTTCTTCTACATTGTATGAACAATCCATCTCATGTTCTGTAACAGAGTGAAGACCTACAGTAAAGGCAGCTGGTTGTTCTGTTACATACTTGGCTGCCACGTGGCCTTTCTCCATGTTCACATTGACTGATGGATTGCCTATCACCTTAGCCTGATAGCCGCCACCAAAGATGGAACCAATCTTCGTGGCAGAAATGATATTGATTTGCGGGTCTCGTTGAACAACGACCTGAGCTTTCTGTTCAGGAGTCAAGGCTTCGTATTGAACCTTTGTACGTGCGGAGCCGTCGCCATTAAATCCATAGATAGAGTAGTCAGCCTGATAGCCGCCGGCATACAGCTCACCGATGACGATGGGCTTACAGCCTTCCTCATGAACATTGATCGTAATAGAGCCATAGATTTTTCCGCTTCTGTCATTACCACCGAATATCTTACCATAAGTACCATTGGTGATATCAATCACCACATCGCTATATACATTAGCATTCTGTGCACCACCATAGATAGCTGATAGATAATCTACGCACTTCGCTTCAATCTTTGAACCTGCGTCAGTATCAGCATTCTTACCAGCAGGATAGGATTTATCAATGAGCATATCGCAGACGCCAGCATCTTCTGTGCTGGTAACGACTTCTGCTCTGACATTTCCCCTCGTGTTACTACCACCATAGGTTGTATGAACACGTCCACCTGTGATGATCAGATTAGCAGTACCCTTTCCGTAAGGATAGTTGACACGACGTGCATCCGGGGTTGTGGCATCAGCATAGCCTCCTGAACCGTTATTTTCAACAGCCGGATATGGAGTTCCTTGGGAACCTTTTCCATCATCAGAGGTATCATGATGGAATGTGGCATAGTATCCCACATTGGCACCTGGGTTCTCATACCATTTGCCATCTACCTCATAACTATCCTTACCATTACCACCACCGAACGCCTCATGGATTTCGTAGGCTTCATTTATTCTGACACTATTTGCCGGAGTAGAGGCTGCATTACCTCCACCATAAACCTGCTTAATGCTGGTCAGAGCACAACCGTCAATGATGACTTCAGTATTCTTGTTGGCTGCCGTAGGTTCATACATCGCCAAATCACCGCCGCCATAGACAGCCAGCACATCGTATTTCTTGTCTGCAATGGCTTCTATATACGTCTCGAGAGCAGCTCGCTTTGCATTATCATCAGCACCGCCAGAAATAGCACTCTCATATCCAGTTATTTCACTAGCAGTCAAGCCGACAGTTGTAGCGAGTTTCTTGAGGTCATCAGGATTGGTGTTGTCCGTATAGTTCGTAATCGTATAACCACCTTCCATGCTCTTGAACGGCACATACTTACCGCCATCGGGCACAATTTTTGTAGTACCCCTATGCTGCGTCGCATAAACGTGTACCAGGACGTGTCCCTTCGGCGTTCCGTTCAGGTCGTTGCAACCGTAGATCTTTTCTACGATACATCCGTTGTCGCTTGCACTCTTGCCTTCGTTCAGCTTCACGGTGGTATTGCCGCCCACATCAGCTGCTATGGCATAGTCTCCGAGTGTACCCTTACCGCCACCATAGGCATCGTGGGCAATGAGGCCTCCGGTCAGATGGACCTCGGTGCTCTCCTTTACGCGACCCATCTCGCCGCCGCCATAGACGTTGCCTGCGATGGTGCCGCCTTTCACGTTCACCACCGTCCAGAGGCTGGTGGCAAACATGGTAGGATTATATTTGTCCGCAGTGGCATCAACAGCGGTGCTCACACCGGTGAAGGGAAGCGGGAACATCGAATCACTGGGTCCGCGGCTGGCGCCATAGACACTGCCGCCAATGGCGCCGCCATAGATCTCCACCGTGTTACAGGAATGCGACGGATGACCTTCAGACGGTGCCTTCTGCTCATTCGCAGGTTGACCCATCTGTGGAGGTCCCACAGAGGCCAGTGCGCCGCCGCCATAGACACTGCCCTTGATCTTGGTGGTTGACTCTGTGCCGCGCACCTCCACCAACGTGGTACAGGTGACAGAACCGGAAGCACTGTTGCAATAATTATTCGCACCACCGTCCGGGGAGTAGGTTCCGATACCGGAGCCGGCACCGAAGACATTACCGCTTCTTTCTGCGGCTTCACCCGTCTGGCCTCGGAGGTCGCCCTTGAAGATCTTCACCTCGGTGCTGTTGCGCACATGGCTGTCCTGAGCACCGCCATAGATACAACCGTAGATGATGGGGCCGTCACCTGCGGTAGGACCACCTGCCGTGGTACCACCGATGTTGATAGCCGTCTTGTTGACATATCCCAGGAAGAAACTGGGCACATATTTGTAGCGAGGCAGTGAGATCACCTCTGCCTTAGCAGTCTGACCACGGCTGCCGCCAAAGACAGAACCTAAGGGGACACCGTTTTCAAGGCCTGCATCTGCTGCACCCAACGTTCCGCCCATGATGGTGACGGTGGTCTGACCGCTTTCTGTGAAGTCGGTATTCGTCCACAGCGGACCATCGGCAGATGGTAACTCGCCATAGCCGTCTGGGGCGTAGTCGTCGGAACCGCCGGCGTAGTTACCCTTACCCACGGAGGCCATATTACCGCCGCCGTAGATGAACCAGCCCACGCTACCACCGTTCATGACAACCTCGGTGTTTCCATAGACCTTACCCGCCGTCCAACTATAGACATTGTCTGTAGTGGCTTTTGCATTTCCCGGGTTGTCGGAATCTAACAGATAAGTCGTGAATTGCGTATCACCCTTACCAGCGCCAAAGACCGAGCGACGAATCGTTCCGCGATGGATGGTGATTTTGGCGTTTCCGTTGACGTGTCCGTCTTCGCCACCGCCATATACGGAGCGTACTCGAGGATTGTCATCGCCGCCCTCCGTTCCTATCGTCACCTCTGTCTCACGGACATTGGCAAGATGTGCTTCCGTGTAGCGCTGCTCTGCGATATCGTCGATAGCTCCAAAGGACACCTTACCCTTGCCAGCACCAAACACATAGTTGTCAACTTCGGCTGAACCCTTGACGTTTACGTGGGTCTTACCGCCAGTGATACCTTCGACATATTTGAATTCGTAAGGCCAGCTCAGACCGAAGTCATAGAATGTTTCGTCGGAACCGGAGTTGCTACCATGCTTGATGACTTGCGTATAGTTATCCTCATTGTCAACCGCATAGTCAATGACACCTACAGATGCCAAATCACCACCGCCATAGACACTACCATTTACATGACCTTTGCCAACGACGTTGACATAGGTGTCTCCACCTATGCATCCGGCATATTGCAAGGGCGTAAAGAGATACTTCTTTTCAGCAGCAATGATATGGCTGTTGTACGCGGCACTATGTATGTCACTTCCGAGACCACCGCCAAAGACGCTGCCGCTGACAACAGGTGTTCCTGCCGAAGGAGTGATGACACCGGTCTCTTCATTTCTGCTGCCTCCGATTGTCACATAGACATTGTCACGTGTCGTGCCGTACTCTGCACCGCCATAGACATTTCTCTTGATGGTACCGCCCGTGATATTCACGGTGGAGGTCTTCACCTGAGCCATCCTACTCCACAGTGAGTTGGGAGCTCCGTCGAGCAGCGTCAGACGTCCCATAGAGCCACCGAAGACGTTACCGCTATATTTGCTCTTGGAGAATTCGTCGTCCTCTGGGGGGGTTGCATTTCCTATGGTACCGCCACTGATGTTAATCGTCACATGGCCGTAGGTTTTACCACCTCCATCCTCGACAAATTGTCCTGTAGTAGCATCTTGAACCCCATCGAAGTCAACACCTAACGATGCCATTCGGCCACCGCCATAGACAGAACCCAGTATGGTGGGGGTCCCGCTGATATTAATAGTGGCGTTTTCTTTAATGGTACCTGCTGTCAATTCCGTACCTGAGAAACCACGGCCACCACCGAAGATGTTACCATCCACATACGAGGTACCATTCGTGCCGATGCGGGCGCTGCCCCAAATATTCACCTTGGCCGAACCTGAGACGTGACCATCCTCGGCACCGCCGAACACAGAACCGAAGATGCGGGCTGTACCACCCACCTCTACACGTGTGTTCTTCACATTGGTGTACATCTTGAAGTGTTCACGCTGGTCACCCTTACCGCCACCGAAGAGGTAACAGGTCACGGGCTTATCCAGGATTTCTGCATTCGAGCGCGGGACACCCAAGGTGCCGCCCGACATGATGACCACACAGGAGTCTCCCGTCACGTTGGTCAACTCATTACCGCCATAGACGCTGGTCAGGATATGTCCGCCTGAAATCAGCACCTTCGTACTACCTTCTACAACACCTGCGGATGCCAGCCAGTCGTGACCGATGACAGTGCCTGAAGGATTCTTGATCTCGTAGGGGAAGTAGCCGGAACCGCCACCGAAGACATAGCCATAGTAGGTGTGGCCATCAGAACCTATCGTGCTACCATTGGTCACTGCGGAACCATTTCTATACGGTACATTTGCCATAGGGTCATAGGGCAGATAGACAGTCTTTCCGTCCACCACTGTTCCATAGTCCCAGCTGGCACATTCCGAGAAGTTTGCGGGATCCTCACCTGTCCATTCTGCTTCGGTGTGAATCTTTGGCACGTATGGATCTACATCGGTGCCACTGCCCGTATATTTTCCTTCGCCGCAACCGATCTGTCCGCCATAGATCTTCACCAGCGTGTTACCGCGCACACGTCCGTTCTCACCACCGCCATAGACAGAAGCCATGATAATAGGTTTACTGAGGACATGGTTGAGAGAATCAGCTCTGCCGCCTTCATATTCAGCAGCATAAGAGTTCTTGATAATCACTTCTGTCTCCTTGACGTATGTGCGGAAGTCTGCGTCGGGATCCGTATCGGGATTCTCCACCTCACCACGACCAGCACCAAACACGAAGCCTAAATCCACAGGATTATGATGAACGCCTGCATCCAGAAGGTAATGGCCGGTGTTCTTCATTCCGCCATCTGTGAATGCTGCTTCAACAGGACCCACCTGGCCGCCACGGATAACCACCGTACACTTACCAGTACCAGCCTTGTATTTTTCAATCTTACCGATACAGCCAGCATGTTCTTTGGTACCGGTATGATAAGTGATATCTTCATCACTGTCTGCCGTACCAACCGATCCGTGCAGACCGCCGCCATACACACCGTCTAAGACAGAGCCTCCGCCCATCTCCACATTGGTGTTGCCGAGCACATCGCCGGCGTTACCGCCGCCATAGACGCTTCCGCCATTACCATTGGCATCCTCATCAATGGAGATACCTTCGAAACCGTCGGTGCTGGAATAATTCTCGGTACCGATGTTCACGGCCGTATTACCTGTGACCGTAGCAGCATTACAGCCGCCATAGACATCACCATAGATATGAGCGCCTAAAACCGTGCGTGCCTCATCAGCAAGGCTATACATATTTACGCTTGCAGCCGTGCCGATGTTCACCGTAGTGTTGCCATCAACATTACCGATGTTACCGCCACCATAGACATTGCCGATGGTACCGATTTCGTCCGCAATAGTTCCTTTTACCGCAGGCTTATAATAGGTTGTAACCCCGTCTGCGACAGCATCATCAGCACACGCTGAGTAAACGTAGGGATCTTCCAGTGTGCCCTCGCCGGACCTTGTAAAATATCCATTAACGGATTCACCGGACTGGATACCATAGACCTGCACATATCCATTCTTATCTGTAACAGTAATGTTGGCAGGAATCGTAGCATCATCAAGACCATAGTAACTGGGAAGAACAGCCGTCTGGCCACTCATGGAACCTTTGGCCATATTGATATTTACCTCTGTATCACCTTTCACATCTGCGGCATCGCTACCACCGAAGATACGGTCGATGCGGGTAGCAGAACGGACATTGACGGTAATCGTACCTTCATAGAAAGGTGTGAGGACTCCACCGTCATTGTGCTGAGCGCCTGAACCAGGATAGTCTGTCTGATAGCAGCCACCATAGAGGTTCTGAATGATAATAGGCTTATCACAGTCGTCCGTTTCCTCGATATTAACCGTGATATTACCACCGATGGTTCCCAGTCGGTCATTACCACCATAGACTGAGGTGTAGATGCCACTCTTGATAGTCAGGATGATATTACCCTTGATGTTGGCCTTATAGGAACCACCAAAGACATTCTGCACCTCACTATATTTACCGCAGCCCGACAATGTGGTAATGATATCGCCATCCGAAGAAGCCTCTTCACCATTACCTGCGCCGTAGAGGTTCACCAGGTGCAAAGGACAGGTACTTCCTGCCGTTTCCTGTTTAATCTCTGCACCATGAACACTACCACTGGAGTCACTACCGCCAAATGCCTGACCAATGACACCGCCTCTTAACACGACATTGGTATATCGCGTGACATAAGCACCGGGGTTAGCGACCCATACATTGTTCTTATAGATCATATCACCACCGTTACCACCGCCGAAGACGTAACCAATTTCGAAGGCGCTATTGATGGTCACATGAGTAAAGGGTACCCTGGCCGCATTACCACCACCATATACTTTAGAGATACTGGTGGCATCGCAACCATTGATAATCACACTTGTCTTCTGACCGAATTCAGAATCACCCTTATCTCCTCCTGGATTGTCATCGTAGGTTTCCGGCTCATAGTCGGCGAGGTTTCCGCCGCCATAGACACCCTGAATCTCAAACTCCTTAAGGGTATGTTCGCCACCATCTAATCGTCTGGTGGAGTTGACGGTGACCGTCACACTGCCCTTAGGCGTGCCATTGACATTGTTACAACCGAACACGCGACCCGTCTTGGGGGCATTCGCTGCAGACGGTTCCACCTCCTGCGTGAACGCAGCACCATCGACAGTCACCTCCACATCTCCATACACCATGGCCTGTACGGCACCGTCACCTGTGCTTGCACCTCCAGCGGTTAATTTACCAAGACCACCGCCATAGGCATTACCGATTGTACCACCTGTCAGGTTGACCGTGGTCTTATAGGTCGTACCGTTGACAGCAATGTCATAAATGTTTTCCTCGTATGTCAGTTTTTTATAATACGTAACATTCGATACAGCCTTGGCTTCTGGGTCTGTAATCTGATTATTACCTTCGTCATCTTCGTAAAAACCATATACAGATGACGTGCCTGCTGTGAGATGCTTCACGGGCAAATAGTAGTCATCTTCGGAACTACTTGCAACCTTCCATCCACCCGCACCGCTGTTTGCAGTGGGATCCCAGTTGCCCGTATTAGTGTTGGCCAATGCACCGCCGCCATAGACATCGTGAGTGATGGTGCCGCCGCTGACGGTGACATCGACATTGCCGGTCACGTCAGCCTGGCTGCCGCCGCCATAGACATCCTGAGCCACGGTGCCACCGGAGATAGCGACCTTTGTGTCACCCGTGACAATGGCCGAGGCACCTAGACCGCCACCATAGACATAGTTGGCCGTACCGCCGGACATCGACACAGACGTCTGGCCCGTATAAGCTGCCAGATTACCGCCGCCATAAGCACTATTGACAATCGTGCCGCCAGTGATGTTAACTGCAGCCTTAGTGTTCGGAGCACCGTTGATATTGTTACAACCGAACACATTGGTGGCCATAGCCTCGCCCGACACATTGACCGTCACGGGACCATAGACATTGGCAGCAATCGCCTCCACAGCAGGAGGACCAGCTTCAGCCAATCTGCCCAAGCCGCCACCATAGAGGTTACCCTCTATCGTACCACCAGACAGGTTGACGGTGGTGGCCTTCGAGATGCTGTAATAGTTGGTCGCTTCTACAGCCTTGCCCGAGGCCGGGGTGTAGATATAGGGATCCAAATCCGTACCGGAACCTGTACGCGTGTAATACGCATCCACAGGAGTAGTGCCAGCCACAGGGACAGGGTCGTCAACCAGTTCAGCCGTGTAGTTGAGCCTGCTATGCTCAGCATCCCAGTTGTCCGTATTCGTATTGGCCAACGCGCCGCCGCCATAGACATCGCGCTTCACGGTACCGTTCGTCATGTTGACGGTCACGGCTCCCTTGACTGCACCATTCTGGCCGCCACCATAGGCATCCATCCAGATAGTACCTCCTTGGATGTTCAAGTTGGAGCTGCCTACAGTTGCCATGGAGGGAACTGCGTGATCACCGCGAGCTGCGGCAAACACATAACCGCCACCACTACCGTTGGCTCCGATTTCAGCATCACCCACAATGGTCACCGTAGTACTGCCATTGACCGAACCCATGGCACCGGCGCCATAGACATCGCGAACCACATGACCGCCATCGATAAGCACCGTAGCGTTGCCATTCATCACGATACCCGACTTGGGGTTGTAAGTGTCGCCGTTGCCGTCATGTGGATTGGGGATTCCCGTCGGATCGGAATAATACTTGTCCGTACCGCAACCGGCACCATAAACATTGCCGCGATAGGGGTATTCGGCACCAGTATATGTAATATCATCCGAAGGATCTTCTGGAGTTCCATTATTATCGGTAATGGGAGAACCTTCAGCAATACCCACCATACCGCTATGGATAGCCACCGAAGCATTGTTATAAACATGGCCGTTCTCACCGCCACCATAGACAGAGCCCTTGACGTGCGGACTCGTGTGGTTCGTGCCCTGCCCTATTGTACCAATCACGACGCTCGTGTTATGCACCCACGCCACTTTGTCGTAGATAGATTCAGGAGCACCTACATCACCGCGTGAGGAGCCGAATACCATACCGTTCTCCTTACCATTGACACCAATGGTACCGCCCGTGATGGTGATGGTTGCTGTTCCGTTGTCGCCATCGGGATGGCTGGCGATGGCTGCGTCGGCAGCCTCGCTGGCATAGGTATAGGTACCCACGGAGCCGTGGGCGCCACCACCATAAATATTATGGTATATAGAGGGGCTTGTTATGACAGACCCTTCTGCCACACTGTGTGCTGCAGCGTAGTCGGCATCAGCCACTGTGTTCTCAATGGTGATATTGGTATTACCCATCACGAGACCCGATCGGACATTCGTGGTGTTACCCTTACCGCCACCATAGACGTTGCCGTATATCTCGCCGGCGTTCGCACCTGTGCTGTCACCGATTGTTCCGCCGTTGACAGTGATATACGTGTTGCCGCCCACCTGCGACAACTGACCGCCGCCATAGACGCTTTGGCCCACGGCACCGTCGCTCATCACGATGGTGCTGGTGCCGCTCACCAGGGCAGAGGTGACATCTTCGGCCTTACCCTTACCTGCACCAAAGACATCTTGTGCGATGGTGACACCGGCAGTGCCGGGAGCGACGCGCTGGTATTTCGCGCCATCATATTTCGCGCAGATATTCACCTGCGTATTGCCAGTGATGTCGGCCTCGTTGCCGCCACCATAGACGCAGCCCGTGATGTTAGCACCTTCGACAGTGGCTTCGAACTTGCCGTCGCCACGTTCCGTATAATCGGATCCCTTGGTACCCAGATGGGTCGGTTCCGTTATGAAGATGGCCGTCGTCTCAGATCCGATATTCACTTCGGCGTTACCAACGACCTCTGCCAGATTACCGCCACCGAAGACATTGCCAATGGTTCCTATCTCGCCCTTCTTATGCGCTGGATATGGGAGATGGAGCGTTTCGGATTCGAGCTCTACATCCACAGTTCCTGCGGGATATGTATCACCAGCGCCAGAATGGATTAATGCGTTATCGTAATGACTACCCTTGACGACATTGATGTCCACATGCGGGTTGGCAATCATCTTAGCCTTGTAACCGCCACCGAAAACACTGCCGATACTGGTGAAGGCACGGACATTCAGCTGCGGGTTGTTGTAAGGCTGGTTCTCTGGCTTGGCCTTGTCTTCCTCTGATAATGCCGAGTACCATGTGTTATATTCGGCCTGATTCCTGGGTTCCCAAACAGGCGCCAACTCTGTCCCTGTATTTTTATAGCCATAGATGGAGTATGCGGCCAAGTTACCGCCGCCATAGAGTTCACCGATGACGATAGGTACATCGCAATCGCCGGTTTCTTCGATGTTCACGGTGATGGAGCCTTTCAGCAGACCTCCATCCTTGTTACCGCCAAAGACACGCTTGAACATACCACTGGTGATGGTCAGACTTACATCGCCTGCCACATCAGCATTCTGTGCACCGGCGTAGATCTCATCAATCCACTGGTTCGGCATACAGCCCAGCACAATGTTTGTACCACCGCTCATGTCGGCGTCCTTACCACCGCCATAGATATGCTCAGTTGTCAACGTGCTGCAGCAATCATACGTGATGTAATCACTTGCCGGAGGCATGGTGATGTATGCGCCTCCACGGATGTCGCCGTTACTGTTACTACCACCAAAGACATTTGTGATCGTACCGCCTACGAGCTTGACTTCCGTCTTACCGGTACCATTTTCGTAATCGCTCTTTGTTGATTCCGTCAGTCGGTGGAAACCGACATGGGCAGCATGGTCGGCTCCCAATTCACCATTACCACCACCGAATACGTTTAATATTTTCTTATTACCAAGAATCAGCACCTCTGTTGCAGGTACAGCAGCAGCATTACCACCACCATATACGTCCTTGATGCTTGATACATCACAACCTTCGATAATCACCTGGGCATAATCATCAGCCGAAGCATTATAGTCGGCTTCGTTACCACCACCATATACTGCGGCTACATCGTATTCCTGTCCTTCTACGGTTATGGTCTTCTTCACATGCACCTTGATGTGACCGCTGGGAGAACCTTGCAAGTTGTTACCGCCGAAGATCTGTCCTGTCACAGGCGATGCGCCGGAGTATGTTAGTGTGGCACCGTCCAGTGTCACCGTGGCATTGCCGCCTACGACAGCAGCGACAGCTGACACTGCAGCGGTCTTCGTCTTTTGTTCTGTCGTTAATGCTGCAAATTGTTCATCCGTCAATGACGTTCCTTTAGCGGTATTATACTCGGCTGCATTCGCATAAAGAACTGCAGCAGCTTCCTGCTGTCCCAAACCGCCACCAAAGACATTACCATTGATGGTTCCCTTATTCAGGTTGACTTCCGTGGAGGCGTTCACACTACCCAGAGCGCCGCCGCCATAGATGTGGCCGTTGAGAGTGGCACCGCCAGATGCCTGGTCAGAGGTGCCGATATCCACCCTCACAGCACCCTGAACAACAGTGGGCTCACCATAGCCGCCACCGAATACCACATCGCTAACAGGGTCATGAGTCGTACCCACCGTACCATTGGTGATCGTGACCGTAGAGGTTCCATTCAGCACGCCATTCACATTGGCACCGCCAAAGACTGCAGTACCGACCGTACCGCCTACGATATTGATAGCCGTGTTACCGAAGTTCTGGGCAACAATGGCCGGCGTAGCAGGTTCGACCACCGCTAACTTACCCAAACCACCGCCATAGACGCTACCGCTCACGGCACCACTGTTGATATTGACGGCCGTTGCCTTTTCCGCTGTATGGGACAATGCTCCCGTGGAGGGATTCTTCGTGGCATTCACCGCACCAAAGGCCGAACCGCCATAGACATCGCGATTAACCGTACCGCCATTGATGTTCACCGTCACGTCGCCACTAACCACCGTGGTTTCACCTTTACCGCCACCATAGACGTCGGTCATTGTGCCGCTAAGGATGTGTACATTTACATCACCCGTAGCATCACTCGACTCACCGCCGCCATAGACATTACCGCTGTTCGCAACCGCATTGTCACCAACAACAGTTGTTCCGTCAACAGTCAGCGTGACAAGACCTGTCACAGTGCCAAGACTCGTCAGGTCTTCTGTCGTATAGAGGATATGATTGGTCTTATCAATCCAACTATCACTGGTCTTCTTCGCCCATGTGTAGGTCGTTGGTTTATATGCTTCATTTGCCTTATACTTCACACCAGCACGGTAGGTTCCTGATTGATCATAGTAATAAGGTTCCGTTTCAAAGCCTCTTGCGTCAACCTCTATAGTTGGCAGAGATGCAGAGTAGCCGGCACCAAACACATTGCCTTCCACTGTACAGTTGGTGAGCGTTGACTTGACAGGGCCATTCACCTTTCCAAGACTACCGCCACCATAGAAGTTGCCAAGACATTTATAGCCTTCACCGATGGAGAGTCTTCCAAGAGGGTTGGTAGTAATGGTACAATCCTTGAGTTTTGAGGTTACATCATACGTGGTGGCCAGAGAGAAACTGACATAGTCAACACACAAACGGGCTACGTTAGAGGCATTGCCTGACATCGGTAGGAACTGATAGTCTATTCGTGTAGATACACCCTTGTAATCGGCATTATATGTTTGCGTGTACTCGCTGTTTACCCAGTTATTCCAATTAATATTATTTACATTATTTTGGTTGGAAGGATATCTGCGGTTATAAGAATTTCCGCCATAGCCGGCACCGAAGAAGGCGCGGAAGGTGCAATTGTCGGCATTGGTCACCACCTTTTTGGTACTGTTCATATTGCCGAACTTGGGGCCGCCACAGAACTGATCGACACGACTATTTGTGATGACGGTATAGATATTGCCTTCTGCGATATGGGCTGCATTGATACCACCTGCATAGAATTCATCAATGTCGGCATTGTCAATCTGCCAGAAGATATTACCATGGGTATGATTGGTTGCAGAGCCAATACCCTGGATACCTGTGCCCGCTACCTTGCCGAAGCGGCCACCATTGATATAACATTCTGCGTCATCATCAGCATTGTTATTAGGCGTATTATATAGACCTGTCAGATAGAATTCGTCAAAGTCACCACCCGTTACTGAGATGGGCGGATGAGGACTGAAGAACTCGTCTTGGGTCTTATCCTGATGGACGCCAATATGGAATTCCTTGAACCACACATTACCACCCACATGGTAGTAAGTGACCGTTTTACCTTCTTTAATGGTCGTTTCTGCACCGCCGACGGTCACCCATTGTTCAATGACACCACCCTGCAAAATCATAGGACTATTCACCCTGTCTTTTTTGTCATACTCAAACTGAGTGAAACGGAAGAGTGATGTATTCGTCGATTCGAACCATCCTAATGGCTGCATAATACCAAGGTTGTACGTACCTGTACCACCCGTGGACTTTTGTGCCATACCAAGACCTGGTATATTCAGGAAATCCACCCTCACAGGATGCGCACGCAAACGGCTATTGTAACGAAGGATATATGAATAGTCCGGCTCGTTGTCCTTGTCTAAATCAATAGACATGATAGTATAGGACTTATCTTTTGACTTGTATGAAAGATCTAAGCTATGGACATTACCGACTAACACAATGGCATTATCGTAAACGTTGCCGGTTGTGGGCATTTGGCCTGCAGCATTGCCAATGGTGGTATAGACCACTTGATTATCACCATTGATAGAATAAGATTTATTATTCGTATAGCGCGCAGCTTCATTAACAGTACCCACAGTTTTGACATTATAGGCAGTACTCATAGCCTGATTATACACCACATCAGGATACGCATCAGACACATACACGCACTGGGCCCAATAAGGTTCTATCTCGATAGAAGTCACACCCTCCGGCACATCCCAGTAGGCACCTTGGTTGAACACACGTTCACTTTCGCTAAACAAGTCTTTATCGGTACATTTGCGATCAGCGAAGTTATAAGGTGTAGTGAGGGTGATATTTCCGTTCTCATCAACACTCGCTGTGGCATCACTACCAGTACTGAAGCTTCCTGTTGTACCGCCAGTGATACTGGTAATCTTCCAACCTGTCACCACACGGTTTTTAGTGTAGTTGCCGGTACCCACATCATTATAGTAAGGCAGCTGTACCTTGCGGTAGTTGAAGTTGAAGCGCTCATAGTCCTTGTCTGTGATGGGCAGCGAGAGACTACTATTAGTTATGCTTGCACCCGCTGGAGCACCATACACAGCACCGCTACCGACGCCACTAATCGAAACAGCTAGAGTACCGAGGTTTTTACCAGTGCGTTCTCCACTTGTCGGAGCATTTTCGGCATCAATGTTAATAATGGATGGATAGAATTTAGCCTTCGTTCCATCATTAGTTAATCGTTGCTTCAGCACCGGATATGGTTTCGGGGTATCGTTGGTTCTGTCTGCCGTCTCCAATACCCATTTCATCATCTCATCCTTATCATAATTACCCGTAGCATACCAGCCAGCCAGCTCCAAATGGCTGTTCAGCAGCAGACGGTAGAACTCGAAGCGCTGGAGGAAGCGGGTCTCTGCCATCAAGGCACAGTTGTAGGTGTTGATTTGGCCATTTTCTACGTAAGGCTTCTCTGCAAGGAAGTAGTTATAGTTACCCAAGCCGTTGGTTCCCACGTTGGAAATAATCGAACCATTATATATAGGAGCCTTATACGTGCCACCAGTGATATCACCATAGAACATACAGTTCATCACCATCGTCCGAATATCGGTTGAATTGGATGCAAAATTATTGTAACCAACGATACCTCCCACATACGATCCGTTTGTAATATTGGCATAGCTATAGCAGTTGATGACACGAGCACCAGTCTTATTGTCTGGGTCATGATCCAACAGGCCGACGATACCGCCGACATAGTCATTGCTGGCACCGACACTACCACCGTTGATACCACAGTTGTAGATACGGGTACTGCCCGTCGCATAATTACAAATAGCACCAAGTGCCGTCTTTTCGTCTTCACCTACCGTTACCGTTGAGGAATTACTGCTGACAGAAGCACTCTCGATAATCACATTCTTGATGAGGGCATCCTTGGCATACGCAATCAAGGGCATCGTGAGGCTGGCGATGGTATAAAGGCGGCCGTCGATTAAGCCGGTGAAGGGGGCGGACTCGGTGCCGATGGGGGTAGCAATATCAATTGCAAAGTCCGAGGCCAGGATATACTGTCCACCCATCACGTTGATTTCGTGGGCATAGTGAACGACCTGCGGTGTCAAGGTGAGGGTCAGGTAGGTGGAGGCAGAGGCCGTCGCGGTCAATCGCGGTTCGTCATCTAAGGAGTTGATGACCTTCGCATAATCAAAGCGTGGCATCAGGCGCATATTGCCGGCGCCGTCATCCACGACCATGAACGTGGCGTTGGTGATGTCCAGCGTGGTCTGCTCATAACCCTTGGCGGAAATATGCCCGGTACCTATCGTCTGCAGACTAAGACTGGTACCACTGGTGCCGACCCACATACCATTGGTGAGGGTGGCACTGGCTGCATTGGTCCTGAAGTAGTACGAGGTGGCGGAAGCGCTTTGCACCTGCACGTTGTACGGGTCGAAGCCGTTCATGCCGGCTGCGTAGTAATCCTGTTCCGTGTCTTGCTTGGTCTTGGCCTCGGGTCCGGCGCCCGGCTGACCGGCATATTTGTAACCCATCTCCGCATCGATGTTGAAGTTGGGCCTCAGATACCACTTCATTTCATCATCAACACTCTCCATGTCAGTCGGCGCTGTCGTGGTCGTGGTCAGGGTGTTGCTACTGTTCACAGCGTAGTCACTCCCCTGCTTCACCAGGAAGGCAGCGGCTCTCGTGTCCTCAGCACGCGCAGCACCCGTATAGAGACGGGCATATTCCGATTTCACGGTGTAGGTGACGTACATGTCGGACTTCACACTCTTGGGCTGCGTGGGTGTGATGTAGCTGTAGGGGTCATCGGCGAGCGAGGTAGAGTTGTGCGTATAATCACGCTCACTGTCCACCCACTTGCCGTTCACTTCTTCATAGATGGTAATGGCGGGGTCACCGACTGTGTACTTATGGTAGCCGGATTGTACCGAGGCCGAGGGGTACCAGTGGTAGCTCTCCACCATCGGGCTGTCGAAGTGCTTCAAGGCGGCTGTATTGACCGTGGTACAAGCATCGTCGGAGTACAGCGGCTGACGCATGATCTCCCAGCCGTGCTGGTCAAGCAGGATCACCTGCGGCACCAGGGTAGTGGCCTGGAAGGTGAACTCGCCCTCGCTGCCCATGTTGATGGTCTGGAAGAAGTGGTTGACCTTTTCGTACGTCTTACTGTTTTGGACGGTAGGATCTGAGGTGTTGATGGGGCGACCATTGGCACGAGCCTCGTAGTAGTTCAGCGTGATGCCGCTAAACGCAGGGTTATCAACAGGAGGTGCATAATGGTATTCACCCCAATTACTCACCGTCTCATAAGTCTTCCAGTACTGCTCGAAGCTCGTCACCGTGCGGCGCTCATCGGTGCTACCGTCATCTATCTTGTCCTTGGTCACCAATTTGCACTTTCCCGCGGCCGTCTTCAGCACCATATATTCGGTGGGGTCTTCTTCGGCAGCAACAGCATCAGCGTGCTTGGTGGTCACACCCGTCACCACATGGTTGCTGCCACCATAGTTGACAACATAGGTGCGGAAGTAATTGTGGCTATTGACGACACCCGAGCGACTCATGATCTTCACGTGATAGGGGTCTTTGTTCGGGCTGACGACATACCACAACCAGCGGGTACGCGTGCTGGCGCCGGATGAAATCTGAGCTGACCACTGATCGAAACCATAGACATTGAGGCATCCGTCGCCGTTGGCATAGGGATAGACGGCCTGCTGCGGCGTATTCATCACGCCGTTGTCACCGTCCTCCTGCTTGAAGGAGCTACCATTGGTAAACTCAAGCATGTAGGTGGTCGAACCGTTCGTGTCATCATCGGTATCGTCGAAGCTGACCAGATTATTGACATCGTAGGTGACATAGATTTCGCTCGCCTCAAGGGTCGAGGTGACGGGCTCGCTAAAATCCCATTTCAGCGTTTCAGCGTTCCAAGTCTTTGTCTTATAGTAATGGTACGCGCTGACCAATGGGCTCTGCCATTCCGCAGGAAGCTCCACTGCGGATTCGGTGCTGATGATGGTCGCAAAGATTGCGCCTCCTGGGTCTTTCATACCAGCCTGGTCAATCAAATAGTAGGTGACACTCGCCTTCGCGGAGACGGCTTGAATCTGCTGAGCGGCCGTCCCTGATGTCGTCGTGATGTCAAAATCGCTTGGACGTTCCACACGATAGTAGGTGTTGCTGGTTACATTCTCACCCGTGGCGGGCATCAACTCCATCTGTCCTTCTGCAAGGCTCTTGGGCGTACCGCTGCCGTTCATGATGATGAAGTGCGAGGCCGAACCTTCCACCGTCAACGACAGCGTAGCTGGCAAAGCGGAGGTTTCGTAGTGGAAACACTTCCCTGTGCTGACATTTTGAATGACGACGGCATAGGGGTCTTCGCCTTTGATACGCCACATGCGGTCGGTATTCGCGAGGTTGTCTTCCGTAGCTTCATGACTCAGTGTGCCGCTATTGTCGTAGATGTATTGGCCGTTCACAGTGACATTCAAGAGACGACCATCATCCAGATGCAGGAATTTGTTTCCCAAGTTTGACGTGGTGTAGGTCACATAGATATCGGCATTGCTTCCCGGGGTCTCGAAAATCTCGGTATTATGACCGGAATCACTGAAGAACCTCACCGTCTCGTCCGCAATATACGGGCTACGGATAGCTGCCGGAATATCACTATACCCCGTCAGCGCCTTCCCCACAGGCTGCTGCACCGTCTGCTGAATGGCCACATTGCCTGCCTTGTTCAAAATCTTGTAGGTAAAATTCGCAAACGTCATCGTAATGACACACGACACATTCCCCTCTCCATCAACGGCGATGGCCTTGATGGCCGTATGGCCAGAGACGTCAATAGGATCTGTAGGACTCGTGTAGGATGTTCCGCCTGCAGTCGGGGTATTACTGTCAAAAGCATAGCGAATGGTCGTACCCGTCACAGAGGTAATCGTCACCTTACCCGTCGCATCATCGAAGGTAATGGTTGGTGGAATAGCGGTTTTCTCAAGATACCATTGAGATTTATCACCAGCGGCATTCCAAAGACCAATCATACCTTCGTGAAAGTATTTTCCCGTACCATAGTATTGGGCACGGTTACCCACACCTACAGCAGGGTTAAAGTACATATCGCCAGTTGTGACACTCTTAGGATTGATGTTAATAGGTCCACTCAGGCTACCAGTGATGGTAAACTTGGCGTTTTCGCCAGGGGCTGCTGTAGTTTCTAGGTGTATCGACTTACGGTTTATTGCTTCTTTGTAAGGTGGTTCATAGACTATGTACTTGCCCGTCTTGGCATGGATGATATTATAATATCCGTCGCCTGTAGAAACTATCGTCCAGACAGAATTAAAATCCCGACCGGTCTGATAGGTGGTAAGGAAAGGCTTTTCAGGGTCACCATAGTTATCCCCCTTATAATCGCCACTACCATTGACATTGCAATACTGGTTGTGGAAATAGGCATCTGCTCTGTGACTCTGTTGCGGATCCGCTCCTGGCACCAAATACCAGTGTGTGCCAATATTGCCACTAGCGTGATTGGTCTCATTCGCAATATAATACGTACCCGAGAAATCCGTCTGCGCCCAGGCAGTCGAGCTCCCTAAGGCCAGCAGCAACGCGAGGGAAGCTAACAGCCTTCGGACAAACACCTCACGGTGTGAAGCCGTGTCCCATGCATGGGACACGCTTTTCCCACGCGTGGGAAAACCTTTTATCACGCGTGATAAATTCAAATACGTATAGAGCTGAGTGCAATCATGACTAGTCATATCGAGTTTCATATCTTTAATCTGCGTAATCTGCGTTATTTATCTAACGAATACTTTCTTCTTGTTAACGATGTATGCGCCGTGGGCCTGGACGGGTGTCTCGATGGTCTGTCCGGGTTCGAGCACGAAGTTGGTGACGGTGATGCCGCCGATGTTGACGATGCGGATGGCGACGGGCTCCGTCATGTGCGAACGCGTGACGATGTTATGTCCGCGGGCGAAGATCTCCAGTGTGCCGTCGAGGGCGCTCTCAGGACCTTCCTCGAACTCCTCGCCGTTGGTGCCGCTGAAGAGGATGCGCGTAGGCATCATACCCTTCACGCTGCCGCCGGGCTTGAGCATGAAGTACGGACGGAAGGCTTCGACGCGGGTGGCATCGCCCGTAGCGGGTACCTTATCGAAGAGGCTGCAGTCTCCTACCCCATTGCCGTCGCTATCGAAGTCGGGCTTCAAGGTGTAATGGCTCGTGCCGGCTGCCAAGTCCTCATTCATGTAGCTGGGCTTGAAGTAGTAGTTGGTAGCGTTGTAGCTGACAGTGCGGCCCTTGGTGCTCATCTCCGTGTCGCTGACATCGATGCCGATGCCCTTGTTGGAGACGAAGCTGATGGTCTGCTTGGCGAGCTTGTCGGGGTTCGGGACAGCGGTGGTGCGTGCCTCGAACGTACCGCTGAGGTCGAACTCGTAGTACAACTCACCCGGCAGACCCAGGATATACGGTGTGGCTGCCGTCAGCAGCGGGTAGTTCACGTAAGAGCGCGCGTACCTATAATAATCCTTGTACTGTAGATAGGTGTCGGCGTTCTGGTCCTTCTGGTCATGACCGCCCTCCAAGCCTTTGTAGTAGTAATCCCACAGGAAGGTGTTCGTCACCTCGTTGAGGCCCGTCTTGTTCATGACTTCGGAGTCTTCGGTCGAAGGATAGTGGAAGGCTGCCTTCACAATCTTCACATCGTCCGTTGCTGTCAGCTCGCCGTCATCAAGACCGCGCAGCCAGTACTCGTGACCGATCTTCTTGTCGCTGTTCGAGCTGGTCGTGCTGCCGATGTTGAAGTGGGTGATCTCACCCTTCTGATGGGTGGTCACGAGCTCGGCCGTGAACGGCAGGCTGATGCCCTGCCAGCCCATCTGGCGATCCACATACTCGTTCTCCATGGGCAGGCGCTGGTACCACATGAGGTGGTCTGCGTCGAAGCTGTATGCCAGCGGGCAGTTGAAGTCCTGCTTATCCACGAGGAAGTGGTCGTTGGTGGCCTTCATGTTGCTCTGCACGAGGTGACCATTGAGGACCGCATCGCACTCGTCAACGAGACGGTAGCCCTTGCTGTTGTCGTAGTAGCTGTCATAGGTGGGATCCACGAAGTAGCTGGTCAGCACGCCGTGGGTCGTGGCATTGGCGTAGGCGCCCTCTGAAGCGGGAGCAGCTGCGGGAGCATAGACGAGCAGGTTCTGCGTCTCGTCGCAGTTGCTGATGCTGATGAGGCCGTCGTCGTCGAGCAGCGGCGAGTAGAACCAGCCGCCCTGCAAGCCGAGCTTGTAGGCACTCTTGGCGTGGCCTTGCTGATGGCCGTCGAAGTCGATGGCGGTCATGCCCGGGTAAGCAATCTTAGTGCCGTCATAGGACTTCTGTGCCAGATAGGCCGTCGGGTTGAAATGGGCGACACCCATTGCAGCGCTGCGGAAGTAGGCCGGTGCACGATAGACGCGGTTGGCATCGCTGCCCTGTGACAGGCGACCGTCGGCACGGGCTACAGCCGTCGGCACACTCTGATGAGCGTGTGAGTTGTAGCCATAGGTCAGCTTCTGACCGAAGAAGATGTAGTCATCCGGATAGATGGGCGAGAAGCGGTCTTCCTCACGGTCGTCCTTGCCTGCTTCCTTGATGACTTCAATCCAGTGGCGCTCGTCGACGGTGTCGGGTATCTTGCCAGCGGCATAGCGGAAGTCGCCGTCGGCGAAGCGGTCTTCGACGTACTTGGTGTAAGCCGCTACAGAACCCGCACCCGTAGAACAGTATTGGGCATTGGTGTTCTCCACATAGTGTTGATCCATGTGGAGGTCAAGCTTGTCGTCGTCGCCGATGGTGAAGTAGTCGTAGGACAGACCCGAACTCCACTCCTGCTGGTCGGCGTAGCGCTTATAGAGGTAGAAGTTATTTAGGTCGTATGCCAGCTCGCCATTGTAGAAGGCCGTGTCGGACTTGGCGGTAGCGACACCACGATCGCCACCAGAGGTGATGGTCTCCGCGTAATCAGGAACGTCAGAAGTATCGCCTGAGATGTTAGCATACAGGCCCTTATTGCCCGTCCAGAAGTAGGAGTTGACCACCTGGTAACCGGTAACGTCAGTCGGGTCACCGAAGACGGCATTAGGCTTGCTAGCCAACGGTGTGGTGGCGCTGGTCTTCACCCAACAGCTCTCCACATAGCCGTCGCCCGTATCGGCGATACCGGCACCGGTGAAGGAACCCATCACGCCGAGGTTATAGACATTACCGCAGAGCTTATGGAAGAGCGAGCCCGTGGTGCCCGTGGCAGGTGCGAGGCCGCTGATGGTGTGGCCGTCGCCATGGAAGTTACCGCTGAAGCAAGGATCGCTGCCGGAGGCGATAGGCGTCCATGGATTGTCTTCTTGGATGAACTCTGGATCTGTTTCCTCCGGGTCATTCGGATTATATTCCGGGTTGTTCACCCACTTCTTGCTGTGGTCGATATCCGTACGCAGGAAGATCTCCAAGTGACTGCCGCCTTGGACACGGCTATCCATCGGCACATGACCCTGCAAGGTGCCGGAGGCGATGGGCTCGGGATTGCCATCACCATCGTAGGTCCGCTTCACCAGACTCAGGTCATAGAGGTTCTTGAACAGGTCGAGACCGTTCTGCTTGCTCTTGCTGTAGTCGTTGATATAGATCTTAGAGTCGCGCTCGACGCCCTTATGGTCGATGTACATGTGGTGTGCCTTGTTGGCATCGGACATCACATCAGCCAGGTCGTGGTAGTTGGCCACGCTCACGGGTACATAATTAGAATAGGTGCGGCCGAGATAGCTCTTCGCGTAGTAGGCGACATAGAAGCCGTTCTGGTACCAGTAGAGCGGGTCGAAGGCCGGCGTGTAGTCAATGCCGTTGATGTGGCTCTCGGCATCGCGCTCACTCTCGAACAGCGTCCAACCGCCACCCGTGACCTCGTAGGCTCCCGGCGTGACGTTCGGCTCGCGCAGACCCACAAAGTCACCCGGCAGGATGATCTCGGGTGCCTCGATTTCCTCCACGATGGGCACACCGCTCTTGAACGTCAGGTGGATGTTCAGCACATGGCGCTCGCTGATGGGTGTCACATTGCCGCTGCCGTCGATCTCGTCGTAGTCGTACTGGTAGATGACGGTGATGATCTTCTCCTGCGACAGGTCGTAGATATCACTCTCGCTGCTCACATACAGCGTCGAGGTCTCCGTGGGCGAGACACCGTGGATGGTGAAGTTCTTCTGATCGTTCGTCAGATTGCTATAGCCCGTGTAGGTTACTTCATTTATATTGGCATTCTCCGCAGAGATAATGGCTCCAACAGGCACAGTTTGACCATTACTATACGCGTTGGAGTCGTCGCCCTTGATGCTCTTCACCTTATGGTCGGTCGCAATCGTATAGGGCTCGCGGCAGTAGTAGAATTTCTTACCCTCGTCTTCTGCTACAAACTCGACACGTGTAACATTGTCCTGTTCCGAAAGAGGCATACTGGTGTAGGTATCGCTGCTGATCGTCTCACCGACGGCATAGGGCGTGCTACCAATCTGGAAGGCGGTGTTCACGACATAGTAGGCGCCGGCATCCGTCACCGCAATGGTCGAGTAGTGGCGTTGCTCGTTGGCAAGGCCCTCGAAGACCTCGCGTGACAGCTCGTCGTCCTTCTGAACAGAGCTGGTGGAAGTGGTCACACCGCCGCGGCTGACATTGATATTGCTCGTAAGGGCCAATGGGGTATCACTGTTGTACGATGCCGTGTAATCGACAGCCGTCTCCAGCGAGTAGTGAGCCTTATTAGCATTGGCTCCGTCCAAGGTGCCAGCAGCAGCGTCGTACTGGTACTTCATGCCTTCGGACATAGGACCACTTGCTGCTGTCGTGTAGTCCGGGTCGATGAGCAGGTCGAGGGCGTCGTAGTTGAAGATGAACTTATGGCGGTCATCATCGGACATCGAACTCCAGGCTTCCAAACCACGGTAGTTCTGGTTCTTCTTGTAGTAGTTACCGCCATACAGACCTGCGGTCTTACATGCGTAGGCCGCCATGAGATATTTGTTGAGGTCGTCGCGCACAGTGGCCAGAGATACCAGCGACTTCTTCACTTCGGCATCAATGGCTAATTCCTTAATCTGGGCGATGGTCAATGAGCTTGAGCCAGAGCGTGCGGTCTCCATCTTAGAAGTGACATCAGTGCGATAAGTGGTCACCTCAGCTTCTGTCAGTCGGGAGTCTTTGTAGATGACATCCTCCTTCGTCACCTGGATGGTGTGGGTGCAGATGTAGGCTTCGTCAACGTTGCCAGACAAGCCTGTCAGCCAGTTACCGCTTCCGTCCGAATAATCTGACTTGATGACGGTCGTACCCTCATTCAGGTGGTATTCCTTACCGCCCTTGGTGACGGTGGTTGTCTTGGTGACGATATAAGCTGTCTCGAACTCGGCCTGACCAGATGCCGGCTTAGAGGCTATGGCCTGATAAGTGTCTTCGACATCCTCAGAAATCACATCGCCAACCTTGTAAGCACGCTGGCCAAGCACAACGCCATCGGCGGTCACCTGCTCAGCATCCAAATAATAGGTGGGACCATCCTCATAGTTGGACTTCGCATCAGAGACATCGTAAGTCGCCTTGTTAATCTTATCGGCCAAGGAGCTACCCGTCTTCGGCGTGTACCAGTTGTCCCACTGGCTGGGGTTGTCCACCTCGTAGGTCAGGATATAACCCTTGTCGTGGTCAACATTGTTGGACAAGCGGAAGATGTAGTCAGCGTCCACAGGGTTGTCCTCGGCGTCCTTGATGGTTTCGCCGGAGGCATCGGTGTAGGTATGGGAAGTGCCCTTGAAGGCGGTGAACTTATCTGAATCCATGATGTAGGTACCGGCGGCGTACTCCGTGCCATCGATCTTACACGTGATGCAGTTCACATACGTGGCATCCACGAACAAGTTCTGCTCCGAAGAACTCAGCAGGTACCAATCCCAGTAGCTGATGGGGTCGTTCTTGTAGTAGGACTTGTCGTTGATGACGATGCGCTTGCCGGATTCCAGCTCCACGCCCTCGGAGGCGAAGTAAGCATAGCGGTTCGGCATCACATTCAACAGCTTCATCTTGCCGTGGGAGGCGGCAGCGATGGTCAACGGGATATCCACCGTCTCGCTGTAAGCGTTCGCGCTGCCCGTGTAAGCGGAGATATACTGGTCATAGACATACGTGGTGCCCTTGATATACCAGTAGTGAGCCGGCACACCGCCCGGGGGCAAGTAGTTATCCTTGTACTTGTGGCTGATGTTGTAGCAGTCGTCGATGATGGTCTGCGTGCTGTGCACGAAGTTACCCGAGGACTGCCACTCATCCTTGTTGGCATCATTGGTATCGTAGTCATAGTCCCACTTGGTGGCAGCTCCAACGTTCAGCGCCGTCAGCGTGGTGTTTTGATGATAGGTCTTGGAACGTACGCCGTGGATGTTCTGCGCATAGACGAAGCCACCGCCAATACCCGTGGAGACATTGATGAGGTCGAGTTCCACGACACCCGTGACGGGACCCCACACCTTCTCGTAGAGGCCAGTGCCCGTGCTCTCCTCGGTAGTGAGCTCGAGATACACACCCGAGGCCAGCGCCAGTTTGTTATAGCTGCTACCGTTGTTGCGCTTGCGCTCGTTGATGTTTTCCTTCTTCCAGTCGTAGTAGGTGGCTGTGTTGTAAGGCTTGCCATTGGCAGCGGTCTGATAGGTGGCCGCGTCGGTGTTCTCGGTCTTACGCACGGCACCGCTAATCTCATCGCCGAAATCGACATCGCTGGTCAGCGCGCCCAAGTGGTTCACAATATTGTAGATACCAAAGTAGTTGCCGTGGCGGTGCTTCTTGTAGTATTCATCATTACCTTCCGGGATGGACAAATCGCTGGAAATCTTCGAATCCATCTTGTTCAGCGACACCTCGCGCACGCGGTTGATCGTATAATTGGTGTAGTCAGCCTCTTCTGGCACACGGTCCTGGGCACCCTGCATCACCATGCGGCTGCCGAAGACACCGCAGAAGTCGGCACGCTGGATACTGTTCATCAGACGGCCTGCATACACGGGCAGCACACCGCTCTCCTCCCAGAAGTTAGCACCTTCTTCGGTGTTCGGTACCCATTCTCCCTTTTCCGCATCGTACATCAGGACGTCCTTTCCAGCATATTTAATGGAAACCTTCACGCCGTCCTTGATTTCGACAAACAGGTTCTGCATCTCATCAGCCGTGAGGGTCGAAGCTTTGCTCTGTGCACTGGCCGGCTTGTAAATGGTATTGTCCTTGTCCTGGCACTCCTTGAGACAGGTGTATTTCAGCTCATAGTAGTCTGCTTCACGTTTGGGCAGGGCGTGGTAGGCGTCGATGCCAATCTCCTTGGCGATGGAGTGGTAGTCGGTGCCGTAGTTGGTGATGTTCAGCTCGCGGTAGCCATCCACCAGCGTCAGGTTGCCATCGCCGTAGAGGCCGCCGGTGTGGCGCGTACCCAAGGTAATCATGTCGCGGTGGAAGATGTCGTTGATGGATGCGGTGGCATTGCCGAACACCGAAGCGGTGTTGGCGCTCGTCGAGGAGGCACCCGCCGGCGTGTTACCACCCGCGAACACCGCATTGTGAATGATGATACCTGTCTGGTCCAGTTTTTCCCACGTGGTTGCAGAGGTCTGCTTGTTACCCAACAGGTTCAAGTCGTCGATAGCTACATACTCACCTTCTAAATAGTCGTTATTGCCGACGGTCACGTCCTCCAGCGCCTTCATGTGCGGCTCTATCAGCACCTTGCAGTCCTCGGTGAACTGGCGCTCGGTGGTAGATCCACTAACATCTCCTGCATTCTTATAACCGGCATCACCCGGCGAAAGGCTATGCGCGGTATTATATGCAGCTGCTTCTGCGGCTGTATAGTATGTGGGAACGGTTTCCGTTACGAAGTCACCCTCATTTTCCCAAGCATGCTGGTAGTAATAGCCCTGATATACATCTTCGTAGCGTACGCCTGCTTTCACGCCCTTGCCGAAACTACCGTCGGGCTTCTCGTAGGCGCTATACACCACACCGACGTCGCAGCCGCCGAAGACATTGCCGTCGCCGTCCTGCACGCCGGACACCGTGCCAATCTCGCCACCGTGGATATGCACTTCGGTCTGACCGAAGACATAGCCGTCGCAATGCAGCGAACCGCGCCGGTCAAGGTTGTCATAGCCGCGACCGCCGCCGAAGACGTTGCGGTGGACATGACCGCCGTACATCTCGATATTCGTTTTGCCCGGGCGGTAGATGCCCTTCAACTCAAAGTCCTTGCCGCCACTGCCCGGTTTCTCCTTCATGTCACCACGACCGATGGCTGCCACCTCGCCGCCACCGAAGGCGCTGTTGCGGACATGACCGCCGTAGAGATAGACCTTGGTCTTATCAACACTACTGTCGTCAATGTAACCGCCGCCGAAGATACAGCCGGCTTCCTCCAGCAGTGCGTTGGGGGTATCTTTCGTGTCGTCCTCGGTCTTCTCAGCGTAGCGCTCGTCGATGTCCTCGGTCTTCGGATCATCGCTGCGACCGGCATCGTAGTCGTAACCCACATAGCCGTTGTACAACTTCAAGTGGGCAGTGCCATAGACGGCGCCACCCTCGCCACCACCATAAGCATTACGCTGGACAGTGGGGATACCATTGTAGTAGCTGGTACCGTCCACGTCGCCGATGAGCACGTGCGTCTCACCTGCGATGTCACCCGTAGTGGATGCGCTGATAGCGCCGGTGTGATTGCCCACATTACCGAGCCAACCGCCACCATAGACATTACGGCAGGTGCCACCCTTGACGTAGGCCGTCGTGCTGGCCGTGAAGCCATAGCGATTCGTGCTGGGATTGTAGGGTCCCACACGAAAGATGTCATCCACAGCGCCCGACGTACCGGCGGCGTAGATATCCTTCTTCACCGTGCCGCCGAGCAGCGCGATATAGGTGTGGCCATAGACATCACCTGTGCGTAGCTCAGAAGCATCGCCATAGCCGCCGCCATAGGCGTAGTTCACGACTTCAGCGCCCTGGTTAATGAGGACATTGGTGCTGTAGATGTATTGGCGCTTGGGCTTTTCCTCCTCAGAGAACGCCGAGAAATCGCGGTCATCGATTGTCGCCTTATAGACCAGAGAGGTACCTCGCAGGGCTGCAAATACCTCAAAATAGTTATCGAAGTCTTCGTTCGGCGTGTAGTAGTTACCCAGTTTCCAGGCATCCTCCCAGTCGGCCTTCCATCTAGTTAAATAGGGCTCCTCCGTCACTGTGCGCATTCCCGTGGATGGATTTAACGTCCACTTGCCTGGGTCATTCCAGTAGGGGTCTTGGGCACTGATCTGATTCGACGGACCGTCCTTATACAGGTTCATATACTTCTGCACGCTCTCGGCATTCAGCACATGCCCCATCTCACCGCCGCCATAGGCCTCATAGACCTTGGCACCGGACTGAAGGTTCACCAGCGTGTGTTCCGACCATGTGTCGATACCCTTACCGGCACCATAGACTTTGGCCAGATAACCCTTCTCCTTGTCCGACCACACAGGCGACGAGATGTTCACCTGGGTGAACAATGAACGACGTTCATTGTTGTTGCCACCATAGAGGTTGCCCGTTACGCGCGCACCCTCACCGGTATTGTTATAGTTCACGATGGCCTGAATGACATCGCAGGGCGGCAGGATCTGCGTACCATAGGAGCCGCCGAAGATGTTCTTCACCTTAATCGTCGATACATCAGGCACATTCACCACCGTGCGGGCGGTCACACCCTCGTTGAAGCTGCCGCCATAGACATCACCAATCTCGCCATGCAGCAAGTCGATGATAGCGGAGCAGAGGTCACGATTAAAGCCGGGTGCAAAGGTTTCTACCTTTGGATATCGCATGCCCAGACCATTGTAGCTGCCGGCACCGAAGACCTCCGTGGTTGTGAACTCATCCTCTTCGTCGGGAATGTCGATGAGCACATAGCTATGGTCTTGCGACTCGTCGCCACCGCGGTTCTTGGGATAGCCCGTACCGCCGCCGAAGACGGCGGTGATGTGGTTGCTGTCATGGTGCTTCGGACGGATGTTCACGAAGGAATTCTCCATATACGGCATCTCATAGCCTTCATACTCTTCAGAAGCGTAGTTGTAGAAGGCGTAGTGGCCGCCGAAGATGGTATCGACACGACCAAGGTCGTATTCCACATAGGTCGAGGACTTCAAGACACCGGGGTTACCGCTTCGCGGGGTGCCATGCAGCGATTCCTGATCAGAGGCGTTCCGCAAGCGTTTCATGAAGTTGTAGCCGTCCTCGTAGTTGCCGAAGATGGTGCCGCTGAAGTCGTTGCCGCCATAGACAATATCCTGAACCCACGGGAAGCCGTCCTTGAGCGTGCCGTCGGTATTGCGCTGACGACCGATATACACCTCGGTATGGCCCAGGATATTGGCTTCGCACGCGCCGGCGAAGGCATCGTAGATGCGGCCTTTGCCCAGATATACATAGGAGTTACCGCAGACATCACCCTCCTTGCCGGCACCGTAGATATACTCGGTCTCGGCCATACGGTCGATACGGGTTTCATTGTCCGAGGCGGTCAGCGTACCATTCAGGTTCACGATGGTGCTATAGCGGGGATCGTAGCGATAGAGCTTGCCATTGGTCGTGTATGATTTCGTCTCGGAATCGTAGGTGCCATCTTCTTCATCGGACGGGCCTTGGGGACGACCCACCATACCCTCTTCACCACCACCTAGGACCTGGAAGGCGTAGCCGTAGTTCACATTCACCGTGGAGCTACCCCATACCTCGGTGTCCTTACCGTGGCCGGCGCCGAACACCATCAATGCCATGGCGTCAAGGTCGTCGCGCTGTTCCAGGAGCTTCACGCCAGAGGCTTTGTTGCCATAGGGGCCTTCGCCTGTGCCGAACACCTCGTCACGCTTCAGCACATCCTCGTTGATATTGATCACGATATTGCCATTCACGTGGCCGCTGTTGTAGCAGCCGCCATAGACATTGCCGCCCATCAGTCGCACACCGTCGTAGTCGCCGTTCGCGTACCCGGTCGGGTCACCCACGTAGTCAATATTGGGAACCTCCACAAGGCCGAAGTCCTTCGAGTAGTAATGGTCTTCCGCTGTGACCGTGTGAGCTCCAGACTGCGTATGCTCAGTGTAAACGCCTGCAGAATAGGTGTAGTACTTATCTCCGTCTGCTAACTCGGTGCCAACCTCCATCTCGGTATAGACATCCTCGCTCCATTCCATGGTGTTCCAGATGAGGCCTGTCTTGTCTTCGTTCCATCGCAGCGGAATGATGTTCAGGTTCTCCAGGTTAATCTCCAGACGGTCCTTGATATTGCCTGTTGCTGTTCCGTCGTCGGTATAGTTCGTGCGCTCATCCATTGCACCGATGACACCGCCCTCATATTTCGCATTCAGTCCGTCACGAGCTGTCACATAAGCATTGTTGCAGCCGCCTACAAACTTATTAAAGATATTCAGCTTGCGATCCACACGATAGAGGTTCTTATCAGGAATGGACATACTGCCCACATTACCGCCGCAGTAGAAGGAACCGATATAGCTCGTATTGTCCAGATAGTCAGCAGGGTCGCCATTGGCCACACGGTCGAACACGATGCTTGGCTGCAGGTTCATGCACACGCCTTCCATGTATTCCTTCATGTTGTCTTCCAACTCCAGATGCAAATCTGAGAAGCGCGGGACAACGTTGCCGGCATAATGGTTGAGGATGTTCTCGTCGATCATTTCCTCGCCGTTGTTGCCCAAGAACACCTTGTCGGCAATGACATAGGAGCCAATCTTCAACTCCACCAGCGGGTTCACTTTCTTCGTGTCCAGTGTAGCGCAGTTACCTCCTAGATAAATAGCACCCTTGACGAAGGTGTACCCCGGACCGGGGCCCTTGCCTGCCAGACGGATGGACACCTGCTCGGCATTCGGACGGAAGTTGTTGAGGGATGCCACGGTACCGTCGGTCTCATAGAACAGGTCGCCGTAGATGTCGTCGTTCTGCAAGCCGGGGTTGTCGGTATAGGGGTAGGCGCCGTTGCCGCCGCCATAGACGTCGCCGCGGATGGTGGTACGGATACCGATGGCATTGCCGCCATACACCTTACCTGTCACGTCGTTACCGCCATAGACATTGTTGATGTCGCCACCGCGAATGAGGACACGGGCCGACAACTCATTGGGGAAGTAATAGCCAGGCAGGTTCGTGACAGGTGTATAGACGCCATCCACCTTCGGACATACATCGGCCATACGACAGCCGCCGTAGAGGTTGTCCACGACAATCGTGGAGTTGGCAGCAATCTCCAGCAGCAGACCATCGGGGCTGGTCATCGCGCCACGGTTACCGCCGCTGTAAAGATTACGGATTTTTCCGGATAGCAGGTTCCACATCGGACGGATAGACATCTCGGCTCGGTTGTTACCGCCGAAGAAGCGACCAATCTGGAAGGCATCGCTGCTGGGGAACGAGAAACCGGTGTTGATGCCCATGTCGTAGCGGAAGCGGTCGGCGGTCAGGATGTTATGAACGGTTTCCGTGTCTTCTGTGGCATCCTCGTCTTCCAGACCTGTGGCATCGGTCACGAAGACCTCGTTGACCACAGCACTGGGGTTATCCACGTGAATGACAGCTTTTTCCGTCACGGTGGCGTTGTTGCCGCCGCCGTAGGCATAGACGATGGAGCCGCCTTGCACATCGAGGTAGGACTTGCCCACCTCGGGGAGGTTGAAGGCTGTGGCGCGGCTGGCGATGGTCGTCTCGCCATCCTTGACAATATAATTCCCAGCGCCGTCGGTCAGCGGATCGCCCTCGCTATCGGTATAGGTGTAGCTACCATTACCGCCGGCAAAGAGCTGGCCGATATACACCTTCTTGTTCTCGGGGTGTACGGTGGCGCGTGTCTTGATGTCATTGGTGGTCTTGCCGTAGGCGGGGTCACTCTCGCTGGCGGCATCAATCTCGTCTTGTGTGAAATAGGTGGTGGACGTCGTCGTCTTGGCGGAGAGGTGCACGTAGGTGTTCCAGGTATCGTCCACGCCGTCCCGGTTGCCCTCCAACTCGGTCGGTAACGGTTCATTCACGGCCTTCGCCGTGCCGATGGTGCCGGCGATGTCGTTGCCGCCATAGACATAGTTGATGACCATGTAGCCTTGGGCGTTCGCGCCGTCGATGTTCACATAGGCGTTACCGCCCACATTGGCCATACGCGCGCCGCCGAACACCTTGTTCAGGTTGCCTGACTGCACCGTCACCGTCGTGCTGCCATTCACATTACCCTGGTTGCCACCGCCATAGATGTTACCACCGACTTTGATTTGGGCGTGAGCAAGGGACGAAAGGAGCAAAAGAACCACCCCCAGACCCCTCCCGTAGAGGGCGGGGAGCAGGCTGGCGCGATGCTGGTTGATGCATCGTGCTATGTGCTGGAATGTGGTCTTCATTGCTCTCATTCTATTTTTTATTTTCTCATTCTCTCATTCCCTCCCCTCCCTGACGGGAGGGGTCGGGGGTGGGTCTTCACTCCACCACCATCGTCGGGTTGTCGAGGTCTGGCTCGGACAGCACATAGAGATAGGTGGGTTTGATGGTGATGCTCAAGTTATAGATTCGGCCTCGTAGCGTAGAACTCTGTCCGGAGAACAACTCGGTGACGTCGAGGGTGTTCGTGGCGGTGCTGTTCTTGCGGATGAGGTTGCCTTCGGGGTGTTCAGCGGTGACGTTCTTGTCATAGACGTCGTAGGTGCTGGTCAGGACGAGCTTGTCGATGCCATTGGGCATGAAGTGGCCTATGTAGGAGCTGAAGCTGGTGCTCAGTGTGATGCCGTCTTCAGAATACATGATGTAGTCGTTGGCCTCTGCATCTTCACCCTCCGTAGGCGTGTATGCCACGCTGGTGATGGGGTTGGTGCCAGCCGTCTTCGTCAGCGTGATGGTCACGTCTGTCTTGGCTTTCGTGGGTGTGGCACCGGCGGCGGTCTGCAGCGACAGGGATTTCAGCTTGATGGTGCGTAGGGCAGCATAGTCGCTATGCACTTTCATGCTGATGCACAATGCCGAGTAGAGGTGGTCGAAGAGCAGGTACAGGTAGTTCGAGTTGATTACCTGTTTGCCATCTTCCTCGTGTGTGCCGGCATCGATATAGAAGGCGAAGTCGCCGCGGCGCAGCCCGCTGTCGGTGTTGCCATTAGGCCCTTGTTTCGCGCCGATGATGACGCAGGGGTCTGTGGTGATGGACTTCAGCCCGTGAATGGTCAGCACGGCGCCGTCCTCGTAGGTGCTGCTCTCGGGGAGCAGTGTCAGGGTGGCGTTGTCGGCAGCGCTACGGGGGATGAAGCCATAGACGTAGTAGGTGCCGGTGGTGACGAGGTCTGGTTCCACGCTTAGGGCGAGTTTCCAGAAGCCGTCGCTCTTCTTGCGCAGGCGACCGTGGATGGTGGCATCGGCGTTCTTGGTGAAGAACACATCAATGGCTTGGTCCTGCAGCGATTCGAAATAGGTGCCCGGCTCATAGAGTTCGTCGTAGAGATAGTATGACGCCGGTGGCGTCCAGCTGCGGGTGACGGCGAGTGGTGCCTCGGCCGTCTCCCTGCCATCTTCAAACGGCAGTGCCGATGCCGACGCGCTGATGGGCATCTCCCATTCCTGCGGTTGTGGCTCGGGTGCTGGCTCTGCATCGTCGCTGGAGCAGGAGATGAGCGCCGGAAATAAGAAATAAGAGATAAGAAATAAGAAATAATAATTAGCACAGCGCAGCCCATGAAGCCCATTGGCTCCATGCAGTCCCCATGCCTGATTATATCTCTTATTATTCATTTTTATTTCTTAATTATTCTTGTTTCATTCTTCATTCTTCATCCTTCATTCCCGCCAGGGGCTACCAGTTATACACCTCATGGTCGCCGGGAATGATAATCCAGGGCGTGAAGGCAGATTGTACGAGGGTGATATCCAATCCCTTGGTAGAGGGTGTCAGCGACAGGCCCAGGGTGTAGCTGGTGTTGCCGTAGAAGATGCGGGGGATGGTACCTACCGCCGTCTGTTTGTCGCTCGACAGACCGTCTATGTAGTAGGTGATGGAGATGGTCATGGGGGTGTTGGGCGACCTGTAGTCGCGCGGGATGATGAGCAACCCTTTGGGGAGCAGGTCCAGGGGACCCGTGGGACTTGCGGGGTCATCGACGATGTCGATGGTGAAGGGGTAGGGGTTGAAGTCCAGGGGTTCAGGATCGGGCGTGGGTATGGGCGCGAGGTCGCCGGCGGTGGTGCTGGGATCCCCTTCGTTGAGGGTCACGGTCATCTCGCCGCCGCGTTCCGTCCACGTGGGCTTCTCCTCTTCGGAGGCCGTCGCACTGCTGAGGCTGAGGAGTCCTTGGGTGTAGAGCGGTTCGATGCTGATGCTGGTGATGGTCACGTTGTCGCAGCCCGGGTCGGGGATGATGGAACAGGTGAACTGCAGGCGGCACATGCCGTGGTGGAAGTACCAGTAGATGATACCGTCGCGGTTGTCGGGTGCCAGCTGGTTGCCGCTCATGGGGTAGGTGTAGTTGTTGTAGTGCTTGCCATAGACCTCGTTCTCCTCCGGATCGACAGCGTCGTCGGCATCGACGGTGCCGTCGTGCTTGCTCGTGCCCCATAGCGGGTCGTGCTGTGCGCCGTTGTGGTAGTCATCTTTGGTCACCACCACGGGCAGCTGCGGCATCCCGTGTACGTCGGTCACCAGGTAGTTGGTGTAGGGGGCATAGGCACGCAGTGTCAGACGGTCGTTGGGGTCTGTGGGCCAGTACTTCAGCGGTGTGTAGCCCCAGGAATCGGTGACGCCGTCCCACGCTTTCCACTCCACCTTCTGGTTGCGCATCAGCATATAGCCCGTGGCGCCCAGGTAGTCTTTGATGTGTGTCTTGGGGGCCGTGAAATCAGGGTCGAAGTAGTTGGTGCCCGTGTACCAGCAATAGACGCCGAAGCCCAGGCTCTTCAGCAGCGCGTCGGTCAGCTCGCCGTCGCCCGGCTCGGGGTCAACGGCGCGGGTGGCGCGTGCCTTGGCGGCGCTTTCGCTTTCCACCGCATCGGCGAAGCGTGCGGCAAAGCTCATGCTCACGCCCTCGCGCGGCTCTTCCACGACCGGCTCCTCAACCGTCGGCTGCTGCTCCGGCTCTTCGTCGCTAGTGCAGGAGACGAGCGCCGAAAATAAGAAATAAGCAATAAAAAACAAGAAATAATAATTAGCACAGCGCAGCCCATGAAGCCCATTGGCCCCATGCAGTCCCCATGCCTGATTATATCTCTTATTATTCATTTTTATTTCTTCATTTTTATTTCTTAATTCCCTCCTTCTCTCCCCTGGGGGAAGCTGGGAGGGGGGCTTCCTTACTGTTCCTCCACAACAATATCGTTTATCTCAACATATTCGCCCCAATCCACGACTTTCGCTTCGAAGCCGATGCCGTGCGGGTTGATGACGAGGTTGTAGATGTAGTGGTGGTTGGGGAGCCACGCTGTGAGCGGGTCGCCGGAGCCCGTGAGTGTCAGGTCCTTGAGCACCATGTCCGTGGTGCGGTTGATGTAGGCATACTCCTCGGTTGGGACGAGGTTGCCGCTGCCGTCGTAGGTGTAGGTGGTGCCGCCGCTCTTGAAGGCCAGGTCGTAGGTGACGCTCAGATGGGCGTCGGCGCGTAGCGTCTGTGGCAGCAGCAGGTAGGCTTCGGTGGTCTTGCAGGCGTAGTCCGACCAGTGGTAGTCTTGGTAGCCCGACCAGGTGAGGGTGGTGCCGTCGCCCGCCGAGTAGGTGGGTGTCAGCAGGGCCTCGTTGTAGATATTGGTGAGGGTGATGCCTTTGAGGGTGAAGTATGCCATGTTCTGGCGCACCTCCTCGGAGGCGCGGATGCGGAACTCGATCTTCGAGGTGGCGTGGACGAAGCGGAAGCGCACGCGGTCGCTGATCGTCAGGTCGTTGAACGGGGTGTGCAGGTCGCCTTCGGTGTCGCGCGAGTGGGGCAGGTCGGGGATGAGGTCCGAGACCATGAAATCCACTTGCTTCTTCACGTCGTCCTTCACGGTGAAGCGGAACGTGGGCAGGCCCGTGCCGTTGGGGTATCCGATGCCCAGGCCGTTCAGCAGCGGGATGATGCCGGTGTGGTTGATATCTTCGGGGCTGCCATCTACGACGCCTGTGCAGTAGGGGTAGTAGGCGATGAAGCTCAGCTTGTCCGTCTCCTCGTTGGGCCAGTATTTGATGGGCGAGTAGGTGAAGGGACTATTTATTCCGCTGTTGGTGGCCTTCTGGTTGCGCATGAAGTTGGGCGCCGTCTGCTTGGGCTCGGCAGCATCGGCCGCAGCCCATGTCGTGTTGTCGTGGTAGTAAGCATACACGCCGATGCTCTTCTCCGCCGGAATCACCTCGTTGGCCAGCAGCGATGAGTCGGCGCGCGTGGCCAGCGGCTGTGCCGTGTAGGCCAGCAGCGTGATGGGTGTACCCGGCTCCTCTGGAGCCGCGTCGTCGCTAGAGCAGGAGCCGAGCGTTGTAAATAATAAATAATAAATGATAAATAAGAAATAATAATGAGCACAGCGCAGCCCATGAAGCCCATTGGCCCCATGCAGTCCCCATGCCTGATTATATCTCTTATTATTCATTTTTATTTTTTATTTCTTAATTCTTATTTCCTCCTCCCCCTTGGTGGAGGCCGGGAGGGGGCTTTTATATCGTTATCTTCAGCGTCACATCGTACGTTGTGTTCCCGTTCAGCGGTGCGATGCTGAAGGTGTGGCCGGGAGGGTTGTTGATGGTTTTGCTGTAGTCCGTCTTCGTGCCGTCGGAGGCGATGATGCAGTAGTCGAGGACACAGGTGAGGGCCAGCTCCGCCTGCGGGATGAGGTAGAGGTACGTGGGGGCGTCGCCCATGCAGAGCAGGTTCGTCTTGGTGGCGTCGTTCTCCGCGTCGTAGTTCACGTGGGGCAGGCCTGTGGGTTGCCAGGCGGCAGGCAGGCCTGCGATATAGCGTATCCCTTCGGCGATGATGCCGTAGGAATCTGTGTTCGTTTCCGGGTCGCCATCCACGAAGATGGTGGTGGCTTGCAGGTCGTGGTTCGTCCAGGTGGGGATGTACTGGTCCGAACCGTTCTTGTCGCTGCTCAGGTCCAGGCGTGCCGTGCGGGCTACGCTGCCCGTGAAGGTCACGCGCTTGATGAGGAGCTTCGAGCCCACGGCCAGCGACGCGCCGTTGGTGATGCCGAGGCTCACCTTCACGCGCGAGAGGGCGTGGTGCATCTCCAGGGTGACGGCTTCGCTCATCTTGGGGCGTCCGTCCGTCAGCATCGCGGCAGTCACGCGCAGGTACTTCCAGAGCAAATCAACGTGATGCTCAGGATGTTTCGCGCGCGCGTATAAAATATAGGGCGAGGCCATATTGTTTGCTGAAACGCCCACGATGCCCGTGTTGTCGGGGTCGTCGGCGAAGTCGGCTGCGGGGACCTCTACATAGGGTGCATAGGCATAGAAGCACACCCCTTCGGGTTGTGCAGGCCAGTATTTCACGGGGGAGTAAGTCCAGTAGCCGTCGCCCGAGCCGTCGCCAAAGAAGGTGTATTCCACCTGTTGGTTGTACATCAGGTCGGGGATGGTGCCCGTGGTGTGCGCCATGAACACGCCGAAGCCGGCGTAGCGCAGTTGGTGGTTGGTGGTTGTGAGGTTGCCGGTGTAGCCGTTGACGGCACGTGTCTCGGCCTCATCAGCGGCGCAACGGAAGGTGATAGGCACGCCTGACGGGGCAGACGTGCCGGGTTCAACGCCCACCGCGTCCTCGTCAGTGCAGCTGACTGCAATCAGCAGTGCCGCAAACAATATGCCGTATTTCCTTACGCGCGCGCACATTATTATATTTATATATTGTGAGGTGGCGGCGAGACCGCCGCCTCACAATTTAGACTTTTGTAGTGCTCCGTGCGGAAGAGCGAGGTCTTCAGACCATAGGACTGCGGTCTTCAGGCCATTAAACCGTGCTCTTCCGAACGAAGGGGTTAGAACAGATTAATCCTCGTTCTTGGGCAGGTTGATCTCAGTCTCATCAGCAACCTCCCAGTCCTTAACAGTAGCGTCGAGCTTCACAGAGGTCAGACCAAGGATCAGCTTCAGATTGTAGCTCTTTCCGTTCTTCAGCTGGATGGAAGTTGTCTTTGTGATAGCATTGGTAACGTTAGAGACATTGCCTGTCAGCTTTGTATCCTTGGTAACAACATGGTAGGTAATCTTCACGTTAATCTCTGTAGGAGTCGGTGTCAGGTCAGAAGGAATCACCATGAAATAGCGAGGAGTCAGAGCGGTGTAGTAATCTCCTGCGGTATAGGTAGCAGTGACAGGAGTTGCTTCCAAAGTAACGTTTGATGCATCAAGATACTGGCCATCAACACCTGCTACGGTTTTAGTGTATGTTGTACCAGATACCGTCCAATAATCAACACCTGCGTCGATGTGGCCACTACTTGTAACAGCCAGCGTATAGAACGGTGTAGTACCGTCAACCTCATATCCAGTACCTGCACCATCATATACCTGAGTGTAATTATCACCATCTTTTGAATAGACTTTTGTTGCTGCAGGCGTTTTGGCCTTTGCTACGACATAATCAGGATCATCAAAGACGTAAAGTGTAGTTCCAAATGCATAATCGGGATCTGTAACCTTCTTGCTGGGATCAGCACCGCCTACCATAAGATTTTGCTCGCGAGTGAGTACACCAGTATTAAGTCCTGAGAAGGCGCTGGCATCACCTGCAATAGTTGTAATCTGAGCAGCATCGTAGCGAAGTACGGGGTTCAGATAGCCGTTTGTGGCATTGATAGTAAACAATGGGCTTCCTTCAGAGCTTGGTGTTCTTGTTACAGTTGATTCAATCCAGTTTGCAACATGGGCTGTTTCATTGTTCAGATTCAGCACACCCTGGGTACCGAAAGATCCATAAATCTTCACTTCGTCAATAAGAACACGGCTTTCGGTAGTGTTGAATGTACCACCGTCAGCAACCTGGTCAATAGCAGAAACCACGGTCAAGCCAATACGAGAGAGAGCATGCTCAAAAAGGAACTTAATCTTCTGGTCCTTGTCGGGCTTCACCATATTAACGATAGGCTTTCCTTCTGTTGTATTAATGGTGCTACCATTTACAGCAACATAGCTTAAGCCGGCGGGTGCAACACCCCAAAGCAGGTCAACATTGTTGTCAGGATTAGCAGTTACTTTCCATTCTACTTTTGGATCACTTGCGACTGTTTCCTTGGAGATGCCCACAATACCTGTAGCTCCAACAGCATCGTCTACGTATGCATCTGTACTACCCGTCAGTGTTCCTGCAGTGGTCAGATCTACATATGGAGCATAAGCGAAGAAACTCAACTTGTCTGTGGCTGAGGAGGATGCATGCCCTGTTGCATTGAGCATGTCTGATGTGGTTTCATTTGGCCAATACTTCAGAGGAGAGTAAGACCATCCACCAGCCCAAGTCACTTGTTGGTTAAACATAAAATTGGGAGTAAGAGTGGTGTTGTTAGCTGGATAATCAGTATCATCATCCTGATAGAATGTGTAAACACCGAATCCAATACCATCGGTCTTCAGCTTTTCTGTAGTCATCACACCGGCATATCCAGCACGGGTGGCAGCAGAAGTGTAGGTGTCGAAGAGCACGGCACCGTTATTGCCCTCTTGAGCAACGACGGGAGCGTCGGCCTCTTCGTTAGCACATGCAGCGAACAGCATTGCTGTGGCTGCGAAAAATAGAATCTTTTTCATAATGAATGAATTAAATGAATAAATAGGGTTAATTGTTTCTAATTAAGATTGTTTCGTTTTGTTTTGTTTACTTGTTCTCTTTGTTTTCTTTGAATGTTTCTTTTTTCTTTATTTAATAATGTTAGACAATATCTTTATTTGAAAGTTTAATGGATGGTCCTACATCGGTACATCGACGATTTCGTCGTCGCCCCACGGCTCCACCTCCGCATCGAAGGCGCCGGTGCCGTTGGGCTGCGCATAGGGCAGGTTGGGCACTTCATCGTCCTGATAGAAGGGGGTGATGATCTCCAGGTCCAGGTCGAGGGTGACATCCACCTTGCTGAAATAGCCGTTGAGCTCGGCGATCTCGTATTTGATCTTGTCGCCCACAGGATAGCGGAACACATGCTGTGTGCCGTCGATCAGCGTGAAGCACAGCGACACCATATTATGATCGGGCACGCGCTGCGAGAGCATCTCGCGGCCGTGGGGCATACCGAAGACGCTGACCTTGGTGGTGATGTAGCCCACGCTCATCGTCTCCGTGGATTCCTCGGGCGCAGGATAGCTGTTCCAGTCGCCCAGGTAGTGGTAGCCGGTCTGCTCGCGGCGCCATGCCTGCGAGAGGTAGAAGCCGTTCGCCATACCCGAGATGTTGCCCACGACGCTGGCCATATACTTGTAGCCGATGATCTTCACGCGGATGTAGAGCTCGGTGGTCATGGGTTCCACCACCTCGGGCAGCACCAGCGTCTCGCGTGTGTCGGGCGCCTTGTCGCGCCAGTTGATGAAGCGGAAGTTGCCGTCGGTCATCTCCGGCAGCACCGTGAAGGTATCTACGGCGCAGCCGATGTGCTCGGGCTCGCGCATATAGCTGGCGTTGACATCCCAGAAGTCGGTGGTGCGCTCCAGCTGGTTGGCGTAGGCGAAGGCATCGTTGAAGCTCTTCATCTGGGAGAAGCGCATGGAACCGAACTCGCCCGCGGTGCGGTTGAAGACGAGCATCTTGTACTCACCGGGCTCCAGCTCCATGTCGTAGAACGACACGTCGTTGGTGATGTCGGTGTAGGTGATGGCGTCGCCGTCCTTGGCCAGCATGATGGTCATACCGGTGGGCACCTCGCCGAAGCGCGTCTTCCAATCCAGCACCACCCGCACATTCGCCTTGCCGGTGTAGTAGGTCTCCACCTCGTAGCGGTCGCAGGCAGAGAGAACAGGAAATAATAAATAAGAAATAATAAATAAGAAATAATAACCAGCACAGCGCAGCCCATGAAGCCCACTGGCCCCACATGCCCTGAATACTCGATTATCGTATCTCTTATTCATCATTTTTATTTATTATTTCTTATCTCTTATTTATCATTTATCATTTTCCAATGATCCACACCAGACTCACCTTGAGCTTCGTGGGACCTACGTAGCGGAGGTTGTCGTTGCTGCGGTAGATGAGGCGGGCGTCATCGAACTCGTTCTGGTAGTGCACCTTGGGGCCACCCACATAGCCGACGGCTGCGGAGAGCTCCACGTTCCAGTGGCGGGCCACGGGCCAGGAGTAGCCGGCGGAGATGCCGAAGCTGGTGAACTCGCCCTGATAGCCGGAGCCGTCGTAGCAGAGGTCATACTTTCCGCCGGCGGCATAGAGACCCACGAAGGCACCTGAGAGGTAGGGGCGGGCGGCGCTGCAGCGCGGCGCCAGCCAGTAGCGGGCCTCGGCGCCCACGGTGAGCAGCTGGTAGGCGTGCTTGGTGGGGCGCTGGTCGCTGCGGTAGTACTGGTTGGACTTGCCCTTGGCATTGTAGCCGAGGCGCCACCAGGGACACCAGACCTCTGCCATCACGCTCCAGCGCCTGTCGCGTCCGAAAGCCACCTCGAGCTCCAGGTTGGGAGCCGCGATGACATCGAAGAGGAGGTTGCTCTTCACGGCGAAGAGCGGACGGAAGGTGCGGAACTGGCTATAGGTCTCCTCGAAGGCGGCGACGGTACCGAGGGGCTCGGGGCCACCCGTGCTGTCGGCGCTGGAGGTGGCGGCGCTCATAGGACCTATCGGCGTAACCTCTCGCGTGGAGTCTCGCTTGACGACCACCGACTTCACCGCTGCGGAATCCACTGCCACGTAGTCGAGGCGGTAGTCTGTGCGGCGGAGCTTGGGGAAGACCTCTTTGAGGAAGGTCTTATAGAGGGCGGGGTAGGAGGAGGCGATGCGTGCGAGCTTGGCGTCGGGGTCCTGCGCGCTGTCGATGATGCGCAGGAGCGCCTCGCGCTCGGGGTACTGCGCCTCGGCCACGTGACGACGGAAACCATCCCAGTCCTCAGGCTCGTAGTCGGTGCTGATGATCAGGCTGGAGAGGTCGTAGTGCTGCACGAGGTAGTTGCGGAGGCTGTGCACACGTCCGCGGGCCAGTGCCTCATTGCGGCTGTAGGAGCCTTCGGGCGAGGCGTAGCCCTTGAGGGTGAGGTGGCGCAGCAGCGAGCGGTTGTGCTGGGTGAGGCTGTCAATGGAGTTGGCGATGCCGTCGAGCTCCTCGAGGTTGCCGTTGTAGTCGGGCTGCAGCTCGATGCTGTTCACGGGGAAGGTGATGTAGGCGGTGCCGTGGTAGTGGTGGATGTCGCCCATCGTGGTCACTCGCTCGGTGTCGATGGTCGTCGTGGAGGAGGTAGCCATGAAGGTACCCACGCCTGTGCCGGCGCTGGTGTCATGTGCTGCGCGCGCGTAAGAAAAATACTCTGCGGAACCCAGCACGGATCCACAGGCGTCCTGCTCCTGTGCCACAAACTTTAATGCGGCACGCTCCATCCAGGGTCGATACTGGATGGTCTTGGCGTAATAGACGCCGGTGCGCGCATCTCGGGCACGCAGGTGCAAGGCTTTGGCATTGTCGTCGATGCCGCTGCGCACGGTCTGGTAGTATGTCCAGCTGCCGTAGAGCTCCACCGCAGGGAAATCCAGCGAGTCTGCGCCCGCTACGAGGCGGGGTGTCACCACCAGCATCCGACGTTGCGGCACATAGGAAGAGAGCAACGTCAGCGACATCTGCAAACCAATCTGCTCGGCCGAAGGCTTCCCTATGACCACGTCGTCGATGGCCACGCTGGCGGAGAGCCCTTTCTTAAGCGATGGAATGGACATCACTAACTGCTGCGCATACGCCTCTGTCATGAGGGATACCAGTGTCATGAGTATGATGAAGACTCGCTTCATGTATTATCCTGCGAACTCGTGTCTTATGAAAACGATACAAAGGTACGAAAAGCAGAGCTTTTAAACAATCTTTTTAACAGAAATATGGCATCGCCCCTCAAATTTTAACATTTATTGTCGTGGTATATACACTTATTCTTAGCAATTGTCCTAAAAAAGGTTTAATTCGCAAAACACGAAAAACGGTCCTATGGGACCGCTTTCCAATCTATTTTACCAATATTTTGTGCGTGGTTCCGTCGGCTTGACGGACGATGTTGATGCCTCGGCGGGGTCGCTTGAGGCGATGGCCGGAGGGGGAGTAGATGGTTGATGGTTGAGGGTTGAGAGTTGAGAGTTGAGAGTTTGAAGTGGATGGCTCTCCTTGAGAGGGGGCGTCCACGGGGATGTCGTGGATGGCCGTGGTGATGGCCTTGAGGCGGAAGAGCCGGAAGTCGTCGGCCTCGAACCAGTTGTTGGCCTCGGCGCCAATGGTGATCTTGCCCCCTGTGTGGTAGGTGATGATGCTGAGACGGCGGCCCTCGACACGGTTCTCAATAGGCCCTGAGGAGAGGCGGGCGTCGCCGAAGCGGAGCTTCACCTCCTGGTTGGCGTCGGTGGTGACAACGCCTTCGAGACGGTACCAGCCGCTGGTGAGGGAGACCTCCTGCAGGCAGAAGAAGCCGTTGGCGGGATTGCCGCCCCACGTGTTGAAGACGTAGTCGCCGTCGTGGGGGGCGAAATAGCGGATGGCGGCGCCCTCGTCGTTGTCCTTGATGCCGGAGATGAAGGCCTCTGTGACGTCAGTGGCTACGGTCCACCCTTCGACATTGCCTGTGGCGAGGCGCTGCCCCTGCTCGAAGGAGGGGTTTGTAATCTTGTCGGTTTTGTCGGTTTCTGTGTAGTGCTCGGACATGTAGGTATCCAGATGCTGGCGGAAGGTGGTGATGCGTGCCATGATGTCGGAGTTGGCATCTACATGTGCTGTGAGCAGTTCGGCAAGCTCTTCCTTGAGCGGCGACTTGAGGTTCGCTTTTGTGAGGGGTAGGAGGCCGTCGTAGGCTTGGGCATAGGCGTGGTAGGCATCGTTGTCGTAGCCGCCGCTCCAGTAGCTGGCGGGGTCGTAGAGGGTGCCTCTGGCCTGGAACTCGCCGACAACAGGGTAGTGGTCGGCGAGGGGCTCGCCCGCCTCGTTGTTGAAATCGGTGTCAACGTAGAAGCGGTTGAGGGTAAGCTGCATCCCCATCTTTGGATTGATGTAGAAGAGCTTATCGACAACCTCGCCCTGCTCGTAGCCGTACTCCCAAGTCATCAGGGCGTTGCTGCCGTAGGTGGGGTAGGTGTTGTTCTTGCATTTCTCGACCCAGCCGTCCTTGATGGTGTAGCGTCCGTCGGCATTGATGGCGTCGATGAAGAGGGTCTTCAGGTGGTCGCGGGTGTAGCGACAGTTGGTGTCGCCCATGACAATTTTGGGGCGGCGGCTGGGATTGATGCGTAGGATGTCATCGACCAGCTGACTAATCTGGGACTCGCGGGCGGCGATGTCGCCGTCGGATACTTCAGCGTCCATGTGGAGGATGTATACGTCCACGAGGACGTCGTCGCCGAAGTCGGCGAGGTAGTAGCGGAATCCTTTCTTGATGAGGCCGTCGGCGCCGTCGTCGGTATAGCCGTAGTGGTCCCACCAAGCGGTCCACGACTCGCATGACACGCCTACCGTGTTCGTGCGCCAGAAGAAATTCAGGCCGTCTGTGTCGAAGAGGGTCTTCTTGGCAGCGTAATTGATATAGGTCGATGCATTGACCGATATACCTCCGCGATGTGTGCCAGCGGAATAAACGCTGCTAATCTGGTCCATAATCTGGCTGTTGTAGTTGAAGTCCTCGCTGACGCCGATCAAATCGTATTGTTTATCCTTTAGTTTCTGGCCGATAGCAATGGCGCCTGGTGCTTCTTTGGCATCGGGGTTCAATGTCAGGTCGTAAACCAATGCAACCTTGACCGATTTAGGCATTCCATCGACATTCATCGCAGCAACGGTGAATTTCTTGGTCTGAGCGGAGAGCGAGACGCTGAGGCTCAAAGCGCAGCAGACGAGGAAGGGAAGGTGCTTATGGATCATTGTGTAATATGGAATTAACGTGTGATATCAATAGGGAGGTCTGGTTCGTCGGTGGTAGGCGGCGTTTCAGGAGTGGCGTCCTCGATGATTTCAATCGCTTCAGCCTCGCGTGCTTCCTGCTCCGCAAGCACTGCCTCGTAGCGACGACGGTGGCGATAGAAGCGGATGCCGAGGATGAACTCGCATACACCATATATAATATACGCGATGCCGAGGATGGTGAAGGGCACCGACGCAGCCTCCAACGGACGCAACAGCACGAAGACGCCGGCAATCATGATGAGCAGCGGCAGCACGAAGAGCGACCAAGTGAGGGGCGAGAAGTGGCGATAGCTGATGAGGTTGACAATCTGTCCGATCCCGATGAGGCAGAGGAGAACGCCGAGAACATACATCAGGATGTTCACGAACAGGGTCGGCCACACCAGCAGACAGGCACCGAAAGCTAGACTGCCGATGCCCACGATGGGGAAGACGGGGCGGAAACCAGTGGCACGTACCTTGGCGGTGAAGTAGCCGATGAAGGCGATGACACCCGAGAGGGCGAAGAGACCGCCGATGATCTGCACCAGCAACACCGTCATCTCTGTAGGGTTACTGACGAGGAGGAAACCTATGAGGAGGGCGCACAAGGAACGGAGAATGGCACGGGTGAGCATGAGATATGATTGTTAATGAAGAATGAACAATGAGGAGTGAAGAGCTCTATTGGGTACAAAGGTACACATTATTTTATATATAGGGGGCAGAAACGCAGTAAAATTAAGTGAAAAAGTAAAAAAAAGCTCCACGAAGAGTCAATTTTTCACATTTCATTTTTCACTTATCATTTAATTCCGTACCTTTGCACTCGCAAAAGCGTGCATGACGTGAAAATCAAGGAAATCATTGCTGCCCTTGAACAGTTCGCGCCTCTGCCCTTGCAGGAAGACTACGATAATGCCGGCCTGCAATGTGGATTGACAGAGACGGAGGTTTCAGGGGCATTATTGTGTCTGGACGTGACCGAAGCGGTCATCGCCGAGGCCATTGATTTGGGATGTAACCTCATCGTGAGTCATCATCCGCTGCTCTTCCGTGGGCTGAAGCAGGTGGCAGATGCCAACCAGGTGCAACGCTGCGTGCGCTTGGCTATTCAGAATGACATCTGTATCTATGCAGCGCACACGAACCTGGACAATGCCGAAGATGGCGTGAACTTCAAGATGGCGGAGAAACTGGGACTGATCGATGTGCAGTTCCTGGCGCCGAAGGCGCTCAGTCTGCCTAACGGTCGGCAAGTCAAGGGTGGCAGCGGTGTTGTAGGCTATCTGCCGTCGGGCGAGGACTCTCTCGCTTTCCTGCAGCGCGTGAAGCAAGCCTTCGGCGTGGAGGCCCTGCAGCATAACCAGCTGCTGGAACGCCCCATCCAGAGCGTGGCCCTCTGTGGCGGCGCCGGTGACTTCCTGCTCGACGATGCCCTCCGCGTTGAGGCCGACGCCTTCATCACGGGCGAGATGCACTACCACCAGTGGTTCGGACACGAGCAGGAGATACAGATTGCCGTGCTCGGACACTATGAGAGCGAGCAGTTCACACGCGAGATATTCCGCTCCATAATCGAGGAGGTGGCTCCGATGCTGCCCATCTACGACACCGAAGTGAAGACGAATCCGATACAAATCCTTTAAACATTAAACATAAAACTTTAAACTCTAAATAAGATATGGCATCAAGAAAAGACCCTCAGGATCTCAGCATTGAAGATAAGCTGAAGAACCTGTACCAGCTCCAGACTATGCTCTCGGAGATTGACAAAATCAAGACCCTCCGTGGTGAACTGCCCTTGGAAGTGCAGGACCTGGAGGATGAAATCGAAGGTCTCACCACGCGTATCGAGAAGATACAGGCTGAGATCGCTAACATGCAGGATGAGATGGCTCGTCGCCGTGTGGCCATCCAGGATAACAACACCAATATCGAGCGCTACAACAATCAGCTGAGCAATGTTCGCAACAACCGCGAGTATGAGAACCTGACGAAGGAAATCGAATACCTGCAGCTCGACAACCAGCTCAACGAGAAGAAGCTGCGCGAGGCTACGGCTGCCATCGAAAGCAAGCAGGAGGACATCCGCCGCTGCTCCGATACCGTCACCGAGCGTCGCACCGACCTAGACATCAAGAAGAGCGAGCTCGACGAGATCATCTCCGAGACACGTGCCGAGGAGGAGAAGCTGCGCGAGAAGAGCAAGAACCTGGAACTGACCATCGAGCCGCGTCTGCTCAGCGCTTTCAAGCGTATCCGCAAGAACTCCCGCAACGGTCTGGGCGTGGTGTATGTGCAGCGCGATGCCTGCGGCGGTTGCTTCAATAAGATCCCGCCCCAGCGCCAACTCGATATCCGTATGCGCAAGAAGATCATCGTCTGCGAATACTGCGGTCGCATCATGATAGACCCCGAACTGGCTGGTGTGCAGACACAGAAGGCTGCCGAGGAAAAGCCGAAGCGTCGTAGCCGCAAGAAGGCAGAGGCCAAGACGGAAGATTGAAAGGTTGAAAAAAATGATGGCCAAAACGCAAAAACTTTAAACTTTAAACTTTAAACTTTAAACTTTTTTCGTACCTTTGCGCCCGACTTTCAAAACAACATAAAGTCTAACGTTATTAAACATTTCATTTTTTATTTAATTAACCCTATGTCAAACTTAACAAACATTCAGCCCCTCGAGGACTTCGATTGGGAAGGTTACGAGAAGGGCGCCGCTCAAACAGAGCAAAGCCGTGAAGATCAGGCTGCGGCTTACGACAAGAGCCTGACGGGCGTTACTGATCACGATGTCGTAGAAGGTACGGTCATCAGCATCAACAAGCGCGAGGTCGTTGTGAACATCGGCTACAAGAGCGATGGTATCATCTCGGCCAACGAGTTCCGCTACAATCCCGATTTGAAGGTCGGTGATCAGGTAGAGGTTTATATTGAGAATCAGGAAGACAAGAAAGGTCAGCTTATTCTGTCTCACAAGAAGGCTCGTGCTGCCAAGAGCTGGGATCGCGTCAATGCTGCTCTTGAGAGTCAGGAAATCGTTAAGGGCTTCATCAAGTGCCGCACGAAGGGTGGTATGATTGTCGATGTCTTCGGCATCGAGGCTTTCCTCCCCGGCAGCCAGATCGACGTCAAGCCCATCCGCGACTACGATGTATTCGTGGGCAAGACAATGGAGTTCAAGATCGTGAAGATCAACCAGGACTACCGCAATGTTGTTGTCAGCCACAAGGCACTCATTGAGGCCGAGCTCGAACAGCAGAAGAAGGAGATTATCTCCAAGCTGGAGAAGGGTCAGGTGCTCGAGGGTACTGTCAAGAACATCACCTCCTATGGTGTGTTCATCGACCTGGGTGGCGTCGATGGTCTCGTTCACATCACAGACCTCAGCTGGGGCCGCGTCAGCGATCCGCATGAGGTGGTTGAACTCGACCAAAAGCTCAACGTCGTTATCCTTGATTTCGACGAGGAGAAGAAGCGTATCGCTCTCGGTCTGAAGCAGCTCACACCCCATCCCTGGGATGCCCTCGATCCCAACCTCAAGGTTGGCGACAAGGTCAAGGGCAAGGTGGTCGTTATGGCCGACTACGGTGCATTCATCGAGGTGGCTCCCGGCGTGGAAGGTCTTATCCACGTCAGCGAGATGTCCTGGAGCCAGCACCTGCGTAGCGCTCAGGACTTCATGAAGGTGGGCGACGAGGTAGAAGCCGTCATCCTCACCCTCGACCGCGAGGAGCGCAAGATGAGCCTCGGTATCAAGCAGCTGAAGGAAGATCCGTGGGAGAACATCGAAGTGAAGTACCCCGTCGGCAGCAAGCACAGCGCTCGCGTCCGCAACTTCACCAACTTCGGTGTCTTCGTGGAGATCGAGGAAGGCGTGGATGGCCTCATCCACATCAGCGACCTCAGCTGGACCAAGAAGGTGAAGCACCCCAGCGAGTTCACGCAGATCGGTGCTACCATCGAGGTCGTCGTTCTCGAAATCGACAAGGAGAACCGTCGTCTCAGCCTCGGCCACAAGCAGCTCGAGGAGAATCCCTGGGATGTCTTTGAGACCGTGTTCACACGTGATAGCGTTCACGAAGGTACCATCACTGAGATGCTCGACAAGGGTGCTGTCATCCAGCTCGAGTACGGTGTGGAAGGCTTCGCCACTCCCAAGCACCTCGTGAAAGAGGACGGCAGCCAGGCTCAGCAGGGCGAGAAACTGCAGTTCAAGGTCATCGAGTTCAACAAGGAGAGCAAGCGTATCATTCTAAGCCACAGCCGCATCTATGAGGATGCCGCTCGCACAGAGCAGCGCGAGGCTCGCAAGGCTGAGCGTGCAGCTGCCGCTGCAAAGCGTCCTGCAAAGGAGCAGCAGCCCGTCATCCAGAACCAGGCCGCTAGCACGACCCTTGGTGATATCGATGCACTGGCTGAACTGAAGGCTAAGCTGGAGAAGGGTGAGTAATTCACCCCTCACGCGCACGCGCAAACATTAATTATTAAATAAACGAGCCGTCGGCGTAGTCCAGACGGCTCGTTTTCGACCGAATATGAGAAAGATATTGTTCATAGCTGTACTCGCAGCGTGGCTCTCGCCCTCGGTGGCGTTGGCGCAGACGTGTAACCCGAAAGCCGTCTTTTCCTACACGAAGGATGGCGAAGCAATCGAAGAAGAACGCTCGGAATATTCTGGTGAGGCTCCTGTAACAGGACGTTTCTCGGCCAACCCCGAGGACTATGCTGGTTACCAGCCCGTTTACGAGTGGTGGATCTACCCCTCATCGGGCACAAAGGAACAGTTTGTGGTCCATCGCTCAGGCGTCAACGAAGCGGAATTCGAGTACACGTTTTCGCAGAGCGGCTCTTTCATCGTGGCTTTGAAGGTGACTTTCTCAAAGGACAATGACAGCGTCGATTATCCAGAGGTCGGTGAACACACGTTCTCCGTGACGGTCTCAGAATCCAAACTGGAGATGCCCAATGCCTTCTCACCCAATGGCGATGGCAAGAACGATGAGTATAAAGCCAAATCGACGCACCAGAGTATTGTTGAGTTCAGGGCTACTATCTTCAATCGTTGGGGACAGAAGCTCTACCAGTGGAATGATGTGAATGGCGGCTGGGACGGTAAATACAAAGGCAAGACGGTGAAGGACGGCGTCTATTTCGTGAACGTCGTGGCCAAGGGTGCTGATGGCGTAGAATACAAGATCCGGAAGGACGTGAATGTCTTGACGCGCTATAATGAAGAAGAAGGAAATGAGTAAGCCCCCTTCCAACCTCCCCCCCGCAGGGGGAGGCTTGATTTCTGTTTTGGGAGCTCGTGTTCACAACCTCAAGAATGTGGACGTGGATATCCCGCGTAACAGTTTGACCGTCATCACAGGTCTTTCCGGTTCGGGAAAGAGCTCGTTGGCCTTTGACACCATCTTTGCCGAAGGCCAACGGCGCTATATTGAAACCTTCTCAGCTTATGCCCGTAACTTCCTCGGCGGTTTGGAACGACCGGATGTGGATAAGATCACGGGCTTGTCGCCTGTCATCAGCATCGAACAGAAGACGACGAACAAGAATCCGCGAAGCACCGTAGGAACCACTACAGAGATCTTTGACTTCCTGCGTCTGCTTTTTGCCCGTGCGGGTGATGCCTTCTCGTGGCAGACGGGCGAGGCGATGGTGAAATACACTGAGGAACAAATTGTTGAGCTAATCATTCAAGGCTATGCAGGCCATAAGATTCAACTCCTGGCACCATTGGTGAAGAACCGCAAGGGCCACTATCGTGAGCTCTTCGACAATGTGCGTCGCAAGGGCTTCGTGTGGGTGCGTGTGGATGGTGAGGTGCAGGAGGTGCAGCCTGGCATGAAGGTGGATCGCTATAGTAACCACAGCATCGAGGTGGTGGTAGATCGGATGAAAGTTGACAGTGGACAGTTGACAGTTGACAATGCGTCGGCGAGCGACGCAGACACGGCAAGACTCAAGAAGAGTGTGGAACTGTGCATGAAGATGGGCGAGGGACTGATGATGGTGTTGGACATGGAGTCGAAGGCGGTGAAGCACTACTCGCGCCGCCTGATGTGCCCCACGACGGGCATGAGTTACGCCGATCCTGCACCCCATAACTTCTCGTTCAACTCACCACAGGGCTGGTGTCCACGCTGCAAGGGCCTCGGCTATGTCAACCTCATCGATGTGAACAAAGTCATTCCCGACCGTACGCTGTCGGTGAAGGATGGTGGTATTGCACCGCTCGGCAAGGCTAAGAACCAGATGATTTTCTGGCAGATGGAAGCGTTGCTCGCTCGCTATGACGTGACCATGGATACGCCGCTCTGTGATGTGCCTGAGGAAGCCATCGATGAGATTCTCAACGGTTGTCCAGAACGTCTGCGTATTCCTGCTGCCACGGCTCACACGACGAATGACTACTATATCGAGTACGACGGTCTGGTCAAGTATATCCAGATGATGCAGGAAACCGAGGCTAGCGCCACAGCGCAGAAGTGGGCGGAGCAGTTCTCCAGAACCGATACGTGTCCTGAGTGTCAGGGCGCGCGCCTGAACCGTGAAGCCCTTCATTTCCGCATTGCAGGCAAAAACATTGCAGAGCTAGCAGATATGGATATCAAGGACTTGCTGAGCTGGATAGACGCGTTAAGGCTGATGATAGCTCAGCAATCATCAACCTTAACGCGTCAATTCTGCCAGATTGCCCCCGAGATCCTGAAGGAGATACGGGCGCGCCTGCAATTCCTCTGCGATGTAGGTCTCGACTACCTCAGCCTCTCGCGCACTAGCATGAGCCTGAGCGGCGGCGAGAGCCAGCGCATCCGTTTGGCGACACAGATTGGTGCCAAACTGGTCAATGTGCTGTATATCTTGGATGAACCCAGCATCGGACTGCATCAGCGTGACAACCGGCGCCTCATCCGTTCGCTCAAGGAACTGCGCGATACGGGCAACACCGTCATTGTCGTGGAGCATGACGAGGAGATGATGCGCGAGGCCGACTATATCGTGGACATGGGGCCGTTGGCTGGTCGCAAGGGTGGGGAAGTGATGTTCCAGGGAACGTATGAAACCCTAGTCAATGACACGCCGTCTGGCATGTCATTGACCAGAGATTATTTAATAGGTTCGCGCACGATAGAGATACCCGCCGTGCGACGTCCCGGAAACGGACATTATTTGGAACTCAAGGGCGCACGGGGTAACAACCTGAAAAGCGTGGATGTGTGTTTCCCGCTGGGGACGCTCATCTGCATAACAGGTGTCTCCGGCTCGGGTAAGAGCTCGCTCATCAACGACACGCTGCACCCCATCCTCTCTCAGCATTTCTACCGCTCGCTGCGTGACCCGCTACCCTACGACCGCATCGAGGGCTTGGAGTACATCGATAAAGTGGTGGATGTCGATCAGAGTCCTATCGGTCGCACACCGCGTTCGAATCCAGCCACTTATACGGGCGTCTTCTCAGATATCCGCGACCTCTTCGTAGCCTTGCCTGAGGCCCGCATCCGTGGCTATAAGCCAGGTCGCTTCTCATTCAATGTGAAGGGCGGTCGCTGTGAGACGTGTGGTGGCAATGGCTATAAGACCATAGAGATGAACTTCCTGCCCGATGTGATGGTTCCCTGCGAGGAATGTCACGGCAAGCGCTACAACCGCGAGACACTGGAGGTGCGCTTCAAGGGCAAGAGTATTGCCGACGTGCTGGACATGACCATCAATCGCGCTGTGGAGTTCTTCGAGAATCAACCCAACATCCTCCAGAAGATCAAGACCCTGCAGGATGTAGGTCTCGGCTATATCAAGCTCGGACAGTCCTCCACCACCTTGTCGGGTGGTGAGAGCCAGCGTGTGAAGCTGGCCACAGAGCTGAGCAAGCGCGACACAGGCCGCACGCTTTACATCCTCGATGAGCCCACCACAGGCCTTCATTTCGAGGACATCCGTGTCCTCCTGGGCGTTCTCCAGCGTTTGGTGGATAAGGGCAACACTGTCCTCGTCATCGAGCACAACCTCGATGTTATCAAGTCGGCGGACTATCTCATCGATATGGGCCCCGATGGCGGTCGTGGTGGTGGACAGGTGTTGGCCTGCGGCACCCCCGAAGAGGTGGCAAAATGCCAAGAAGGCTTCACCGCCGCCTTCCTGCGTGAAATCCTATAGAAATCTTTTGGAAAGGAACCCCCTAGGTCTTATTGGCCAAGGATCGAGGCTTTGTTTCTCTTGCGTTTGCGAGGCTTGTCAACAACACCCTTCGTGCGGATGACATCGTAGAGGTAACCGGCTTTGATGATGATGGCGCCGTTGGCAGAGCGTCCGAAGGGGTCTTTCTTGCTGTTGTTGAAGATGTCGCTGAGGCCGTAGAAGTAGTAGCCTTCGAGCACAAAACGACCTGCTTTTTTTGTGCCGATCTCAAAGGAAAGACCACCGGAGATGCCGTATTCAAAGCGGCGCTCAACGCCTTTACCGTATTGTTGCGTTACTTTATTCGGACGTGGACTTCCGACCCACGGGTCGCTGTAGTGTTCGGTTTCGCTGAAGCAGTAGCCGATCTGAGGGCCTATGAGGAGACCGAAGAGGAAGCCTTTGCGCTCGCGACCCCAGCTGAGGCGTGCGAAGATGGGCATCTGAATATAGCGCATATCGCGGTAGTAGGTGTCGCTGCTGAGTTCCGGGTCGATGTCTTCTTTCCAACCCATATTGGCATAATTAATTTCAGCCTGGATGGCACAGATGGCCGCGAAGTATTTCTCGCATGTATAGCGAATGGTCACGCCGAAGGTCTCGCCTCCTTTGTACACCTTCTTGATGGTGGGATCGAATGAGGTGCGGTTTAGTAGGTAGCCACCGTTGACACCCACCGTGAGGTCGTTGCGCAGTTCACCGACTTGAGCCTTCATGGGAACCGTGGCGGTCCACATCATGAGGGTGATAAGCAGGAGGCGTGACGGGTTCATCAGCGGTTGCGGGTGATGAGTTCGATGGACTGAAGAGGTGTGTAGTGAATCAGCTGCACGAAAGAGTTCACATAACCATCGTCTTCGTTGGTCCGTTCAAAATAAAGAGGGTGTTGATAAGGATAGGCTGGTACCTGTGTCAGCTGCTCCTGAAGACGGTCGCTACCATAGATGCTCAAACCGCGTAGGAAGAAATAGGCCACGTCGAAGCCCATCAGGGCGTAGCGCGGGAAGGTGGTAGCCATCGGGCTGTGGAACCACTGCATAAACTGGCGGTCGAAGTTCTCGCAACGTTGTGATAGGGGATTACGGTAGAAGGTTGAATAAACGTAGGTGTCCAGCAGGTAGAAGTCAGACAGCAGTTGTTGTGTGTAGGTCTGCCAGGCAGGATAGCCGAAGACTGCAATCTGGTAGTCCGGATACTGACGCCTGAAATCCTTCAGTTTGGAGCTCAGGTGGTTGATGGCCTTCAGTGAAGGGGAGTTCAGCAGAACCAGGTTTTTGTGTTGTTGGTTGAAGGCCTGTTGGAAGGCCATGTCGTCAGCCTCTATGTTCAGCGGGCGTACATAGACGCCGCGTTGGCTGGCAGCCGTGCGCAACTGCTCTCCGAACGCCTGGCCCTCCTCATTGGATTCGTTGGTTTCCACTAGAACGAGGTTATAATCAGCGAACTGATCCTGGATGTACCATAAAGCCTCTTGCTGGACTCGCGCACGAGGGGCATTGATGAGATAATGGCGCGGACGGCCTATCAGCTGGGTCGCCAAGCTTGTGAAGGGTACTACCAAATGCACCGAGTGGAGGTCACAGTAATCAGCCAAGATGGGGAGCTGTGCAGCATCCAAGGGTCCAAAGATTACGTCGCAGTCGCTGAGCGAATGGGAGGCCAGAAGTTGATCCATCTCAGAGGCCGAGGAACCTGTGTGGAAGGCCTGAACGTCGATGTAGACCCCTACATGTTTGAGGCTGTCAACGGCCATTAACATTCCCTGGTAGAATTCTACCATCTTGGCACCACGCGCTGTCTTCTCTTTGAATGGGAGCAACACACCCATGCGCACTGCCCGTGGTGCTGCAGGCTGCTGTGCGCTGAGCTGCGGGCTAAAGAGTACGAGGCTGAATAGGGTTGCAAGGAATGTTCGGAGCATAGGCGGGATTAAGAAAAGAGTTCAACGTAGGCGATCCAGGGAGCGCACCAGCATCTCGTCTTTCAGAATGGCACGGAAAGCCAGATAGGAGAGTATGCAGGCAATGCCAGGGAAGGCGGCCCAGGGTGTCAGCTGAAACGTGGCGTCGGTGTCGTGGGGAATCAGGTAGGCGAAGGCTGCATACAGCAGATACCAACCCAAGAGCAGGACGCTGCATAGGAGCGCCAGACGTGACTGTACCAGGCGCTGCTTATACAGGAAGATGCAGAAAATCAGGCCAGACGTGGTGAGCACCAGCAGGGCAAACAGTGCCCAAGGTGTGAAGATATGGCTACCGGCAACGTCTGCGGCCAAGATAGGTGCGGTTTCAGCTCCGCTCATGGTCGTCAGGGTTGATCCAATGGGGGAGGGTAGGTGGATCCAAAGGTTGTACAGTGTGCCGCATACCTCACCTGACGGGTCAATAAATTGACCAATAGGCAGGCAGAGACACGCTATGCACAGGATGGCCGCAATGGCCAAATAGACCGATTGGATGCGTTGGATCATAGGTCAACCTCGTCGTTGTCCTTAGCGGGATTGCGGAAATAGATCTTGCCCTCGCGGAACTCCTGCGTAGCGATGAGAGTGGGCTTCGGCAGCTTCTCGTAGTAGCGGCTGATCTCTATCTGCTCACGGTTCTCAAACACTTCGTCGAGGTTATCGTTGGTGGAGGCAAATTCCTGCAACTTTTTGGAGAGCTCTGACTTCAGGTCGGCGCCAATCTGGTTGGCACGCTTGGCGATAATAGCGACGCTCTCGTAGATGTTGTCTGTGTCGTCACAAAGATCCATGACATTCTGGGTCACGGTGTTAGTGGGTGCATTGGTTCTTTTGTAATCCATCTTGATATTTTATGATTTTATGATTTTGCAATTTTATAGTTGTCAACTTTCAATCGTCGTCAATCGACTGTCCTGCGAGCGCTTTTTCGCTCTTGCGGAGATAGCCCTCGGCTTCCTTCCGATACGTGGATTCCGGAAACTCATTAATGAATCCATAGTACTCATCCACTGTCTGGCGGAAGCGTTGCAGGCGTTTCTCTTCCACACTCTGGCGGGCCAGATGGAAACGAGATCGCAGGATAAGAATCATGAATTGCTCACGGCGTTGAGAGGAAGCATAGGGGAAGTCACGCAGGGCATTCTCGGACGTGACGATGCAGGCTTCGTAATTAGAGCCGCCGCTGGTGCTGTTGCCGATGTAGTTCCCCAGATCATAATAGAGCTGTGCTGAGCGCTGCTCTTTTTCGATCAAATGGTCTTGGAGGCGCTGAAGCATCTCCTGGGTCTGGAGCTTCAAACGGGTGTAGGGATAATAGTCCAAGAAACTTTGTAGCTCTGCGATGGCCTGATAGGTCGCCGTCTGGTCCAAACGCGGGTCTGGCACACTCTCGAACAGGGCAAGACCGCTGTGGTAGCGGGATTCCTCAACATACAATCCGCGTGGGTAGCTTTGATAATACTTCTTGAAACCCGAGGACGCCAGGTCATAGTCGCGGCCCTTGAACGCGCTCATAGCCATCAGATACAAACATTCCTCGCCATATGCAGACCCCTTGAAGTTGATGACAACGCTGTTGAGGAGGTCGTAGGCTTGGGTGTATTTACCACGTGCGTAGCAGGCTTTGGCTACTTCGTATTTATATTCAGGATCTCCATGCTTGATCACCTTGTTGTATTCGCCACAACTGGTGAGAACAAGAAGGCAGCTAAACAGGAGAGAGAGGATAATCTTCATGCGTGTGCGCTTAAACGGCTGCAAAGTTAGGACTTTCTGCTGACTTGACCAAAGGAGAAAGGCTTTTTTAATATAAAATATGGAAACTATTGTGTTTGGTTCAGCCTTTTTTCGTATCTTCGCGCCGAAAAACGACGATTACGGTATGAGAGACATTGTTTTCAAGTTCTTGTGGATCTGCGTCCTTGGAGCTGTTGTAGCCTGTTCTTCTGATGACTTTCAGGATGAGGCACTCGTGGACGATGGCTCCTTTCTGGGCGAGGATATTTATGTGCCGGATACGCTGGTGCTGGATTCCTTAGACATGGAAGCCTACAATCTGCCTCCGGTTCCCGATTACTCCGACCCCGCAATGTGGTTTATCCAGGAGGCGCTGCTGGGAGATGCCGGGGTGGACGTCTTCTATACATGTCCTACGGAAATTATCACGGACTATGTGTCAGGGTGGAAACAGTATGCTCACATGAATGTCTATGATGACAATCAGCGTGATGCTTTTTCGCCTAGCTTCCAGAAGGCTGCACCAGCCTTTGGTATCACTGCGAATTTCTACAGCTATTATTACCGGCAGGTTACATTGCAGTCCTTTGCCAGCGAATCGGTGTTGGCATCCCGTTTCCCTTATGCCTTTCAGGACGTCAAGCGAGCCTTCAACTATTACCTGACGCATTTCAATCAAGGACGCCCTTTTATCATTGCAGGTTTCAGTCAGGGTGGAAAAGCCACCGTGGAGTTGCTGAAGGAGTTGCAACCCTCGCACATGAAACGTTTGGTGGCGGCGTATGTGATAGGATATAAGGTCACGGAAGAGGACTTACAATCTCCGAATATCGTGCCGGCGACGGGTGCCACAGATGTGGGCGTTACCTGTTGCTTCTCGTCCGTCGGTGATGAGTCATCGATATGGTCGATTATCCAGGTACCTGTTGCCTGTGCCATCAACCCTGTCAATTGGAAAACGGATGACACACCGGCTGAGATTCCTTGGCTGAGTGGAGCGGATCCAGAGAAACCAGTGACCGTTCGTAAAGACCTGGAACGCAATATTATGTTTGTTGATAATTACATCGTTGAGGATTTCGGCTTCTATCCCGTAACATGGGTGATGGGCAAGAAAAATTATCACAGATACGAGTTTACGATGTATTCTCCATCGATTGCGCAGAACGTGGCCGATCGCATTGTGGCCTTCCATAGCATCCCAACGGGGATTAAACAGGTTAAATGGTAGCCCTCTATGCCGCAGTTCCAACTCACATCGCAGTATCAGCCCACAGGCGATCAGCCTGAAGCCATCGAGCAGCTCACGCAGGGTGTGCTGGAAGGACTGCCTGCACAGACGCTCCTGGGTGTAACGGGCTCCGGCAAGACCTTCACCATCGCTAATGTCATCCAGAATATCGGCAAACCCACCCTCATTCTTTCCCATAACAAAACGCTGGCAGCACAGCTCTATGGTGAGATGAAGGCGTTCTTCCCAAACAACGCCGTGGAGTACTATGTTAGCTACTATGACTACTACCAGCCCGAGGCTTACATCCCCTCTACAGACACCTATATCGAGAAGGACCTGGCCATCAACGATGAGATTGACAAGCTGCGTCTTGCAGCTACCTCTGCCTTGCTGTCTGGGCGCAAGGACGTGATCGTAGTGTCTTCGGTGTCATGTATTTACGGTATGGGTAACCCTGCGGCATTCTATGAGAATGTCATTCTGCTGCATCGAGGACAAATCTTTGAGCGCAATATGCTCTTGCGCCGTCTGAATGAGTCGCTCTACACCCGCAATGACGTCAGCCTCTCGCGAGGCGAGTATCGTGTGAAGGGCGATACGGTGGATGTGTGGCTTGCCTACTCCGACAACCTTCTGCGCATCACTTTCTGGGATGACGAGATAGACTGTATTGAGGAGGTGGACGCAGTAGCGATGGCGCGCATCGGAGAGTTTCAGGACTACAAGATTTATCCCGCCAACCTCTTCATGACGACCAAGGAGCAGACGCTGGCGGCCATTCACCAGATAGAAGACGATCTGGCGGAGCGTGTCCATTTTTTTGAGAGCGTCGGCAAACAGTTGGAAGCGAAACGCTTATACGAACGTGTTACGTATGACATGGAGATGATTCGCGAACTGGGCCACTGCTCCGGCATCGAGAACTATAGTCGCTATTTCGACGGCCGTTCAGCCGGCACTCGCCCTTATTGTCTGCTTGATTTCTTCCCCGAGGACTTCCTCATGGTCATCGACGAGAGCCATGTCAGCGTGCCGCAGATCTCAGCGATGTACGGTGGTGACCGCGCCCGTAAGACCAATCTCGTGGAGTATGGTTTCCGACTGCCGGCAGCGATGGACAACCGTCCGCTGAAGTTTGAGGAGTTTGAGTCTCTGACCCATCAGGTCATCTACGTCTCGGCCACTCCTGCGGACTACGAGCTGTCACAGAGCGAAGGTATCGTAGTGGAACAGGTGATACGCCCAACCGGTCTTCTCGACCCTGTTATTGAGGTGCGCCCTACAGCCAATCAAGTGGATGACCTCATGGAGGAAATCCAGCAACGCGTGGAGGCGGAGGAGCGCACACTTGTGACGACGCTCACCAAACGAATGGCCGAGGAGCTCACGGAATACCTGATGAACAACGGGGTGCGGGCACGCTACATCCACAGCGATGTGGATACGCTGGAGCGTGTACAGATTATGGATGACTTGCGGGCGGGTAAGTTCGATGTCCTGGTGGGTGTAAACCTATTGCGCGAGGGCCTTGACCTGCCGGAGGTGTCGCTCGTTGCCATCTTCGATGCTGACAAGGAAGGCTTTTTGCGCAGCCATCGCTCGCTGACGCAGACCGTTGGGCGTGCGGCTCGTAACATACACGGTAAGGCCATCATGTATGGCGACACCATCACGGAATCAATGCGTCTCACCATTGACGAGACCAATCGCCGTCGCGAAAAGCAACTGCACTACAACGAGGAACATAGTATTACACCCACGCAAATCCGCAAGCAACGCACGATGACAGACCTCGTAGCGGCCCATCAAGATGCTGCCTCCGAGCGCGACCGCCGTGCATACATAGAACCAGAGCGTCCGCAGACCGTCAACGTGCGCTTGCTACCTGAAGAGGGATTGCCGGTAGCTGCAGAACCTGAAGCAGAATACCTTACTCGTGAGCAGCTGCAAAGGCGGGTTGATCAGCTCCGCCGGCAAATGCAGGAGGCGGCCAAAAAACTCGACTTCATCACAGCCGCCCAACTTCGCGACCAGATGCTTTCACTCATGGCGCAACTCCCCGATTAGAAACGATTGCCCAAGGGCAAAAAAAAGCCTCCCAGAAGGAGAGCTTGCGGTGCGTACGGGGCTCGAACCCGTGACCCCATGCGTGACAGGCATGTATTCTAACCAGACTGAACTAACGCACCGAAATAGTTTAATTTTTTAGAGTTAAAAGTTTAGAGTCTGCGGTGCGTACGGGGCTCGAACCCGTGACCCCATGCGTGACAGGCATGTATTCTAACCAGACTGAACTAACGCACCTTGAGAAAACTCTAAAAGAACTCTGTGAGAGCGGCAAACGAGACTCGAACTCGCGACCCCGACCTTGGCAAGGTCGTGCTCTACCAACTGAGCTATTGCCGCAAAATTAATTTTGCGCGATACCGGGCTGCGCCTCAGAATAATCAAGCAAGCTTGTTCTGCGTTCAACTTGCACCGGCATTGCCGCTGTGGGCGGAGATGGATTCGAACCACCGAAGGTAACAACCAGCAGATTTACAGTCTGCCCCATTTGGCCACTCTGGTATCCGCCCAGACACAACGTGTCAAAGAATGTGACTCCGGCGGGATTCAAACCCACAACCTTCTGATCCGTAGTCAGATGCTCTATTCAGTTGAGCTACGGAGCCAACATGTATGTTTCTTGTGGGCGCTGACGGATTCGAACCGCCGACCCTCTGCTTGTAAGGCAGACGCTCTGAACCAGCTGAGCTAAGCGCCCTTCCGAGTTGACCCTGTTGCTGACACCTCAGCGGGCTTTGTTTCTCGAAAGCGGGTGCAAAGGTATAGCTTTTTCATGAAACAGCCAAACGTTTCAGCAACTTTTTTTGTAAATTAAAAAAAAACACGTACCTTTGCACCGCTTTTCCCAAGGGAAGCAAGCGCTCTTTACTTTGTTATTAAATATAAGCTACAAAATCAAAAGTAATGAAAAGAAGTTTTCTTCTTGCTGCGGCGGCCTTCATCGCCACTGTGGCTTACGCTCAGCTCAACGTCCAGTTACATTACGACCTGGGTCACAACCTCTATGGCGAGCAGCTTTCTAACCGCCAGTACGTGACAGCGACCGTTGAGAATTTCACCCCCGACAAGTGGGGTAGTACGTATTTTTTCATCGATGCCGACTTCGGTGAGCGCTTCATCAAGAGCGCCTATGGCGAGATCTCCCGTGAGTTACGCTTCTGGAAGGCACCAATTGCCATCCATCTGGAGTATAACGGCGGCCTGCAGCGTGCACCCTATGGCTACGATGATGCCTATCTCTTAGGTGCGGCATGGAACTGGCATAGCAAAGACTTCACCAAGACGTTCTCTCTGCAACTGATGTACAAGTTCCTCTCGCACAAGGAAAATCATGACGATTGTCACCACAGCGCACAGCTGACGGCAGTGTGGGGACTCCACTTTGCCAAGGGACTATGCACCTTCTCGGGCTATCTCGATGTGTGGTACGACAAGGCGGTCAATGGCCGCGTGGTGCTCAGCAGCGAGCCCCAGTTCTGGGTGAACCTATGGAGACTTCCCCGTATCAGCGACCAGGCTAAGTGGAGCGTGGGTACAGAGTGGGAAATCAGTAACAACCTCGTCTGGCCTGCTGAAGGCAAGAACAATCGTTTCTATGTCATCCCCACCGTCGCCATGAAGTGGACATTCTAAAAAATGATGATATAACTCTTATGGAACAGCGCGTATTTCAGCAGTTTTTCAAGGACCATGCTCAGGTCGTTGAGCAAATCAGGGAGGCGGCACACCATCTGCATGATAGTGTCAACCAGCGTTATGCCGTTTTTCACCCATATGGCTACCATCTGGATATGGTGGCCAATTGTGTACAGAAATATGGCGATGTGGTGTGCGCACGCGCGGAAGATGTGCTCCCTCTCATTTTTTCTGCCTATTATCACGATAGCATAGAAGACGCCCGACTCACCTATAATGATGTAGTCAAGGAAGCGCGTCACTATATGGACGACCAGCAAGCGGTGATGGCGGCAGAGATTGTTTATGCGCTGACGAATGACAAAGGTCGCACACGGGCTGAGCGAGCCGGAGAGAAATACTATCAGGGCATTCGTGAGACACCCTATGCTCCTTTTGTGAAGCTGGCCGATCGGTTGGCGAATCTAACCTATTCATGCCAACATAATGATGCCCTCAATTCGCGCATGAGGCTTGTTTATGGAGAGGAAATGCCTCATTTCCTGGCCGCCATTGATGCTCACAGTGAAGATCCCCGCTTTTGCTTGCCTCAGGATATGCTGGAGGACGTCTATGCCCTCGTTTAAGGCAGAGGGGGCAGCGTAACAGGAAAGAGGGGATTGTTGGTGTGCTCTTCATGGATTTTACGGACGAGGCGACGGACGAGACGGGGATAGCGGTCGGCAAGGTCGCGGTCTTCGTGTGGGTCATTGGCCAGGTTGTAGAGGGATGGCGTCCCATGCTTTACAACCAATTTCCACTTCCCGCGGCGGAGACCGAGCATGTCGGTTTCATGGAATTCCCAATAAAGGTGGTCGTGCCGTTGCTGACGCCCCTTGCCCGTGAGCGTGGGCAGAATGCTTAGACCGTCAATGTCTTGCTTGGGGTAATCCGTGATTCCAGCCATATCGCAGAAGGTCGGAAGTAGGTCGTAGAAGGCAAAGGGGAAGTCGCTTTTGCTGCCAGGACATACATGCGAGGGCCAGCGCACAATGAAGGGAATTCGGATACCGCCTTCGTGGGTGCTACGTTTGAGTCCGCGGAACTTTCCGTCGTGGTTGAAGTATGCGGGGTCTGCTCCCCCTTCCTCGTGTGGACCGTTATCACTTGTGAAGATGAGAACGGTGTTGTCTGCCAGACCGCATTCTTCAAGCAGATGCATGATCTCGCCCACTTGTTTGTCAAGCCGTGTGATCATGGCGGCAAACTGTGCGTGTGCCTCGGGGGTAGGGTTATAACGTGAGGGGTTGTCGCCGCGATAGGATCGTTCGGGCAGGAGATGGCCACGGAATGCTTGCAACAGGGAGTCGTCGGGCTGACGGAGCTCTGCGTGAGGAAGGGTATAGGTGAAGATGCCGAAGAATGGCGTGTGAGCATCTTGTTGTCGCAACCAATACAGGGCGCGTTGATGGATGAGGTCGGCAGAATACTGTGTTCGGTTGTCATAATCCGTTCCGAACATGGCGTGTTGGATGTTCTGCTCTAGCACCTCGCGCACGACGGCAGTATCACCAGCCGAACGAGAGAAACGGTTCAGGAAATTCGGAAAATAGAGATGGGCTTGGAACTGGCAGATGTAGCCATAGAATTCGTCTATACCGCGCTTGTCGGGTGTGGAAGGACTCCCTTCGTAGCCGCCGGCCCATTTGCCGAACAGCCCTGTGCGATACCCTGCAGCCTTGAATATCTCTGGCAGGATGGCGTGTGCCGTGTCGTAGGGTTCCTGTCCTACAACGGCATAGTCAGCGTTGGCGCCATACATAACGGTGTTGGCTTTATGCCAATACTCGCGGTTGCCCCGCACATGAGTGTGCCCAGCGTGTTGCCCCGTCATGAAACAGGCACGTGAGGGAGCTGACACCGGACTGCCAGCATAAGCCGATGTCATCAGCATCCCCTCGGATGCCAGACGGTCGATATTGGGCGTGCGGAAGTGTTGCTGCCCATAGCAGGAGAGGTCGCCGTAGCCCATGTCATCACACATGATATATAGGATGTTAGGGCGTTGCTGCGCAGAGGAGGGGAGGGCTAAGAATGGCAGTAGAAGGGTTGCACCATAGCCAAGGGCATGTTCTTGCTTCATCACAATGTTTAGCTATTTGAAGACGAAATACACGGCAAGGACGAGGCAGACGAAGGCGGCCAAGTGGTTCCAGTGGAGGCTCTGCCCCTGGAATAGGAAGCCGATGATGACCGTGAAGATGGAGAGAGAAATTACTTCCTGAATGACCTTCAGCTGCACGAGGGTGAAGGGACCGCCGTTGCCAATAAAGCCGATTCGGTTGGCGGGAACGGCAAAGCAGTATTCAATAAAGGCGATGCTCCACGAGAAGGCAATCACGCCGATGAGGGGCCAGTTGCTACTGACTCCAGCTTCCTGCAAGCGCAGGTGGCCGTACCAGGCGAAAGTCATGAAGACGTTGCTGGCCAGAAGAAGGAGGATGGTTTGAATGGCAGGCATTATAAAAATGAAAAGTGAAAAATGAAAAGTGTAGAATGATTATTTAAAAATCGGGCACAAAGTTACGGCTTTTTCAGGAAAAGGTGTTACCTTTGCGCCGATAAAAGCAACAAAAGCCGAAATTTATAAATAGGATCGCGCGAAAGCATCGTTATCATGGCAAGCGTTAAATGGAATGAACATCAGATCGTGGAGCAGCTGCGCGACGTGAGTTGTCGTGAAGCGGCGTTCACGCTTGTGGTAGAGCATTTCAAGGAACAGCTCTATTGGCAGATCCGTCGGATGGTGCTTTCACATGACGATGCTGATGATGTGTTGCAGAATACGTTCATCAAAGCATGGACGGGTCTGGATGGCTTCCGTGGAGAGGCAAAACTATCCACCTGGTTGTTCCGTATCGCCAGCAATGAAACATTGAACTTCCTAGAGCGTAAGCGTCAGGCGTTAAGCCTTGATGATGCCGCGGCTGTAGGTGTCGCCGCACGTTTGGAAAGTGATCCCTTCTTCGATGGTGATGAGACGGCTCGGCAGCTGCAGGAGGCTATCGCTTCACTCCCCGATAAACAGCGTCAGGTGTTCAACTTAAAATACTACGAGGAAATGAAGTACGAGGATATGAGCGAACTCTTGGGGACGAGCGTCGGGGCACTGAAAGCATCGTACCATCATGCAGTGAAAAAAATATCTGATTTTTTCCATGCACTCGATTAAACCTTTTATGTAAGATGACGTCTTAACAACGTAAAAACAAGAAATAATGATGCAGGAAGAAAACTATATCAGGCAGCACGACAACGGGCAGAATCCTTTTCGAACGCCCGATGGCTACTTTGAGAGCTTCACCAATCGTCTGATGGCGCGAATCGCAGAAGAGGCTCCCCAGCAACGGGAGTCTGTGAAGGTCCATGCTGTGGTTGTCCCGTTGTGGCGCCGTGTAATGCGCTATGCGGCGGCTGTGGCGGTGGCTGTTTTCTGTGTGGGTGGTGGAACACTGCTCTACAATCGTTTGCAGAATCAGGAGCAAGCACTCCAGAACGATCAGTTGGAATATGCGTGGGACGACGATGAGTTGGATGAAGTCCTTGACTATGAAATGCTGGATAACAACCAGATTGCCTACTACTTGACAGAAGCTTATTAACGTCAATCATACATAGCTATGAAAAAGATATTGATTATTGTTCTAGCCGCTGTTCTTCCACTCATGGCGGTTGCTCAGAATCCTCCAAGGGGCGAACGACGCTTTGACCCAGAGAAGTTCCAGAAAATGGTAGAAGAGTCCTTGACGAAGGCTGCAGCATTGACGCCCGAAGAGGCAAAGGCATTCTTCCCCATTTACAATGAAATGCGTAAGAAACAGCGCGAGATGGGGCAGCAGATTCATGAGCTGAAGAAGGCTCCGGGTATCGATGAAAATGCTTATACACAAACGATTGAGAAAATCAATCAGATGAAGGTGGATATGGCAAAGTTAGAGCAAGATGCTTACAAACGGCTTATCAAGGCGGTGCCTGCAGAAAAAGTCTTTAAGGTGATGAAAGCCGAGGATGATTTCCATCGTCGAATGGTGCAAGGCCGACGTGGAAATGGTCCAGAGGGGAAAACCGGTCAGCGCCCACCACGTGGTGAGCGCCCACAATAATACTTAGTCTTCTTTTAACAGGTTCTCGAGGAAACTGTCGAGCTCTTCGTCGAGCCCTTTCAGCAATTCCGTGTCCAACATAATGGCATCGTCATCCACGATGTAGATGTCGGACAGGGTTTCGCCGTCCTCTCCCATCATGACAAATGAAAAGGGATGCAGGATGCTCATGCGTTCCACCTCGTTGTGCAAAGAATTGATACACAACTTAATGGCGCTTTCGGCAACTTCATAGGGGTCTTCCTCTGTGGGCTCCAACCATTGATCAACTACGATGCGCATGAGTTCCTCCATGTCGTCGTCAAAGATACGTAGCTCGCCGCTCTCAGGCCTTACCTGCATGTGGAGGTCGGTCAGCACGGGATCGGCTGTGGGAGGGAACTTCTCAGCCACCTTTCGGATGGCACGTTGGATTTGCTGAATCGTTTGCTGCGTTGCTTTCATTGTGCTGGAGCTTCTTGTTGAAAAAGGTCGGAACAGGAGTCCGACCTTTTTGTGATTCCTTAATTTGAGGAATAAAATAGAGAAGTTAGTTAGTTGTTCGTTTTATTTAATGGGAGCTTTCCTCACCACTTTATCCACTTTTAGGATGTAACATCCTCTCGGGAGATTGAGGTTGACGGTTGTATCGTCGCTATCAATCTTGTAGGTGGCAACGCGTACGCCGGCGAGGTTGTAAATCTCTAGGGTGTGGCCTGTGGCGTTGGCAACGTGCACTTGCGAACCGTTGACGGTGATGGTGATGGGCGTCAATTCAGGGTCTGCATCCGGCATCTCTAAAGCTGCTTCTGCCTCGTTATATTCAGCAGGCATCTCGTTGGCAGCAACGGGTGCACAGAGAACGGTTGCGAATATCAAAAAGAGGTAATATTTCTTCATGTAAAACCTATTTTCGGGGTTATTCGAGGGCAAATGTAGGCCTTTTCTGCATTCCGTGCAAATTTTTTTATGGAAAAACACAATATTTTTTGAATTATGGTGTTATCCGCAAGTCTTCATGTGCCAAAAAGGCATTCTGAAAGATGCTTTTTGCCTCCTCAAGTAGGACGTTCTCGTCATCGTAGCGCGCGGAGAAATGTCCGAGCAGTAATTTCTTCACATTTGCAGCACGTGCCACGGTGGCTGCTTGTCTTGCCGTGGAGTGCCCGTAGCGTTGTGCTTGGTCGATGTCGTCGTCAGCATAGGTGGCCTCATGATAGAGTAAATCTACGCCGCGTAGCCATTCCGTGAGATCGGCAGTGGGCATCGTGTCCGAACAGTAAGCATAGGAACGTACGGGGTCGGGTGGGGTGGTGAGACGTTCATGGGGGATGACCTCCCCCGTTTCTGTCTTCCAGTCCTCGCCGGCCTTGATGTGGTTGATAGCCCAGGTGGGGATGTTGTAGAAGTCTATCATCTTGCGGAGTATGTGCGGTAATCCGGGCTTCTCCTGGATGAGATAACCGCAGCAGGGCACGCGATGCTGAAGAGGAAGACTCCACACCTTCATGGATCGATCCTCGAAGATGATTTGATGGCGAGTGCTGTCAACGGGCTCGAAATGAATCTCGTAGTCAAGATTGGTGCAGAACTGTTCCACGACGCATTGGATGAATGGCTGCAAGGTAGAAGGACCGTGCACGAAGAGCGGCGCTGTGCGTCCAAGCAGACCCATCGTGGAGATGAGGCCTGGTAGCCCGAAAACGTGGTCGCCGTGGGCGTGGGTAAGAAAGATGTGTGAGATCTTCTGCCAGTTGAGGCCAGTCTTGCGCCACGCAAGCTGTGCCCCTTCACCGCAGTCGAGCAATAGCAGTTTGTCACGCACATCCACAACCTGGCACGAGGGCAGGTGTTTCCGAGTCGGAAGTGCCGACCCGCACCCTAAGATATGTACTTCAAATTTCTGTGGCATCAACTTTTAAGAGTCTGGATTCTTCGCTGACTGAATTTTTCTCTTTCTTCACAGGTGGAAGAGGGTGTGTGGGTGAGGCTATCCAAAAACTCTTCCAGTCCTGTTCTCCTGAGCTTGCAGGCGGGGCATTCGCCGCACCCATCGCCGGGGACACCGTTGTAGCAGGTGAGCGTTTCGTGGCGTACGAGGTCCAAGACCCCCAATCTGTCGGCCTTTGCCCATGTTTGTGCTTTGTCAATCCACATGAGAGGCGTGTGGATGACGAATTGTTCATCCATACCGAGGTTCAAACTTACATTTAGCGCCTTGATGAAGGCGTCGCGGCAGTCGGGATAACCGCTGTAATCGGTCTGTGAAACGCCTGTTACGAGGTGGTTGATGCCTCGCTCGCGGGCAAAGACAGCGGCCACGGAGATGAAGAACAGGTTGCGGCCTGGAACAAATGTGTTGGGCGGACCGTCTGCCGGCTTATCCTGATCCATCACAATGCTGCTATCCGTCAGCGAGTTGTGGGATAGCTGGCTGATGAACGAGACGTCCATCTGATACCAATCCACGTTGCCTCCACCGCAGTTCAAGCCGTTTTTACGTGCCACTTCGCCTGCCTTTTCGGCAATTTTTCGTGCCATTCCCACCTCCAAAACGTGTTTTTGACCATAAATAAACGTTAATGCAACCACTTTCTGGAAGTGCTTTAGCGCCCAGAACAGACAAGTGGTTGAGTCTTGTCCGCCGCTGAATACCACGAGGGCTGTTTCTTTGTTCATTGGATTCATATCACGCTGTAATTTTCTCCTTCGTCGTAAACATCAATTCCTTCAGTGCGTTTGAGCCATGCAACAACACGGATGGTAATGGGTAGTACAATCACTTCGTAAAGGGTCTTTACGACTACTTGGCTGATCATCATCAGCGCGAGGTTCTTCTCAGGAACAATACCCCCTAAGGCGATGGGAAAGAAGACGATAGAATCTGACACTTCGCCAGCGACTGTCGAGGCGATAGCACGAAGCGAGAAGCGGCGGCCCTTGTGACGGATTTTCATCTTGCTCATCACGTAGGCGTTTAGAAATGAGCCCACCAGGAAGGCGGCAAATGATGCTAATGCCACGCGTGGAGCTAGTCCGAACAGGGCGTGAAAACCTTCTTGATTGGTCCAGTATGGAGCGCCAGGAATAAGGTCGGCCAGCCATGCTAAGAGCACAAAGGCGAAGTTCATCACGAAACCAGTCCATATGATGAGCTTTGCGCGACGATATCCCCACACCTCGGTGATGCAGTCGTTCACGACATACGAAATGGGAAAGACGAGAACGCCTGTCGTTAAGTTCAGGGGACCGAATTGGAATTGTTTGGTTGCGAGGAGGTTTGCCAGGATGAGGCAAACACAGAACGTGACGCCGAGTAGCATGAACGTCACGCTTACAGGTTCTTGTTTTTTCATTATTTCTTGTTTTGTTAAAGGGGGTTGAGCAAGTACCCCTGCATTATTGCGGCTGCAAAAGTAATCTATTCCTTCGACTTGGCCAAATAAAAACGGAAATTTGCGCATAAGTTACACCTTAAAATTTGGAACTTCCAAGAATACTTCATACCTTTGTGCCGTCAAACAAACGATGAAACTAACTTACTAATCATTCCAATAACTAATCATTATGAAATTCGAAAAAATCAAAGGTCTCATTGACGCCCCGTTCACCCCGATGAACGCTGACGGCAGCATCAACCTGTCTATCATCCCCGAGTACGCCAACCTGCTCTATCGCAATGGTTTGAAAGGTGTGTTTATCAATGGTTCCAGCGGTGAGGGCTATATGCTCACCGAGGACGAGCGCAAGCAGATTGCCGAGGCTTGGATGGCAGCTGTGAAGGGCTTCGAGGACTTCAAGGTCATCGTCCACGTGGGCAGCACCTGCGTTCGCAGTTCCAAGAATCTTGCCGAACACGCCCAAGCCATCGGTGCCTTCGGCATCGGCGCTATGGCGCCTCCCTTCCCCAAGGTGGGACGCATCGAGGAACTGGTGAAATACTGCGAAGAGATAGCCTGCGGTGCGCCGAAACTTCCCTTCTACTTCTATCACATCCCCGCCTTCAACGGCGCCTTCCTCTCGATGCTCGAATTCCTGCAGGCTGTCGATGGTCGTATTCCCAACTTCGCCGGTATCAAGTACACCTTCGAGAGTCTCTATGAGTACAATCGCTGCCGTCGCTACAAGGACGGTAAGTTTGACATGCTCCATGGTCAGGATGAGACCATCCTCCCGTGTCTTGCCATGGGCGGTGCACAGGGCGGCATCGGCGGCACCACGAACTACAACGGCCGTTGCCTCGTAGGCATCATCGAAGCCTGGAAGGCCGGTGATCTGGAGAAGGCTCGCGAGCTGCAGAACTACGCTCAGGATGTCATCGATGTCATCTGCCACTTCCGCGGCAACATCGTCGGCGGCAAGCGCATCATGAAGCTCATCGGTCTCGATCTCGGTCCCAACCGCACACCCTTCCAGAACATTACTCCCGAAGAGGAGGTGCGCCTAAAAGCTGAGCTCGACGCCATCGACTTCTTCAATCATTGCAATAAGTAATTAGACTCTCAGCCAAGTCTGGCCTCACCCCCCGTCCCCCTCTCCAAGGGGCGAGGGGGAGTAGTAACCTTTTAAAAAGAGTGATTATGAAAAAAATCATGTCTCTTTTCGCTCTGGCGATTCTCATAACAAGCTTTTCATTAGCACAAGATACTACTCCCCCTCGCCCCTTGGAGAGGGGGACGGGGGGTGAGGCTGCTTCCCAGCATCGCTTCAACAACGCCTCCTTCGCGTCCCTTCCTGCTCTCTCCGCTTTTGGTGGTCAGGGTGTGAGTGGTGCTTTTGCTGGTTTTATTCCAAAAGACTTTTCAGTGCCTTCCAACCGCGTTTTGGTAGCTGGTGGCTGCAACTTCCCTGATGTACCTGCAGCCGAAGGTGGTCAGAAAGTCTTCTATACTGATATCTATGCGATTTCGCTTGATGGCAAAGAGGAATGGTGGCGTGCGGGATTGCTGCCTTGTGCACTTGCCTATGGTGCCAGTGTCACTACGCCTGAAGGTCTTGTCTGCCTCGGCGGTACGGCCGATGGCCTGAAGAGCGAGGACTTTGCAGTTCTCTTGACTCTGGGAACGAGTGGCGAGGCCATCAGTCGCGATCTGCCCCCGCTGCCCCGCGCTCTCGACAACTTCGCCGCCGCTTACGGTGATGGCTTCATCTACGTTGCTGGCGGTCAGCATAATGGAGTGATGAACCACAAGGCTTTCCGCCTGAAATGGCCGTTGCCCGCCTCGTGGTTTGAGTCGCAGACAGGGGCCGCCTGGGAGGAACTGCCCGATATGCCTGGACCTGCCCGCGTGCAACCAGCTGCCGCCGTGCAGAAAGGTGCCATTGGCTCCAACTTCTATCTCCTCGGTGGCTTCGATCCCCGCTATCGCAAAGCTGTCGCTAACGGCGTCATCTACGACACCAGAAAGGGACAGTGGCTTCCCACATCTTTAATGCAGACCCACCCCCAAACCCCTCCCATGAGGGAGGGGAGTAGCTGCGCGCCAGCTCTCGAACGAAGTGAGGCTCTCCCCATTACGGGGGAGCAGGGAGAGGGTCTTCAGTCTTTAGTTGGCGCCTCCGCTCTTCCCTCCGGTGCCGCTCATATCCTTTGCTTCGGCGGTGTCAACAAGCAGATCTTCGAGGCGGCATTGGAGCGTAACGCCCTCATTGCTGACACCACTACAACCGCCGAGCAGCTGGCAACGCTTCGCGAGGAAGCCTATGCCTACATGACGCAAGACCCTGCTTGGTACCAGTTCCGTCGCAGCATCCTCGTCTATCACACCGTCACCGACTCATGGGCTGAAGTTTTCGATTCACCCCTCATTGCCCGTGCCGGTGCTGCCGTAGTTCCCGTACCGTCCGGTACGGGTAGTTTAACTGTCCTCGTCATCGGTGGCGAAGAGAAACCCGGTGTGCGCTCGGCAGATGCTACGCGTGTCGATATCACCTACAGCGCCCACTTCGGATGGCTGAACTGGGTGGTGCTCATCCTGTACCTCTTGGGAATGGTCTATCTCGGCTACTACTTCATGAAGCGCGCCGGCAACTCCGGTGACGACTTCTTCAAGGGTGGCGGTCGCATCCCCTGGTGGGCTGCCGGCATCAGCATCTTCGCCACGATGCTCAGCGCCATCACCTACATGAGCATCCCTGCCAAGGCCTACGCCACCGACTGGACCTACTACCCGATGCAGATCTGCATCCTCTTGGTGTCGTTCCCCGTCATCAAGTACTACCTGCCGTTCTTCCGCCGTCTGAACGTCACCACCGCTTACGAATATCTCGAGCGCCGCTTCAACAGCGCCACACGCCTGATGGCCAGCATCCTCTTCATCGTCTTCATGGTAGCGCGCACGGCCCTCGTGCTCTTCCTGCCGTCGCTGGCGATGACCGCTGTCACGGGTATTAATATATATATATGTATAGCGCTGATGGCCCTCATCACCATCCTCTACTGCACGATGGGCGGTGTCGAGGCCGTCGTCTGGGGCGATGTCATCCAGGGCATCATCCTCGTGGGCGGTGCCATCCTTGCAGCCGTCTATCTCATCGTCAACACAGGCGACAACGGCGCTTCGGACTTCTGGCAGATTGCCACTGACCACGACAAGTTCCGCCTCTTCCTCTTCGATGCCGAAAACCCGTTTGACTTCGTCAACGCCACGTGGTGGGTGGTCATCCTCGGCGGTCTCGCCAATAACCTCATCAGCTACACCAGCGACCAGACCGTCATCCAACGCTACCTGACTACTTCCGATGAGAAGAGTGCAGCGCGCGGCATCCTCACCAACGGCCTCATGTCTGTGGTCGTGACCATCGCTTTCTTCACCATCGGTACGGGTCTCTACACCTTCTTCAAGACACATCCCGCCGAGCTGGATATCACGATGGCCAAGGGCGACGCCATCTTCCCCTTCTTCATGATGAGTCAGCTGCCCGCCGGTCTCGCAGGACTCCTCATCGCAGCCGTCTTCGCGGCCACGATGTCCACCATCGCCTCCAACATCAACTCCATCTCCACAGCGTTCACGGTGGACCTATGGGGTAAGATGAAGAAGCAGGCACAGGAGACCAACACCGTGCGTGTTGCCCGCATCGCTGGCATCTGTGCCGGTATGATCGGAATGGCCATCGCCTGGCTCATGGCGACCGTTGATATCCAGTCGTTGCTCGACTACTTCAACACCATCCTCGGTCTCCTCAGCGGTGCCATCGGCGGTCTGTTCATGATGGGTATCTTCTTCCCGCGCATCGGCTCCAGGGCTGCCATCATCGGCTTCCTCTGTGGCACGGCAACGGTGCTCTACATGAATTTCTTCACGCAGGCCAACTTCCTCCTCTTCGGCTTCGTCTCGATGCTCGTCAGCGTCCTCGTCGCCCTCCTCCTCAGCTTTGTCATGCCACAGAAAGAGGAGCAGAAGGGGTTGACATGGAAAACATTACCCAAAGAATAATTAAGTTCAATACATTTATGATAGACTTCAAGAAATTAGCGGAGCAGTACCGCTCCGAATTACTGGACCGCGTGATTCCCTTCTGGCTTAACAAGAGCCAGGATACCGAGTTTGGCGGTTATTTCACCTGCCTTGACCGCGTTGGCAATGTCTATGACACCGACAAATTCGTGTGGATGCAAGGCCGCGAGGTGTGGATGTTCTCCAAGCTCTACAACACCGTGGAGCCCCGCAAGGAGTGGCTCGACACCGCCATTCAGGGTGCTGAGTTCCTGAAGAAGCACGGCCACGATGGCAACCTCAACTGGTACTTCGCCCTCGACCGCGAAGGCCATGCCCTCGTGGAGCCCTACAACATCTTCTCCTACACCTTCGCCGTCATCGCCTTCGGCCAGCTCTCCATCGCATTGAAGACCGCGGGCGACGTCGCCCGTTCCGCCGAATACGCCGACATTGCCAAGCGCACCTTCGACATCGTCCTCTCCAAGACCGACAACCCCAAGGGCAAGTGGTCCAAGGCCGCTCCCGGTGCCCGTGCCCTGAAGACCTTCGACCTGCCGATGATCCTCTGCAACGTAGCCCTCGAGATTGAACCCCTGCTGGAGCCTGCCTTCCTGCAGAAAGCCATCGATGACTGCCTGCACGAAGTCATGGACGTCTTCTACCGTCCCGAACTCGGTCTCATCGTGGAAGCCCTGGGCAAGGACGGCAACCTCGTCGATTGTTTCGATGGCCGCAAGATGAACCCCGGTCACGCCATCGAAGCCATGTGGTTCGTCATGGATCTCGGCAAGCGCCTCGGTCGTCCCGAACTCATCAAGAAAGCCGTGGAAATCACCCTTGCAGAAGTCGAGTACGGCTGGGACAAGGAGTACGACGGCATCTTCTACTTCATGGACCGCCTCGGCCATCCGCGCCACGAACTCGAATGGGACCAGAAGCTGTGGTGGGTACATTTCGAGACCCTCATCTCCCTCATCAAGGGCTATCAGCTCACCGGCGACCAGCGTTGCCTCGACTGGTTCCAGCGCGTCCACGACTACGCCTGGAAACACTTCCGCGACGATGACTACCCCGAGTGGTACGGCTACCTCAACCGTCAGGGCGAGGTCCTGCTGCCTCTCAAGGGCGGTAAGTGGAAGGGCTGCTTCCATGTGCCCCGTGGCCTCCTCAACGTTTGGAAGATTCTCGAAGACCTCGCTACCAGAGAATGAATCCTGTTCGTATCACCGCTGTGCGTCAGACCGTCTATGACGACCTGATGGCGCAGTATGAGAACCCCATCGAGCACGCCTGCGATGTCAGTATGGGCCAGCAATGGGTATCCGTTGACGGTCAGTGTCCCGAGGGCTTATGCCCTTCCGCTTGGGATGTGATGCGTCCTTTCGTGGAGTCCCTTGCCCGCGGCGAAGGCAACTTCTTCGACGGCTGGATGAAGAACCCCATGAGCGCCATGATTAGCTGCAACGACGGCTTCCGTCCCGTCAGCTTCTACATCGAAGCCCTGTAACATTACACCACAATGAAAAAGAACATCACACTCCTCCTTGCCTGCCTCCTGATGGCGGGTAGTGTCGCCGCCAAGAGCGAACGCCTTACACTTCAGGGCGACCACGGCCTTTTGGTGGCCGACCTTCAGACCCCCGATGTGATGCCCAAGCGATGCCCCATCGTCATCATCTGCCACGGCTTCACAGGCAATCGCAATGAACCCCTTATGCGCTGCCTTGCCGACGGCCTCGAGGCACAGGGCATCGCCAGCATCCGCTTCGACTTCAACGCCCACGGCGAGAGCGAGGGAGCCTTCGAGAAGATGACCATTCCCAATGAGATCGAGGACGCACGCCGCGTCTATGAGTTCATCCATGCCGATCCCCGTTTCGGTCGCATCGGCATCGTCGGACATTCCCAGGGTGGGGTAGTCACCTCTATGCTGGCCGGTCAGTTAGGTAAGAAGAACATCAAAGCCGTAGCCCTGTATGCCCCTGCTGCTGTCATCCGCGACGATGCCATCCGTGGCAGCATCCTGAATCAGCCTGGCAATCACGGCGACCCGCTCGACCCGCCCGAGACCGTTGAGGTATGGGGCCATCGCATTGGTCGCGACTATATCACAACCGCCTTCTGGTTGCCTATCTACGAGACCGCCGCCGGCTACAAAGGTCCTGCCTGCATCGTTCACGGCACTGCCGACCGTGTAGTCCCCTTCACCTACGGCCTCCGCTTCCACCAGCTCTGGCGCGGCAGCGAATGGCACCAGCTCGACCGCTACGACCACGGCTTCTCCCCCGACGTCTCCCACGCCGCCCACCTCGGCGTCACCTTCTTCGTGAAAGCCCTCAAGTAAGCATTCTTATGGCGTTTTCCATGCATGGTAAACGCCATAAGAACGCGTTCTTCTGGTCGTTCGCTCGCGATGGAACAACCAACACACTGTCCCCATCTTGGGACCGCTACAGCCCCCCCTCTCCGAACCCTGCAGGGTTTTCGCGATAAGGGTGCAGGGTTTTCGCAAAAAGGGTGCACCCTTCGGAGAGGGGGCTGTAGGGAGGGTTCGTAGGGTTTTATGCAAAAGCTTTTTCTTTTCTTTCATTTTTCTCTTTCATCAACAAAATTTGGTCTATCGTCCATCGTACAATCGTAATTTTATCATATCTTTGCGCCCAATAAATGAAGAAGTATTTATCACTTATACCTTTCGTAGCGCTGATTGCGCTGATTGCCACTTGCGTTTCGGCTTTCGGCACGGATGCGCTGGATGGCGCTACGCAGGTGTCGTTGCTCATCGCCTCGGCCATTTGTGTGTTCGTGGGTTTCCTGATGCGGCGTGTGGAATGGGAGGCGCTGGAGCGAGAGATGACGGACAAGATAGCCAGTTGTATGCCTAGCATCATCATCCTGCTACTCATCGGAGCCATCGGCGGCACATGGATGCTCTCGGGCATTGTGCCGACGATGATCTACTACGGTGTGCAGGTGCTGCGCCCCGAATGGTTTCTGGTCAGCAGTAGCCTGTTCTGTGCGCTGGTCAGCCTGATGGTGGGTTCGTCGTGGACCACGGTGGCCACGATTGGTGTGGCGCTGATGGGCATCGGACGGGCGCACGGCTTCGACGACGGCTGGGTGGCAGGTAGCATCATCACAGGTGCCTACTTCGGCGACAAGCTCTCGCCACTATCTGACACCACGGTGCTGGCTTCCAGCGTTTCCGGTACTCCGCTATTCACGCATATCCGCTATATGATGAAGACCACCATCCCTACGTTCTGTGTGTCGTTGCTCATCTTCACGGTGGCAGGACTGATGATGGATGTCTCGGGAAGTGGTGAGATGACATTCCTCAATGAGTTGGAGCAGACGTTCATGATCTCTCCGTGGCTGCTGCTGGTGCCAATATTGACGGGGGTGATGATTGCGCGGCGCTGGCCAGCGATGGTGGTGCTGTTCCTGGCGGCGTTGATGGCAGCCGTCGTAGCGGTCGTATGGCAGCCGGCATTGATTGCGCAGATTTCCGAGGCAGGGTGGTACGAGGGAACCATGAAGGTCATCTACGGCCCCACGAGCATCCAGACGGGGGCTCTGGCGCTCGATCAACTTGTGCGAACGCACGGCATGGCCGGGATGATGCCCACGGTGTGGCTCATCATCTGTGCCCAGGTCTTCGGCGGCGTGGTCACGGCCACCGGTGTGCTGCGCGATGTGATGCAGATGCTCCTGCACTTTGTCCGCGGAACGGCCTCCCTTGTGGCTTCCACAGCCCTCACCGGCATCTTCTGTAATATCGCCCTTTCCGACCAGTTCCTCAGCATCATCCTCACCAGCTCCATGTTCAAGGACGTTTATCGTGACCGCGGCTATGAGTCGCGTCTGTTGAGCCGTACCTGCGAGGATGGCGCCACGGTCACCAGCGTGCTAGTGCCCTGGAACACCTGCGGATTGGTGCAGAGCACCGTGCTCGGTGTAGCCACGTTGGCCTACCTTCCATACTGCTTCTTCAACCTGCTCTCACCCCTCACCAGCATCATGGTTGCAGCCTCTGGCCGCATTCAACCGGTGGAGAAACAAAAATAACTTTGCGCTCACATAAAAAAGATATCTATGAATCGCGAACAAGACAACCTGCAATCGCTCGGTCGCAAGACTGAATATCCGACAGATTATGCTCCGCAGCTGCTGGAGACTTTCGAGAACCGGCATCCCGACAACGACTATTGGGTGCGCTTTAACTGCCCTGAGTTCACGAGCCTATGCCCCATCACAGGACAACCGGATTTCGCTGAAATCCGCATCAACTACCTGCCGGGCAAGCTGATGGTGGAGTCGAAGTCATTGAAACTCTACCTCTTCAGCTTCCGTAATCACGGCGACTTCCACGAGGACTGCGTGAACACGATTATGAAAGACCTCATCAAACTGATGCAACCCAAGTACATCGAGGTCATCGGGCTCTTCACGCCCCGTGGTGGCATCAGCATCTATCCTTACGCTAACTACGGTCAGCCCGGCACGAAGTACGAAGAGATGGCGCAGTACCGGCTACTGCATCATGACCTTTGATTATTTGGTCATATAGATGTCAAGGGTGCCGCCGCGCACGATGTCTTCGTGGCGTAGGATGAGGGTTTCTTCCTCGCCGTGTCGTGGCTGAGAGAGAGCTTGGCGCTGCAGTGGCTGACCGTTGAGGAGGACACGCTTGATGTAGAAGGCTTTGTCGCTGAGGCCGTGGGTGCGGATGGTGAAGGTCTTGCCGTTGCCGATGTGGAGGGTTGCTTCCTTGACGAGTGGTGAGCCGAGCACATAGCGGCCGCCACAGGGCTCAACCTGATAGAAACCGAGAGCCGAGAGGATGTACCAAGCGGACATCTGACCTACGTCCTCGTTGCCGCAGAGGCCTGCGGGCTGGTCGGTGTAGAGCTCGCGCTGGATCTGGTGTACAATCTTCGCGGTCTTTCGGGGCAGACCCATGAGGGCATAGAGGTAGGCCGTGTGGTGGCTGGGTTCGTTGCCGTGGGCATACTGACCGATGAGGCCGCTGATGTCCGGGTTGGCATCAGCGTTGAGTTGGCTGTCGGCGGCAAAGAGATCATCGAGACGCTTCACAGCCTGTTCGCGGCCACCGAGCATCTTCATGAGACCTTCGACATCGTGGGGCACAAGCCAGAGGTACTGCCACGGGTTGCCCTCGGTGTAGTCGCTGGTCTGGAAGGCGGGGTTGAAGTCGTCGATGGGGTTGAACTCACCCTTCGCATTCTTGGAGCGGAGGAAGCCCACGCGCGGGTCGTAGAGGGCGGGATAGGAGTGCGAGCGCATGTCGAGGTAGTCGATTTGCTTGCGGAGCTCCTCGGCTTGGTTTTCGTTTAACGATGAACGTTTAGCGTTTAGGAAGGCTCGACCGGCTTGAGCGGCGGCCCAGTCTGCCAGCATATATTCCAGTGTCATGCTGAGTGAGCCGCCGTGGTGGTCGTTGGCGACATAGCCGAGGCGCTTCATGTCATCGAGGCCGCGCTCGTCCATGAGCAGGCTGCTGGTCATCGCCTTCACGACAGCGAGGGAGTCCTTGACGAAGCCCTTGAGCAGCAGGTCGGCGAGGATGGGAACGGCGGGGCAGCCGACCATACAGTTGGTCTCCTGCGACATCAGGTGCCACACGGGCAGCTTGCCCTGCTCGCGGAAGATGCGGAGGTAGGTCTCGGCGATGCTGGGCATCATCTCCGGCAGAATGATAGTGGAGAGGGGAGCGGCGGCGCGGTAGGTATCCCAAAGGGAGAGGGTGGTGAGGTATTTACTGCTGCCAACGGGGGATTTCAGAGCTGACTTTTGGGGCTCTTCATCTTTCCCTTCAATGACGATGGAGCATAGCCCGGGAACCGTAGAATCAGTTGAACGATAGACCTTGTTGTCAGCGCCTCTCCAGTCGCCATTGACATCGTCCCATGTCTGAGGAGCTACCATGAAGTGATACATGGCGGTGTAGAAGATGGTGCGGTCGCGGTCGTTCTGGAAGGTGGCTTGCACACGTCCGAGCTCGCGGTTCCATGCGGCATCGGCAGCAGCACGCACGGTGTCGAAGTCGATGAGTTCACCACCCTTGTAGGCCTCGGCCTTGAGGTTGGCGATGGCATTGGCCTCGGAGACAGGGCTGAGGGCGATGTTCACCAAGAGCGGCTCGCTGGATGACATGACTTGTAGGTGGTAGATGGGCGCAGGACCGTCGGCACGTTTGCTCTTCATCGTGGCTTGTTCATAAATGCGGCTCTTCTGGCTGAGGCGCATAACGAAGTAGCAGTGTTGTACGTTCGCCCAGCCGTGGCTTACGCGATAGCCAATGTAAGTGTAAGGATCAATCTGCTGCAGGCGCCCCCACAAAAGATCGTCATCGATGCCGTTCTCGAGATCGACATACAGGTGGCGTTGAGCACCCTCGGGGTAGCTGATGCGGTACATTGCTGAGCGCTGGGTGGCCGTGATCTCTGTGCGGATACCGCTTTCGGGCAACACAATGCTGTAGTAGCCGGGCCGTACTTCTTCTTGTTCATGGGTGAAGGTTGTGGCCAGTCCTTTGCGCGAGAGGCCTAATTCCTTGACAGCAGGCATAATGGCAATGTCGCCGAGGTCGGAGCAGCCTGTGCCGCTGAGGTGTGTCTGGGCGAAGCCGACAATCTTGTGGTAGCCTGAGCACCAGTCCCAGCCCGTCTCCAGTTGCGTAGGGCCTGCATTGACCATTCCGAAAGGCACGTTGGCCCCCACGAAGACATGGCCGTGGTCACCTGTGCCGATGCGGGGATCGACATAGGAGGTAAAAGACCCTTTCCCCGGCCCCTCCCTTGTAGGGAGGGGAGTAGTTACTTGTGCTGGTAGCGTAAGCGAAACGCTAAAGAACAGGATTGCTGAAAGACTTTTTTTCATAGCTCTGATGATTATTATTCGGCTGTGGGGAGGATTTGTTTGATTTCAACGTTGTGGTAGTAGTGCTTCAGGATCTGCTCGTAGGTGTAGCCTTGCTCGCCCATCACGGCAGCGCCAATCTGACAGAGGCCCACGCCGTGGCCCCAGCCCTTACCATGCAGGATGAAGCGAGCGGGCACGCCTTGGGCGTCGATGTCCTTACGTTCTACCGTGAAGGCCGAGCTCTTCAAGTGCGTGGCGCTGAGGGCACAGCGGATTTCCAGCTCCTTGCCGATGGTGAAGGTCCGCTTACTGCCCACGATCTGCAGCTTGATGATGCGCTCGCTGGGGCCGCGCTCAATGGGGATGAGATCAATGATATCGCCCAGGTCGTCCATTTTCAGATGGGCGCTGATGTAACGCTGCGCCTCGGCTTGCGTGAGCGTCACTGTCCAGTGGTAGAAGTCGGTGGTCTCCTGATCGTAGTCGTTGAGCACCTGCTGGATGACCTTCGGGTCAGTGGTGTTGCAGAAGGGGTCTTCGATGCTCTCGAGATAGGGGTAGTGCTTGTCCTCCCAGCAACTCTCGAAGTTTTCGGTGTAACCACCGCAGCACTTTGAGAAACGGGCATCGCACACTTCGCCGTCGCAGACGAGCACCTGTCCTTCGGTGGCTTTCACGGCAGCTTCCACCTGTGGGTTGGTCTGTCGCGTGATGCCCTGATAGCGCTGGCAGTGGTCGTCGGCACAGACGTCGTAGGTGGTGTGCGCCTCGCGGTCGGTCCAGCGGATAAGCTCGCTGTCTGTCTTGGTGAAGGTGAAGAAGCCGTGGCTGCCTTGGGCCCGCGTCTGCCGTCGCTGCATCTGTGCATAGAGCCAGCTGCGGCTGATGACGGCTGCAGCCTTCAGGAATTCCATCGAGCAGTTGGGGCTCATCTCGCTGCTGATGACGCTGCAGAGATATTGTTCTACGGGCAGCTCGTTGATGCATAGGATCTGGTCCTCTTCCACCATCAGTTTAAGTGTGCCGCAGAATGTCTGTGCTTCGTTGCGTTCCCAGTGGAAGTTCTTGCCGATGGTGACATCTTCGAGTGTGAAGCTGGCCTCGTCGGTCTCGGGTGTGAAGGTCAGCTGCCTATACACCTGTCCGTTCCAGAGCAGACCGCCGCCGCTCATTGCCACCTCCTGTGGCCCTGTCAGCGTGGCACCCTTGGCCGTATAGTTCCCGTTGAGTTTGAAGCGGATGGCGGTAGCAGAGAGAAGGCCTACGGTCAATGAAGACCCACCCCCGACTCCTCCCGTGAGGGAGGGGAGGGGCTGCGCGTTGCTATCTTCATTCTCGCCGGAGGTACCCCCTCCCTCATGGGAGGGGCCGGGGGCGGGTCTGCCGGGGATGGGGCTGTCCGTCACTTTCTCAATGACTTCCTTCAGCTCCTCCTCCGTCATCGTCACCTCCTGCAGAATTTCAGCGGCCCATTCGGGTGTGATTTTCTTGTAGTCCTCCTCGCGGGGTGTGATGATGAGGCCGCCCATATCCAGAGCACCGGGGGAGACCATCACCTCGCCATAGCACTCTGGCCTATGTTTCTTGCGTGGGAAGACCAGCATAATGATTTCGTCGCCACGACTTTCATCGCCAGCCTCGCGCCAACTAATGAGGTTCATACGGGGTTCCGTCTCGTCCTCGTGGATGGGTAGCGCGTTGTAGAGGCGTTGGCAGAGCAGACTGTCGGTTTCCTCGGGTAGGGAGCGGATGACGAAGACGGGACAGACGTAGTTTTTGAGAAGGAAGAGACCGCAGCGCTGGCTTGCGTTGCCGGCATCTGCCATCTGCTGCGTCGCGTCGGAGGTCAGGGGGTACAGCTTCTCCAGCTGTGTCTCGTAGAGCTTCCAGTCGCATTCGAGGGGCACCTGTCCGCGTGAGCCAGCTTGCAGATGCATGTGGTCGGGACAGGAGGCACCGCACAGCGGTCCGTTGTAGAACACGATGTGATGCGGCATCGTCCACGCCAGCTGGCGTAGTGTGCCGAAGTGTTCCCAGATAGCCTGTGGCTTGTGTCTGCGTGTGGGAATCGTGAAATGGCGGGGTAGGATGGGGAAGGGGTTCACCAGCACCTGGTAGTGGTGGCGAATCATCAGTGCGTGCTGCTCGGTCGGACGGTTCTCGTCGCAGAGGAAGCAGGGGCGTGCCTCAATACTCGCCTTGTCTATCTTGGCGCCTGTGGAGACGATGCGAGCGGGGTTCCACTGCACGGTCAGCTGCACGTCGCCAGCCACCAGCTCGCGCTGCTGCACGTTGGCTTCCAGCGCGTCGTAGTTCTTCTGTGCCAGCTCCCACTGCGCCAGTTCAGCATCGAAGAAGCGATCCACGTCCTCCTCGCTGGCCTCCTTGCGCCACTTGGCGTTCAGCGCCTGACGAGCACGTATCTCGGTCGAGCGCAACTGGTCCTTGTAGAGGTTATTCTTGTTCACCTTCTCGGTGGAGAGGGCTGCATCGCTGTTGCCTTCCCATCGGCGGCAGAGGTAGAGCTCTTCGAAGATGCGTCCGATGCGGTAGCGGCGCCCAATCATAAGGCCTAGGGCATAGTCCTCGCCGTAGCTGGTGTTGGGAATTTGTATTTTGCGCAGCACAGGCGTATAGAATGCACGTGGGGCTCCCAAGCCATTGATTCGTAATGCGTTGTTGCGCCCGTTTTGGGGCGTCCATTCGCGGTGGTCGATGAGCCCTGGCGGCAGTGTCTCCAGCTGGAAGTTGGTCATGCGGTAGGAGCCTATCACCATTGCCGCTTTCTGCTCGCGGAAGGCATCCACGATGCGCTGCAGCGTGTCCGGTCCGCTGTAGAGGTCATCGCTGTCCAGCTGTACCACGAAGCGTCCGCACTGCGGATGGTGCACGGCCAGGTTCCAGCAGCCACCGATGCCGAGGTCGCCTCGCGAGGGCGTGAGGTGGATCAGTGCAGAGCCACCGTCGGCAGCTTTGCATTGTTCCACCGCCTCACTCGTACCATCGTCACTGTGGTTATCCACCACCATCAGGTTGAAGGGGAATGTGGTTTCCTGCTTCAGCACACTACGAATGGCATCCTCGATGGTGCGGACACGGTTGCGCACAGGGATGATGACGGTGGCCTCTACGGGGAAGTCTTCGTCTTCGAACTTGATCTCGTCGAACTCATCAGGTGCCAGCAGGGCGCCGATAGCTTTCAGGTGTCGCGTACACGCGCGTTCCATTTCTATTTGGCGGCGACGGTTGCGCGGGTCAACGTAGTCGAACTGTTTCTGACCGCTGAGGCGCGTGTCCGTTTCTATTTCGGTGTAGAGCGTTTCCGAGATGTGCACGGGCAGGGCACGGCGTGAGAGGAACAGGCGCAGGTCGTACAACCCCGCGAACTCATATTCCTTCAGACGCTCCTGTGCGAAGTACGCTTTCACGTCGGCTGTGCACAGCAGCAACAGCGAACCGAAGCTGAAGTCATCGCGCACGCTGCCCAACTGATAGTCAATCAGCGGATGCGCTTCTACGGTGCCGTCGGGCAGTTGGATACGGTGGTCGGCATAGACCATCGAGGCACCAGTGTCCTCGGCCACCGTGAGCATTCGCATCAGGGCGTAGTAACCTAATTGCAGGTCGAAGCGTTTGGTGTAAAGTAGGATATAGGGTGCTTGGGCCTCGTCGGCCATCTGTCGTAGTGCGCTTGTCTGGCAGGGATTGCCGATGAGGTGTATATCTGACACCTCATCCTGACTACGTAGCGCAGCAATGGTTTGTAGGCCTTCAGCCTCATCTATAAAGGGTAGGAAGCAACTGATTTTAGGCATCTGTTGAAAGTTTTTTGAAAAATTATGCGACAAAGATAAGCAAAATTCATCTTTTCTTGCTATCTTTGTGCCGAAAATCTTCAATCTTTATCATAACTAACGATTATTAACATGAAAAAAATGCTCACTTTTGTTGCTACTGTCTGCTTGTCATGGACAGTGAGCGCGCAATCTCTCTCCGTTACCGACAAAGACTGGCATTGGGAGAAGGGAACCATTGTCGTGAACACCCCTCAGCGCCCTGCCGGACAGACCGATGTGCTGCAGCTGACAGCTCCGAAGCTGGAGACCGTGCGCGTGGCCTTCGTGGGTCTGGGTATGCGCGGACCGGGTGCAGTGCAGCGCTGGACCTTCATCCCCGGTGTTCAAATTGTAGCCCTTTGTGACTATGTCGCAGAGCGTGCAGAGGCTTGCCAGAAGTATCTGCGCAATGCCGGTCTGCCCCCCGCCGCCATCTACAGCGGCGAGAAGGGCTATGAGGAGCTCTGCAAGCGCCCCGACATCGACATCGTCTATGTCGCCACCGACTGGGACCACCACTTCCCCGTTGCCAAGTGCGCTTTGGAGAACGGCAAGCACACCGCTATCGAAGTGCCCTCTGCCATGAACCTGGCACAGTGCTGGGAGCTCATCGAACTCAGCGAGAAGACCCGCAAACACTGCATGATTCTTGAGAACTGCTGCTATGACTGGTACGAACTCAACGCCCTGAACATGGCGCAGAACGGTGTCTTCGGCGAGGTGCTCCGCGGCGAAGGTGCTTATATCCACAACCTCGACGACTTCTGGGATTACTACTGGAAGAACCCCGCAGACCCCGACCAGGCACAGCTCGGCTGGCGAATGAAGTATAACCGCGACAACCGCGGTGATGTCTATGCCACCCACGGCCTCGGCCCTGTGGCCCTCGCCATGAATATCCACCGTGGCGACCGCTTCACCACCCTCGTGGCTATGGACACCAAGAGTGCCCACGGACGTGAGTGGGTGCAGCAGAAGACCGGCAAGGACTGCCCCGAGTTCCGCAACGGCGACCAGACCACGACCCTGATGCGCACCGCAGAAGGTAAGGTCGTGGAGATTCAGCACAACGTCATGAATCCCCAGCCCTACAACCGTTTGTTCAAGCTCACCGGCACCAAGGGCTATGCCACCAAGTATCCCGAACAGCACTTCGCCCTCGACAAGAGCCAGCTCGCTGCCAGCGGTGTGGCCCCCAAGGTCGATGACCTCTCCAGCCACGGCTTCCTGCCCGCAGCTGAACAGGAGGCGCTCATGGCCAAGTACCAGCACCCTATCATCACGAAATATGGTGAGATGGCACAGAAGGTCGGCGGTCACGGCGGTATGGACTTCTTTATGGACGCCCGCCTCGTCTATTGCCTGCAGAACGGTCTGCCCCTTGACATGGACGTCTATGACCTCGCCGAATGGTGCTGTCTGGCTGAACTCGGTGCCCTCTCCATGGACAATAACTGCGCCAGTGTAGCCTTCCCCGACTTCACCCGTGGTGCCTGGAACAAAGTCCAGGGCTTCCAGTTTGCATGGGCAAAGCCCGAAGCTGAGGCCGCTGCCGAGGCTGCCGCACAGGCCTACACAGACCAGCAAAAACAGCTGTGCGAGAAGTTCCAGCTCTGGGCGAAGTACGATGCTATGCGCAAGGCCACTGCCCCGAAGGACGTGAAGAAGACCACGGCCGACTACACGAAAGCCTGCGCGAAGATGGCTAAGGAGGCCGCAAAGAAAGCCAAGAAGTAATCTTTCAGCCCGTTACTCAACCGTCTTTTCAAAGACCACATAGCCTACAGCCTCTCCGCCACCCTCGGAGAGGCTTTTTTGTGGCCTAACGATTAAAAAACTTTGATTCTTTTGGCTGATTCGCAAAACATTGCTACTTTTGTGGCGTGAAACTCATATATGACGCCTATGAGTACCGAAGCAATGACCAAGAAAATAGCAGAGTACTTCAAGACACAACCAGTCTTGAAGGCTTGGCTCTTTGGCTCCTACTCGCGTGGCGAGCAGCGGCCTGACAGTGATATCGATATCCTATTCGTTCCTGATATGTCACAGAAGTTCAGTCTATTTACTCTTGGCGGTATGTATATGGATTTGAAGGATATTTTGAACCGTGAGGTGGACCTTATTCCTGAGAAATCTCTCCTTCCATTTGCAAAAGAAAGTGCAGACAATGATAAAATATTGATCTATGAGAGAACCGCTTAAAGATAAGAACCGACTGGAACACATGTTAGACCACATAGAAAAGGTCTTGAACGCTGCAAAGGATAAGAGTTTTGCGGAATTCAACGATGACCCTATTCTATTTGGAGCAATCGCTTATTACACAATGATTATAGGCGAGGCTACTTACATGCTGACCAGGGAGTTCAAGGATCAGCATCCTTCTACTCCTTGGCGTCAGATTGAAGGAATGCGGCATCATATAGTACATGGTTATGCCCAAATCCAGAAAGAGATGCTTTGGAACGTCATCCAAGAAGACTTGCTGCCGCTTAAAACTCAACTTGAGACATATCTCAACGATACCGATTGGGACAAGTGGGAGCAAACAAAAATAGACCACCTATAATGCCCCTTTGGCATCCCCTTAAACGTTATCCCCCTTAAACTGTTATACTCTTAAACCCTTAAACTGTTTATGAAATAAACAATATTGACATACAGACAGAAGCGTCCGCTTAGATTCTTGTTTCCGAAATTTCGCCAAAATCAAGAAACAATTCAAGAGTAAAAGCACGGATGCTCACGCCCGACGGCGTGGGCTTTTACTCGTTAAAGCTTGCAAGGTGTTTGCTGATACCTCAGAAACGTAGACGAAGTGAAGTCCACGTTTTCTTTTTATGAGTCCAATATATTACTAGAGAAATATTAACAAATATCCCCCCTTGTGAAATATAAATTATATAACAAAACAAAGCAAAATTAATAAGGCTATGAAAACAAAAGTAATCAAGGAAATCGCATTACTACTTATCTTTACTTTCTCCTTTAGCAATTATGGATATGCTTGGGTCATTGGACACGCGGTAGTTGATTGTCTTAAATTCCAAATCTATCATCTTAATTATTATCAAGATGATTATACCGATTTAAGGGCTTCAGTAGAAGGCTATACATCGGACTGTCCGTCTAATCTGACAATTCCGACCGAAATTCTATATTCCATTCAGAAAGGTTCTGAAATTGTTACATATACCGTTCCCGTTTCTTCTATCAAAGAAAAAGCCTTTTTTGAATGTAATCTTTTAAAATCACTGACCATTCCTTGCATGAATTTTGGTAATTCCGCATTTGAGGGGTGTCAAAACTTAGAATCTGTTGACTGGCAGTCAGTACCAGCGAGCCACGTTTTCTCTTCTGATGGTGATTATGATGCTTATACCATGACAGCAGAAAGAGTTTTTGCTGGATGCGTTAACTTGCAGAATGTAAGCCTTCCATCTGAGTTGGAGCTAATAGGTAATGAGATGTTTGCAAATTGTACAGCTTTGGCTAATATAGGGTTGCCCAGTTCATTAAAAGAAATTGGAAGTGGAGCGTTTCAAGGGTGCACAGCTTTAGCGAATATAAGTCTGCCACAATCATTAATACGGATTGGAGGCCAAGCGTTTCAAGGGTGCACAGCATTAGAGGAACTTCTTTTACCCATCTCTCTTACATATATTGGGGAATGTGCATTTCGAAATTGTATATCGTTAAGGAATATTTATTGCAACAGTTCTGAGCCTTTTCAAATAGACTATAGTCACCAATATCAATCATCACATGAAAATTATGGACAAGAATTTGGAAGCATCCATCCTCATAGCGTTTTGCATGTTCCCAAGGGTACTCGTTATGATTATGCAATGATGGGACTTTGGAATGGTATTTGTTTCATTCGTGAGAATGGCGTGAAAATAATATGCGAACTTGATGAACTAAGTAACAGTAAGGCTTATCGCATACAAGCAGAAACAGCACGCAGGGGCTTCCTATATCCTAGTGACGATGTATTGGTAAGTCGTGGGGGAAGTGGTGATTATTATTATGAGCCTATAATTATTGACGATAAGGATGAAAGCCAACAGTTTGCCATTTATAAAAAAGAAGAAAAGTACTACCTATACAACATTGGGAAGAAAAAATTTGTCAGCGGATACGGCCACCGCTTCATCAGTGGATGGGGGCAGAATTGGAACGATGCGAATGTTGTACAATTCCTTTTAAGCAATAATCCAGGTTATGATGTTTCCATAACATCGTCATCGGTAGCCGGAGAGTTTATATTCTCTTTGGGCGGAAATGAATGGATAAACCTAAGTGTTTCGGCAAGAAATGGTGTTGGGGATTTAGGGTGTGTAGGTGGTTGGAAAACAGAAGATGGCGGTAATAGATTAGAGATTGTTGAGGTTGCAGATTTGTCTGAAGATATCCAAGGTGAAATTGAAAAGTCTTTTGAACATCAAATCATTCAGATCGGCAATCTTTCTCAGCTGAGTAATGAAAAAAGCTATTTATTGAACGCTATACAGCTGTATGGTTATGATGAAACTGCCGGAGTGGTTTATGCAACAACAGCTACTAGTATGGACTTCCTTAAAGGAACTATCAATTTTCCACATTCAGGATTTGATGCAGTGAACAAGAATGACCTCAATCTTCAATTTGCATTGTACAAATATGGAGATGAATACTATTTGTATAACGTTGGTCGCTCAAAATTTATAGATGATAATATAATGCTTAGTAATACTCCATGTACAACCTCTATACAGCCCGACTTTTTGCCTGGAAGGTTTAATTTCAGTGTGAATGATGAAACGATGTCAATCCAAGGAAATGAGTGTTATGAAATCTATGAATTAGGAGTCCTTTCCAATAATATTCAACATGAAATAAAAACAGCCATTGATGTGAGCACTAGGATATTACTTCCATTTAGAGGAAGTGGGAATGTCCAATATTATGATTTGCATGGGTGCAGACATTCCACAGTTCAGCGAGGGGTCAACATTATCCGCTTAGCTGACGGCAGCACCCGAAAGGTGCTGGTGAAGTAATCATCCTCTCTCGGAATATGAATCTGCCGCCAATGCTCCATCCAAAGAGCATTGGCGGCAGTGATGTGTAATAATGTGGAGGTTGGTGCACATTTTGTGACATAATCTTTTGCAGATTCAGATTATTGCACTACTTTTGCATCTGAAAACAATGCGTAAATACGCAAAACTTTCGGAAGTATGGATAGAATTGCAAGGAATTATTATCTCGATCAACTCATTGAGAAAAGTGCCAATGGGCGTGTGAAGGTGATACATACAGTCGGCATTTGCTATTCCTGACGAGGAGAAAAGGAAGCAGGAAACCAACTCGCTGCAGCGCATCAACGACTCCTATCGCAAGATAGTTGTCGTGCGTCATCACATTGTACCGTGGTACGACGAGAATGGCATCTATTACATCGGGTTGGAGGATTTCTGTCTAAGTTACATAGACGAACTGGACAGCACGCTATAGTCAACTTCCCAACAATCACCTGCCGCCAATGTTCCATCCAAAGAGCATTGGCGGCAGTGGTGTATAGAAGAACACAAAAAAGTTTTGCGGAAAACCCTACGAACCCTCCCCCAGCAGTCAGGGGAGGGTTCGTAGGGTTTTTCATGAAACTTTTTTGCAAGAAGGAGGGCTTGCTGATGCCGCCATTCGTGGAGAAAAATATATTTATTAACAATTTTCATGCGCACACCGCATTTTTGTGCGGTGTGCGCTCTGTTTTTGTTAAAAAATATTTTTTTTGAAGGCCATAGAGAGGATTCTTGAATCCAATGCATTAAAAACGCGAATTCACTGCATTGGATTCGCGAATTCAATGCAGTGAATCGGCCGATAGCCTATAGTGAATAAGTCGTTCGGTCGCGAGCGAACGATGATAGGACCACGGTCTTCGGGCGAAAGGACCGCGGTCTTCGAGCAATAAGACCACGGTCTTCACGCGAGTTCCACGGGTGGAACACGATGATGCAGAATAGTGCATCCTTTATTCTGCAGTGCAGTTTCTGTAAAAAAGTGGGGTGGAAGATAGACTTTTCTGCACATTCCTTTCTCACTTCTTACAGAATTATGTAACTTTGCCACGCAAAGTATGAATTTCTTCAAAACATGACTAAAATGAAACAGAAAATCCTACTTTTCGTCCTTATCTTGCTGGCACCATTGACAGCAAGTGCACAGATTTATGCAGACATAGAT
>CAJOCU010000002.1 GCA_905233765.1 uncultured Bacteroidaceae bacterium | reverse complement strand
GTTCACCATAGGCTTCAGCTCTACATAGTGGGCAAAGTCGAAGAAGCGTCCTGCCTGGAAGTTGCTCACACCGATGGCACGAACCTTGCCTGCACGATAGGCTTTCTCCATCGCCCGCCATGTGCCGAACACGTCGCCGTAAGCCTGATGGATGAGCAGCAAGTCGATATACTCCGTCTGCAACTTGCGCAGGCTCTCATCAATGCAGCCTTTTCCTCGCCATTGTTCGATATCCACACCTTCGTCACGAGGAACAAGTCCTCGCGCTTCAGTCCACTCTTGCGCCAGGCATTACCCACACCCTCCTCATTCTGGTAGGCCTGTGCCGTATCAATCAGGCGATAGCCTACACTTAATGCATCACTCACGCAACGCTCACACTCTTCAGGGCTTACAAGAAACACGCCGTAGCCCAAAGCCGGCATCTCAACGCCGTTTGATAACTTTATAGTTTTCATTGTCAATAATCTTTTTTATTTCACAGTTTCTTAATTAGTTTTGCAGGGATGCCGCCCACAACGGTATTCGCTTCAACGTCTTTGGTCACTACGGCTCCTGCCCCGACAATGGCGTTCCCTCCAACGGTGACACCGGGGAGAATCGTTGCACCAGCGCCTATCCAGCAGTTGCGCTTCAGCACAACAGGCTTGCAGGTCAGTATCTGATGCTCTTCAGGGTCGTGGTTGTTGGATATCAGCTGTGAATTGGCTGCCACCAGCACATCATCCTCAATGGTGATGCCGCCTGCACTCATAAAGAGAGAATTATTCATCACCACCACATTCTTGCCAATCCTCACATTCTGTCCTCTCACAACAGTCGTTGGAGTCATCACTCTGCTTCCTTCTCCAACCTCTGCGAAGATTTGCTTTACCAAGTCATTATACTCATCAGTATAAGGCATAGTGTTGTTCAACTTAAAACAGAGCTGTGCTTCCTTCACACCTTGCGCCTGCTCCTCTAGAGTCAGTTTGCGCATGTCAATCCTTATTTCTTCCATGTTCTTATCTAATATAGTTACAAACACATTCTGAATATCTTCTCAACGTCGGCAGGAGTCAGGTCGGTGAATCCGTGGAGAATGCCTTCTGCGCCACAGGCCTTACGTGCCATTGCTGCGAAGTTCTTGTCGTCGATGCCGAGGTCTGAGAGACGGCTCTTCAGTCCAAGGGTCTCGAAGAAGAAGGTCTCAAGTGCCTGGATAGCGGCTTTGGCGCCTTCTAAGACGGGCAGCGAGTCGTCCAGTCCCAGGACATTCACGCCGAAACGCTGGATAATGGGAGCGGTCTCATCATCAAGCAAATATGCCAACCAACGGGGAGTAAGGATAGCCAATCCGTGGCCGTGAGTGATGTCGTAGAATGCCGACAGTTCATGCTCCATCGAGTGGCAGACCGTGGCCTGAAAGAATCCCTCGTAGAGGAAGTTGTTCAGTGCCCACGACGATGCCCACATCAGGTTGGCGCGCGCCTCATAGTCGTCGGGCTTGGCTACTGCCTGAGGGGCATATTTCACAACAGTCTTCAGCACCTCTTCCTGTATGCGCAGCAGCATGTCCATCGACTGCTTCTTGCTGAAATAAGCTACGTCGAAGATGTGAGACATGATATCCACACTGCCGCAGGCCGTCTGGTAGGCGCTCACTGAGAAGGTGTTCGTGGGGTCGAGGAACGACACGTCGGGGTTGTTGTCGGGAGCGAAATAGCCCAGTTTCTCGTTGGTCTCCACATTGCTGATGACACAACCGCCGTCCATCTCCGAACCAGTAGCCGAAAGGGTCAGCACGGTAATGATGGGGAGTGTCTCGCTGACTGAGGCTTTCTGCGTAATCAAGTCCCACACGTCATCGCCTTCATATTTTGCCCCTGCCGCAATGGCTTTCGTGGCATCGATGGTAGAGCCACCGCCAACGGCCAGCAACACGTCGATGTCCTCTTGCTTGCAGATGGCTGCACCACGATTCACGGTGGTGTGATGAGGGTTAGGCTCTACGCCAGCGAGTTCAAACACGTCGGCTCCAGCCTTTTGCAGTTCGGCCATCACCTTGTCGTACAAGCCGATTCTCTTGATGCTGCCGCCACCATAGACCAGCAGAACGCGCTTACCGAAACGTGCCACTTCCTCATGCAGGTGACACAACTGCTCCTTACCAAAATATACTTTGGTCTTGTTCTCAAATACAAAGTTTCTCATATTTCTTTCCTTTCTATATTTTTCACTAAAACTTCCCTCACAGCCTCATTTCATGACATGAACCAATTCCGTCCTTCGACAATCGGTTCAATCGGCAGTAAATCTCTGTGGACATTTCGTCCACATTTTGTTTTGCTCTTGCGTAAGTTCCTGAATGAGGGGCAGGACGACTTTGCGCAGGACTTTCTCGTTCAAGCGGTGTTCGCCTTCGAAGCGGATGGCGTGGGGGTAGTGCTTGCGGAAGAGGTCGTAGGTGTTGACAAGAGGGTCGTTGATGCCGAAGAGACCGTAGCAGTGCTCGCGGTCCCAGTCGGTGATGTCGCGCCACTGCTGTCGCTCCATCTGGTTGTGGTGCTGGATGATGTCGCGTGTGATGCGGAAGGTCTTTTGGCCGTCCTTGCGGCCGTTGAAGAACTTGTGCTCGCCGGTGCGCAGGACGGTGCTCATCGTGGACATGTTCAGGGCAGGGTTGATGCAGATGCGAACGAAACCGCGCATCTGCTGGGCATACATCCCACCCATACTGGTGCCAAGGACGAGGTCGGGCTGCTCGTCGGCGCAGAGCTGGCGCAGGTAGGGTAGTGCCTCGACAGGGTCAACGGGGATGTCGGGGGCGATGATCTGGGCTTCGGGAAGGAGACGGCGAAGGGTCTCTACGGTGCCGCTGGCACCTGAGGAACCGAAACCGTGGAAGTATAGTAATTTCATAATAATAAGCGTAATTTATTCCACAAATGTTGTTTTTCGTTTTGGGGGCAATCATTGCTTCTTCCTTCGGATGTGGAAGAGCTCGCCGAGGTTGTTGAAGTCCTTCGACACCTGGATGCCAATGCCCTGAGTGGTGAGCGCCGTCTTGGTGAAGTAGCGGTCGTTGGTCTCGCTGTAGGCTTTCATGCGGATGTTGCCGGATTTGGTGAGCAGCCATTGCACGTCGAAGTCGCCGATGAAGTTGGTGTTGGCGAGCGGTTTGTCGCGGTAGCCGAAGGTGCCGTTGATGAGGAGGCGGTTGTTGAGGAGGCGGCCGCTGAGCATTCCTTCGACATCGACTTCGTTCCAGCCATTGGTGCCGGTGGAGAGGTTGGTGCCGAAGTTCCAGTTGCTGTTGCCGATGATGGTGGAGAGGGCGTTGTTGAGCTGGCCGGAGATGGTGGAGGAGAGCAGACTCTGCACGGCGGCATTGGCCTGGTTCTGGCCGACACCCAGGTCTTGGGTGTAGAAACGCCCGATGCCAAGGAGGTAGATGACCTGCATATTGCGCTCCTCGTCGGTGGAGATGAGGGAGCGGACCATCTGCTTCTCGTCCTCGTTGACATTGGGGATGTCGAAGTCGAAGGTCACCAGGGGCTGCTCGGCACGGCCGCCGATGTTCATCAAGCAGTTGACGCGGACGTTGCCGCTGGAGAAGTTGTTGCCCACGGCGAGGTCGTTGAGCGACACGCTGGGGACGGTGTAGATGGCCTGCAGGTCGAGAGACCCTTTCATGGGGTCGCCGCCGAAGACGATGGTGCCGCCTTGCTGGAAGCGGAACTCCTTGCGGATGACGTCCTGCAGCGACAGACGGTAGGTGCCGCGATCGACGCGGTAGGTGCCGTACATCTGGAAGCGTCCGCGGTTGTGGAAGGTGGCGCGGATGCGTCCGTTGCCATAGAGGTTGATGTAGTCCTCGGAGCGGGCGTCCATCAACAGGCGCATTTGGGCGTCGGGGGTGATGTCGAGGTCGAAGTTGATGCGGATATCGGTGGGTTCGCCCTCGGACTCATCGTCTTCAGGCACAGGCTCATTGGAGACTGCGTCTATGACTGAATACACTGAGTCCGAGGGCGTTACATAGGTGATGAACTCGTTCTCGGTCAGTGTCTCGGGCGTGGAGACGTTGTAGGTGAAGACGGTGCCCCGCAGGGGGGTGCACTTGAGGTCCACGTTCAGCTCGCCCGGCTGACCTGCCAGGTGGACGTTGCCATCGGCATAGACGGTGCCGTAGAAGGTCTGGTCGCCAAAGTTCCTGAAGTCGTAACCCAGGAAATCATCGGCGGCGATGTCAAAGGTGTAGCGAAGGTTCTTGAAATGTTCGTAGCGCAGTTCGCCGTTGAGGATGGCGTGGTGAGCAAGGTTGTCGGTGCGGTGGTAGCGGTCGTAGAGCTGCACGTCGGCGAAGCGGATGCCACCCGGGTAGAGGTGGATGCTGTCGCCGCCGAGGGTGTGGTAGCGGGTACCTATTACGGGGATGCCCACGCTGACGGTGTCCAGCGCCAGCTCGCCCTCGAGGTCGAGTTGCTTGAAGGGTCCGTAGAGGTGGGCATAGCCGGTGGTGCGGCCCTGCAGGTCGTCGAGGATGTCCTCGGCGAAGAAGTTGATGAAATAGATGTTCAGGTAATTGGCGCGGATGTCGAGGTCGAGGCCGCGGCCAGGCTCGTGACCGGGTTTCACGATGCCGCGAACGGTGCTTAGCTGACCGCGCACGGGCTCGCGGATGAGGATGTCGAGGTCGATGGCGCGCTCGTCCTTGCGACCGAAACCGCCATTGACGAAGGCCTCGCCCAGCAGGCCGCCGTTGAGCACGAGGTCCTCGACGTGGAGGTTGGCGTCAACGGCGATGTCCTTGAAGATGTCGTGGACCTTGACATCGCCCGTGGCGCGACCCTCAAACTCTACGTCGTGGAAGTCGATAATGCCAAAGACGTATTCCAGATTGATGCGGCGCAGGTTGGCATAGAGTGTGTCGGCGGGGTTCTCGGACACGCGCCCGTCAATGCGCAGGTGGCGGTCTTCGTTGGCGATGCGGAAACCGCGGACATCGACAGCACCTTTGTCATATCTCACGCGGGCCTCGTGGATGTTCCAGATGGTGTCGGAGATGACGATGTCGGTTGGGCGGATGCGGATGTCGGCGCCGAGATGGTCCTCGTCATCCTTGAAGAAGAGGGTGGAGGTGCCCAGCTCGCCGCGCTCGGCAGGCATATTGTGGTCGTCCCACGCGAAGGTGGTGTTGAGCTTGTCGCTCTTGCCCTCGGCAAGTACGGAGAGGTCCATGGGGCCATTCTCCATCATGCGCTGCAGGGTGACGAAGGAGAGGATGCTGTCGCCCTCCTGGCGCGCAAGCATACTCACGGCGCGCAGGTCCTCGGAGCCGTACTGGATATGGGGGAAGTCGGCCGTCACGGAGAGCTCGCGTTGTGGCATGTTCAGGGTGCCCTCGAGGTAGCCGGGCTCTGGCAGGCGCAGGGGGATGTTGACCAGCTGGAGCATCGGCGTGGCGTTCCACATGTGAACGGAGAAGGTGACTTGGTCGTCGGACGACGCAGGGGTGCTGGCTGGCTCGCTGATCAGGGAGGGAAGCACCTGGTGCAGGGTGTGCTGAACGGCGGGGACGATGGTGGCATAGCGGAAGCGTCCGTCGGCGTGGGCGTCGATGAAGTCGCCGGAGACGAGCAGGTGGTGGCCGTGGTCGTCGTTGGCCGTGGAGAAATGGAGCTGGCGGAGCTCGTAGGTAGTGCCCTCGCGCTGTACGCGCACGTGATCCAATCCTATATGTCCCTCGATATGCTCAAGCATATCGGCTGTCAACTGCAGCTCCCGGGCGCTGTGCAAGTCGGTGGTGAGGTGGAGGTCATACTCGTCGTCGGCCACCTTCACGAAACCTTTCACGAGGTGAGGCGACAGGGCGAACTGGGTGTTGATGTGGCTCAGCTGTGTGCCTTTCAGCACGAGGTCCTTCAGCGTGGCGGTGCCCTGGAGCTGGCGCTGGCGGATGCTGCCGTGGGCGTCGGCCTGGAGGTTGATGTTGTCCACGGGGAAGTCGCGGTTCTCGTGAAGCAGGCGGGCCAGCTGAAAGGAGGTTGTTTTGGCTTGAACGGTGAACTTGTCCTGGCCGCGCAGGTCACCGTGTGCTTCAAGGGCTCCGAGAGAGGTGTGTGCTTGCAGACGGCCTGCCACATCGCCCTGCAGCGCATGGCCGGATGCCTCGCCCGACAGACGAACGGTGCCCAGACGATTCAGCATGGCGGCTGTGGAGGCGGGTAGGACGGGGGAGCTGCCAGCGGTGCTGAGCAGATGCAGTATGGGAGCGGTGAACGCTGGCTGCAGATGGAGCTGGGTGATGTGGCCGCGCCATGGCCCGAGTGCGATGCGGGGGACGCTGTCGGCCACTTCTTCGAGCGTGGCGAGCGCCTCGGCATCGAAGGCGAAGCCCGTGGAGGACAGCGTGATGTGCTGAAGGCGGATGTCCTCGGCATTCTTGCTGCCGCGAAGCGCGATGTGGACGGGGTGCTCGAAACTGGACAGAGGCGGATAGAACGGTGCCAGGTCCTTGGGGGTAACGTCGCCCCGAAGGTGAAGGAACATGTTGTTCGTGAGCAACGACAGGAAACCGTTGCTCACGGTGACGGACGGGAGGGTCAGCACGGAGTTGGGAAGGTGAAGGCTGACATTGGTGAGCTCGGCCTGATTGGGGGTCGCCCAGAAGCGGGCCTTGAGGTCTGTAATAGTTAAACCACTACGTAAATCAACAAAACCGAACTCGTTGATATTAGCGTCAAAACGCAGCTCTGTTGCAGTGCTGACGCTGGCCTTCAGATTCAAGTTATTGAGCAGGACATGTGCGGGTGTGAAACGGTCGCTGAAGGGGACACTGTCGATGTCGTGGGAGAGTCTGCCGCGACGCACGATAATGGTCGAGATGGCCAGGTCGAGTGGGGTAGAGGTGCTGTCCTGCGAAGCGAACCGATCGACGATGAACTGGAAGTTGTAGGGGGATTCCCAGGTGGGACGATGTAGGCGTATGTCGTAGCCGAAGAGCTGGACGCTGCCGATACGGACGCGACCCTGCATGAGCTGCCACACGTTGATCTTGACGCTCAGGCGCGTAGCTGCCAAAAGGGTGTCGGATTGCTGGTCCAGCACGAGAACATCGTCGAGCACGACGCGGTTGAAGAGGCCGATGCGGGCGTTGCCGATTCCTACGCGGGTGCCAAGCTCTTCGGAGAGCACATCAGATGCCTTTCCGGCCAACCAGCGCTGACACACTGGAGCAGTCGTGAAAAACAGCAGCCCGAAGTAGAGGCCCAAGGCCAAAACTACCACAAAGCGGATGATATAACTGAGCCTTTTGATGGTTCTCGTGCGATTTGTGAGAGCAAAAGTAGTGTTTTTTTGCTTTGCAGGCAAAATTGTTGGCCGATTATGCACGGCGATTGACGTTTTTTCTTTAATTTTGCGCAGTTTTTAGCTAAAACCATTTATTCTTACTTATTTTATATGGCAAATGTAATCAAGTTACGCAAAGGCCTCGACGTGAACCTGAAGGGCAAAGCGAGCTTGGAAACCATGCTGACAAAGGTCGAGGGACAGTTTGCGCTGGTCCCCGATGATTTCTATGGCATGAAACCCAAGGTCGTGGTCAAAGAAGGTGACACCGTCAAGGTCGGGGATGCCTTGTTCGTGGACAAGAACCATCCCGAAGTGAAGTTCGTTTCGCCTGTCAGCGGTACCGTGGCCCTCGTAGAGCGCGGAGAACGCCGTAAGGTGATGAGCGTTCGCGTAGATGCCGACGGCAAGCAGACTGCCGCCTCCTTCACGGAGAAGGATCCGCTGAAGTTGCTGCTCGAGAGTGGCCTGTTCGGATTCTTCCGCCAGCGCCCCTACGACGTGGTGGCGAATCCCGAGGACAAACCCAAGGCCATCTTCGTGAGCGCATTCAACTCAATGCCGCTGGCTGCCGACTTCGAGTATGTCCTCAAGGGACAGGAGAAGGAGTGGCAGGCCGGACTCTCGCTGCTCGCCAAGATCGCCAAGGTGAACCTGGGCGTGAGCAAGAAGCAGAAGGCCGAGGCGCTGACCGCTGCCAAGGACTGCACCATCACCGTCTTCGACGGACCCGCTCCTGCCGGAAACGTTGGCGTACAGATCAACCACGTGGATCCCATTAATAAGGGCGAGGTTGTGTGGACGCTGGGCGCAGAAGAGGTCATCTTCATCGGACGTCTGGTCCTCACGGGTAAGGTGGATCTGACTCGCATCGTCGCCGTCGCCGGTTCCGAGGTGAAGGCTCCCAAGTACGCTCAGGTGCTTGTGGGCGCTCCGCTCGCAGCAGTGCTGGCCGGACAGATCGACGAGAGCAAGAGCCTCCGCATCATCAACGGCAACCCCATGGTCGGCGTGAAGACTTCGAAGGCTGGCTGGCTCGCAGCGCATGCTACGGAGGTCACCGTCATCCCCGAGGGCGACGATGTCTATGAGATGCTCGGATGGATTGCTCCCCGCTTCAAGGCCTTCAGCACCAGCCGCAGCTACTTCAGCTGGCTGCGTCCGAAGAAGACCGAGTACGAGATGGATGCCCGTATCAAAGGCGGCGAACGTCACATGATTATGTCGGGCGAGTACGAGTTCCCCATGGACATCTATGCCGGCTATCTTGTGAAGGCTATCATCGCTGGCGACATTGACCGTCAGGAAGCCCTCGGCATCTACGAGGTGGCTCCCGAAGACTTCGCCATCGCCGAGTTCGTGGATAGTTCAAAGCTTGAATTGCAACGCATTGTGCGCGAAGGACTTGATATCCTGCGCAAGGAAAACATGTAAGATTATGAATAGCATTAGAAAATTTTTCGACAAGATAAAGCCGAACTTCGAGGAGGGTGGCAAACTGCACGCCTTCCGTTCGCTTTATGATGGCTTCGAGACGTTCGCCTCACGGCGCGTGTCGGCGGAACACACATCCACGATGCCATCGACAGCAAGCGCATCATGTCGCTCGTTGTCATCGCGCTTGTGCCTGCGTTGCTCTTCGGAATGTATAACGTAGGTTACCAGAACGCACTCGCTGCCGGCCAACTGGAGAACGCCACCTTCTGGGGCATGTTCTGGTTTGGTTTCTTGGCCGTGCTGCCCAAGCTGATTGTCAGCTATGTGGTCGGCCTCGGTATTGAGTTCACCGTCGCGCAGTGGAAGAACGAGGAGATCCAAGAGGGCTTCCTCGTCAGCGGTATCATCATCCCGATGATTGTCCCCGTGAACACGCCGCTGTGGATGCTCGCCATCGCCGTAGCCTTCTCCGTCATCTTCGCCAAGGAGATTTTCGGTGGCACGGGTATGAACATCTTCAACGTCGCTCTTATCACGCGCGCGTTCCTATTTTTCTCTTATCCTTCCAGCATGACGGGCGACGATACTGTCTGGGTGGCTCAGAACGCTATCTGGGGCCTCGGCTTCGATGTGCCCGACACGTTCTCCGCTGCAACCCCGTTGGGTGAGATTGCTGCCGGCGCCAGCGCCCTCAGCTCCTCCCTCAGCGACCAGGTCATCGGTCTCATCCCTGGCTCCATCGGTGAGACCAGCGTCATCGCCATTGCTCTCGGCGCTTGCTTGCTGCTGTGGACCGGCGTTGCCAGCTGGAAGACCATGCTCAGCGTGTTCGTAGGCGGTGCCTGCACGGGTTGGCTCTACAATGCCCTCGGCCTCTCGCCCCTCGACGCTGTGCAGCACCTCGTGCTCGGTGGCTTCTGCTTCGGTGCCGTCTTCATGGCTACCGACCCCGTCACCTCAGCCCGCACAGAAGGCGGTAAGTGGATCTATGGCTTCATGATTGGCTTCGTGGCCGTCACGGTGCGCGTCCTCAACCCCGGTTATCCCGAGGGTATGATGCTCGCCATCCTGCTCATGAACCTCTTTGCTCCGCTCATCGACTACTGCTTCGTCAGCCGTAACATCTCAAATCGCGCTAAACGCGCCATCAAAAAGTAACAGATATGGCAAAGAAATTTTTATGCAGTCAGTGCGGCCAGACCTTTGAAGCCGCATCAATGCCTGACAAGTGCCCTATCTGCGGCGCTGACGCTTCACATCTCTCGGAGGTGAAGTCAAAGGGCATTAACACCAATGGAAATGTTTACACCATCTGCTATGCTGCTGTGATGGTGGTGCTCGTAGCCTTCCTGTTGGCCTTCGTGAGCAGTGCACTGAAGCCTGCCCAGGATGCCAATGTGGCTATCGACAAGAAGAAACAGATCCTTGCTTCCCTCAACGTTCGCGGCATCGCTAAGAGCGACGTGGAAGCCAAGTTCGACGAATTGATTCAGGAGACATGCGTCGTTACTCCCGACGGTCAGGTCACCGAAGGCGGTGCCTTCGAGGTCGAGACCAAGGAGATTGGCGAGAAGTTCCCCATCTATAAGGCTAAGACCGCCGCTGGCGACGATGCCCTCGTACTGCCCTTGAAAGGCCGCGGCCTCTGGGGTGGCCTCTGGGGTTATGTCGCCGTTACGCCCGATTTCCAGAAGGTCCTCGGTGCTTACTTCGACCATGAGAGCGAGACCGCCGGTCTCGGTGCCCTCATCAAAGAAGAGAAGTTCCAGAGCCAGTTCATCGGTCGTCCCGTGATGGCTGATGGCAAGGTAGCCCTCACCGTTGTGAAGAAAGGTGCCAGTGAAGCCGAGACTCAGATTGACGGCGTCACCGGTGCAACCCTCACCTCCAAGGGCGTTGGCGAAATGGTGCTCAGCGGTATCCAACAGTATGTAGATGCTCTCGGTGCTGGCAAGCCTGCTGGAAGCTGCAAGAATGCTCCCAAGTGCTGCGAGAAGCCCGACTGCAAATGCGCCGAGAAGAAGGTCTGCGTTTGTAAGGACGGCAGCTGTGGCGATGCAGCCTGCAACTGTGCTTCCGATGCGAAGTGCTGCGCTCGCGAGGAGTGCCCTTGCGCCTGCTGCGAGAAGGCTGCTCCCTGCGAGATGAAGCACGATTGCCCCGAGCTGCCAGAGTGCTGCAAGCCCGGAGCAGACTGCTGCAAGCCCGGTGCCGAATGCTGCCCTCAGCCGAAGCCCGGTTGCGGCAAGCACGAAGGTTGCCCCCAAGCCGAGCCTGGTTGCGGCGGTTGCCCCGAGAAGGCTGCTGAAGCTGGTCACAAATGCAAGAGCGGCAACGACTGCTGCAAGAGCGGTAAGTGCGATAAGAGTGGTTCCTGTGGCAAACCCGGTTGCGATGGTGACAAGGCTTGCTGTGGCCACGAGTGATAAATAGTAAATTGTAAATCGTAAAATCGTAAATTACTATTATGAGTTTATTTTCAAAAGCAAATAAGGAGGCGCTGATCAGCCCGCTGAACCTGAACAACCCCGTGGTGGTGCAGGTGCTCGGTATCTGTTCGGCCTTGGCTGTGACGGCTCAGCTGGAGCCCGCCATCGTGATGGGTCTTAGCGTGACCATCATCACCGCCTTCTCCAACTTGATCATCTCCCTCATCCGCAACTCCATCCCCAACCGCATCCGTATCATCGTGCAGCTGGTAGTGGTGGCCGCGCTGGTGACCATCGTCAGCCAGGTGCTGAAGGCCTATGCCTATGACGTGAGCGTGCAGCTCTCCGTCTATGTCGGTCTGATCATCACCAACTGTATTCTGATGGGGCGCCTTGAGGCTTTTGCTATGATGAACAAACCCTGGCCCTCGTTCCTCGACGGTATTGGCAACGGCATCGGCTACGCCATCATCCTCGTCATCGTGGGCTTCTTCCGTGAACTCCTCGGCGCCGGCACCCTGCTCGGCTTCCAGGTCGTTCCGCAGTGGTGCTACGACCACGGTTATGTGAACAATGGTATGATGACCATGCCCGCGATGTCCTTGATTCTCGTCGGCTGCGTCATCTGGGCACACAGAGCATATAATAAAGATCTGCAGTAATTATGGAACATCTATTAAGCTTATTCGTCCGCTCCATCTTTGTGGACAATATGATTTTCGCGTTCTTCCTGGGTATGTGCTCTTACCTGGCCGTGTCCAAGACCGTGAAGACCGCTCTCGGCCTCGGCGTGGCAGTCACCTTCGTGCTGCTCATCACCGTGCCCGTTGACTACCTGTTGCAAGTCTATGTCCTCGGCCCCAACTGCTTGGTGGAGGGTGTGGACCTTAGCTTCCTCTCGTTCATCCTCTTCATCGCCGTGATTGCCGCTATCGTGCAGTTGGTGGAGATGATTGTCGAGCGCTTCAGCCCCTCGCTGTATGCCGCCCTCGGTATCTTCCTGCCCCTGATTGCTGTGAACTGTGCCATTATGGGTGCCTCGTTGTTCATGCAGCAGCGCATCACCATGCCCGACACCAACTCCCAGGCCATCACCGGCATCTGGGACGCTGTGGCCTACGCCCTCGGTTCGGGTATCGGCTGGCTGTTGGCTATCACCTGCCTGGCTGCCATTCGCGAGAAGATGGCCTACACCGATGTGCCCAAGCCCCTCCAGGGTCTCGGCATTACGTTCATCACCGTCGGTCTGATGGCTATGGCCTTCATGTGCTTCAGTGGATTAAACCTCTAAACAAGCAGAACAACAATGAATACATCACTAATTCTCACAAGCATTGTGGTCTTCCTCGTGATTATCATCGCGTTGGTCATCATTCTGCTTGTCGCTAAGGCATACCTCTCGCCGAGCGGTAATGTCACGATTACAATGAATGGCAAGGACACGCTGTCCGTGCCCCAGGGTGCCAGCCTGCTCTCCACCCTCGCTGCTGAAGGCGTCTATCTCCCCTCAGCCTGCGGTGGTAAGGGCTCCTGCGGCCAGTGCAAGTGCCAGGTCACAGACGGCGGCGGCGAGATTCTCGACTCCGAAAAGGGCCACTTCACCCGTAAGGAAATCAAGGACCATTGGCGCCTCGGCTGTCAGTGCAAGGTCAAGGGTGACCTCGGCATCCAGGTGCCCGACAGCGTCCTCGGCGTCAAGGAGTGGGAGTGCACCGTCATCGGCAACAAGAACGTCGCTACCTTCATCAAGGAGTACAAGGTCGCTCTGCCCGAAGGCGAGCACATGGACTTCGAGCCCGGTAGCTACGCACAGATCAAGATTCCCGCTTTCGACTGCATCGACTACGATAAGGACTTCGACAAGTCCCTCATCGGCGATACCTATCTGCCCGCATGGGAGAAGTTCGGCCTCTTCCCGCTCAAGTGTAAGAACCCCGAACCCACCATCCGCGCTTACTCCATGGCCAACTATCCCGACGAGGGCGACATCATCACCCTCAACGTGCGTATCGCCACGCCGCCCTTCAAGCCGAAGGAGCAAGGCCCAGGCTTCATGGACGTCAACCCGGGTATCGCATCATCTTACATCTTCAGCCTCAAGCCCGGTGACAAGGTCATCATGAGCGGCCCCTACGGCGAGTTCCGTCCGCAGTACGGCACAGGCCGTGAGATGATTTGGGTCGGCGGTGGTGCCGGTATGGCTCCCCTGCGCGCTCAGATCATGCACATGCTCAAGGGCAACGGCGTGAAGGACGAAGACCGCAAGCGCCCCATGCACTACTTCTACGGTGCCCGTGCGCTGGAGGAGATACCCTTCCTCGACGACTTCCTGCAGCTCGAGAAGGACTTCCCCAACTTCCACTTCCACCTCGCTCTCGACCGTCCCGATCCCAAGGCCGATGCCGCTGGCATCAAGTACACCCCGGGCTTCGTGGCACCCGTAATGGGCGACACCTACCTCAAGGCTCATGAGGCTCCCGAGGACTGCGAGTACTACCTCTGCGGACCTCCCATGATGGCTAAGACCGTCCTCGACCTCCTGCACTCGCTCGGCGTCGAAGACGACATGATCCGTTTCGACAATTTCGGTGGATAAATCCAGAAGACCTAGTTCAGAAAAGACCGCTTGGCGCAAACCAAGCGGTCTTTTAAGTATTAAAAGAGATGAATGTTATGATGTAAGCGATTGAATGTAATCAATAAGGATTCGATAGGGGTGACAGCTGCGCAGGAGCGTAAGGTTGCCTACAAGGATAAACTGGTGACGAGCGCGTGTAATGGCCACATTCAGTTTCCTGTCAATCCAATGTGTCGCATCAGTAGGCGTCTCCGACTGCAGAACACCGCTCTCCGTAGGTTGTGAGAGGATGGGGAGCTGCCAAGGTGCTGAGACGGTGGTGGAGAAAATGATGATGTCGCGCTGTGAGCCTTGATATCGCTCGACGGTATCGATGGTGATTGCGTCGTAGTCGGGGATGTGGCGAGCAGCGAGGGCGCGCCGAATCTGAGTGATCTGTCCGCGGAAAGGTACAATGACGCCGAGGCGATGCGACCATTCTGCGACGAGGGCTTCGTCGTGGGACAGTGTCTCAACAATTGCAGCCACACGCTCTGCCTCGGCGGCATTGCTCTTGGCGGTGCAACGGTTTGGGTCGGCAGGGACGTCGTAGGCCACAAGTCGTGAGCTGGCGACAGAGGGGTAGGGCAGCGGGCCCTGTTGATGAGGTAGGGGAACGGCAGTGAGGAGACGGTCGTAGTAGTGTTGGTTGACGAAAGCGGCAATGTCCTCATGCATCCTTCCTTGGCGGTTCAAAAGGCCAATGGCCTGTGGAACGCCCAGTCGCATGGCGAGCTCATGTAGGCGCTCGAAGAGGGAACGGCTACAGTCGGAGAGACCTGCAGCACGCAGGCCTTCGTCATGAACGACGGAGTCAGAGGGCGACTGTGCCACGACAGCGGGCAGTTGCTTGTGGTCGCCGATGAGGACGAATTTGTCGATGGCGAGTTGTCCACTGGTGTCGGTGGCGCAGAAGAGCGGCAAGAGATGTGGTTCCAACGCCTGCGAGGCTTCGTCGATGATGGCGGCACGGAAATGGCGCAGACGGAAGAGTTCGGGGAGCGCGGACAGCGATGAGAGCGTGCCGACGATGACTGAGGTCCGCTGCAGGAGCTGACGAACGGCAGGGCGCGTGGAGTGGCGTTCGACAAGATGTGAGAGAAGATGGTCGCGATGCTCAGGACTACAGGATAGTTCCAGCCCCAAACGAACATAATCGACGTCGATGACGCCGAGCATAGAGCAAATTTCATCGACAGCACGGTTTGTGAAGGCCGTGAGCAGCAGGGCATCGGAGGAGGGACGCGCACGGTATTCGAGCACCATCTGGCGCAGGGCTACGTTGGTCTTACCGGTACCGGGAGGGCCCACGAGCAAGAAGTAGTCTTTGGCCTGAAGGGAGCGACGGAGAATGTCGCGGAGGTGCATATCGGCAACGGGAAGCGCCAAGGTGACAGTTTCGTCGAACTGCGGAGCGCGTTGCCCAAGTAAAAGTTGCTGACGCGATGTGGGCAGTTGCATGAAGGCATAGAGCCCGCGATAGAGAACCGTGTAGCCTGCATCGGCATGAGCGGGTTCGATGGCATAGCGGAGGTCGGCGCGGAACTGTTGCTCATCGCGTTGTGGGAAGCGCAGACGGAGGGTGAAGGAAGTTGGCGTGAAACACTCGATGACGCACGAGGTGTAGAAATCAGCGGGCTGGCGTTCGGTAGCGGTGTGCTGAGCATAGAGCATCACCATATCCCCGATGCGGAAGTTGGAAGCTTCGTCAATGGCGCTTGTGACGGCTTCGACTGCGACGACACCAGCATCGGTAACGACGGGCGTAACACGAAGGTCGGGGATAATGCGTCCAGCGTCTTGCTTGGCAGCGGTAGAGATACGCCATGTATCAGCAAAGCCTCCGTGACCGGCAGGCATATTGACACCTGCAACACCGGTCTTGGCCAGAAACTGCTCGCGCTCCACGAAGGCGAGCATCGTGAGGAAGTATTTTCGGGCGAGCGCCGGCGCGGCACTTAATCCTTGAAGGAAACGAAGAATGGGCGGACGCTGGTAGCTCTCGTAGAAGCGGTCTTGCACGCCACGCGTATTGAAATGGGCTTCGCTGAGGTTGTCCAGCAAAGCGGAGGGATTGCTGCGCAGGAGGTGCTCGAGATGGACGATGCCGTTGCGCACAGCGAGGGCACGATGGATGTCGTTGCGCCCAAGATGAATATCCATCAGATGTGGGTAGCGGGCGTAGAAGAGGATGGTGGAGACCTGGGCGTAGGGGAGTCCTTCGTTGTAGTAGAGCGACTCTTTGTAGAGCGCCATCTGCAGAGCGTGTTCGTAGCGGAAACTCTCGTCGTGCTCCGCTTTACCCGACTTGAGCTCAACAACGGTACGGTGGTCGATGCTCATCATATCCATTCGACCTTGTATGCCTAGGGCCTCACAGAGGAAGGCCGATTCGAGCGTGGCTTCACACGGGAGCTCGTTACGGACAGTGTTCCAGATATGTTCAAACAGCGACCGACACTGGTCGGAGAAGTCTTGGCCGATGCCTTCGGTGGTGGCGAAGCGCAACGCGTCGGCGCGGAAAGACTGACGCAGGGAGTGGCGGAGGAGTCTCTCCTTGTCTGCATCGGGGGCGGCATTGACGCAGTCGTCAAGGAACTGGTTAGCGGCATTACCCAGTAGGATGGCCGCCGAAGTGGTAGCAGGTGAGAACTTCTGCAGGAGATGCATCGCTGGAGCATCGCCGTGGTGAGTGAAGCAACGGCAGATGCTAGTGACATCGACCAGGAAGTCCGGGTCGAGGACGATGTGCTGGGGTAGGAGAGCACCATCGTGTTGCGCTTCACAAAGCAGGAGGTTGAGGGGAGCTCCGCGATAGAGATAGGTGGTAGGAATCAAGTCGGGATTCAGCACCACAACGTCCGTTGCGACGATGCGGTCGTCGCTCCAGCTGTCAACGATGACGCGTAGCTTCTTCAACATGACGGCTTACTGGATGGAGTCATTTATAAAAGAGGAACGCGGGCGCACACGCGAGGGCTTACGGCCAGAGACTGGAGGCTGGTGTCCGGTGGAGTGGGGACGTGCAGCACCCCGATAGGCGGCCCAGCGGTTGCGAATCTGACGGACGTAATCGACGGTCTCATCGCCGCGCAGGTAGCCGAACTTGACCAACGGATGGCGATAGGAGGCGGGGGAGGAGAGGACGAGAACGTAGGGCTCAACGTCTGACCAGCGCTGTGCAGAGCGACCTGCGGACTGTGCCAATGCCATCGCATCGCGGATGTGGCCTGCGCCGCCGTTGTAGGCTGCGAGGATGAAATAGATTCGTTCGTGGCGGTTGCCGATGTCGGAGAATGTGCTGTTGAGTTGGGCGATATAACGGGCCGCGGCTTCAATATTGCGGGCTGGATCGAAGAGGTCGCCTCGCGAAAGTCCGAGACGCTCGCCTGTAGCGGGCATAATCTGCATGAGTCCGCAGGCACCGGCCCACGAGACGGCTTGAGGGTCGAAGCCGGACTCCTGGTAACACTGCGCTGCCAACAGGCGCCAGTCCCAACCGATACGTTGGGCTGCGCGGATTAGATGGTCATCGTAGCGGCTGATGGTGCCTTTTGAACGCGAGAGCATCGCGGGCTGCATCTGACGACGGACACGGTTGGCGGGTGTCTTACGGGCTTGTTCTGTAGCCAAGAGCTGGTCGCGGATACCAGGCTGCCACCATTTGAGGAACGCGTCGGATAGCTGTGAAGAACTAGTTCGAACAGCCCAACCGTTGGGCATTGGACGCAGCGATGCTTCCAGTGGTAGGCTGTCGAGGTCGAAGGCGATAAGGTCTGCCTCGCCGGAGGAGAGTTTGTCCAGGAGTTGGGCGGTGTCGGACGCCATTTCCATACGAAGGCGGGCACCAATGCTGTTGGCAAAAGCCTGTGCCATCATGAATTGAAGGCCGAATCCCTGACCACGATACTCGTAGTAGGTGTCGGGACCGGACAGCGTCACGGCAATCAACTCACCTGCGGCTTGGACATCTTCGAGATCATAAGCCTCAGAGCCTTCGTCGGCCTGTCCAAACATGACAGATTGAGAAGCTCTGTTCTCCTGACGACAAGCTGTGATGCCGAGAACCGAGAACAGAGCCACTATTTGTAGAAGTTTTAGGAGCTTCAAGGTTTCAGCCGATGAATGATATAGGTCCGCATAATCTCGATGGCCTTTTTGTTCTCACCGCCCTGCGGGATGATGAGGTCGGCATAGCGTTTCGTGGGTTCGATGAACTCCATATGCATTGGCTTTAACACATCGATATAGCGATCCATCACCATCTGTGCTGTGCGACCGCGTTCAGCCATATCACGACTGATGACACGGATCAAGCGGTCATCGGGGTCGGCATCGACGAAGATCTTCAAATCCATCAGATCGCGCAGTTCCTTGCTGCACAGTGCCATAATCCCTTCGATGATAATAACCTCGCACGGCTCGATGTGGACGGTTTCAGGCATTCGATTGCTTTCAATGTACGAATAGGTCGGTTGCTCGATGGCGCGGCCTGCGCGGAGTTCGTTGATCTGATGAATCAGGAGTTTCCAGTCGAAGGCGTTGGGGTGGTCGAAATTGATTTTCCGACGTTCCTCCATGGGAATCCCTGTGTTATCGTTGTAATAGGAGTCCTGGGGGATAACCGCCACCTGGGAGTCGGGTAGGGACTCTACAATCTTGCGTACAACGGTGGTCTTGCCAGAGCCTGTGCCACCTGCGATGCCGATGATATACATATTCGTTTAACGTTTAATCGTTTAACGTTGAAGTTGAAAGTTTTAGGTTTAAAGTTTGATGTTAGCGAACAACGACTTTCTTGCCATTGATGATGTAGATGCCTCGTGAAACATTCATGTCTTGCAGTGACCCGTTGGTGGGAGCCGTGCGGATGAGACGTCCATCTATGCTGTAAACGGGTGTGTTGGCAGATGCAGCCTCGCCATCTTCAGCAGGCACTGAACGAATACCTGTAGGCAGGGCGGCTTGCTCGTAAGCCTCCAATTCATCCTCGGAGAGAATGACAAAACGCTGCATAGTCCCTCCTGCGTCACTGAAGTTGAAGTCCGTAACGGTAACATTTCCGTAGCCTGTGGTTTTGGAGAGGGCTCCAAAAGTCATGGATTTGTTGCCGCTGTTATCCCAAGTAAACCAGAAACTGGGGATTGTGTATGATGTGGATCCTTCATTAATAATAAGATCTTTACGGCCCGGCAACAGCTGGAATTTTTGGTTGGTTGAGGGGGACACCGTTGCGATCATACTTATATTACTGGTATGAGAGAGGTATCTTCCAGATTCCACATTCTTGAAGCGATAGAAACCGCTTTCGGCATCGTACTCGATGTACCAAGCAGCATCATCGTCCAGGTCTGTATGGTAAGCAACTTTCCAAGCAGCAGCGCCCGTGCTTGTGCGCTGATAGAGGAAACCGTCGTAGAGACCGCGGTTGGCATCTTCGCACTTGATATAGTATTTTTTCGTATCATCAAAGTTATAGGTATAGCCTGGAACACCGTTGGGATATCCCCAAGTGGGGCAAAGGCCATCGATATAGAGGGAATAGAGTAGGGCGCAGCCACCAATGTACTGAAGAGGTTTGTGAGTGTCCTTATCAGCTCCATTGACAAACCAGTCGAAGCTGGCGTTGTTCCCCCAGCCGTGTACACCATCTCCAGTCATGAATGTACCTTCTCCATAGTTGTTTTCCAAAAACTGGAGGGTCTTATTGGCCCAACTGCCAAGCCATTTGCCCCAGGTGGTGTTCTCTCGAGTATCGGAGCAGTTTGTCCAGCGCCAATGTTGTCCCACGCCAACGCCGTGACCTGTCTCGTGAATCACGGTTCCGATAGCCTGGTTACCAGCATTGGGACCGATGCGCATTGAACCTCCGTATGAGCAGTCCGCAGTAGGGGTGCTGGCTCCATAGGAGCCTGTGAGACGAAAACCTTGGATCGCTGTCCATTCATTCAGATAATCCATTGTCTGCTGAATTGCCTCTCTGCATCGCTTATTTGCAGCTTCGTCTGGAGCGCCATTGTTCCATGTCCCGACGCAGCCGCCTTCAGGTAACGTCACAACCTTGACAACTTCGCCATAGCCGACAGCGTAGGTCTGTGTCCTTGCATAAGCACGAGCATAATAGACACTAGCAGGTTCCATATCCTTAATATGAATGATATATCCATTTAATTCATATTTGTCTGTGCTGCGATAATCGGTGATCCTCGGATCTCGATTTTTGCTCCAGCATATACCTTTTTCTACGATATTGGATTCGTCTGAAAATGAGGCTCGTATAAGAGCGCCGTGGGCGGCCGGTATGATAAAGGAGGTGACCGTTGTAGCTGTGGGCGCTTCGCCTGAACCATTATCAATGCGGCATTGTAGGGTAGCACTTTCTATGTCGAACTTGGCCTGGTCCATCTGCTGAGGTGTTGAGGTCTCGCCGTCACGAATGGCTTCTGCGGCAGCGATGGCACTTTGTAAAGCTTCCTTGCCATACACTGTTTCACTATTATTGAGGAGATTTTTGGCAATCTTGATGGATTTGTTTAAATTGTTTCGTGATTCGCTACTGGCATTTGCATTATCATTTGCGATAATAAGCCTGTCGATGACAGGATTTGCGTCATCATCTGTTTCCAAGCCGAGGATAACCAATGCTTCATCATAAGCTGTTTGCAGAGGTGCTATGTACATCGCTGCCGGAACCTTGTAAGCTGTTTTTTGTAAAAGTGTTTTTGCTTTATTAGCCTGCTTTTTCAGCGTATTCAGGACATCTATATTTTCTCTTGCTGCAGTCTGTTTGTCAGCAAGTTCAATAGCCATAGCACGTAGTTCTTCGTCTGTGGATGATTCTGTGGCGGCCTTGGCTGCGGCGATAGCTGCGAGAAAATCTGCCTTGATTTTAGGCTGAATGCCCGCAAGTGTTTCTGCATAGGATATGGCGGCTTCTGCATTTGAAACGGCTGTTTGCAAAAGCGAGAGATCTGCACTTACATAGTAAAGTCTGAAATTATCCACGCAAACATAATTGCCTGTGGCACTGACAGCACGGAAACCAACGGTCACGTCTGTTCCTGTGGCTACAATACTGCCGGCTGTTGAAAATGTGACGCTATAATCATCCGCTTTTGTGACAGTGGTGTTGTTATCCACATTAACTGCAAAGACGGAAACACCCGTTTGTGCTGAAGTTTCAGAACTCTGAAGGATGTTCTGGGCGGCAACCGTTAGGCGATAGTTACCAGCGGGAAGGCCGCTTAGCTTCTGTGTTACGCTAGCGTTGCCGGCGCCACCGCTGGAGACCCATTTTTCCAAATATGTTGTACCAGCTTTCTTCGTGAAAGAATTATTTGTTTGTGGAGAGAGAGAGATGACAGTCCAACCGGCTGTACCGTTCTCAAAACTCGGATTCTGAATGCGGCTAGTCATGTTAACTTCGTCTGCAAAGGCCGTCAGGCAGCAGCTCATAGTCATTGCCAGCAACATTGTTTGGAAATAATTCTTCCTCATATAAGTCGATTCGTTAGTTTATTCAGTAAATGTAGCCTTTGATGCGGCAAATGTAGCCTTTTTAATTGATGTAGCCAACTTTTCCTCCAATTATTTACTCTTAGGAGGGTGAGTTCTTAGTTACAGATTAGTTTCGATTATGATTTTACACACCCACTATTAAACATAACACTGGTTAGCTCAAAATAGATAATTTGGCGAAACGAAGTAGTAATTGCTTGCTCCCGACATTGTCAAAGGCAACAGTGGCCTTTGCATCAATGCCTGTTCCGGATAGCGCTGTCACAGTGCCTTGACCGAAACGAGTATGTTCGATTCTGGATCCAATTTGTAGTGTTCCTGCAGCCGTTTGCGTTTGTTCTACTGGTTGACTCGATGAAACAGAACGAACACCCATTGGTTTCATCTCCGGTTTCATATCCGATTCGTACACGTTGTCAAATGACATTCTTGTAAAACTACGTGGACGTATGGGCGTTGTCATTTCACTTTCGTTTTTCACGAATCGTGAATCTATCTCATTGAGGAAACTACTGGGCGTACAGAATTCACTTTTTCCATAACGGTAGCGATTCTTTGCGAACGTGAGATAGCAGTGTTCTTCAGCACGTGTAATCGCGACATAAAACAGTCTGCGTTCTTCTTCCATCTCACGTGGTGAAGAATTCGACATCTGATTTGGGAACAAGTCTTCTTCCATTCCTACGATAAAGACGGCCTTGAATTCCAGCCCCTTAGCTGAGTGAACCGTCATCAGCGAGACCTTTTCCGTGTGATCGTCGACACTCTCATCAAGATCGCTGACGAGCGCCACTTCTTGCAGATAATGAGTCAAATAAGCCCGCTCACTACCCTCTTCCTCTACCCTATCATCTACGAATTGTTGTATGCCGTCCATCAATTCCTGCAGGTTCTCCTGGCGTGAGATGTCCTCTGGCTCACGCCCTCTGAAGATATCTGCCATCACTCCGGATTCTCGGGCTATGCGAAGCCCAAGTTTTGCTGCATCTTCTTGATATACAACGCTTCGGAAGCTATCGATAAGCTGTACGAAAGAATTGAGCTTTGCTTCTGTACCGCGATTGATTCCAAGGTTATATGCAGAGGTATTCGAGAGCACTTGCCATACACTGAGTCCCTGTTCTGATGCCACCGTCAGCACCTTCTGAACAGTTGTCTGTCCAATTCCGCGTGCAGGATAATTAATGACGCGTTTGATAGCTTCCTCGTCATTGGGATTCACCGCCAGACGGAAGTAGGCAATCATATCCTTGATTTCCTTGCGTTGGTAGAATGAAACGCCACCGTAGATGCGGTACGGGATATCTTGTTTGCGAAAAGCCTCTTCGAAGGTTCGGCTCTGAGCGTTCGTGCGGTAGAGAATGGCGATTTCGTTCCATGGAATATGGTCGTAGCGATTGAGGTTTAACACCTTTCGTGCTACGCCTGCAGCCTCTTCTAAATCGCTGTAAAATCCATAGAGATGTAGAGGTTCACCTACTACTTTTTCTGAATAGACCTCCTTGTATATTTGTCCACGATTATGTTTGATAACGCTGTTGGCAGCCCCCACAATATTCTGCGTCGATCGGTAGTTCTGCTCGAGCTTAAAGAGTTTTGCGTTTTCGTATAACTTATGGAAATTCAATATATTGTCGATGTTGGCTCCACGAAAGCTATAAATGCTCTGGGCATCGTCGCCAACGACGCAAACCTTCTTCTTATGCTGTGTCAACTGCCACACAATGGCGTGCTGCGCGTAGTTTGTATCCTGATACTCATCGACCAAAACAAAATCAAAGCGGTCCTCGTATTTGGCTAAGATGTCAGGGTAATAATGGAATAAAAGATATGTATAAAGAAGCAAATCATCAAAATCTAAAGCATTCGATTGGCGACATCTCTCCCAATATTTGAGATAGATATCTGAGAAAAACCTTATGCCGTCATTATAATCAGCCTCTATAAAGTCATTATTTCTTTGATAATCTTGCGGTGTAATGAGCCTGTTCTTTAATGAGGATATTTTATTATGTATTCTATTGGGAGCGTATCGTTTAGCTATTTTATCTCTTTCCTTTTTTATTTCCTCACGTTTTGTAGATTCTAATAAAGCTTTAGAATATATTTGATTAACGAAAGGACGCATTTCTTCATCAATAAATGGTTCAACAATTGACTTGATGAGGCTTTTGCTGTCGGCGCTGTCGTAGATGGTGAAGTCAGAACTGAACTTGATGGCCTCATGTTCCGTTCTCAGAATCCGGGCAAAGATACTGTGGAAGGTTCCCATCCAAAGACGTTGTGCCAGTTCCAGACCTACCTGCTGCGCTATTCGTTGTTTCATCTCCTCGGCAGCCTTGTTGGTGAAGGTCAGGGCTAGGATGCTCCACGGCGCCATCCCCTTGCTGAGCAAATGAGCAATTTTATAGGTGAGGACACGTGTCTTACCAGACCCTGCACCCGCAATCACGAGGGATGGTCCGTCGCAATAGAGAACCGCTTCCTGCTGGGCGGCGTTCAGCTCTTGTAGGTCGGGATTATTCATCGTCTGCTTTCAGGCTGTCTAAGTCGATGATTCGCAGTTGTAGTGCACGAACGACGAGACGAGTGGCGTTGACGCCATTCCTTTCATTCTCGGGGAAGAGACGATTGATGAGATCTACTTGGCGTTTCTCCAGGCTCTTGACACCGAAGGGCATTCCTTTGAGAGCCGAAATCATATCCTTGGTATAGCCTAGTGCCAGATGCCTAAGGAAACGCTCGTCATACTCGTCGATATCGTAATCGATGACGGCATCTGTACGGCGTGTTTCATTCACGACACTTTTCTTGAATCGTGCCACGATTTTCTCGAGGATGGGCTCGTTGAAAACCAAGCGTTTGCCGTCCATCACCTGGCGCACGTCGTTGCGCGTAAGCAGTTCTCCCGTCTTTAGGATAATGCCATCGGCTCCGGCAGACAGGACATCGACCCACAGCCGTTCGTTGAGAATCTCACCCGTGAAAATCAGCACTTTCACTTGGGGATAGTTCGTGTGAACCTGTCTGCAAATATCCACGCCAACGGTGGTAGAACCGCCGAGACCCAGGTCGAGAAGCAATAAGTCCGGTTGCTCCTGACGCATCAGCTTCCACAGTTCGCTTTCGTTCATAGCTGTTCCCAGCACCTGTGCTTCGGGAATGTCAGAACGGAAGATCTCTTCAGTTCCTTTGAGCTCAAGCTTGACGTCTTCGACGATAATGACTTTAAATGGATCCATATCTCGTTGTTATTTAATGTTTAGAGATTAAAGAATGGGTAGCGTGAACCAAACGGCGTGTCCTTCGTCCAGTGCTTCCGCTGCGATGCGGCAGCCTGAATGCCCCAAGAATGTGTCGTGTTCGCGAATGATTTGTTTGGCCACAAGGAATGGGACGCCGCCCTCATGGGGCATGAAAACCTCTTGCAACTCCTCGGGAGAGAGCGTCACAAATGGATTGCACAGAGTGAAACGGACGAAGCTTCCATCGATTCCCACTGCCAGCCGTAGCGGGAGCGCTTTCACGGTGCTACTCCCCCGCCCTTTTGTCAATGTGATTTCGGCTTCCATCAGTACCTCCATCAGCATGATCAGCAGGTCGGGATCACCACGGAACAATCTATTTCCCAATTTGTTGTCAATGTCTAGCGTCGTATTCACCTCTGCCTTGCGCGCCAGCAGCTGACAACGTTGTGGCAACGCTTCCAGGAATGTATCTGCCGCGATGCTTCGACGTCGGAAATTCAGGGCTTCAGACTGACGTAAAGCTTGCTCGCTCAAAAGTGTGTGTACTTCCTTGTAGTAGTCAACGGTTTCGCTTAAAGTCTCCATTAATTCTTCTGTCGCAGACTCCTCGTTGCCCAAGCGTCCAGCCAGTTGCTGTATGCGTCCGGGGTAGTACATCGTTTCGTGTTTGATGGTTGAGAGGCAGTTGTCGATGATTTGATTTTGAACGTGTAGCCGCTCCTCCTCATAGAGACGTCGGTTATGCTCGTCCTCTGCCAGCTCGATGTCCGCTTCGCGTTGTGCGTGTTCGGCATCTTTCGTCTTTTGCAACTGTTGTAGCTGTTGCTCATTAAGTCGTGCCATCTTCTTGCGGAAGCGTGTTCGGGGACGCAGCCACAGGATATAGAATGATAGCAGGCTGACCAGCAACAACAGCATCAGTGTTATCAAGCCCATACGGTCGCGATCCTGCGCTCGGTCTGTCTGTTCACAGAAGGTTTCGAGTGTGGGGTCTTGGTTCGTGAGCTTATACAAGCGCGTGTAGGCGTGATTATTAAATCGGTATAGAGGCCAATCGTGCAAGGCCAGAGCTGCCACAGCAATCTCATTGCGCAGGCTCAGCAGCAACGAGTAGTCCATAGGCTCCTGACGCTGCCACCAGAGTATTTCGATGGGCTCATTGCCTGTATCCGTCAATGTCAGGCGCTCATGGGTGTTGCGATGATGAGTGACGTGGTTACGGCTGATCACCTGGAAGGCGCTGTCTGCAAAGACGATGGCATCAGCGTAACGACCTTGTACGTTGCATTCATAGACGGAATCAGCCAATGCATAGACTTGCGACGTCTGATGTGCGTTGTTATACGGCGTCGGCGTCTGTGCCCTCATGGCTGTCGGACTGCCCGTGAAAAGCAGTGCGGCTAGCACGGCTTCTATCACGCGTGGCAGGCGGAACCAGAAACGGCTCCCCTCACCTACCCTGCTGTCGATCCCCATTTGACAGACGCGGAAGAGCGCGTTTGTCTTGCGGTATTTTTCAATGATGCCTTTGCAGTTCATGAGTCCAAAGCCGAAGCCTTTCTCGCTGGGCGTTTTCTCCTCGCGAGTACCGATTTTTGCTGCATCATAAACCTTATGTGTAAGGATGAGGTCGATATCTTCCTTCGACATTCCGACTCCCGTGTCCTGTATCGACAGCTCAACAAACATTCCTTCATCGTTCTCGCCCTCTATGGCGCTTATCTGTATCGTTCCGCCTGCGGGCGTGAACTTACGGGCGTTATCAGCTAATGTGTTGAGCATGAATAGTGTAAGGGCACGGTCTGCTTTTACACTGAGGCCTGTAGATTCCACGTCCAGCGTGAGCCCTTTTTGCTTGTAGGCGAAATAGCTCTTGCGCAAGCTGTCGAAGAGGGGTTGCAGCTGAAACGACGTTATCATGAGACTCAGCTGCCCCTGTTCCATTTGAATCCAGTCCGTCAGCAGGTCATTGTAATGGGTGATACGCTCGGAAAGCTCACCAATATATTTCAACGAAGATGCTTCGGGTGTGCCGCGTTGCTTCATCCTTCGCACCTCGTGGATGATTCTGTCGAGGAAGGGAACTATCCCCATCACGAGTTGAAGCTTGGCCCTTTTCTCGATGTTCAGTCGTTTGTCGCGCAGCAACCGTTGCTCAGTCGCAACCTGCTGCTCACGCAGGTTCTCCTGCTCCTCGATTTGTTCTTGCAGTAGATCGTCTGCCGTTTTTTGTATCTCTTGAATGCGTTTCTCCAACTGCTGTTCCTCTGAGAGGCGACGCTGCCGCCAGGTCCGCACGAGGAGATATACAAAGATCGTCGTCAGGAAGGCCATCGTAACGATGATTGCCAGCATCTGACGTTGGCGTTCCGTCCTCAGTTGTAGCTGCTCCACACGGCTCTCGAGCTCCGCATCTTCGCGTGAAAGGGCGAGCAGATCCAGATAGATATTGCGATTGTAGTCACTCTCGCTCTTCAACCCCAGTGCGCTATAGGCCACCGAGAGTTGCTCGCGTATATTGGCGACCCACATCGGCACCGTTTTCTGGTTGGTGGCCTGTTGCCAGTCAACACATTCGAGTGCTTGGTCGTAGTAGTCAATGGCTTGATCGTAGTCTCCGCTAACGAAGGACAATTCTCCCAGTGTTCGCAGGGCATTCGCCTTCTGGTAGAGGTCGTCATAGCGCACAAAGGTTGCCAATGCTGCCTGTGCCATTTGGATGGCCGGTTCTGTGCTCCCGAAGGTCGTCTCGAGGACCTTCACCACCTCTGGTTGCCTTGCACGGACCATCGCCAGTCGTGTGGAGTCGCCGAAGAGCGTCGCCAGGGATTGCTCCGCGTTGGCCTCGAAGAAGAGATAGCCGTCACGGCGTGCCACCCAGAAGCATTGTAGCAAGTAGTCAAACTCTTCATAGGCTACAGCACTCTGTTCCAGCTGGCGGCTTAATCCTCCAGAGCCGCGCATGTAACTATAATATAGCCATTGTGCTGTATCGTTCGCCAACATACAATAGGGCTCTGCTTCGTCAATCTCCGCTATAGCCCGTTCGCGCTGGTCGAGGTAATAGAAGTAGGTCGAAGCCGCAATGTGTAAATCGCCGCAGCAATAGTCGTAGCGGCGCTTTCTGTGTGCCGACAGTTTCTTCTTGCTTTTGGCAATCTTTGCCTGATGTTGTTGTGCACGTGTGCGATGCCTGAAGAATGCCAGGTTATCACTGGTGCGTTGTGCTACTCGCATTTGCAGGACGTCTGCAACCATCCGTTCCACCGGATCATCGGTCAATGCCTCGACCTGCTTCGTGAGCGCCAGCGTGCTATCGAAATCCATCTGGTGCAGTCGCTCGAACGACAGGTGGTTGAGTGCTTCTGCCTCACCCTCCACATATAGGATTCGTCGTGCCTCCTTCAGCGCACGCGCAGCCCAGATCCTAACGGAATCGACTTGGCGGTAATGCCATCGGTACGCCTGCTCATTGAGTGAATCCACACGTAACCGACCAGCATCCGGAGATACAGGTCGGTTCACACAGCCCACGATTGTCAGAGCCGCAAGAAGAAGTGGAAAGTAAATAGCGGCCTTCAAATTGTCAGCGTTTGATTTTCTTCATAATTTTGTCTATCTCATCGAACTCCTTGCCCATATTCAAGTGCAGGTAGATGCGATATAGTGCAGGCGCCCATCGTTCCTCTTCGGCTGGAGCCAGTTCCCTCACGCGTTCCATCGGTTGACGCGCCAAGAGGTACAGGCTTCGAATCATCTCCTGGTCACGGCGGCATTGGGGATTCGACAGGTCCGTGCAGGCTTTCTCCGTTAGGGCCACAGCAAGATTCAGCGTGGCTACACCTTTATTATAATGTGCATTCACGTGATCCGGCGCCAGTTTGATGCAGGAGTCGCAGGCTGCGATGGCCTCGCGGTCTCGCTGCAGACGCAGGAGCATAAGACTCTTGGCATACCAGAAGAGCGCAACGCTATCGGCGACTACGGTCATGGAGTCCGCCAGCGCCAGACCTTTCTCCCATTGTGCAGACTTCGTGTAGTGGTTCAGCAGATGCGTGAAGAAGAAATGATTGCCGGCATAATCACGTATTCCTTCGTGGAGGGCAGCCATCCACTGTGCCGTATCGCCCTTTGCATCCCATGCGCGAGCGTAATACTCTTGAACCAGTTCACTGCGCATTCCGGCTCGCTTGGCCAATGGTGCATGTTTGATCACAGCATCCGTCATCCCTTCTTTTTGCGCGGAGAAGACAGCCAGATAAGACGTCATTGGCAGCTGGGGGTCTTTTTCCAACAGGGAATCCTGTGCGAAGATAGGATGCAGGGCTGCATCTACGTAGGCGTCGAAATAGCCGTACGCCTTACGTGTCTGCCCGTGTTGGTAATACCACTTGCCGCCTGTGAGCAGGTTCGAGCGGTACGGCGCGAGCATATCATGATATTTGCGTCGCCCTGAGAGGTTGATTTTCCCTTTCTCGTTGGGCATCGCAGCTACGCTATCAGCCATTTCAACCCTCGTGAAGATGTCGCGAATGGAGCTGAAGAAAGCAACGGTGTCGTACGGCTTCTTCAGGTAAAGACTCACATTCTCTGCCGTGTTGATGGCCTTACTACACTCCGCTGCCGTCACCAGACACTCAACACGCTTCTTGTGGTTTGTCTCTGGCTTGGCTGCTTCGGCTAGTAGGCTGTTGCCCCACTTCTCAAGCTGCTCGCGCTTCTGTGGTTTCTTGAGGCCATCCTTGACTGTGCGGAGGATATTCTCCGCACAGGCAGGATAGCTTAGCACGATAATCAGTATGAATAGGATTCGTTTCATTCAAGCAGTTTATCCATTTCAGCCTGCTTGGCTTTGTCACCCAAGATGTAATAGACTGTTGACAGACGGCTGGCCCATTTGTCGGAGTTGTCGGGCTCCAGTTCCTTCACCTTGAGGAAGTAAGGCTCTGCCTTTTCGTAAGCAGCCTTCACGGGCTTCACAGCTTCTTTGAACTGTGCATCCGTCATTTTCTTACCGCTGAGGGATTCGTTGATGTCGTAGCCGTGATTACTCCAGCAGACGCCAGCATTGAAGTATGCATCTGAGAATTCCGGATCTGCTTCGATGGCTTTGTCAAAAGAGGTCACAGCATCCTCGTACTTCTTGGTGTTCATCAGCACAATGCCCTTGGCGTAGTTGCCCAGCTTGCTGCTTGCGTCAACAGCCAGGATATCATCTGCGAACGCAAGTGCATCGGCATTCATGCCACGATTCAGGTAGTAGGCCATGATGTTCTGTATGATGGCGTCGCTGCTGGCGGGATCACTGGTGACGATCTCACGTCCCACCTTCAACCATGTAACTGTGTCGCCCTGTTCTATCAGGTCTGCCATATAGAGTTGGTTCACCTGGTCCTTCTCCTGTGCATATTCACGTGCCTTAGGGATGAACTCGTTGAAAGCCTTGTGGTCCTTGGCGAAGTAGGCGCAGAGGCAGGCGTAATAAGCGATTTGCGGTGCCTGCTCATCACTGGCCAGCGTCTCAGCGTCAGCGCCCAGGATGGTGAACTTCTGGGGGTAGTTCAGCCAGCGGCTGAAGGCATCAAGTGCTTGGGTGTGTTGTCCGTTCTGGAAGAACATCTGACCGCAATAGGCGATGTAGGGGCGGAAGCGAACCACATCAATCTTATTGGGCATCGTATAGGGGTCCTTCTCGCCCTTCAGGCCCAATGCCTGAACGGCTTTGTAGCACTCCTCCATCGCATCAAGGGTGGCATAGATGTTCTCTGCCAATGCGGTGGTATCTGTGGGCTGCTTGTTGATGACGTTGTCGAGCAGCGGTGAGAACAGGTACTTGTGGAGTTGGGCTTTGATGTCCCATGCGTTTGCCAGTTCCTTCTTGGTCTCGGGGCTGGTGAATGTGGGCTCCAGCATCTCCATGCATTGCTGCAATTTCTGCTCCATCTGAGCCGTTTCCTTCTCCGTACGCTCGCGGTTAGCGACGAGGTTCTGAACTTCTTCCTTCAGGTCGCGTGCCTTGCGCACAACCTTGTCCTGTGCAATAGCTGTTCCAGCCACTGCTAACAAAGCAAAAGCAAAGAATAATTTCTTCATAACAGTATTAGTTAATTAGTTAAGTCTATTATTTTGTCGTTTAACGTTTATCGTTGAACGTTGAATTTGTTTAGCTTAATCTTTAATTTTTTAATCTTTAAATCTTATATTTTTTCAATCTGTCAATCCTTTCGCCTTCGGCCTGCACTTTAGACAGACCGAAGGGCAAAAAGGTTTATTGCTGGTCGTCGCGGTCGAGGGTGACGGTCTGTCCGTCTGAGAGTTGCGTGGGCTCAGGAATCTCTTGTGCACGGGCCTCTTCGGGCAGTTCATCCTCTTCCTCGTCCTCTGTCATGGGAACGATGCAGACGTTGGCAATCACGTCGCCGCGCTTCTGCAGCTCGATGAGCTTCACGCCCTGTGTGGCGCGACCTTGGATCTTGATGTTCTCGAGATGCATACGGAGTGTGACGCCGCTCTTGTTGATGATCATCAGATCCTCGTCGTTGGTGACGCTCTTAATTGCCATCAGCAGACCGGTCTTCTCTGTCACTTCGAGGGTCTTCACGCCCTTGCCGCCGCGGTTCGTGATGCGGTAGTCTTCCACATCGGAGCGCTTGCCGTAGCCCTTCTCCGATACGACCAGGATGGTCTCTTCCTCGGGCTTGTCAACCACCACCATTCCAACGACCTCGTTGCCTTCGCCTTCGAGGGTGATGCCGCGGACACCGGTGGAGTTACGACCCATGGCACGCACAGTGCTCTCGTTGAAGCGAACTGCGCGACCCATCTTCGAGGCGATGACCACTTCGTTCTCGCCGTTCGTCAGCGCTACATCCACCACGCGGTCGCCTTCGTTGATGTTGATGGCGATGACGCCGTTCGTGCGCGGACGGCTGTAATTGGCCAGCGATGTCTTCTTAATAGTACCTTCGCGTGTGCAGAAGAGCACGAAGTGGCTCTCGTTGAACTCCTTGTCGTTGAGTTTCTTGATGTAGAGGCAGGCATTAATGGTGTCATCGGGCTCAATGTTGAGCATATTCTGGATGGCGCGACCCTTCGAAGCCTTGTTGCCTTCGGGGATGTCATACACCTTCAGCCAGTAGCAGCGACCCTTCTGCGTGAAGAACAGCATCGTGTTGTGCATCGTGGCACGATAGATGTGTTCGATGAAGTCGCCGTCGCGTGTTGAGGAGCCCTTGGCGCCCACGCCGGCACGGCCCTGAGCACGGAACTCAGCCAACTGTGTGCGTTTGATATACCCAAGATGCGAGATGGTGATAACCACCTCATCATCAGCGTAGAAGTCTTCTGGGTTGAATTCTTCGCTTGAATACACGATCTCGCTGCGACGGGGATCGCCAAAGCGCTCCTTCACCTCGATGAGCTCGTCCTTGATGACCTTCCAGCAGAGGGCGTCGTCGGTGAGAATCTGGTTGTAGTATTCAATCTTCTTCATCAACTCGTCGTACTCGGCGTGCAGCTTCTCCTGCTGCAGGCCTGTGAGCTGTGCCAGACGCATATCCACGATGGCCTTCGACTGCAGCTCGTCCAGCTTGAAGCGCTCTTCCAAACGCTTGCGGGCCTCTTCGGGCGTCTTGCTGGTCTTGATGATCTGCACCACCTCGTCGATGTTGTCGCTGGCGATGATCAGGCCCTCCAGGATGTGGGCACGTTCCTCGGCTTTGCGCTTGTCGTACTCCGTGCGGCGGATGACCACCTCATGACGATGCTCCACGAAACACTGAATCATGTCGCGCAGCGTCATCAGCTTCGGACGTCCGTTCACCAGCGCGATGCTGTTCACGGAGAACGAGGTCTGCAGCTGCGTCATCTTGAACAGCTTGTTCAGCACCACGTTGGCGTTGAAGTCGCGCTTCACGTCGATGACGATGCGCATGCCCTCACGGTCACTCTCGTCGTTGGCATTCGAGATGCCTTCGATCTTATGCTCTGTCACCAGGTCGGCGATGCTCTTGATGAGCTCTGCCTTGTTGACGCCGTAGGGAATCTCGCTCACCACGATCTTGTCGTGCTGCTCGCCCGGTTCAATCTCGGCACGGGCACGCATAATCACACGGCCGCGCCCCGTCTCATAAGCATCACGAACACCTTGCATACCATAGATGAACGCACCCGTGGGGAAGTCGGGAGCAGGGATGTAGTGCATCAGGCCCTCCACGTCGATGTCGGGGTTGTCGATGTAGGCGACGCAGCCGTCGATGCACTCGCCCAGGTTATGGGTCGGGATGTTCGTGGCCATACCCACGGCGATACCCGTGGCACCGTTCACCAGCAGGTTCGGGAACAGCGTAGGCAGCACGCTGGGCTCCTTCTCCTTGCCGTCGAAGTTGTCCACCATGTCCACCGTCTCCTTCTCCAGGTCCTGCATCATCGCCTCACCCATCGAGGCCAGACGTGCCTCGGTGTAACGCATGGCGGCGGGGCTGTCACCATCGACGGAGCCGAAGTTACCCTGACCATCCACAAGCGTGTAGCGCATATTCCAGTCCTGTGCCAGACGCACCATGGCGAAGTACACTGAGCTGTCGCCGTGAGGGTGATAGTGACCAAGCACATTACCTACGGTGCGGGCGCACTTACGGTAGTCTCTGTCATGGGTGTTGCCATCCACGCGCATACCATAGAGAATACGGCGGTGTACGGGTTTGAAGCCGTCGCGTGCATCGGGCAGCGCACGTGCCACGATGACGGACATCGAGTAGTCGAGGAACGAGCTCCGCATCTCGCGCTCGATGTCCACTTTGATAATTCTGTCTTCTGAATCTTGCATAATATAGATATGTTTTGTAAAGTTTTTTCCTTCTTGGTAAATCCTAAAAAGCCCGTAGAGGGCAAATAAAGGGCCAAAAACGGGCAAAGCGATGCCGATTGCCCTAAAAAGCGTACAAATTTACTGCTTTCTGGGCAATCGGCAAAATGTTTAGAGTAAAAAGACGTTAAACGGTGATTAAAGTGAGTTCTTTTGCACCTTCTTCGTGTTGAACTTGGATGGTATCACCTTGTTTCACCTTGCCATCGAGCAGCATCTGGCAGAAGGCATCTTCGACAGTGGTCTGGATGAGGCGCTTCAGGGGGCGGGCACCGAACTGTACGTCGTAGCCCTTCTCTGCGAGCCACGTGCGGGCTGCATCCGTGAGCTCTAGTTTGTAGCCCATCTCCTCGACACGCTTCTGCAACGGGCGTATCTCGACATCGACGATCTTATGGAGCCCTTCCTTCGTGAGCTGGTCGAAGAAGATGATGTCGTCCAGACGGTTCAGGAATTCGGGCGAGAACTGCTTCTGCAGCGTCTTCTGGATGATGCTGCGCGCCAGCTCGCGGTTCTGGGTGTCGCCGCCACGCGTGAATCCGATGCCCTGCCCGAACTCCTTCAGCTGGCGTGTGCCGCTGTTGGAGGTCATGATGATGACGGTGTTGCGGAAGTCCACGGTCGTGCCGTTGCCGTCGGTCATGCGACCTTCGTCCATCACCTGTAGCAGGATGTTGAACACATCGGAGTGGGCCTTCTCGATTTCGTCGAGCAGCACGATGCTGTAGGGCTTGCGGCGCACGCGGTCGGTAAGCTGTCCACCTTCTTCGTAGCCGACATATCCCGGAGGCGCTCCGACCATGCGGCTGACGGTGTGCTTCTCCATATATTCGCTCATATCCACGCGGATGAGGGCGTCTTCGCTGCCGAAGAGCTCTACGGCCAGGCGCTTCGTCAGGTAGGTCTTGCCCACGCCCGTGGGACCTAGGAACATGAACGTGCCGATGGGCTTGTTGGGGTCTTTCAATCCCACACGTGAGCGTTGGATAGCGCGCACGAGTTTATCCACCGCGTCGTCCTGTCCCACGACAGCACCCTTCAGCGCTGTGCCCAGGTTGCGCAGGCGTTCGTTCTCGCTCTCGCCGATGCGCTGCACGGGAATCCCCGTCATCATCGCCACGACATCGGCAATCTGCTGCTCGTCGATCTGCTCGCGCACGTCCTTGAGCTGGTGGTCCCAGTCCTTCTTCATCTGTTCCAGGCGCTCCTGCTCGTTGGCCAGCTGGTCGCGGTACTCGGCAGCCAGTTCGAAGTTCTGCCTGCTGACGGCCTCGTCCTTGAGTTCCTTCAGATGCTGGCAGAGTTCCTCCTTGCGGGTCACCTCCTCGCTGACGGGTATATTTAATAGATGTACGCGCGAGCCTGCTTCGTCCATCGCGTCGATGGCCTTATCCGGCAGGCAGCGGTCTGTCATATAGCGATCCGTGAGCGTCACGCAAGCGCGCAGGGCCTCAGGGCTGTAGCGCACATTGTGGTGCTCCTCGTAGCGGTCCTTGATATTCTCCAGAATGGTGATGGTCTCGTCCACGCTCGTGGGCTCCACGAGCACCTTCTGGAAGCGTCGGTCGAGGGCGCCGTCCTTCTCAATGCTCTTCTTGAACTCGTCGATGGTGGTGGCGCCGATGCACTGCACCTCGCCGCGCGCCAATGCAGGCTTCAGCATATTGGCAGCGTCCATCGAGCCAGCAGCCGAGCCGGCACCGATGAGCGTGTGGATCTCGTCGATGAACAGGATGATCTCCTTGTGTTGCTGCAGCTCGTTGATGATGGCCTTCAAGCGCTCTTCGAACTGTCCGCGATACTTTGTTCCTGCCACCACGCTGGCCAGGTCGAGCACGATGACGCGCTTGTCATAGAGCAGACGTGCCACTTTGTGCTGTACGATTCGCAGTGCCAGTCCTTCTACGATTGCGCTCTTGCCCACGCCAGGTTGTCCGATGAGAATGGGGTTGTTCTTCTTGCGGCGACACAAGATCTGTGCCACGCGCTCTATCTCGTGCTCACGTCCCACGATGGGGTCGAGCAGTCCTGCTGCGGCAGCCTTCGTCAGGTCTGTGCCGAAGGTGTCCAGTGCGGGCGTTCCGGATCCCTTGCCGTTCTGCTTGCGCGTTGCCGTCTGTGCGGCGTTGCTGGCGCGACCTGTGTTGTGCAGGTCGTCGTCTTCTTCCTCGTCGTCTTCATCCTCGTCGGTGAAGCCAAAGCCAGCCTGCGGCTCCTGCTTTTGGGTAATGGTGCTCTTCACCGTCTGATAATCTACGTCCAGGGCGTTGAGCGTCTGACAGGCGGCATCGTCCGTTGCGCGCAGCAGCGCCAGCAGCAGGTGCTCCGAATCAGCAGCAGCGGCCTTCATCGACCGAGCCTCCAGGAGCATCAGCTTCACGATGCGGCTGGCCTGTTCGCTCAGCAGCGGATCGCGGTCGTCGGTGGTGCCGTGTGCGGCGCGCTCCAGAGCCTTCTTCAGGGCGTCGAAATCGACTCCCATCTGTTCCAGAATGGCAGTAGCGGTGCAGTCTTTCTCGCGTAGCATAGCCAGCAGCAGGTGCGCCGGCTCTACTTGAGCACAACGCAGGCGCATGGCCTCTTCCTTGCCATAGTTGAGAATTTCTGCTATCTGTGGTGAGAATTTGTTTTCCATCTGTTGTCCTCTCTTTTTAGTGACTCCTGCGGGATTCAAACCCACAACCTTCTGATCCGTAGTCAGATGCTCTATTCAGTTGAGCTAAGGAGCCATGTCTTTCCCTCAAACTGTTTGCAAAGGTAAGGTGTTTCGCCGACCTATGCAAACTTTTTGAGAGAAAAGTACATTACAGCAGTTCAACACTGCGCTTGACAAATCGTGTTAGCGCCTCGCCCGTGAGCAGTCCGTTCTGCAGCAGTGCCAGGTCGATGAGCTGGTGTACGCGCTCGTTGCCCTTGGCATAATCGCCAATCACCTCACGCTTCTTGGCCTCCTCGGCTTCGATGTCTGCGCGGCATTGCTCCATGTCCTTGCGCTCCGCTTCGGTGATCTCGTCGTACTTTTTCTTGTCCTGCTCAGCCTGCAGCACCGCCTTGCGGGCGTTGAGTCCGCGCAGTTCTGCCTCGATGGGCTTTAGGGCCTCTGCGGTGGCCGCTTCGCTCTGCTCCAGCACCTCCTTCACGAGGCGGTTGTCGGTGTTCAGCACCAGGTTGTACATATCCGGCATCTCGCCATAGAAGCCCATGCCGGGCTGTATGCGCGCCATATCCTTCATGCGGCGCATATACTCGCTTTGCGTGATCACCACCGGCATGGCCTCCTCGCCCATCGGCTGTGTCTCCACGTGGTAAGTGGTCTTGTCCGTCTTGGGCAGCTGTGTCTCGAAGACGGCTGACAGATTGGCAGACCGCTCGGCTGACAATTCTTCACCCTTGGGCTCGTCCTTCTGGATCAGGCGGTCGATGACATCGCTATCCACGCGGGTGAAGGTGGTCTTCTCCAACTTGCGCTCCAGCATCTGCACCAGCGGTGTGTCGAGCTGGCCGTCCATGAGCAGGACGTTGTAGCCTTTCGCGTGCGCGCTATCAATATAGGTATAGTGTGCCTCGCGGTCGGCGGCATAGAGATACACGAGCTGGCCGTCCTTGTTCGTCTGGGCGTCCTTGATGAGTGCCTGGTACTCTTCGAGCGTGTAGTATTTGCCCTCGGTGTCCTTCAGGAGGAAGAACGCCTTGGCCTTCTCGTAGAAGTCATCCTCGGAGAGCATTCCGTAGGAGATGAATATTTTGATGTCGTCCCACTTGGCCTCGAAGTCCTTGCGGTCGCCCTTGAAGAGCGAGCTCAAGCGATCAGCCACCTTCTTGGTGATGTAGCCGCTGATTTTCTTCACATTGCTGTCGCTCTGCAGGTAGCTGCGCGAGACATTCAACGGGATATCCGGCGAGTCGATGACGCCGTGCAGCAGCGTCAGGAAGTCGGGGACGATGCCTTCCACCTGGTCCGTAACGAACACCTGGTTGCAGTACAGCTGGATCTTGTTGCGCTGCAGGTCGAGGTTGTTCTTGATCTTCGGGAAGTAGAGGATACCCGTGAGGTGGAACGGGAAATCCACATTCAGGTGAATCCAGAACAGAGGCTCGTCGCCCATCGGGTACAGGCTGCGGTAGAACGCCTTGTAGTCCTCGTCCTTCAGCTCGCTGGGCTTGCGCGTCCACAGCGGTGTGGTGTCGTTGATCTGGTTGTCCTCGTCGGTGTCCTGCATCTTGCCGTCCTTCCACTCCTGCTTCTTTCCGAAGACCACAGGCACAGGCAGGAAGTGGCAGTACTTCTTCAGCAGCCCCTCGAGCTTGTCCTTCTCCAGGAACTCCTTGCAGTCCTCGCTCAGGTGCATCACGATGTCTGTGCCGCGGTCGGCCTTCTCCACCTCTTCGAGCGTGAACTCGGGCGAGCCGTCGCAGCTCCATTTCACAGCGGGAGCGTCCTGGTAACTCTTCGTGATGATATCCACACGGTCGCTGACCATGAACGAGCTGTAGAAGCCCAGTCCGAAATGGCCGATGATGGCGTTGGCGTCCTCCTTGTATTTGTCCAGGAAGTCGTTGGCGCCCGAGAAGGCTATCTGGTTGATATACTTCTCGATTTCCTCGGCGGTCATACCGATACCACGGTCGCTGACGGTGATGGTGCCGGCCTCTTTGTCGATGCTCACGCAGACCTTCAGCTCACCCATCTCACCAGTGAAGTCGCCTTTGCCAGCCAGCGTCTTCAGCTTCTGTGAAGCATCCACAGCGTTGCTGACGATTTCGCGGATGAAAATCTCATGATCCGAATACAGGAATTTCTTGATGACCGGGAAGATGTTCTCGGTTGTTACGCCAATATTACCTTTTTGCATAGTTGTATTTGATTTGAATTGTCAAGAGTCAAAAGTTGAAAACACAAAGCCGCTCATGCAAAACCCGTGCCAAAAGGAAAAATGTCCGCTTCCATTCTCAATTATTCATCCTTCATTGTTCATTATTCATTTAATATGTGTATTTTTGCATCGCAAAATACAGATTCCTATGTCCCTTCGCCGCTCTGATCGTCGCGCCCTCATTCTCCTGTTCACCGTCTGTGTGTCGGTGTGGGCTGGTGTACTCATCGACCGCTGGCTGCTGCGCCCTGCTGCCGACCCACGCGTGGCTCTGGATGAGGTGGCAATGGATACGTTGACTCAGAAGCCTTCAACGACCGCTGCAGCAGCCACTGTCGCTGCTGACAGCGAGCCCTCTCCCCTGCCCCACGCCCCTGAGACGTTCGCCTTCGACCCCAATACCGCCGACTCTGCCACGCTCGTGAAACTGGGGCTGGCGCCGTGGATGGCCAAGAGCATCCTGAAGTATCGAGCCAAGGGTGGACGCTACCACCGCAGCGAGGACTTCAAGCGTGTGCCGGGGATGACACCCGAGCTCTACGAGCGCCTCGCTCCCGTCATCACCATCGGGCGAGCCTTCCGCTACTACGATGAGGCTGAGCTCCGCGCTGAAAACGCCCTGCGCGAGCGGCACGACAGCGCCTACGTGCGTCGTCGCGACTCGCTCACGGCCCTCGCGCGCCCCGCGAAGTTCAAGGAGGTGACCGTCGTGGACCTGAACACCGCTGATACGACGCTCCTGCAGCGTATCCCAGGCATCGGCACCTACCGGTCGCGTCAGATTGTCCGCTACCGCCAGCGTCTGGGTGGTTATGTCAGCACAGCGCAGCTTGCGGAACTCGACAACTTTCCTGCCGACGAGCTGACGGCGTGGTTCACCATCGCCCCCGACAGCCACCAGCGCATCAATATCAATAGCGCCACAGTCCAGACGCTAGGGCGCCACCCCTACATCGGTTTCCCTCGTGCACGTGCCATCGAAGCCTACCGCAAGGCACACGGTCGCATCCGCGACCTCACCGCCCTCTCCCTCCTACCCGACTTCACCGACGCTGCTATCCAGCGGATGCGACCATACATCTGCTACTGAGCTGTCTCTAACAAAAACTAACAATAACAAATTAAATTCCGCACACCCATCTAACATCATACTATTATATATTTATATTATATAAATATATAATAGTATGACCTAAAATCCACCTCCTACCCCCATGCGAAAATTAAATGTTATTTGTTAGTTTTTGTTAGTCCCTCCCCACTTTCGGTTTTCAGGGCACAAGACGGCGGTCTTAAGCCCGCAAGACCACGGTCTTCACAGCAGAGCGCTGCTGACATCATCTTTCAACGCAAAGACGCAAAGATTCATTAATGAGAGTTTTTTGAAAAAAACAACTTAGGAAATTTGCTTATAAGCCACCGATTGTGTAATTTTGCACCCGATTTTGAAAATTACTTCTAACTCATATCTTTACCAAAATAATGAACCATCGATTACTCAATTCTTTGAGGCTACGAGCCGTTATGCTCGTAGCATTTCTTTATACCCTTTCCACTGGACTATAAATTTTTAACTCATATCTAAAACTTTATCAAACAATGAAACAAAAATTACTCAATTCAATCAAACTACGAGTCGCCATGCTCGTAGCAGTGTTGTGTGCCGTCGCGAACGGGACGGCGTGGGCGACACCAACGACCAAAATTTCTTTCTCAAGAAGTAGTTCTATTAACACTTATACTACTGGCTACACATTCACTGCTGAAGCCGAATCAAAAAGTGGCTATTATCAAGATGGTAGCGGAACCGTGCGTTCTCTGACCTTATATCACACCTCAACCAAATTATTTACGTCCACTCCTGGAACAGTCACGTTTGCAGCAACACTTGGAGGTGGAACAACAAAAGACCCTTTAACCAACAGCGTATATGTTTGTTATGTTGACAAAACTGGAAAAGATATAGATGGCTCTGCCGTTGTTGTGACAACCAAAATCACGAGCACGACCGGTTCTAGTTTTTCTGCCACAATGTCAACAGCTTTAGCTACTGATGCATATGGTGTGAAAATATATCACACCAAGGAGCCAAGTTATAATGTCCGTTACTATTCATTCTCGTTGAGCTACGAAGAGCCTGCCTATACCGTAACAGCGGTTTCAAACAATGTTAGTTATGGTACAGTTTCAGGAACAACAACTATTACCGCAGCTCCTGAAACAGGTTATCGCGTAGCTAGTGGTTCTGATGGTTATACTGTCACTTCCGGTACTGCTACAGTTTCACATGTTGGTTATAGCAATACTCTTAACGTAACCCCAACATCAAATTGCACAGTTCGTGTAAATTTCGAAGCCATTCCTACTCACACCATTTCTTGTGTGGCTGACCCTGTTGGAGCAGGTACATTCGATGCTGTTTCTTCATTGTATGAAGGCGGAACCACAGACATTACAGCAGCTGCCAAATCGGGATATAAGTTCAAGAGCTGGTCTGTATCGGGTACTGGTGCATCTATTTCCAGCACAACCGACAACCCAACTACGCTTACGATGGGTACAGCTAATGTAACCTTGACGGCAACATTCGATGAAGTTACAACCCATGCAATCACATATAGTGTGAATGGAAATGAAACGATAGTGAATGTAGCTGAAGGTGACGCTTTGGACTTTTCTGCCCCTGCAAGTGGTGTTCCTATGGGATATACATTCAAGGGCTGGCGTACTTCAACACTGGCTTTAACGGACACAGATCCCAATGACTATGTAACCTCAGGTACAAGTTCTGCCGATATTACCTATTATGCAGTCTTTGCTGTAGATACCAAAACTCCTACAACAACCCATCTGACAGGTGACGAAATAGCCAGTAATTTTGCAGCAACAGCTATGGGATATGCTGACTCTGAGGCAACTTATAGTGATACCTCAGAAGGAATGACTTGGGGCGCAAGATGTATTACAAATGCAACCCGTCACTGGATTCAGTTGAAGAGTGACAATGATGTCTATATTAAGGCTGTTGCTCCACAAAACATCACAGGAGTGAAGGTAAAGATATCTAATACAACTAATGAAAAGGGTGGTATTGATGACATCAGCAAACATGGTGCATTCTCTGGAACTGTAAATTTGGATAAAGTGCAAGATACTAATTCAGGTGCATGCGGATCTGCAGCATCATCAGCAATAGTAGACAACTATCTAACGATTAGTGCAAATGGCACATCAAAAACAATATATATTCATGTAACAGGAGCAGCTCGTATTTGGAGTGTGGATGTTACATACAATACAATTTCTACATCTCATTATTGCACAACCGTTTCTGATGTTCCTGTGACTGTATCTTCTGCAAGCTATGCTACATTTGTCAGCGACTTACCACTTGACTTCAATGATGCTTCAATCAATGCATATATCGCCAAGGCTAATGGTACGACAGGCGTAACTTTCACACGTATCTATAAGGTTCCTGCAAATACGGGTGTACTTCTTTACAAAGATAAAGGTGCGACTGAATATGTACCAGTCCTTGATGGTGCAGCCGATGATGTTGATGGCAATGTCTTCAAGGCAGGTACAGGTGCAGCTGTTGCGTCCGTTTCTGGTAGCAATCACAATTACATCCTGAACAACGTCGGCGGAGTGGTTGGCTTCTACAGAGCTAATGGTCAGACAGTGGCTGCCAATCGTGCGTATATCCAGATTACAGAAGCTGCTGCAAAGGGCTTCATTGAGCTTCCGGCTTTCGATGATGCAACCGCTATTGAATCGGTTCAGGGGTCTGAGTTCAGGGTTCAGGATTCTGCCATCTACAACCTCGCAGGTCAGCGCATGAGCCGTCTGCAGAAGGGTGTGAACATCGTGAATGGTAAAAAGGTATTGGTAAAGTAAAGACCCACCCCCAGCCCCCTCCCGTCAGGGAGGGGCTCGGGTCCTCAAGTTAACAAGTTAAACAGCAAAATAATGAAAAAGACATATATGCAGCCGCAGACAGCGGCACACAAGCTGGAGCAGAGCATGCCCATCGCTGGCTCCCTTACAACCAGCGGCGCCACGTTCTACGATGGTGACGCCACCAGCGCTGCCATGAGCAAGGAACAAAACGACTGGGACATCTGGGGCGAGTAACCAGCGAGCGCAATGCTTAGAAATAAGAAATAATAAATATGATTGTAAGGCGCGCCCTGCAGCTCAATGGAGTTGCAGGGCGCGTTGAATAGTTATGTTAATCTTTACTTCGTGCGAGTTAGCGTGTATTTGGTATCTTTGTCGAAGACGCCGTAGAGGTGTTTGGCATCGGGACTGAGGCGGAGCGTGTCCTTCTCCTCGCCGTCGTCCAGAATGACGAGATCGCCCTGCACCACGTAGGTCCCTTTCTGTGACTTGGGCGCCACGGCCATCGCCGCCTTCATGGCCTTACGCTTGAGCCAGTTAATGCCAGCGGCCTTCATGGCTTCTTCGCTGATTTTCATATCGGCTTTCATGACCATATCCTTATGGGTCTTGAATACGATGGTGATCTCTGTACGCGTCCCTTTCCTGATGGCAGTGAGCAGCTTCTTGGACTCTGCGATGCGCTCGTCGAGCTCCTTCAGTTCGTCGGCTGTCAGCTGGCGCCCTTTCTTTTTCTCGCCCTCGGCGAGTGCCTTCTTGCGTGCCGCCGCCATCTTCTGGTCCACATCTTTTAGGGCCTCGTCCATAAGCCCGGCCATGATGTTGGCGTTGTAGTAGGTATGTCCGGCGAGTGACACTTGCGCCCGTGTGGACATGGCGCAGCTCAGCAGCATCGCCGCTGCCACGAGAAGGCTTTTCTGTAAATTCACTTTTATCATCATTCCATCTTATTTGACTTAATACAGAAAAGGTACACATGAATTCATCTGTTAAATCATGTGTACCTTTTCTGTATAAGTCACTATCAGATTCCGAAGACCTTGGCGAGGCCGTTATCGACACCGCCGAAGCCCATGAAGGCCATGGCCAGCAGGCCGGCAACGACGAGGGCGATGGGCATCCCCTGCATACCCTTGGGGATATCCATCATGGCCAGCTGCTCACGGATGGCAGCGAAGATGGTCAGCGCCAGGCCGAAGCCGAGGGCGGTGCTGACGGCATAGACGACGCCGGTGAGCAGGTTGGGCTCCATGCCCTGTGCGTTGTAGGTGCCCTGTGCCACGAGGATGGCGACGCCGAGGATGGCGCAGTTCGTGGTAATCAGGGGCAGGAACACGCCGAGGGCCTGGTACAACGCGGGCGACACCTTCTTCAGGATGATCTCCACCATCTGCACGAGGGCGGCGATGACGAGGATGAAGGCAATGGTCTGCAGGTACTCCAACTGGTACTTGACGAGCAGGATCTGAATGAGATAGGTGACAATCGTAGCGATGGTCAACACGAAAGCCACAGCAGCGGACATACCGAGCGCGGTGTCCACTTTCTTCGACACACCGAGGAACGGGCAGATTCCGAGGAACTGCGAGAACACGATGTTGTTGACGAAGATGGCCGAGAAAAATATGAGTAAGTATGCCATACTTTAAGTTTAATGTTTAATGTTTAAAGTTATATCTTCGCCACCTTCTTCACCACTGCAATCAGATATCCGAGGGCGATGAAGGCGCCGGGGGCGAGGACGAAGAGGAGCATGCCGTAGTTCTCCGAGTAGATGACGGTGTCGAAGAGCTTGCCCGTACCCAGGAGCTCGCGGATACCACCGAGGAGCGTCAGGGCGATGGTGAAGCCCAAGCCGATACCGATACCGTCACAGAGGCTTTCGATGGGACCGTTCTTGGCAGCGAAGGCTTCGGCACGACCGAGGATGATGCAGTTCACCACAATCAGCGGGATGAACAGACCGAGGGTCTTATACACCTCCGGTGTGAAGGCTTGCATGATCATCTGCAGCGCTGTGACGAGGCTGGCAATCACGACGATGTACGAGGGGATGCGAACCATATCGGGGATGAGGTTCTTGATGCAGGAGATGATGAGGTTGGAGAAGATGAGCACGGCCATCGTTGCCAAGCCCATCGACATACCATTAATGGCGCTGGAAGTGGTTCCCAGCGTGGGACACATACCAAGGAGAAGTACGAAGGTGGGGTTCTCCTTGAGGATGCCATTCCAAAGGATCTTAATGTATTTCATATTTCTTCTTAGTTTTTAGGTTGTTGCTGAGCTGAAGCGCCCGTCTGGCCATCAGCATTGGCAGCGCCGGCGGCGTAGGCATGGAAGGCTATGTTGACGGCACGGAGGAAGGCACGGGAGGTGATGGTGGAAGCGGTGATGGCATCCACGTCGCCACCGTCCTTCGAGACGGTCAGTTCCTTCTCGCCGGGGTTCTTACCGATGATGTCGCCCTTCTCACCCTTCTGGAACCAGAAGCCTGCCTTGGCACCGAGGCCCGGCGTCTCAGCGTGTTCGAGGACGGTGTAGCCCTTGATGGCACCGGCATCGTCGAAACCGACGAGCACTTTCAGCTTGCCGCCGAAGCCGTTGGGGTCGATAGCCTGCACGGCAACGCCCTTGTCTGTGGCGTAGAGGATGACGGGATTGCCGTTGGCATCCTCGGCCTCAGTGGTACTCTCCACCTTGGCATCGGAAACGCCCAGCACAGAGTTGATACCCTCAGCCAGCACACGGGCTTTATTCTCTTCAATGGGGCCTGCCGTTACTTCATTCACGTAGGCCAATGCTCCAGCGGCGATGACCGAGATGAGGGTCAGCACACAGAGCATATTGGGAAGTGTAGATGGTAGCTTTTTCATTTCTTGACCTCCCCGAAGCGTTTAGGTTTGACATAAGTGTTGATGAGCGGTGTGAAGCCGTTCATGATGAGGATGGCGAAGCTCATACCCTCGGGATAGGAGCCGAAGTCACGGATGAGCACCGTCAGCACACCAATGGCAACGCCGTAGATGATCTGACCCTTGCCGGTCATGGGCGAGGTGACATAGTCCGTTGCCATGAAGCAGGCACCGAGCATCAGACCACCCGAGAGGATGACCTGTACGGGGTTGGCGTAGCTGGGGTCGATGAGATGGAAGAGACCTGCGAGCACGAAGACCGTGCAAAGGATGGAGACGGGGATGTGCCAAGTGATGATCTTGCGGCAGAGCATATAGATGCCGCCGATGAGCAGGCACAGGGCGCTGACCTCACCCAGAGAACCGCCCGTCTGACCCAGGAGCATGTCGAGGGATGAGGGCAACTGGTTCAGGAGGCTGGCATCGCCGTTCTTGATGGCCTCCTTCATGATAAAGAGGGGCGTGGCACCGGTCTCCACATCGACATAGCCCATCTGACCGCTGACGGGCCAGGTGGTCATCTGCACAGGGAAAGAGATGAGCAGGAACACACGACCGACGAGGGCGGGGTTGAAGGGATTGGTGCCGAGGCCACCGAACGTCAGCTTGCCGATGCCGATGGCCACAAGGGCGCCGATGATGATGATCCAAATGGGAAGGTTCGAGGGCAGGTTGAAGCCGAGGAGCAGACCGGTGAGGATGGCAGAGCCGTCGCAGATGGTCAGCTTCTCACGACCGAGGATGAAGCGTGTGATGGCCCACTCAAAGAACACGCAAGCTGCCACAGACGTCGCCAGGACGATGGCAGACCCCAGTCCGAAGAAGTAGAGCGAGGCAACGAGTGCAGGCACGAGTGCAATGCACACGCCGTACATGTTCTTCTGCACCGAGTCGCCGCCGTGGACATGGGGTGATAAAGATATAATTGGTTTCATTTTTCTGTTATTTCTTTGTTATAGATTCCATATGCCTTGCCTTGATGATGCCCATGACGGTCTGCTTGGCGACGCGGATGTTGTCGAGGAGCGGTCTATTACTGGGGCAGGTGAAGGCGCAGGAGCCACATTCGATGCAGGAGGTGACGTCGTTCTTCTCGCAGCCATCCCAGTCCTTGAGGCGGGTGTAGGAAGCTAGGAGGTAGGGTTCGAGGCCCATGGGGCAGGCGCTGACACACTTGGCACAACGGATGCAGGGGCTGACCTCGCCGCGACGGCTTTCCTTCTCCGTCATCAGCAGCAGGCCGCTGGAACCCTTGGTGACAGGCACTTCGAGCGACATCAGGGCTCGTCCCATCATAGGACCACCGCCGATGATCTTACCCGTATCCTCGGGCAGACCACCAGCCTCGTCGATGAGCTGCTGCATCGGTGTGCCGATGCGGGCAAGGAAGTTCGAGGGGTTCTTCACGCTCTTACCCGTAACGGTGATGATGCGTTCGATGAGGGGTTTGTTCTTGGTCACAGCCTCGTAGATGGCATAGACCGTTCCCACGTTTTGCACGATGGCGCCAACGTTGATAGGCAATGCAGGAGGTGCAGGCACCTGACGGCCGATGACAGCGTCGATGAGCTGTTTCTCACCGCCCTGCGGATATTTCACTTTCAGGGGCACAACCTCGATGCCGGGGTACTGCGCGGCCTTCTCCTTGAGGAGATCGGTGAGGAGCTTGATGGCGTCGGGCTTGTTCATCTCGATGCCGATGTAAGCCTTCGGGCAGTTCACGGCGTGCTTGATGAGCTGTATGCCCACGAGGATTTGCTCGGGCTTCTCAAGCATCAGACGATGGTCGGCAGTGAGGTAAGGCTCACACTCGACAGCATTCACGATGATGGCCTCGGCCTTCGTGCCGGGAGGGGGCATGAGCTTGATGCCTGTGGGGAAGGTGGCGCCGCCCATACCTACGATGCCGGCAGCTTTGATGCGGTTGACAACCTCCTCGGCAGTAATCGTGCCGAGGTCCTTGAAGGTCACGAGCTTATCGGAGCGGTCGATGGTCTCTTCCCATTCGTCACCTTCGACATCCACGACAACAGCCATACGGCGTGTACCGCTCGAATCAAGTACGGCATCCACCTTGTTGACCTTGCCACTGACGCTGGAGAAGACGGGGACGCTGAGTCCTTTGCCGGCTTCGCCCAGGAGCGTGCCGACCTTCACCTCGTCGCCTTTCTTGACGACGGGCACAGCGGGAGCGCCGATGTGCTGGAACATCGAGAACACGGCCTGCTTAGGAAGTGCTGCCACCTTGATGGGCTGAGCAGCGGATAATTTATTCTCTGCGGGATGAACACCGCCAATTCTAAATGTTTTCATGCTTCTTTCTCTTTAGCGGGTTCAACATTGGGAGCGGGATTCTCTACAGGAGTAGCAGGTGTTTCCACCTTCGGCTTCCTCGGTGGGAAGTTGAAGGCGTGGATGGCGTTCTGCGGACATCCGTCCTCGCACTTGCGGCAGAGCTTGCACTTCTCGGCATCGATGTACGCGAGGTTGGCATCCACGGTGATGGCCTCGAACTTGCAGACCTTCACGCACTTCTGACAGGCGATGCAACCAACGGAGCAAGCCTTGCGCGTCTGAGCGCCCTTGTCCTTGTTGTTGCAGAGCACCACGACGCGGCGGTTCTTCAAGCCCTTCAGACGGATCTCGATGATGCCGCGCGGGCAAGCCTTGGAGCAGGCACCGCAAGCGGTACACTTCTCCTCATCCACCTCGGGCAGACCCGTCTCAGGATTCATGTGGAGAGCGTCGAACTGACAGGCAGCCACGCAGTCGCCACAGCCTAAGCAGCCGAAGGCACAAGCCGTCTCGCCCGAGCCCAGCATCTGCTGCACCTTACAGCTCTGCGCGCCGTCGAACTCCGCGATACGCGGACGGCTCTCGCAGGTGCCGTTGCATCGCACAACAGCCACTTTGGGCGCTGCAGCCTCGGCCTTCATGCCAAGGATGTCAGCCACCTTTTCCATCACGGGCTGTCCGCCTACGGGGCAGAGCAGGCCCTCGAGCGAGCCTTTGTCGGCAGCCTTCACACAAGCGCCGGCGAAACCGCCGCAGCCAGGGAATCCGCAGCCGCCGCAGTTGGCACCAGGCAGCACTTCCTGCACCTGGCCGATGCGCTCGTCTTCATGCACAGCGAACTTCTTGCCGGCAAGGAACAGGATGAGCGCTGCCACCAGTCCGATGCTGCCAAGAACGATCACTGCAATCAGGATTACATTCATAATTATATATAGTTTAAAGTTTAATGTTTAATGAGAAATGCGGAACGAGAAGCTTTGTTGCAGACGCTTGCGGAAGAAGAGGAAGATGACGAGGTAGTAGAGCACCACCGTAGTCAGCGACCACACAGCCCCCAGCACCTCGCTGCCCGTGAGCCAGACAGAGAGGAAAAGCACGGGTAGCAGCAGGAGGAGCGGCAAGCCATAGGCTACGAGCGCGGCTTTGCGCCCGTCGGCAAGGCGACCCTCAAGGAGCACCTTCTCTCCCACCCTATACGACATAGCATCGGATGTGAAGACTTCCACATCCTTCTCCTTGGCCTCTGCGCTGTTGCACAGCTGCTTGGCAGCACAGCCCGAACATGCTGACGACTGAAGAATCGTCACGCAAACGCGCTCACTGTCAACGGATTTGATTACAGCTTCATGGGTGATGGTTTGAATCATTACGGCTTTTTGTAAGTTCTGCATTGCAAAAACGCGACAAAGATACAACATAATAATGATGTATACGCGCGCGCAAGAAAAGAAAAGGTGGAGTTTTACATAATTTAACAAAGAAGGCGCGGCTTCACAGCCACGCCTCTTATATGCTTGTTTGGATAGAAATGTAATATGGAGAGTTGGGTTTAAGCTTCTGCGGGAGCCTCCTCGGTTGCGGGTTGTTCCTCTGCAGCAGCCTCAGCCTGAGCAGCAGCCTCGGCCTCTGCCTTAGCAGCAGCCTCAGCAGCCTTCTTGTCGGCTACTTTCTTAGCGATCTCTTCATTGGTCTTCTTCTCTGCATCGAGAAGGGCTGCAGCTGCGGCCTTCTTGTCAGCTGCGACCTTGTCAGCAACGGCTTTCAGGCCCTTCTGTTTGTCGGCCTTCCAAGCGTTGAACTTGACTTGTGCGGTAGCTTCGTCGAATGCGCCCTTCTTCACGCCACCACGCAGGTGCTTCATGAGGTAAACGCCTTCTTCGGAAAGAATGTTGCGCACGGTGTCGGTGGGCTGTGCGCCTGTCTCTACCCAGTAAAGGGCACGGTCAAATTTCAAATCTACAGTGGCAGGATTGGTGTTGGGGTTGTAGGTACCAATCTTCTCTGTAAACTTACCGTCGCGCGGAGCTCTTACATCTGCAATGACAATGGAGTAGAAGGCGTAGCCCTTACGACCATGACGTTGCAATCTGATTTTTGTTGCCATAAATGTTTAATAAAATGAGTTAATAGGTTTGAAATTATGCTGCCAACTCGTGACAGCGGGCGCAAAGGTACGACATTTTGCCGATGTGACAAAACTTTTTCACGCTCTTTTTGCGTTTAGCTCAATTATTTCCACTATCTTTGCAGCTGATTAAACGAAAGAAGAAGGATTAAAGAATAGAAATGAAGGATTAGAGAGATGGCTGAGCAATCATTTTCATACCCTTCCGGGCTCACCAAGCGCGAACGCTACGAGGCGTTTCTGAAGGATTTCGCTCCGTTCATCGAGGGCGAACAGGACATCATCTCCACGCTGGCGAACACAGCCGCCGCCCTACGCGAAGCCTTTGGCTTCTTCTGGGTCGGTTTCTATCTGGTGAAAGAGCCTGATTGGTTGCACCTCGGTCCCTTTCAGGGGTCTGTTGCCTGCACACGCATCAAACGTGGCCGCGGCGTCTGCGGCACGGCATGGGCAGAAGCGCGTACGCTCGTCGTCCCCGATGTCGATGCCTTCCCCGGGCACATCGCCTGCAGCAGCCTCAGCCGTTCCGAGATCGTAGTGCCAATCATAAAAGACGGTGCCGTCATCGGTGTCCTCGACATCGACAGCGACCGCCTCAACGCCTTCGACAGCGACGATCAGGAAGGATTAGAGCAGCTCGTCCGACTTCTCTGTTAACATCTGCAAAAAAGACATAAAAGATTCCGATAATCAAGCAAGTATAGGTTATATCAAACTATCTTTGCAAACGCAATGCAAAACGAACTGAAGAGACAACTTTATGCATGGTTGCTGTTGTTGGTTTTTGTGCCAACAATGGCGGCTGCAACTCTTCACATTCATAACGACTACAACGATGCCGAAACCACCTGTTTGGATTGCGCTAACCATCATGCACATGCAGGTCATCTCTCCAACGATTCCGGACATTTTCATGATTGTATTTTATGTCAGTTGTTGCAAGGCAGTTTCCTCGTTGCGTCAATTGTCATTCTTCAGCATCCATTTTCCCATCATCGCACCGCCATAGCATGTCCTGACAAAGCTATATGCGGCTATAAAGGCGATGGACTAAGCACGAGAGCCCCACCAGAATGGTAAATAGTTAAATCGCAAACAATTAATTATTTACACTATCTCTCAAACTTATTTATTATGAAATCAGCATATATTATGCTTTCATTGTTGTGTATCTATACAACGGTGAGAGCGCAATCGGATAAAGACTCCGCCGATATCTATTTTCATCACCTCGACCTGAACGAAGTAATTGTCACCAGCCCCGTAGGCCAGCTTAAGCGCAAGCAAACCTCTACTCCTATCAGCGTTGTCACTCGGAAGGAAATCCGACAAACGGCATCCGCCAACATCATTGATGCCGTGGCCAAACAGCCAGGCGTTGCACAGGTCACCACAGGCAATGGCATCTCCAAGCCAGTGATTCGAGGGCTTGGTTACAACCGCATCGTCTGTGTGGCTGATGGCGTACGACAGGAAGGACAGCAGTGGGGCGACGAGCACGGCATCGAAATCGATGGGCAGAGCGTAGGACAAGTGGAAATTCTCAAGGGACCAGCATCCCTGATGTATGGTTCCGATGCGATGGCCGGTGTCGTCATCTTCCACCCAGAAGCCATTGAGCCTGAAGGCCGTATGGCTGCTAACATCTCCACAGAATACCAGACCAACAGCGGCCTCATCAACTACTCCCTACGCTTCGGAGGCAATAAGAAAGGCTTTGTTTGGAACGGTCGTTACAGCGAGAAATTTGCGCACGCATATAAGAACAAGTATGACGGCTATGTCCCCGGCACACAGTTCCACGAGCGTGCTGCCAACGCCCTGCTTGGTGTGAACAAGGATTGGGGCTTCTCCCACCTCACACTCGGTTACTACCACATCACCCCCAGTATGACCGAGGGCGAGCGCGACCCCGAGACCGGCGAGCAGCTTTACGATGAAGACCAGTATCCCAACGGCAACCTGAAGACCTATCGAAAGGCCCTGCCCTACCAGCAGATTCATCACTATAAAGCCGTCCTCGACAACTCCTTCGCCGTGGGTGACGGCCTATTGAAAGCCATCATCGGCTATCAGCAGAACCGTCGTCAGGAATTCGAGGAGCACCATCATCACCACCACGAAGGCGACGAGGACCATGACCACGAGGGCCACGACCACGATGGGTCCAGCGAAGAGCCCTCCCTCGACCTTCTCCTCCACACGCTCACCTATGACGCCCGCTATACCTACAACGGCTTCGACACATGGAAGCTTAACGGCGGCATCGGAGGAATGTATCAACGCTCCCTCAACGAAGGCGAGGAGTTCCTCATCCCCGACTACAACCTCTTCGACATCGGTGCCTATATCACCGCCAACAAAGAGCTTCGCCACTGGACCCTCAGCGGTGGCCTACGCTACGACTACCGCCACCTGCACAGCCACGCCCTCACAGAAGAGGGCGAGGAGCGTTTCACGGACTTCACCCGCAACTTCTCCGCACTCAGCGGCTCACTGGGTGCCGTCTGGCACGCGAACAGCCACCTGAACATTCGCGCCAATGTCGCCCGTGGATTCCGCGCACCGAACCTCAGTGAACTCGGCAGCAACGGGGCTCATCACGGCACTCTCCGTTATGAAATCGGTAACCCCGACCTGAAGCCGGAATACAGTTGGCAGGGCGACCTCGGCTTCGACTACAGCAGCAGGTATATCTCCTTCGAACTTGCCCTGTTCCTCAATCATATCGACAACTACATCTTCGCCGAAGCCCTTGCAGACAATGCGCTCGAGAATGCACCCGTCGAGGACACGGCCTATCGTCTTTTCCATTACACTCAGGGCAATGCTCTTCTGAAAGGTTTTGAGGCTGGCTTCGACCTGCATCCCATTCACCAGCTGCATATCGGTTCCACCTTCTCGATGGTCGATGCACGCCAACTCAACCAACCGCTCGAAACGCGCTACTTGCCCCTCACCCCAGCCCCACGTCTGACGGCCGAGGTGAAATGGGAGTTCACGCACAACGGCGACCATCACACCTCCGCCCCTCACCATCAGGGCGAAAGCGAACATCACCATCGACTTGACCACGTCTTTGACAACGCCTACGTCAGCGTTGGCATTGAGCAGTATTTCCGCCAGAATCATTATTATATGGCCGAAGGGACAGAGACAGCGACACCGGCCTACACGCTCCTGAACGTCTCAGCCGGCACCGATATCCTTCTAAAGAACGGACGTAAGCTCTGCGAACTCTATCTCATCGCCGATAACCTCCTCAACTGCGCCTACCAGAGTCATCTCAGCCGCCTGAAGTACGCCGACATCAACAATGTCACCGGACGACGCGGCATCTTCAACCCCGGTCGCAACTTCACCATTAAGCTGATCTTCCCTTTACAATTCTAGTCGTCTGTGAGCTTGCGATAGCGAATGCGACGAGGCTCTTCGAGTCCGAGGCGCTTGAGTTTGTTGACTTCGTAGTCGGTGTAGGAGCCTTCGAAGAAGACGACATTGCCCTCACCCTCGAAGGCGAGGATATGGGTGCAAATGCGGTCGAGGAACCAACGGTCATGGCTGATTACCACCGCGCAACCGGCAAATGATTCAAGTCCTTCTTCAAGCGCACGAAGGGTGTTGACATCGATGTCATTGGTAGGTTCGTCGAGCAGCAAGACGTTACCCTCTTCCTTTAAGGCCATCGCCAGATGAAGACGGTTACGTTCACCACCGGAGAGCACACCGCACTTCTTCTCCTGATCTGCGCCGGTGAAGTTGAAACGCGAGAGATAGGCACGGGCGTTGATGTCGCGACCGCCCATGCGGATGAGCTCGTTGCCCTGCGAGACAATCTGATAGACGGTCTCGTCGGCTTTGATGTCACGATGGCTCTGATCCACATAGGCCAGCTTCACGGTCTCACCGACTTCGAACGAGCCTGCATCGGGTTGCTCAAGGCCCATAATCAGGCGGAAGAGTGTGGTCTTGCCGGCACCGTTGGGACCGATGACACCGACGATGCCGTTGGGGGGCAGCGTGAAGTCGAGATCCTTGAACAGTACTTTCTCGCCGAAGGCCTTGCAGAGGCCGTGAGCCTCAATGACCTTGTTGCCGAGGCGCGGGCCACTGGGGATGTAGATCTCCAGCTTCTGCTCCTTCTCTTTCTGGTCCTCGTTGAGCATCCGTTCGTAGTTGCTCAGACGCGCCTTACCCTTGGCCTGACGCGCCTTGGGCGCCATCCGAACCCATTCCAACTCACGCTGCAGCGTTTTGCGACGCTTCGACTCCACCTTTTCCTCCATCTCCAGACGCTTGGTCTTCTGCTCCAGCCACGAGCTGTAGTTACCCTGCCAGGGGATACCTTCGCCGCGATCGAGCTCGAGTATCCAACCAGCTACGTCGTCGAGGAAATAGCGGTCGTGGGTGACGGCGATGACGGTGCCCTCGTATTGGTTCAGGTGTTGCTCGAGCCAGTCGATACTCTCGGCATCAAGGTGGTTGGTAGGCTCGTCGAGCAGCAGTACATCGGGCTTTTGCAACAGCAGACGACAGAGAGCCACGCGACGGCGCTCACCGCCAGAGAGTTGGCCACAGAGCTGGTCCTGTGGCGGACAACGTAGGGCATCCATCGCACGTGCAAGCTTAGTATCGAGATTCCAAGCATCGGTGGCATCGATGATGTCCTGCAGTTCTCCCTGACGAGCGAAGAGGGCGTTCATCTTGTCCTCGTCTTCGTAGTATTCGGGGAGACCAAACTTCAGGTTGATGTCTTCATATTCCTTCAGCGCGTCAACGATGTGCTGTACGCCTTCTTCAACAACTTGACGCACGGTCTTATCATCGTCGAGTTGCGGTTCCTGTGGCAGGTAGCCAACGGAGTAGCCAGGCGAGAAGACGACGTTGCCCTGATAGCGTTGGTCGAGGCCGGCGATGATCTTCAACAGCGTGGATTTGCCAGAGCCATTGAGACCAATAATGCCTATCTTAGCTCCATAGAAGAAGCTGAGATAGATGTTCTTGAGGACTTGTTTCTGAGTTTGTTGGATGGTTTTGCTGACGCCAACCATCGAGAAGATTATTTTTTTATCGTCGGCCATTTTTTAGTTTAAAGTTTAAGGTTTAAAGGGTTTAAGGGTTCGAGAGTTTAATGAAGGCCCTGTGCAAGTCCCTCTTTGAAAGAGAGGGGTGCCCGTATGAGCGGGGTGAGTCTTTATCGCAGCCAGATGAGATCCCCTGGTTCAGGAACGTAGTCAGGTGATAGTGCATTCAGCGTGTAGAGGGATTTCAGACGGATGGCATAGCGCTGCGAAATGTCGTAAAGCGACTCGCCGGGCTGCACCATATGCGGTATTCCCTTGTATGCTTTGTCGGCCTTGGTTCGCTTCTTCTGGAGATAGACAATGTCGCCCAACTGGAGAGGTGATCCTTTCGGGCGATCGTTGTATTTCAATAGTTTACGTACACTAACGCCCGTCTCTCGCGATACGCTTTCCCAGGTGTCGCCTATGACGGCAATAATCATGTAGTTGCGGTTGATCTTATAGACAATATGACGTGCAAAGAAATCGCTCTCTGCGCTGGTGTCTTTGTTTGTCTTTGAACGAGCATGATAGCGGCCATGAGTGTAGGAGTCAAACTGCTGTAGGTTGAAGCGTTCTATGACTCCGATGAGCATCTCAGCATAGCGTGGATTCGTGGCATAGCCAGCATTCTTCAGGCCGTGTGCCCAGCCTTTGTAGTCGGTAATCTTAAGATTGAAGAGCGGACGGTAGCGCTGACCTGTAGCAAGAAACTTGGAATGGTCCTCGTAGCTCTCATCGTCAGTGCGGTATTTACGGAAACGGTCATCGGGACGGTCGTCGCTCATGATCATATAGGGGCCAGTCCAGTTCATTCCGACCTTGATGCCAAAATGGTTGTGGGCTTCGCGTGCCAGACGGCTCTGCCCTGCCCCACTCTCACAAAGCCCTTGCGCCAGTGTGATAGAGGCTGGAATCTTGTAGCGATGCATCTGATTGACAGCCATATCTTTGTAGTTCTCAATATAGCGCCACTGTGCTGACTGCCCAGACTGCGCATAGAGGCTCATAAAGAGCGCGCAAAAAGAAAAAAATGCAATAAAACGGAGCTTCATGAAATAAATATAATGTATTTCGCGCACAAAAGTAGTTTTTTTTGTTGAGATACGCGAGAAAAGTAGTACTTTTGTGACATATTTCATGTAATAATCGTATGCAAGAGCTACAAATACCTATTCACATACAGGTCTTTTCGCTGGAGGAACTGCCGGAGGCAGACCGCGAACTCGTAGAAATCGCGAAGGCAATGACTAAAACCAGCTACTCACCGTACTCGCACTTTCAGGTGGGCGCAGCGCTCCGTTTGAAGGACGGACGGATCTTCAAGGGCAGCAATCAGGAGAATGCAGCTTACCCCGTAGGTCTCTGTGCTGAGCGTACAGCGTTCTTCGCAGCTGGTGCCAATGCCCCTGAGGTGCCGCCCGTGAGCATCGCCATCGCGGCGCAAACAGGTGGACAGTTTATTGAGACACCTGTGGCACCGTGTGGCTCCTGCCGTCAGGCCTTGCTGGAAGCCGAAGTGCGATACCAAGAGCCTATCCGCGTGATTCTTTACGGCACGAAAAACATTTTCGTTGCTTCCAACGTTCGCGACCTGCTCCCCCTCACCTTCGACGGTTCCCAGCTATCATGAGGAAACTCCTTCTCTTGGTGTTGATGGTGACGATGTGTTTTGCCGTCACGACGGAGGCGTATGGCCGTAAGAAAAAGAAGAAGAAAGAGGTGGAGAACTATGATGCTTCCCTCCCACAGCCCGATGCTATAATGCTTCCTCTCAACCCGCAGCCGACGCTGGCAACGGGTGAAGTGATTTATGAGCAGCAGAGCCTGCATATTGCCAATCATCGTTTGGGTGGCATTGATGTCTCACATTATCAAGGAAATATCAATTGGACAGAGGTGGCTCGTCATGCAGATATTACCTACGTCTATATCAAAGCCACAGAAGGTGCCAAGCTGATTGATGACACCTATCACACCAATCTGAAAGGTGCTCGACGCGCTGGACTGAAAGTAGGCTGCTACCATTTCTATAGTCCCACGGCCGATGTGCGTGACCAATTCAAGAATTTCACCTCTGTCGTGAAACTCAAGGAGCACGACCTCATCCCAATCATCGACATCGAACATCGCGGTAAAGCATCGCTCCAACAGTTCCAGAGTCGCCTTAAACTATTTCTCAGACTGGTGGAAGAGTTTTATGGTGTGCGTCCCATCCTTTACACCTCGCGCGACTTTTATAACAAATACCTGTCGGGGCCGTTCACACATTATAAATATATGATCGCGCGCTATCACACAGATATTCCCGAGCTGCGTGATAACGCACCTTTCGTGATGTGGCAGTATTCCGCCACGAGCCGCATACAAGGGATTCGAGGCAATGTGGATCGCAGTTGTCTAATGGACAACTACACCCTATCAGATATCCTGTTAGCAAAATAATTAGGAGAACCTGAGGCCTTCGATCTTCGCTAGACGGTCCCGAAGACGTGGCATCAGGGAGGCGCGGATGGCGAGCGTCATCTGGCAGTCGTTGTCGAAGGACTGCGACAGGATGGCGGGTTCCTCTTCCTTCACAACACGCATCACCTGATTCATCAATGTGTATTCAAAGGTGATGGCGATTTGTTCATCTACTGTTTTCTCGATGATGGTGGCGGCAGCAATGGCCTCGGCGGCAGCAGCTTTATATGCCTGGATGAGTCCGCTGGTGCCTAGCTTCACGCCGCCGAAATAACGGACGACGATAATGAGAATGTCCGTGAGCTCGTTGCTGTTGATCTGCCCGAGGATGGGCTTGCCAGCTGTGCCGCTGGGTTCACCGTTATCGTTGGCACGAAACACCAGCCGCTCATGGCCCAGCATATAGGCATAGCAGACATGACGGGCATCGTAGTACTTTTTCTGATACTGCTCCACGAGCGCCATCGCCTCATCGACGGCAGTGACAGGATGAGCAAAAGCGAGGAACTTACTCCTGAGTTCAGAATAAGTGCCCTCGCTTTTGGATTGTATCGTCTTGTAGCTGTCGATCATGAAAGTTTATGCACGACAAGACCGCTGCGGAGCTTCGGCTCAAACCATGTAGCCTTAGGCGGCATAATCTTACCGCTGTCGGCGATGTCCATGATCTGCTGCATCGAGACGGGATAGAGAGCGAGTGCTGCTCGCATCTCACCACTATCCACGCGACGCTTCAGCTCGCCCAAGCCGCGTAGACCGCCGACGAAGTCGATGCGGTTGCTGCTGCGCAGGTCGCCGATATTCAGGATGTCCTGAAGGATGAGGCGGCTGGAGATATCCACGTCGAGGACGCCGATAGGGTCGTTGTTGTCGTAGGTACCCTCCTTTGCCACGAGCGAGAACCAGTGGCCGTCGAGGTAGAGCGAGAACTCATGAAGGCGTGAAGGCTTGTAGATCTCGGTGCCCTTGTCCTCCACGGTGAAGTTCTTGCGGAGGGCTTCCAGGAACTGCTCGCTGGTAAGGCCGTTGAGATCCTTCACCACGCGGTTGTAGTCGAGGATGGTGAGCTGTGAAGCCTGGAAAGCAACGGCCATGAAGTAGTTGTACTCCTCGTCGCCACGGTGGTTGGGATTCATCCGTGCCTTCTCTGCACCCACGAGGGCGGCAGCTGCGGAGCGGTGGTGGCCGTCAGCGATGTAGAGCGACGGCATCTTGCGGAACTCCTCAGTGATGGTGGCGATATCGGCTGCGTCGCTGATGACCCAGAACTGATGACGGAAGCCGTCGATGGGCGCGATGAAGTCGTACTCAGGCTCTGTGGCTGCATAGCGCTTCAGCAGGGCATCGAGAACGGCATTATCGGGATAGGCGAAGAAGACGGGCTCCATGTTGGCATCGTTCACGCGAACGTGCTTCATGCGGTCCTCTTCCTTGTCGCGACGCGTCAGCTCGTGCTTCTTGATGGTGCCGTTCATGTAGTCATCCACGTAGGCGCCGATGACGAGGCCGTACTGCGTCTTGCCATTCATCGTCTGGGCATAGATGTAGTAGTGCTCATCCTTGTCCTGCACGAGCCAGCCTTTCTTCTGGAAGTACAGGAAGTTGTCGGCAGCGCGCTCATAGACGGCGGGGTCGTACTCGCTCGTGCCAACGGGGAAGTCTATCTCCGGCTTGATGATATGGTAGAGCGACTTCTCGTTGTCGCCTGCTTCGGCCCTTGCCTCCTCGCTGTCGAGCACGTCGTATGGACGGCTCTCCACTTGCTCAACGAGATTCTTCGGCGGACGTAAACCGCGGAAAGGTTTTATCTTAGCCATATTATTTATTCACTTGGAACTTCGTAATCCCTTCTTCCAGAAATCCAACAATCTGATGGGCGGCAGCGATGCCGGCATTGACGTTGGCCTCGGCGGTCTGAGCACCCATCTTCTTGGGAGTGGTGAAGTAGCGGCCTTCGAACTTGGCGAAGTCAGCGTTGGCATCGGGCATGATGTCTGTGACATACTTCAGGTCCTCACGCTCGGCGAGGAGAGCCAGAAGTTCGGGCTCGTTGATGACTTCCTTGCGGGCTGTGTTCACGAGGATGCCACCCTTCGGGAGCTTGTTGACGAGCTCGCGGTTGATGCTCTGCTTGGTCTCAGCCGTTGCAGGGATGTGGAGGCTGACGATGTCGCTCTGCTCGAAAAGTTCGGCAGCAGAACCGACAGCTTTCACGCCGGCGGCCTCGATGACGTCTGCGGGGCAGTAAGCATCGTAGGCCAACACTTCCATGTCGAAGCCCTTGGCGATGCGAGCTACGTTGCGACCCACAGCGCCGAAGGCAAGGATACCGAGACGCTTGGCCTTCAGCTCGGTGCCGCTGGTGCCGTTGAAGAAGTTGCGCTTTGCATAGACGAGGAGACCGAAGACGAGCTCCGCCACGCTGTTGGCATTTTGCCCAGGCGTGTTCATAGCTACCACCTTGTGAGCTGTAGCAGCCTCGAGGTCAATATTGTCGTAGCCGGCACCGGCACGAACCACGATCTTCAGTTGCTTGGCAGCATCGAGCACTTCTGCATCGACCTTATCCGAGCGAATGATCATAGCATCGACATCAGCGACGGCTTCCAAGAGCTGTGACTTCTCAGTGTATTTCTCGAGCAGTGCCACCTCGTAGCCAGCGGCATCGAACACTTCCTTTATACCTTTCACGGCCACACCGCTGAAAGGCTTCTCTGTTGCAATTAAAACTTTCATCATACTGGACCCCCTCCCCGCTCCCCCTCAATGGGGAGAGTAGAATCTTATGGGCGGCAGAGGTTATAGGGTCATTATTTTAATGGTTACTATTCTTGAAGGTGACCACCCTCCGAGGGTGGAGGGGGTCTTAGTGTTGCTTCTCAAACTCTTGCATGCAAGCCACGAGAGCCTCGCAGCCTTCGATGTCCATTGCGTTGTAACAGCTGGCGCGGAAACCACCGACATCGCGGTGACCCTTCACGCCGACCATACCCTTGCTCGTAGCGAAGGCCATGAACTCGTCCTGCAGATCCTGGTATTCGGGCTTGAGAACGAAGGTGATGTTCATGCGTGAACGGCTGTCCTCCTCGGCTGTGCCGACGAAGAGCTTGTTGCGGTCGATTTCGCCATAGACGATATCTGCACGCTGGATGGCCAGCTTCTCCATAGCTGCCACGCCACCCTGCTTCTTGATCCACTTGAGGTTCTGCAGCGCGCAGTAGATAGGCACTGTAGGAGGTGTGTTGAACATACTGCCCTTGCTGACGTGTGTCTGGTAGTTCAGCATCGTTGGGATAGGACGGCTCACCTTGCCCAGCAGGTCTTCCTTGATGATGACAAAGGTGACACCAGCCATAGAGAGGTTCTTTTGAGCACCGCCATAGATGAGGCCGTACTTGCTCACGTCGATGGGACGGGAGAAGATGTCGGAGCTCATATCTGCCACCATGGGTACGGGGCTGTCGAAGTCCTTCAGAATCTCTGTGCCATAGATGGTGTTGTTAGTGGTGATGTGGAAGTAGTCGGCATCTGTGGGAATCGTGAACTCCTTGGGGATATAGGTGAAGTTCTTGTCCTTGCTGGAAGCCACCTCTACGACTTCGCCGAAGAGCTTTGCCTCCTTCTCGGCCTTGGTAGCCCAAACGCCAGTATTCAGATAGGCAGCCTTCTTCTCGAGAAGGTTGTAGGGGACCATGCAGAACTGCAGGCTGGCACCACCTCCGAGGAAGATGACGCTGTAGCCTTCGGGGATATCCAGGAGTTCCTTGAACAAAGCTACCGTCTCGTCAACAACGGGCTGGAAGTTCTTTGCACGATGGCTCATTTCCATCAGGGAGAGGCCGCTACCCTCGAATTCGAGACATGCAGCAGCGGTGGCCTCCATCACTTCGCGGGGAAGCTTACTGGGACCAGCATTGAAATTATACTTCTTCATAATAATAAATATAATGTGTGGTTTTACAAATGATGCCGCGAAATTACGCCTTTTCTGCCACTCCACCAAATAAATTGGCAAGAAAATTTTGCTAAAACAAATAGGTTGACTATCTTTGCGGCAGAAATGCATAAAAAAACCTAACCCTTTAACAAGAATCAAATGACTATGAAAAGATTTTTGATGATTGCTGCCTCGGCAATAGTAATGCCGATGGTTATGAATGCTCAGGATGTTAATCCTTCAGTGATTGTTAACTCGACAGTAGAGTCCGCACAGCAACGTACAGCCGAGATGAAAGCTAATGTTGAAAGCGCCAAGCAGAATGTGGCGCAGATGCAACAGGCACACAAAGACACCAAAGCAGACCTCAGTGCTATCAAACAGGATTTGAAGAATGCTGAGCAGGCACAGAAGGACGCATCACAAGGCGTCAAGGATGCACAACAGGCTCTCAAGAACGCGAAGCAGACAGAAAAAAATGCGAAGCAGAAAATCAAGGATTTAAAGAAACAACAGAAAGAAATTGAGAAGGCAGAAAAGCAAGCCAAGAAGGATGCTTCCGATGCGCAGAAGGCACACAAGGAAGAAGCCAAACGACTGAAGGCACAAGAGAAGGCAGAGAAAGCCCGTATTAAGGCTGAAAAAGCAGAACAAGCTGCTCGCAAAGCTGCTGCTAAAGTGAAATAAAAGAGTTCGATAAGTTCAAGTGGTTTAAACAGTTTAAGAAGTTAAAAAAGAATATGGATATAGAATTGATTAAATCCTGTGAGGCCAAAGCCCAGGAGTGGCTCTCCTCCCCCGTTTATGACGAACAGACGAAGGCCGAGGTGAAGGCATTGCTCGATGCCGAGGACAAGACGGCCCTCGTGGATGCTTTCTACCAGAGCCTCGAATTTGGTACCGGTGGTCTGCGTGGCATCATGGGCGCTGGCACCAATCGTATGAACAAGTACATCGTAGGCGCAGCTACACAGGGCTTCGCCAACTATATTAACAAAGCCTTTGCTGGCAAGAAGGACATCGCTGTCGTTGTGGGTCATGACTGCCGCAACCACGGCCGCGAGTTCGCTGAGACGGTGGCTAACATTTTCTCGGCCAACGGCATCAAGGTGTATCTCTTCGAGAGCCTCCGCCCCACCCCGGAAATCAGCTTCGCCATCCGTCAGCTGAAGGCACAGGCTGGCGTCAACGTCACCGCTTCGCACAACCCCAAGGAGTACAACGGCTACAAGGCCTACTGGGATGACGGCGCTCAGGTGCTCTCTCCGCATGACACAGGTATCATCGATGAAGTGAACAAGGTCAGCGTGGATGACGTGAAATGGGAGGGTAACCCGGACCTCATCCAGATCATCGGCGGCGAGATGGACTGGGACTACCTGCAGGCTGTCAAGGAAGCGATGGTCGATCAGGATGTTATCCTGCGCCAGAAGGACTTGAACATCGTCTATACTCCGCTGCACGGCACTGGCCGCGTCATCATTCCCGAGGCACTGCGTTCATGGGGCTTCCAGAACATCCACGTGGTGCCCGAGCAGATGGTCATCGACGGCAACTTCCCTACCGTCGTCAGCCCGAATCCTGAGAACTCAGAGGCAATGACCCTCGGCATGAAACTCGGCACGAAGCTCAATGCTGACCTGGTCATCGCCAGTGATCCCGACGCAGACCGTCTGGCCATCGTCTGCCGCAACCCGAAGGGTGAATGGGAAATCCTGAACGGCAACCAGACCTGCATGATGTTCGCCTGGTACATCATCGCCAACAAGAAGAAGCTCGGTCAGCTGAAGGGCAACGAGTTCCTTGTCAAGACAATCGTTACCACAGAGCTCATCAAGCGCATCGCAGACAAGAATGGAGTGGAGATGATGGACTGCTACACTGGCTTCAAGTGGATTGCAGCCCTTATCCGTGAGAACGAAGGCATCAAGAAGTACATCGGCGGCGGCGAGGAGAGCTTCGGTTTCCTGCCCTTCGACAAGGTTCGCGATAAGGATAGCCCCGCTAGCATCTGTCTCATATGCGAGATTGCAGCCTGGGCTAAGGACAACGGTAAGACGCTCTACGACCTGCTGATGGATATCTATCTCGAGTACGGCTACACGCTGAATCACACCGTCAACGTTGTGCGTCCGGGCAAGACCGGTGCCGATGAGATCAAGCAGATGATGGTTGACTTCCGCGGCACAAAAGCTCCTAAGATGCTCGCAGGCTCCAAGGTCATCTGCACCAAGGACTATCAGGCGCTGACCGCCACCGATGCTGAGGGCAAGGTCACCCCGCTTGATATGCCTGCTAAGAGCAATGTGCTGCAGTGGTTCACTGAGGACGGCACCAAGATCAGCGTGCGTCCTTCCGGCACAGAGCCCAAGATTAAGTTCTACATCGAGGCGCCTGCCACCATGCAATGCCCCAAGTGCTATCCCAGCGCTTGTGAGGAAGGTATGGCCAAGGTGAAGGCTGTTTGTGCTGATCTCGGCATATAGTTCCCATTATTCCATCATCATGGAATGATTATTCAATCATGATGGAATGATTGTTCAATCGTGATGGAATGATCAACACTTCACTATGAAAAAGGTTTGGGCTTGCCTTTGTGCAGGCGACATATTACTACGGAGAGAGGGCGCTGACGGCGCTTTCTCTCTTCCTGTAGGCGAAGAGGCACCAATCTCACTGAAACCTTGGAACATTGTGACCACCCTCTCTTCCCTCCCTCACTCGGCGCAAAGCGATGTTTCACGCTTAATGAACAGTGAACGTGTCGGGGACGAGGCGGTTGTAGTCGTTCGCCTCGACAACCCTGCCGTAGGTATTGAAGGATTTGAGATGATGAACTTACGCTCTTCCTTCGATGTCCTTTCCGCAGATGAATACAACTTGGCAGGCAAAGCTGCAGAGCTCATATACTGGGACCAGAACAGTAAGTTCTGTGGCTGTTGTGGTGCCCCGATGCGATGGGAAACGGAGATTTCGAAACGCTGCACCAACTGTGGCAAAGAACTTTGGCCGCAGTTGGCAACCGCTGTGATTGTGAGGGTGACAAAAGGCCCGTCGCCTGAAGTCGGTGAAGAGGCAATTCTCCTCGTTCACGCCAAGAACTTCCGTCGCCCTTATTACGGCCTCGTTGCAGGCTTTGTGGAGACAGGAGAAACATTGGAGGAAGCTGTGCGCCGTGAAGTGTGCGAGGAGACGGGCATGGAGATAGAGAACATCCGCTACTTTGGCTCACAGCCCTGGCCCTACCCCTGTGGATTGATGGTCGGTTTCACGGCCGACTACAAAGAAGGAGGGCTGCACCTTCAACGGTCTGAGCTCTCCTCTGGTGGATGGTTCACGCGCAACAACCTACCTGCCATTCCAGGCAAGGCCTCTATTGCACGCCGGCTCATAGATGATTGGGTGGAGAACGCTAAATGAGAGGTGCATCAACGCACCAACACTTTCTTTCCGTTCACGATGTAAAGCCCGGGGGCCAAACCCTCGCGCCAATTGTTGAAGGAGGCATCCCGCTTCAGAAGTATGCCTCTAAGGTCGTACACGCTGAAACGCGTTGGTTGGGGCATTGGGCGTTGAATGCCAACGGGCACATCGGGATCATCATTATCTAATTCTGCCACCGATGATTCCCATGGAATATTGCTATCCGTGGAAATCTCATAAGGTGTCAGCTGGCTATAGATATATTGAGCTCTCTGCTTCAGCCATCGCTTGGCATTGGTGACATTGCCAGAATAGTTTCTGCCGTCATTCCAAGATTGTGCATTGTGCAGGAACGATGGATTGGCATATTGGTAATAATCGTCGCAGAACGCTATTACCTCGTCTATACCACCCTCATTCATAAACCTCGTCCACAGCACATAGTAGGTCCGATCCAATTCTTCCGAACAGTTCCTCAGGTTCTTCCAGAAGATATGAGCATCTGTGGCGTTAGAGTCGCCATGGAATGTCACACGGGGGGAACTATAGAAGTTGTCCGTAGCAAATTGTTGGCAATATGTGCCGGAGCCTTCATATCCATAAGCCCAGTCCAAATCCCAAACAGGGCCAAAGATATACTTGCTGTCACCAAAGAAGTTTTCTTTATAGAGGAACGTGCTCTTGGGATGCATCAACTCGTAGTTGCCGACCATCTCATTCACCGAGAGGAAGGGTGCCAGATAATTCAGGTCCACCCAATCAGAGATATACGCATTGTTCAAGACGGCATCCATGAACGCATTGATATCCTCTTCGACTTCCTCCTTCGTAAGTCTTGTGTTAGTGGTTGCATCAGTGAAATCAGGTTCCTTGATATTGACAGGCATATTGAAAGATTCTGTCCTGAATTGTCCTGTCTCATAATAGCTGTCTAATTCTATAAATGCGGCAGCTGTTTCATCGTCAATATCCACACTATTGTTCGAGAATCCAACTTTCTCGTTAAAGATATAGCTGCCCATATAGGTGTCGTTCATATACAGTTCGACAGGCACCACGTGATTGGCGGCAACCGCACCCATGAGATTAGCAATTTTCATGCCGATGGCATTAACCATCATGGATCCTGTCTGTGCATTGGCCTGCAGCACCCAGCTCTTTCCGGCTTTCATTCCAAAGGGCTTCTGCTTCTCATTGAATTTCAACCGGTATGGCTTCTTTGAATAGTTCCAACTGCTGTTGCCGCGACCTTTGATCATGACGAAGGTAGGATCCATGTCGGGAAACACTCCTGCGCCATCTATGCTGATGGTAGCATTGAGATAGTAGTATTTGCTGGTCACGAACTCACCCGTCTCTGTTTGGATGTAGATGGTTGGCGTCATCACAGCGCGGTCTGTGGGCCAGTCGATGGTGGCCCTGTACGTGCGACCAAAGGGATACCACTGTAACTCTTCCTGCTCCGTAGGTTCGGGAACGGGTTCTGGTTCGGGCTCGGGCTCCGGTTCAGGATCAGGTGTAGGTTCAGGCTCCAATATTTCAACGCTGTAAAGCGAGAACTCGGCCCATGCCAGATAATTCTTGTAAGCACAAGCTGTCTGTTCAACACGTAGATACTCATAGTCGTCCTCCAAGTCAATCGTTGGCGACTGATATTTAGCCAGCGTACCAGTTGGGAGATTGTCATCCTCCAGGGTGAAATCACGAATCGTCCTCCAGTTAGTTCCGTCATGGCTGGCATAGATGCGCAGTGCAGTCGGATGGCGACCGGCGGTATTGCGGGTGGTGTAGCTGAACTGCATATTGTGCAGGGGCTCAGGCAGAGCGACTGTGATATAAGGAGATTGGTCTAACGGAAGTTTCTCATATGCGCCTGTACCCCATGTGCTATGGAAGATAGTATAAACGTCTCCATCCAGCAATTTGTCTAAACCCTCATTTCCTGGATCGTTGCTTGGCGCATTCGTGGAGAGCATGTCTGCGGTCAGCTCCACCTCGGTCACATTCTCCGTGGGAGTGATAACTGGCTCTTCGGGTGTGGGGGCGTCGGGGACTTCCTCTTCTTCGTCCGCTTTGGATGGAGCCTTTCCTATGATTTGCCATCCGGGACGCATCACCGTGTAATATACAGGCTCGTGAAAACTGCGGCGCGTCTTTTTGCTGTGCTGCTGTATGCCATCCACGTACACTTTTGCCAGAGGGTCCCACAACTGGAAAGAAGGTGTCAGGTATTTGCCGATGGCACCAACGGAAGCTGTGATAAGGCTATCACCTTCAATATTGGCTACCACATCTGTATATACCTGGTCATTGAATTTATTATTGAATTTAAACGACGCGAAACGGGGCAGGCTGTCGGGAGGACAGGTGGAGACAGAGTCTATCAGCGTCAGCCGATAGCGGTGCTCAGCACCGTCCGTGGTGGTGATGATAAAGCGTGTAGCCGACTGCTCGATGTTCTCTATGAAAGCAGGAGGATAGACATCCAGACGTTCAGGCGAGAGATATACGAACACCGTGTCGGAAGGGGTGATCTCATTTTGTGCTGCTTTCACGTCAAGGGAGAGAGATGAGAGGGCAAGCAACGTCACGCAAGTGATTGAAAATCTATATATGGTTTTCATATCCAGATATGCATTTATCATTATTTCCGCTGCAAATATAGAGCGTAATCGATGTTCTTGCAACTCTTTCAACCAATTAATCGTAAAAAGAATACTAATTTTTTGTTTTTGACATGTTTTCGTCGTACTTTTGCACGCTCATAGACAGTTATGGAACAATCCATGTACGATAAACTGCTCTCGCTGCCGTTGTTTCAGGGGCTTGGACAGAACGACCTCACCCGCATCCTCGAGTCAACGCATCTGACCTTCGAGACAGCCGTGCCGCAGACCGTCCTGGTACGACAAGACGACTTGTGCAACACCGTGGTTTTTGTGATGGATGGCGACATTGAATTCTCCACACAGTCGGCAGACCACTCATGGAGTGTCACTGAGCACCTCCCTGCGCCCATGGCCATCGGCCTGGATTCGCTTTACGGCAGCTCACGCGTCTATCAGGCTACCTGTACGACGGCTACCAGCGCGCACATACTGTGCGTAGATAAGCGCACCATCGCTGCGCTGACAGGCTACTTCGAGGTCTTCCGCATCAATGTGCTGAATGCCCTCTCTACCCTCAGTGCACGCCAACGGCAACTTCAATGGATGCCAGCCCCGGCCACGCTGGAAGGTCGCATCGTTCGCTTCCTACGCCACCACGTGCAGCGTCCTGCCGGCAACAAACACTTTGATATTACACTGCGTATCTTAGGAGCCTATCTCGGCGAGGACTACCGCTATGTCTCGCGTGCCCTCCACGCTCTGCAGGACAAGGGATTTCTGCGTCTCGGCCGTCGTTTCATCGAGGTGCCTGCTTTTGAGAATATCATCAAAGAAACACTTTAATCAATGAGAGATAATCCTTTCTTTAACAGAGATTACAAAACGCCGCATAACACCGCGCCGTTCGACCGTATTCAACTCGAGGACTACGAGCCGGCCATCCTTGAAGGTATTCGCCAGGATGATGCTTTCATCCAATGCATCATCGACAATCCTGAGCCGCCGACCTTCGACAACACCATCGCCGTCACAACGCTCGACGACATGTTGGAACGTGTTACCAAGGTGTTCTTCAATCTGCTCTCGGCCGAAACGAACGACGAGATGGATGCATTGGCACAGAAGCTCTCTCCTGTTCTCACAGAGCACGCTAACAACATCCTCTTCAACAAGCGCCACTTTCAACGCATTCAGGCCGTCTATCAACAATACCACCCCGCAGCCCCTGCCTCAAGAAGTGCGGCGAGCGCTTCGCCCGCGAGCCCTTCCTCCTCCCCTCGCCCGCTGACGCCCGAGGAACAGATGTTGTTGGAAAAGTCCTATGACGGCTTTATCCGAGCGGGGGTAGCCCTTGATGACGAACATCAGGCCCGTTTACGCGAAATCAACAACGAGATGAGCTTGCTCACTCTTCAGTTTTCGCAGAATAACCTCAAGGCCACTAATGCCTACGAGCTCTATCTGACCAACGAGGCAGATCTTGCAGGCCTACCCGAGTCAGCTTGTGACGCAGCAGCTCTTGCTGCTAAGGAACGTGGCAAGGACGGCTGGCTTTTCACCCTCCACGCCCCCTCCTACGGTCCCTTCATGACCTACGCCGACAAGCGCGAGCTGCGCCGCCAGATGTATATGGCCAAGAATACCATCTGCATCGAGAAGAACGAGCTGAACAACGAGGATATCGTCCACCGCATTGTTAACCTGCGTCGTGAACGTGCGCAGCTGCTGGGCTACAAGACCTTTGCTGACTACGTGTTGAAAGAGCGCATGGCTGAGTCGGCAGAGAATGTCTATCACTTGCTTGACCAACTGCTCGATGCCTACATTGAGCCAGCGCGTAAAGAGGTGGCTGAGATTGAGGCAATAGCTTGTAAGTTGGAAGGTGCAGACTTCGAGCTGAAGCCCTGGGATTTCTCCTACTACGGGCATAAATTGAAGATGGAACGCTTCAACATCGACGCCGAGATGCTCCGACCATATTTAGAACTCGCGCGCGTGAAGGAGGGAGTCTTTGCTCTCGCCACACGCCTCTACGGCATCACCTTCCGCGAGAACAAGGACATCCCTGTCTATCACCCTGACGTGCAGGCCTATGAGGTTCTTGATCAGGATGGCAGTTTCCTAGCCGTGCTATACACCGACTTCCACCCACGCAAGGGCAAGCAGAGCGGTGCTTGGATGACCTCGTTCAAGGAACAATGGATTGGGCCCGATCTCGACGAAAGTGACCTCGCTGACCCTGTGCTCCGCGATACCATCGCGAAGGGAAAGCCAGTTCTCATCCCCCCGACAGACCCCTCTACATGGAAAAACAGCCGTCCGCACGTCTCGCTGGTGATGAATTTCACTAAGCCCACCGAGACGAAGCCCGCCCTGCTGACGCTCGGCGAGGTGGAGACCTTCCTCCACGAGTTCGGCCACGCTCTGCACGGCATCTTCGCCAACACGCGTTTTGCAAGTCTCTCTGGCACCAGCGTTTATTGGGACTTCGTGGAGTTGCCGTCGCAGTTGATGGAGAACTTCGCCGTCGAGCCAGATTTCCTCAACACCTTCGCCCGCCACTACGAGACGGGTGAGCCGATGCCCGATGACCTCATCCAGCGTATTATCGACAGTCGCAACTTCAACGTGGCCTATGCATGCATCCGTCAGGTGAGCTTCGGACTACTCGATATGGCTTACTACACTCTCACCGAGCCCTTCACGGACGATGTTCAGTCCTTCGAGCACGAAGCGTGGCAGCGTGCATTGCTGTTTGAAGAAGTACCTGGTACCTGCATGACGGTTCAATTCGGGCACATTATGTCGGGCGGCTATGCGGCCGGCTACTATAGCTACAAGTGGGCTGAAGTGCTTGACGCCGACGCCTTCTCCGTCTTCAAGGAGCATGGCATCTTCGACCGCACTACCGCTCAGCGCTTCCGCGACTGCATTCTCTCGCGTGGCGGCACAGAACATCCCATGACCCTCTACAAACGCTTCCGAGGAAGCGAACCAACCATAGATGCTTTATTAAAAAGAAATGGAATCAAATAACAAACTCGACCGTCGCTACCTGCGCATGGCACGCATTTGGAGCGAGAACAGCTACTGTGTTCGTCGCCAGGTCGGCGCACTCATCGTTAAAGACAAAATGATCATCAGCGATGGCTACAATGGCACGCCCTCTGGCTTCGAGAACGTCTGTGAGGAGGACGGTGTCACCAAACCCTATGTCCTCCACGCCGAGGCCAACGCCATCACGAAGATTGCTCGCTCGGGCAACAACTCTGAGGGTGCCACGCTCTACGTCACCGATTCGCCTTGTATCGAATGCTCCAAACTCATCATCCAGGCCGGCATCCGCCGTGTGGTCTATGCACGCGACTACCGCCTCACCGATGGTATTGACCTCCTCAGTCGTGCCGGCATCGAAGTCGAACACCTGCCCTTGGAGGGGTTTGAGTAGTTCGTTTAGCGTTGAATCGATTCGCATTTAAATAGTTCAAAAAGTTTAAGAATCTTCATTCTTCACTTTCCATTTTTCATTATTCATTTGAATATGAACACCCGTTCCCGCCTCGTTCCCCTACTCCTTGCGTTGTCCGTCATCTTAGGCATTGGCATAGGCCTTTTCTATGCCAATCATTTCTCGGGCAACCGCTTGAATATCATCAACACAGGCAGTAACAAGCTGAACTACCTGTTGCAGATTATCGACAACAATTACGTTGATACCATCAATGTCAACGACCTTGTCGAGGATGCTATGCCCACTATCCTCTCAGAGCTCGACCCCCACTCCAGCTACATTAGCGCTTCGGACGCCGAGGAGAGTACAGAGGAACTCAAAGGCAGCTTCTCAGGCATCGGCGTGCGCTTCACCGTGCAGAAGGACACCGTCAACGTGATGAACGTCATCAAGGGCGGCCCGTCGGAGAAAGTCGGCGTGCTCGCCGGCGACCGTATCATCGCTGCCGACGACAGCACCCTCATCGGCATGGAAAGTCGCGACATCATGAAGCGCCTGCGCGGCCCCAAGAGCTCCAAGGTCAAGCTCACCATCTGCCGCCATGGGCATAAGAAGCCGCTGACCATCACCGTCGTGCGCGGCGATGTGCCCGTGGAGAGCGTCGATAGCTATTTCATGCTTGACAAGCAAACAGGCTACATCTCCATCGAGAGCTTCGGCGAGAACACCTATCCCGAGATGCTCACGGCATTGGCACAGCTCAACGTTCGCGGCATGAAAAACCTTGTCATTGACCTACGCGGCAACCGAGGCGGTTATATGCAGACCGCTATCATGATGGTCAATGAGTTTCTGCCAGCCGGACAGCTCGTGGTCTATACCGAAGGCCGCAAGTCACCGCGCGAGGAGTACCGCACCGATGGCCGTGGCACCTTCCAGCACCTGCCCCTCATCGTGCTTGTGGATGAGGGCTCCGCCTCCGCCTCCGAAATCTTCGCCGGTGCCATCCAGGACAACGACCGCGGCACCATCATCGGTCGCCGCAGCTTCGGCAAAGGCCTTGTGCAGCAGCCCATCGAGTTCAAGGACGGTAGCGTCGTGCGCCTCACCATCGCCCGTTACTACACGCCCTCCGGCCGCTGCATCCAGAAGCCCTACGAGAAAGGCAAGGGCGAGGAGTACGAGAACGACCTCATGGCACGCTACGCGCGCGGCGAGTTCTTCTCTGCCGATAGCATCCATCAGGACGGTCCCGAGTACAAGACCCGCATCGGTCGCACCGTCTATGGCGGTGGCGGCATTATGCCCGACATCTTTATCCCAGAGGACACCACACTTTACACCTCTTATTATAAGGATGCCCTCTTCAGCGGCCTTGTCATCCAGTACGCCTTCCTCTTCAACGACCTGAACCGCACACAGCTTCAGCGTATGAAGAATGTCGGCGAGATGGAGAACTGGCTCAAGCACCAAAACCTGCTGGAGAAGTTCGCCCGCTACGGCGAGGAACACGGCCTCAAGCGTCGCAACCTGATGCTGCAGCGCAGCGCGCCCCTCTTTGAGCGTAGCCTCTTCGCCAACATCATCTACAATGCCCAGGACCAGCAGTGGCGCCTGCAGTACCTCAGCAAGAGCGACCCCGTCATCCAGCGCGCCCTCCAACTCTTCGAAGCAGGCGAATCCGTGCCCACCCTGCCCAGCGAAGAATAATTTATAGGACAACTAATTACACGAATTACACGAATTACACGAATTAAATGCTGTCGTTGCAATTCAGAAATAAACAGATTGAATTATCAAGCATTTTCATATATGAAAAATAAAGTAATAATAAGCCGTGTGTTGCTTGCTGTTCTGGGTGTTGGTGTATGCCTTGCTGTATATTTGGGAATCAATGAATACAAAGCAAAACAGCAAAAAAAAATAGAATCGGCAATAAAGGCTACAAACGAATTTATAGAAGATACCAAAAGCCCCTCTAACCCCAAATCCTATGAAGAAGCGTTCAATATGCTTAACCACAATAATACTTCCGAAGAATTTGCCGAGTTTATGAGAATGAAGTTAGTGCAAGAACAATCCAACAATATACCATTTGAACAAACAGACTTTTTCCGTAAATGGGATAGTGATTATAAGAAATTGTTTCAATATAACTAAGACATAATCCTATATTCCTATTTGCAATGAAGAATTCGTATAATTCGTAAAATTCGTTGTGAGAAAGAAGAGTGTTCACATGACCAAGTCTGAAGTCCGACAGGAGATTCGTCGCCGCAAGGCAGCCTGCTCAGCAGAGGAGCGGGCGCTGCTGTCGCGCCAAGTGACTGCCAAGCTCGTGGCCACCCCACAGTGGCAGCAGGCCCACACCGTGCTCCTCTACCACTCCCTACCCGATGAAGTCGCGACGCACGACCTCATCAGCGAAGCCCTCGCCACAGGCAAGCGTGTCCTGCTGCCCGTTGTCGTGGGCGACGACCTCGAGCTCCGTGACTACCATGCCCCTGGCGACCTCCGCGAGGGCACCTTCCACATCATGGAACCCACCGGTGAACCTTTCACAGACTATGCTGCCATCGACCTAGCCGTCATACCAGGTGTTGCCTTTACTCAGGATGGTCGTCGACTCGGTCGCGGTCGTGGCTACTACGACCGTCTTCTTACACACATCACAGATAATTATAAAGTCGGCCTATGCTGGCCCTTCCAGCTTGTGGGAGACATCCCAACAGAACCTCACGATTATCCCATGGATGAAGTGATTAGTCTAGATCCACAATCGTGATGCCGGCGCCACCGAACTGTACATGTTCATCGCGCGCTTCTAGAACGTTGGGGACAGTGCGTAGGTACTGACGGATAATTTGTCTAAGCGCTCCTGTACCGGTTCCGTGGAGGATGCGGACACGTGCGACACCCACTTGTATGGCGTCATCGATGAAATGTGTCACTGCATTTAAAGCTTCCTCGGCACGCATACCGCGAACATCAATATCCTGCCTGAAATTCAGACTCTTTTCACGCATCTCGTGTTGCGTCTCACGTCCAAGGAACGTGAAGCTATTCACAGGTTCTTCCTTTTTCGGTGCTTGTGCCGGCACCAACCGCTCCACTTTTACCGTTGTTCGCATCTGTCCGAAAAGAACTGTTGCGTTTTTTCCATCAATAGAGAGAAGACGCCCTACGGAACTTTGGCCTTTCAAGCGAACATAAACAGACTCTCCTTCCGCCATCCCTATATGGGATGGAGCAGAATGTTTTGCTGCTAATAGCTTCTCGTTCTCAGAGGAATTAGCTCCCTCACGTACAGAGAGGATGGTGGGAGAGCCTGTTCTTTTCTTTCTTTCCTGACGCCTTCTGATTTTCTCCATCTTGCGCTCTATCTCATCGTCAGTAGTGTCGTCTATAGACTCTATGTTCTTGATTTTAAAGTCATCAAGTTGTTGGCGAGCGCGTCGTGTTTCTTCTTTTTCAGCCTGTGACTCGCGAATTTCGCGGATTGTATTCTCGATACGAGCATTCGAGTCTTGTAGCAGTTGTTTTGCCTCCTCACGGGCTTTACGCAATATCTCCTTTCGTTGGCGCTGTAGGTCCTCCATCTCCGTCTCGTAACGGTCGATGGTTTTCTCCATCTTTTTCTCCTGATCATGGATCGTCTCGCGTTTCTGCTGCCAATAGCGACGATCACGAACGATGTCCTGCAACCATTTGTCTGCATTGATATAGTCGCGTCCAACAATTTCTGAGGCGTCCGATATGACATCTTCGGGAATACCTATCTTGCGAGCAATCTCAACAGCAAAGGAAGAGCCAGGCTGACCTATCTGGAGTTGGAAGAGGGGTTGCATCATGTGGCGATCATATAGCATTGCTCCATTCACGACACCCTCAGTATCTTCTGCAAAATGCTTGAGGTTCTGATAGTGTGTGGTGATGATGCCAAAGGTGCCTTGCCGTACGAAACGCTTCAAGATTGCTTCAGCCATTGCGCCGCCGATTTGGGGCTCTGTTCCACCGCCGAATTCATCAATGAGAAGAAGCGTTGAGGGATCTGCGTTACGCATCATTTGCTTCATATTCAGAAGGTGAGAACTATAGGTTGAGAGTTCATCTTCGATACTCTGTTCATCACCAATGTCTATCATGATATGCTCGAAAATGCCCACGTGCGACCGTTCACCGATGGTGATGGGTAAGCCACACTGGAGCATGTACTGTAAAAGTCCGACGGTCTTTAGGCAGACACTTTTTCCGCCCGCATTTGGTCCTGAAATAAGAAGGATTCGCTGGTGTCGTGTAAGTTCAATATCCAGTGGCACCACCTTTTTTCCATGTTTTACCAGAGAGCGTTGCAGTAAGGGGTGTATGGCCAATGTCCAGTCAATGAGTGGATGGGCTGCTATCTGTGGATCGGTGCTCATGAAGGCTTTCATTTCGCGTGCGAGATAGGTTTTGGCACGCACCAGTTCCACGTCGGACAGCATCTCGAAACTTTCTAACATTTGCGAGCACAGCGGACGCACGATGTCTGTGAGTTCGCGTAGAATGCGGATAATCTCGCGGCGCTCTTCAGCTGCAAGTTCACGTACGCGATTGTTGGCTTCCACCACCTCTTGAGGCTCAATATATACCGTCTTCCCTGTGGCACTCTCGTCGTGAACAATCCCTTTGAGTTTGCGCTTCATAGCGGGTACGACGGGAATAACCAGACGACCATCGCGTATCGTAGGTGTCACATCAGATGCCACGGTACCATCGGATTGTGCAGAGCGGAGAATGCCGTTGAGCACACGCCCAATACTCCCTTCTGTAGAAGCTAGCTCACGGCGGATGCGCTGCAGCTCCGTAGAAGCAGAATCCTTTACATGACCGAATTTGTCCAAGACGTTATCGATTCGACGCGCGATTAGAGGAAAAGCATCGGCATCGCCAACCATTCGTGATAGGGCTGGATATTGATTGTCCTCTTCATCCGTCTTTTGTAGGATATTGACAATGGATGCGATGGTTTCCAGAGAGCGTTTCAGTGCAAAGAACTCTTCAACTTCCATATAGGTCCCCTCAATACGGATGCGTGTGAGGACAGGCCGTAAATCATAATAGCCCTGGTCGGGAAAGTCGCGTTCTTCTAGCAAACGGTTGAATTCGCCAACTTGACGATGCCATTCCGTCACAAGTTCCACATCGGCAGTGAATGTCAAGGATTCCACACGATCTTCACCCATGGTGCTCAAGCAATACTTCTTGAGCATTGCTCGAACGTCTGTCATTCCTATTTTATCCTCGAACGAATGTGGATATATCATACTATCTAGTAAATTTAACAGTGCGTTGACGTCCGGACTCTATCCAGGTAACAATGTACAGTCCGCGCGGGAGGCCAGTAAGGATTGCGCCATCGGAAGCACGGAACGAGCGCACGAGTCTTCCTCCCCGGTCATACACGCGTACAGGGAATCGTAAAGCCGAGAGGTCGTCACTCCCAAAATGTAAACGATCACTTTGTACATCATAAGCCAAAGCGTACTCATAGATACCTGGGTAGCCTATGCCGACAATCGGGTCGTCGGGATCATTTAGATGGGCGACAGCCTGAATGTTCCACATACGATTGTTAGAGGTCGCATCCTTTTCGTTGCTGGTATAGCTGAGAATCGCTGTCCCATTGGCTGTGCTTCCTCCCGAGAGGTTGGCCCCATGCTGACTGAAGGAATTGATAATGTTATAGCGCTCATTGGACTGAGCCACTAAATCCCATTGTTGTCGCAAATCTAAAGAATCACCCTCAATGACGTTTAACTGTGCGCCAACAAGTGTGGTGGCAGTGGGCTCTCCCTCTGTTGGATCGTTGAGCGCGTAACCGGTAGCTCGATTGACGATGTAGCAATAGCCATTCTGCAAGGGGATAATTTGCCATTGTTGACTTTCAGCCATTTCGTCGCGAGCATTAGAGCATACTGTACCATGCTCAATATCTATATCCATTGCCGTTCCCGTGCCAGCATTCAAAAGCACATAATAAACCGTAGGGTCAGCAGCGAAATCGGGTATCTTAGGTTCGTCTGGTTCAATGGGAGCAGGCTCCTCAGGCAAAAGGGCTTCAAAAGCAGTCTTCAAATAAGGAAGATGACGACGGAGGTAGCTGCGTAGGTCACTTATATATTGCCCGTACGAGGAATAAAGCACACGTTCACGCAAGGTGCTTGTGCTGATACCCCAACGTTGGTAATTAAGCCCTGCCGACTCGGTAAGTAAATGATATAGGCTGTCGATTTGGAGGCTTAGATGTTCTTCAATGCCTGCATCTAGCAACTCTGCATATCGCCGGTTAACGAGGCGTGCAAACCAAGGGTCTTGCCACATACGTTGTAGCCATATTTTAGCAGCACCATAACTATGCTCCACCATGAGCTGGCGGCTAGTATCGCTTGTATTGCCGCCGCGATCCGTACGATTGTCGTTATTGTAGGCAATATCATAATCCCATAAAGGGCCCCAATATAAGTGGTCATCCTGTTGCTCCTTATAGAAATAGAGCGAAAAGAAACCATCTACATTCCCCGACATTTCTGTGCATAAATACCAGTTGGCCAATGACGCAGAATCCACATTCTGGCGATAGCCCTTTTCAGGGTCTGTGAAATCATCAGCAAATAATCGTTGTTCGAATTGGTTGATAAAATCTTGGATATAGTTGGTCTGTTGCACTTCTAGGTCCTCATCATCTGGGTAATGAATGCGGATAGGAATGTTTTTTCTTGTATTAAATCCGTTAGGAGCAAGATAGCGTTGAGACTCGTTATCCCAAAGTGACCCTGTATGGAAATCACGAAACCCATCCGACTCTAGCAGATATCCCCCAGAGATGTCACTTGTTTCTATAAGAGGTACATCCTGCTCACTGATATTGACTCGATGGGCGCGAACATCGATCTGATCAGAGATTTGATAGTTCCCAACATAGGAGTCATTTAGGGTTAAATCTACAAATTTGGCAGCTGGGCTGAACGGCAATCCAACGGTATCTCCCATTAGGCTTGTGAGGGCGTTGCGAATCAGCGACTTGTCTGCGTGATTAGCTAAGAGTGTCCATTTCTTTGCTTTAGCGAAACCTTTTCCGAGCAGTTTCTCCTTATGAAGGAATTTTAGTTTATAGGGTTTCTTGGCAAGTCCCCACGTAGAGTTCCCACGACCACGTATCTGTAGTGAGTCAAAGAATGTGATCTCATCATCCTCAGAGACATACCACATCCTTGCATAGACATACTCTGTCTTACTAGTGATGGACTGACCTGAAAACGTGTTGATATAAAGATGCGGCAGATTCGTGAGACGATGTACCTCTTTGATAGAGGAATCTATCTCATCACCCTCTGTTGAATCCTGCGCCAACAAAGGAGAGAGAGGCAGGAAGAGCGTAAAGATAAATAGAAATGACTTCATTCCTGCTCGTTACTTTGAAGTTCTGTAAAAGAGCATGAAGCCTGGGGTTATTCCTCAGGCTTCATGTTCGTATAAACGGTCTGGACATCGTCGAACTCCTCGAGGCGCTCGACCATCTTGTCGATGCTGGCGCGCTCGTCGGCGGTGACGTCCTTGAGGTCGTTGGGGATGTAGGTGAACTCGCCACCGACATCCTCGAAGCCCTGTTCTTCAAGGTGCTTCTGGATGGCACCGTAGGACTTGGGATCGCCGTAGATGGTCAGTGTGCCCTCTTCTTCGTCCTCATCGTACTCATCTTCCACGCCGTAGTCGATGAGATCCAGAATGAGTTCGTCCATGTCGATGCCGTCCTTCTTCTTGAAGGTGAACACACACTTGTGGTCGAAGAGGAAAGCGAGGGAGCCCATCGTGCCAAGGTTGCCGCCGAACTTGTTGAAGACGCTGCGGACGTCAGCCACGGTGCGCGTGGGGTTGTCGGTGAGGGTATCCACGAAGACGGCGACGCCGTGGGGGCCATAGCCTTCGTAGGTCATGCCCTTGTAGTCGCTCTGGTCCTTGCCCATCGCGTTCTTAATGGCGCGGTCGATGTTGTCCTTCGGCATGTTCTCGCGCTTGCAGGTGGCGATGATACCACGCAGCGTGGGGTTCATGTCGGGGTCTGGGCCGCCAGCCTTCACGGCGATGGCGATTTGCTTGCCCAACTTGGTGAATGTTTTTGCCATGTGGCCCCAGCGCTTCAGCTTGGCGGCCTTACGGTATTCAAATGCTCTTCCCATATTTTGGAGTTTATAGTTTAATGTTTAAAGTTTAATGAGGATTGATTAACGAAGTTCGGCGCCGAGCTGATTCTTGATGTTATTGATCAGTTTCTGCATGATGGCGTCAATGGCCTTGTCGTTGAGGGTCTTGGTCTCGTCCTGCAGGATGAAGTTGACGGCATATGACTTCTTGCCGGCGGGCAGGTTCTTGCCTTCATAGACATCGAAGAGGCGGACGTCACGCAGGAGCTTACGCTCGCTCTGGTAGGCGATGGCCTCGATCTGTGCGAACTCCACGCTCTTATCCACGAGCAGGGCGAGGTCGCGGCTGACAGCGGGGAACTTGGGCAGTTCGGTGTAGCTGACCTTCTCCTTGCGGATGAGACGCATGACTTGCTGCCAGGCGATGTCAGCGAAATAGACCTCGGTGGGGATGTCGAAGGCTGCCTGCAGACGCTTGGCGACGATGCCGAGCTGGGCGATCACCTTGCCGCCACGATTCTCGATGAGGATGCTCTTGGAGAAAATGCTGTTCGAGCCTTCTTTGAACACGAGGGCACCGAAGGGCACGCCCAAGCGCGAGAAGATGTTGAGGACGTTGGCTTTGAGGGCGTAGAATGTCTGGTCCTCGTCGGGGTGTGCCCACGAGCCGCTGACGCGCTGGCCAGTCATCCAGAGGCCGAGGTGGTAGTCCTCGCTGTAGGCATCAAGCACATGCTTGATGACCTCGGGGTCGCGGCTGGAGCTGACGCCCGGAATGATGTCGGCACACTTCTGCTCAGCATGGAAGTAGTAGCAATTGCCGAACTCGAAGAACTGCAGGTCGCCGCGGCGACGGTTGACATTGCGGCTGATGCTCTCCAAGCCTCCGAAGAGGAGCGTCTGGCGCAGCACGGCGAGATCCTGTGAGAGCGGATTCAGCAGGCGCACACAGTTCTCGGCCTTGTAGGAGGGCTCATCGTCGTAGTAGGCTGCCTTCGTGAGCGAGTTGTTCAAGATTTCGTTGAAGCCAGCACCCACAAGCTGCTCAGAGACAATATTCTGCAGCTTGAAACTCTTATCCACGTCACCCTTGATGGCGATGGTGGAATTCAGCGAGAGCGGGATCTCCACATTATTATATCCGTAGATGCGGAGGATGTCCTCAACAACGTCGCAGGGACGCTGCACATCGACGCGGTAGGCAGGCACGAGGAGCTGCAGGCCCTCGGCGGTCTCCTTCTGGATCTTCATCTCCAGCGAGGTGACGATGCTCTTGACGGTCTCGGCGGGGATGTGCTTGCCGATGAGGTTATCCACGTAGTCGTACTTGAGATCGACGGGGAAGTCGCTCATGGGCTGCGGATAGACATCCACAATCTCCATGCTGACCTTGCCGCCTGCAAGCTCCTGGCACATCTTGGCCGCCAGCTTCAGGGCATAGATCTGACCGTTGGGGTCGATGCCGCGCTCGAAGCGGAAGCTGGCGTCAGTCTGCAAGCTGTGGCGACGGGCGCTCTTGCGAATCCATGTGGGATTGAAGTAGGCGCTCTCGAGGAGCACGTTCTTCGTGGTCTCATAGGTGCCGCTGCCTTTGCCGCCATAGACGCCACCGATGCACATGGGCTCCTGGGCATTGCAGATCATCAGGTCGTGGTCGCTGAGCTTGCGACCCACGCCGTCAAGCGTCTGGAAGGGTGTGCCCTCGGGCATTGTCTTCACGATGACTTCGCCGCCTGTGATCATGTCTGCATCGAAGCAGTGCAGGGGCTGACCGAAAGCCATCATGATGTAGTTGGTGATATCGACGATGTTGTTGATAGGACGCAGTCCGATGGTGGTGAGGTGGTCCTTCAGCCACTGCGGGCTCTCCTTGACTTCGCAATCCGTGACGGTAACGGCAGCGTAGCGCGGACAAGCCTCGGCGTTCTCCACGCGGATGGGAATCTCGAGGGAGTGGTTATCGACCTTGAAGTCCTCGACGCTGGGACGGTGGAGGGCTGTCTTGTAGCCGTTCTGCACGAGCCAGGCGTAGAGGTCGCGAGCCACACCGTAGTGCGAGCAGGCGTCGGCGCGGTTGGCAGTGATATCCACCTCGATGAGCCAGTCGCTCTCGAGGCCGTAGTATTCAGCAGCGGGCGTGCCCACAACAGCATCGGCGGGCAGCACGATGATGCCATCGTGGCTGGTGCCGATGCCGATCTCATCCTCAGCGCAGATCATGCCGTTGCTCTCGATGCCGCGCAGCTTGCTCTTCTTGATGACGAACTCCTGGTCGCCGTCGTAGAGCTTGGTGCCGAGGGTGGCCACGATGACCTTCTGGCCGGCAGCCACGTTGGGCGCACCGCAGACAATCTGCTGGATCTCGGGGGTACCGATGTTCACAGTGCAGACATGCATGTGATCGCTATTGGGATGGGGTTCGCAGGTGAGGACCTCAGCGACTACAAGTCCCTGGAGGCCGCCCTTGATGGTCTGTACTTCTTCAACGCCATCAACCTCGAGACCGCCCGAAGTAAGTGCCGCTGCCACTTCCTGAGCCGACAGGTCGGTGTCGACATACTCACGAAGCCATTTGTAGGATATATTCATCTATCGTTTATCGTTTAATGTTGAGCTTTTAATTTGCGGGCGCAAAAATACAAAAAAACTTTGAATCGAGCGTCGTTTTTCCCCAGGAATTTAATTCCTGGCATTTAGAAAGGCATATCATTGGATGGCGGAGGCGCTCCGAAGGGCGTGTCGGCATCGTTTACGACGGGCGGCGCTTCGGGTGTTGGCGCAGTAGATGCATCAGGGGCATCGGCATTGATTGACGAATCGTAGGAGAAGCTCTCGCCAGGTGCCGGGATATAGACATCCTCGTCGGGGTCCTGGAAGCGGGCGTACTCGTTGCGGAAACGTAAGAGCACTGTATCGACAGCGCCATTACGATGCTTGGCAATGATGAACTCAGCCATTCCACGCAGGTTGCGACCTTTTTCATCCTGAAAGATCTTATAGTACTCCGGACGATGGATGAAGCAGACCATGTCGGCGTCCTGCTCGATGGCACCTGATTCGCGCAGGTCGCTGAGTTGTGGGCGCTTGCCCTCTTCGCCTTCACGTTTCTCCACACTACGGTTGAGCTGTGACAAGGCGATGATAGGGATGTTCAACTCCTTGGCCAGGCCCTTCAGCGAGCGGCTGATGTTGGACACCTCTTCTTGGCGCGAACCAAAGCTCATGCCCGATGCATTCATCAGCTGCAAATAGTCGATGAGGATGATCTTCACACCGTGTTCGCGAACAAGCCTGCGTGCCTTTGTACGCAGTTCGAAGACGGAGAGCGAAGGGGTGTCATCGATGTAGAAAGGCGCGTCATAAAGCTGTCGGATGCGGTTGTCCAGTTGCCCCCACTCGTAGGGCAACAGCTGTCCGCTCTTGATCTTTTCGCCAGGCAGCTCGCAGACGTTAACAATCAAACGGTTCACCAGCTGAACATTACTCATTTCCAACGAGAACATGGCACATGGTACCTTCGCATCCACGGCGATCTTCTTGGCCATCGACAGCACGAAAGCCGTCTTACCCATAGCCGGGCGGGCAGCGATGATGATGAGATCACTGTTCTGCCAGCCGCTGGTGATCTTGTCGATTTTGTTGAAGCCACTCGAGAGACCCGACAGACCATCCTGCCGCGCGGCAGCCTTTTGCAGCATCAAATAGGCTTCATGAATGACAGGGTTAATCTGCGTATAATCCTTTTTTAGATTCTGCTGCGAGATGGCAAAGAGCTTGCCTTCTGCTTCATTCATCAGGTCATCAACATCGATGGTGGTGTCAAAGGCCTGCTGCGACACTTGGCTGGCAAAGGTAATCAGCTCGCGTGCCAGGAACTTCTGGGCGATGATACGAGCGTGGTACTCAATGTGTGCCGACGAGGTGACGTTGGCCGAAAGCTGCAGCAGGTACGCAACGCCGCCGGCATCCTCCAACGTATTCTGCGACTCCAGGTAGTCCTGAACGGTCAGGATATCTACAGGTCGCTGCTGGGCACTGAGCGAGCGCACGGCATCAAAGATTATCTGATGTCGATGGTCGTAGAAGCTCTCGGGGCGCAGCAGTTCGCTTACCTGTGAGTAGGCGTCCTGTTCAATCATTAAGGCACCGATGACAGCACGCTCCATCTCAAGGTTCTGCGGCTGCTGACGGCCAAAAGCGTCTTCAGTGGGAATGGCCACCTGACGCGTTCTGTTATTGGGCTTTCTATTTGTTGGCATAATTGGTTGTCTTCAAGAATTCTTCTGCTCGTTGTAAATCTTCGGGGGTGTCAATACCGATAGTCTCGATGTTGGAGATGCCGACTTGGATGCGGTAGCCTGCCTGTAGCCAGCGCAGTTGTTCCAGGCTCTCGGCCTTCTCCAGCGGTGACTGTGGCAACGAAGTGATTTGCTTCAGCACTTCAGGCAGATAGGCATAGAGGCCGATGTGTTTGTAGAAGGTGTGCTGGGACAGCCAATTCTCAGGTTCTACGCCACGCAAGTAAGGAATCACACTGCGGCTGAAGTAGAGTGCGCGCATCTGGTCATCCACCACGACCTTGGGACTGTTAGGGTTCTGCAGTGCCGCGAGGCTGTCGGCAGGCGTGAAAGGTTTTACGAGCGTCGCTATCTGCGTCTCGGGCGCATCGAAGCACGCTTTGATTGCTTGCAGCTGCTCTGGCTGGATGAAAGGCTCGTCGCCCTGAATGTTCACGATGACATCGAATTCACCGTCACATTTTTCATAGGCTTCACGTACGCGATCCGTGCCACTTTTATGGTGCGTACCTGTCATAATCGCCTTGCCTCCAAAAGCAACCACTGTATCATAGATTCGAACATCGTCAGTGGCCACAATGGCATCATCCATTTGACCCTCCACTTGACGATAGACTCTTTCGATGACAGTGAGACCTCCAAGACGCGCCAACGGCTTCGCAGGGAAGCGTGTTGAGGCGTATCTGGCAGGGATTATGCCCACAAACGATTTTTTTTTCATATTTTTTATTAATTTTTTTGGTCTGTTGATGAAAATGTTGTACCTTCGCAAGCAAAATGAGCAAGCATGTTATATATATAGGGTTAGGCACGAATGCCGAATACGGTTCTTTGCTGCTGCAATCTGCCCGTCGCAAGTTGGGTATCGCCTTTCGTGGTGAGCAGCGTTTCAGCGAACTGGTTAAGACGGCTCCTGTAGGCATGTCCTCTAAGCGGATGTTTACCAATCAACTGGCAGTCATTGAGACATCTGTACCCCCTACCCTCGTACGCTCATTACTTAAAGGACTTGAGCGCGAATTGGGCCGAAAGCCCGAAGATGTTCAGGAGGGTATCGTGAAGATTGACCTCGACTTGTTATGTATGGACGGCCAAGTGTTGAAGCCCGAAGACTGGCAACGTGACTACGTGCAGGCAGCGTTGGCAGAATTGGGCTGCTAGCATTCCCTTATGGTACCAGGGGTGCATCGGTCTCCAAGTTGTCAAGCCCAATGCCTCCATCAACTTCTTCACCTATTTCCAATGTTGTGCCGCATGGGTCAAAGCCATCGGGCATGTCGAACTGCTCCTTATCAGAGTATCCTAGAGAGCTGTCTGTTAGTACATTCTTTATGAATGCTGCGCAGATGGGAAGAGCTGCAGATGCGCCTTGGCCATAGGCCATGCTGTTGAAGTGCACATCGCGCTCGTCACCGCCAACCCATGCGCCAAAGGCAAGAGAAGGCGTGTAGCCCACGAACCAACCATCAGAGTTGTCATTGGTCGTTCCGGTCTTGCCTCCCATAGGAGCTGTCACATTGTAGCGGAAACGCATACGAGAACCAGTACCACCATCCATGACGCCACGCATGAGCACAATCATTTTAGCAGCACTCTCCTCGTTGATGACCTCGTTCATTCGAGGTACGAATTCTCCAACGATATTTCCATCGCTGTCTTCGATACGGGTTACGAAGAGTGGTGCCGTGCGGATGCCGCGATTGGCAAAGGCGGTGTAGGCCGAGACCATCTCTATGACAGAGATGTCGCACGGACCTAAGCACAACGACATCGAGGGATGTATGTCCTGATTCAAGATGCCGAACTCGTGCAACAGACGCACGAAAGCCCGCGGATTGAGCTGGCTCATCAGATAGGCAGATATCCAGTTGTTGGATGTCGCCAGACCCCACTTGAGTGTTACCATCTCACCATAGCGCGCTCGGCTGCCATTGCGAGGTGTCCACGTCTGGTTACCAACCTGATAGGTTTGCTGTACATTAGGAGCTACATCGCAGGGCGTCCAGCCATTTTCCATCGCAAGGGCATAGAGATAGGGCTTGATGGTTGAACCCACCTGACGGCGACCCATGCCAGCCATATCATACTGGAAGTGGCGATAGTCAAGTCCGCCCACGTAGGCTTTCACTTGCCCGTTGCGCGTGTCCATACACACAAACCCCGAGCGAAGGAAACTCTTATAGTACTTGATGCTATCCATCGGGGTCATTGTGGTGTCAACATCACCATCGGAACTATAGACGGTCATCTCCACTGGCGTATTGAACGCCTTCTCAATTTCTTGATCAGAAGCTCCGGCTTGATGCATCATCATGTAGCGTTCGCTCTGATGCACGGCACGTTGCAGGTTCTGCTTTACCTTGTCCATCGGGATGCTTGCGGCATAGGGCGCATTCGCTTTGCCCTTACGCTCGGCATCAAAGAGTGGTTGCAGGTTCTTAGCAACGTGGTTGAACATAGCCTCTTCAGCATAGCGTTGCATGCGGCTATCGATGGTGGTGTAAATCTTCAGTCCGTCGGTGTAAATGTTGTAGTTGCTACCATCCTTTTTGTGGTTCTTATTGCACCAGCCATATAGCGGATTGTCCTCCCATGAAAGGCTGTCTTCGTAGAACTTCTGATACTGCCACGATGCATACTTGCTGCGATCGGGCTTATTGGCCATGAGAATCGTGCGAAGGTATTCGCGGACATAAGTCCCCTCGCCTTCCTTATGATCAACACGGTGGAAGTTGAGATTGAGGCCTTCGACTGACAAAGTATCCATCTCCACTTGGGTGAGGTAGCCAGCTTTCACCATCTGAGCAAGGACCACATTGCGTCGATTCAATGCCCGCTCAGGGAAACGTACGGGATTGAAATAGGAGGGATTCTTACAGAGCCCTATGAGCAGGGCGCTCTCGTTGATGGTCAGGTCCTTAGGCTCTTTACCAAAATAGGTCTTTGCTGCCGTCTTCAAGCCTACTGCATTGTGCAGGAAGTCGAAGTAGTTGAGGTACATCGAAACAATTTCATCCTTCGTGTAAAATCGTTCCAGCTGCACTGCTATCACCCATTCAATAGGCTTCTGCAGCATTCGTTCTCCCGTTGAGTGAGCTGTCTCGGAATACAACTGCTTGGCTAGCTGCTGTGTGATGGTGCTGCCACCACCAGCATTTTTCTGTCGCAGCAGTCCACGTTTAACGATGGCGCGCAACAGGGCTTTGAAATCAATGCCGGAATGTTCGTAGAAGCGGACGTCCTCTGTTGCGACCAATGCCTGAACTGTTGATGGGGCAATATCGTTATAGTCAACAAAGATACGATTAGCACGCTGGTAACTCCATGTGCCCAATAGTTTACCATCAGCAGTGAGGACCTGTGAAGCGAACTTGTTCACAGGGTTCTCTAACTGATTTAAGTCCGGCATATAGCCTATATACCCTTTGGCAATCGCCCAAAAGGCAATCACCACAAAAAGGATGACCGCAAAGAAAATGGTCCAAATTGTGATAAAGAACTTCTTTCGCATATCTCCATATGGTGGAAATGGGTTGCAAATATAATGGATTTCTCTCATATGAACGTGCAGAAATGATGAAAAGTTGTTTTTTTACATGTTCTTTATAACTATTCACCCTTTCGCGCATGTCTATTCCAATCTTTTATACTACATTTGCCGAAAGAATATGTAAACCCCACGTATGAATAGAAGTCTCGTTACCATTGCAGATCATTCGCGTGAAAAGATTGAATACCTCATACGAATGGCGCAGGAATTTGAGAAGAGCCCGAACCGTCTTCTCCTTCAAGGACGTGTTGTTGCTACGCTGTTCTTCGAGCCCAGCACGCGCACTCGCCTTAGTTTTGAAACAGCCGCAAATCGTCTAGGCGCAAGGGTTATCGGTTTTGCTGACCCGAAGGTAACCAGTGGCACAAAAGGCGAAACGCTCAAGGATACCATCATGATGGTGTCGAATTATGCTGATGTCATCGTGATGCGCCATCATCTAGAAGGAGCGGCCCGCTATGCCAGCGAGATAGCTCCCGTTCCCATCATCAATGCTGGCGACGGAGCCAACCAGCATCCCTCACAGACGATGCTTGACCTCTACACCATTTACCAGACACAAGGCACCCTAGACAACCTTAACATCTACCTCGTCGGCGACCTGAAGTATGGCCGCACAGTGCACAGTCTGCTGATGGCGATGCGCCACTTCCATCCGACGTTCCATTTCATTGCCCCTGATGAGCTAGCGATGCCAGACACCTATAAGGAGTACTGCAAGCAACACAATATTCAGTACGTGGAGCATCAAGATTTCGATGCTGATGTCATCGCGGGCGCGGACATTTTATATATGACGCGCGTGCAACGCGAGCGCTTCACAGACCTCATGGAGTATGAACGTGTCAAGGACCGTTACCTGCTGAAACTAGACATGCTCTCTAAGGCCAAGGACAACATGCGAATCCTGCATCCCCTACCCCGTGTCAACGAGATCGAGTATAGCATTGACGACGATCCACACGCCTACTACTTCCAGCAGGCTCGCAACGGTCTCTTCGCACGTCAGGCCCTCATCTGCGATGCGCTGGGAATTTCCTTCGAACAAATTCAGAACGATTCAACCATCATCCCATGAAACGACAAGAATTGATTGTGTCCGCACTGGACCACGGCACCGTCATTGACCATATTCCCTGTGACCGACTCTTTGAGGTCATCAGCCTTCTGCATCTTGATCAGATGACAAGCAAAGTCACTATCGGTTTCAATCTTAAGTCCAATAAGATGGGGACGAAGAGCATCATCAAGATTGCTGACCGCTTCTTCACCGACGAGGAACTTAACCAACTCTCCGTGGTAGCTCCCAATGTCACCCTCACCATTATCCGTGATTATGAGGTCGTGGAGAAACGTGCGGTAGAACTGCCCGATGAGCTTAAGGGCATCGTACACTGCGACAACCCCAAATGCATCACCAACAATGAGCCGATGCAGACCCTGTTCCACGTCACGAACAAGCAGCAGGGCATCATCCGTTGCCACTACTGCAACCACGAACAAGATATCAAACAAGTTAAACTAGTATAAATGAAAAGAGACAACACCATCTTCGAGCTCATCCAGAAAGAGCGCGCCCGTCAGGAGCGCGGCATTGAGCTCATCGCATCCGAGAACTTTGTGAGTCAGCAGGTCATGGAGGCCATGGGCTCGCCCCTCACCAACAAATACGCAGAAGGCTACCCTGGCCACCGCTACTATGGCGGCTGTCAGGTTGTTGACGAAGTGGAACAGCTGGCCATCGACCGCGTCTGCGAACTCTTCGGCGCTGAGTATGCCAACGTGCAGCCCCACTCAGGCGCACAGGCCAACGCAGCCGTCTTCCTCGCATGCCTGAATCCCGGTGACACCTTCATGGGTCTGAACTTGGATCACGGCGGTCACCTTTCCCACGGTTCCCTCGTGAACACCAGCGGCATCATCTATCGCCCTGTGGGTTACAACCTCAACAAGGAGACGGGGCGCGTGGATTATGATGAGATGGAGCAACTCGCCCTTGAGCACAAGCCCAAGCTCATCATCGGCGGCGGATCCGCTTACAGCCGCGAATGGGACTATAAGCGTATGCGTGAGATTGCAGACAAGGTCGGCGCCCTCTTCATGGTGGATATGGCCCACCCCGCAGGTCTCATCGCTGCAGGTCTGCTCGACAACCCGCTCAAGTATGCTCACATCGTCACCTCTACCACCCACAAGACCCTGCGTGGTCCGCGTGGTGGCATCATTCTCATGGGTAAGGACTTCGACAATCCCTGGGGAAAGAAGACCCCGAAGGGCGAGGTGAAGAAGATGTCCGCGCTTCTCAATAGCGCAGTCTTCCCAGGCATCCAGGGCGGACCGCTCGAACACGTCATCGCAGCTAAGGCTGTGGCCTTCGGCGAAGCGTTGCAACCCGAATTCAAGGAGTGGGCCGCACAGGTGAAGAAGAACGCTGCTGTGTTGGCTGACGAGCTCATCAAACGTGGCTTCCACATCGTCAGCGGCGGCACCGACAACCACTCGATGCTCGTTGACCTGCGCACGAAGTACCCCGACCTCACGGGTAAGGTCGCCGAGAAGGCCCTTGTGGCAGCCGACATCACCGTGAACAAGAATATGGTTCCTTTTGACAGCCGCAGCGCATTCCAGACCTCTGGCATCCGTCTCGGCACTCCCGCCATCACTACGCGCGGCGCCAAGGAAGACCTCATGGTGAAGATTGCAGAACTCATCGAGCGCGTGCTCAACGATCCTGAGAACGAGCAGGTCATCGCCGCTGTCCGCACCGAAGTGAACGGCATCATGAAGGATTACCCCCTCTTCGCTTACTAATTTATAAAGTTTTTTACGAAAAATAATGGAGTGCACACCGCTGCGCGCATCATTATCAAGAAAACGACATCGGGCACTTTTACAGGTGCCCGATGTCTTTGAGGTGTGTATGTCTTTTCTTTACTTGCCTATCAGTCCCTTCCAGCGGATGAACCAATTGTCCTTGTTGGTGAGTTTGCCTACAAGGGCGGGATTGCGTTCACCTACTCGATTAGCCAGATAGGTGGGATCGTTGTGGCGATATGCTGCACGCATCAAGTAGCCAAAGCGGAAGCCTTCGAAACAAGTCTCCAAAGCAGACTCAATGTCAAGCAGACTATCAACGACCTCGTACTGGCGCTCCTTGAGCTGCACGGTCTGATTCTGATACCAACCCTTCTCACGTGCTTTCCAGTTACGCTGGTACTTATCGCTATATTCCATCATGAGGGCATTGTACGTGTTCACCAATTCAATAATCACGGCTGGTGCTAAGCCTGCTGTTTCAGGCGCAGGAATCCCCTCACGTGTCTCAAGAGAGTCAACAAGCGTGGGATTGTTCTTCTTGAGGTTGTTCAATAGGGTCGTACCCGTACCAGAACAAGTCACATATTTGGCTGGCTGTTCTGGATAACTATCTACACTGGTATCGGGATCAGCATCCGTGGGATAGTAATCTGGATTGGAGAAGGGGAAACCGCTACCACGTTGATGAATACCTATTTGGTTAACGCTGTTATAGAAGGTTCGCTGGTCACTGTAATAATCTATATTAGGATGATTCTCTGTAGTCAGCGACGAAAGCTGAGTTGTAAAGATACCCCGTGGGAAACGGAAATAACTAATAGCAGTAGAGTCCGCCTTGCTACAATTAGGTTTCACTAAATCTTCCATGACGTATTCATCCAGTCCTAACGCGAGGATGTAATAAGCCATCTTCTGATAGCCAGGATGATTCATGCCAGCATAATTGAGAGCTTCGGCCATACGAAGGTATATATCACCGGTTCGATATACAATGATATCACGGGTCGTGGAACTGATCCTCATGCGACCATCTTCACGGTAGATGTTGGCGAACTTGGTGATGCCCTTGTACTCCGTTCCTTCGGCCGTTATGCTTGAATAGCTGCAGCCCAGACGCATATCGCCTTCGAAATAGCGCTGGCGCAGGGTCTCACTAATGGCTTCGGGTGCTAGCCTAATAAACTGAGGCTCATTAGTTCCTGCCGGCCGATAGATGTCGCCATAGACCTGACTCTTACTGTAGTTGATACAAGGCTGTGAGGGTACGAAGCTGGCGGGCTCCTGTGTTTCCTCGTTGACGCAGTACAGCTGCAGAAGTTCGTTGTAATGGCCCTCATTCACAACGGAGTCCATTGCGATGGCAGATATGACTTCGTCACCTGCACCACCAAAGCTGTTGGCGCCGGTCTGGTACCATATAGAGCCCTGGCTGTACCATGAATCGGTGTTAAAGTTGCCACCTGTGAATTCCCAACGGTCGCGATACGGCGCCGTCATATTGACGCGCTTATAACCGCTGTTGACAATGGTATTTCCCTGAGCATTGGGCGTCCAGATGAGGTAGTCGTAGTAGTACTTCGCAGCCTGGAACGCCATATCGGGATTCTGTTCTAAAGACGCCTTCCACAAGTAAAGGTCGCCCAGCACAAGCTGAATGGGGATTACACTCATACGAGACGGCATCGTGCCGTTGTAGCCTTCACGGCCAGGATTTCCGTGATAGGGATAAAGATACTCTCGAGCCCAATCAATGTAGGGCTCCAAGTCAGCAATGAATTCATCGCAGATTTGGCGCAAATCCATCTTCTTGGCATTCGTCAACTGCTCATCAGCATCCTCCATGGACAAGATGGGGTCTTTAACTACCGGAATATTCGTTCCATAAATCTGTCCAAGCTGCAAGTAAAGCCAAGCGCGAATGCTGCGTACAGCAAGTGCTTCAGCACGAAGAACGAAGTACGCCTGTGCGGTTCCGTTCTGATAGCGTTTTTCTGAAAGATCAGTGTTGGCTTTTGCCAGGAAGTAGTTACAGTTGTTGATGACAGCGTAGTAGTCACGTGGATTGTTGTACGGGTTGTCGTCCGTCACTTCGAAATCTGCAATTGCTTTAAGGTTGCTATTGGCCGTTGAGGTCACAGCGACCAGGTCGCCACGCAACTCTCCGAACAAGTTGGTGCGAACACCCACTTTTTGCAACTGCGCTAGAATGCCCACAAAGGTGTTGACGGTGTCGTTTGCACTTTGTAGTGTGTGGTCGCTGGTATAGAGAATGTTTTCATTGCCGAGGTCGAGCATATCATCGCACGACACGAAAGCTGTGGCGCCGCAGGCCATCAGCATGGAAGGTAGGATATATTTGAAGTGTCTCATATCTTATGTCGTTTAACGTTTCTCGTTTAACGTTTAGTATTAGAGGTTGATTCTCAAACCTACGTTGAACATACGTCCGGAACTCAAGTAGCCACGGTCGATACCTTGATAGAAGACACTATTGCCCATCGACATCTCCGGGTCGGAGCCCAGATAATTGGTGAAGGTGAGCAGATTCGTGCCCTGGGCCCACACAGTAATACCCTGAATATAGGTGTTGTTGATGGGGAGCTTGTAGCTGAGTGTAACAGTCTTCAGTCGCAGGTAGCTGCCATCCTCGATCCAGCGGTCGCTAAAGGCATTGTTGCCCATGGGATCACCATAGACGGCACGTGGCATATCGCTGACTTGTCCTTCGTGGTTCCAGCGCGTGAGCATAGCTGTGGTCTGGTTCATGAAGCGACTGCCGCTCTCGAGCTGCTGGCGAGTGTAGTTGTAGATGTCTCCGCCGAGGCTGTAGTTGAAGCCGATGTCGAGCGTGAGACGCTTGTAGCTGAGGCTCGTCCAAAGGTTACCATAAATGATGGGATTGGCATCGCCGATAAAGACACGGTCGTTGTCGTCAATCTTTCCGTCGCGGTTCTGATCCACGTACTTCACGTCGCCGCTGGTGAAATAGTCCTTAGTAACACCATCGGCGCGCAGACGATAGAGACCGTCACGAGCGGCTTCCTCAGCTGTTGCATAAACAATGGTACCATTACTGGTGGTTGCCGTCTGCAAGCCATAGAAGCTATTGATGCTGCGTCCCACTTCGCTGCGGATTGTGGCACCGAGAATCTGGTGATCCTCGTAGGTCGCACCGTCAGGCAACTCGGTGAGCGTGTTGACGTAGTGACCGACACTTCCGCCAAGGCTCCAGTTCCAGTCATTGCTGGAATAGAGGTGGGCTGCAACGTGAGCGTCGAAGCCGTTGTTCTCGAGACTTCCGCCGTTGCTCCAGCTCTGGTCGATACCGGAGAGGAAGTTCAGACTGCGCAGGGTGAGAAGATTGTTAGTCCAACTGTAGAAGTAGTTGATTGAAGCAGAGATGCGGTTGTTCCAGAAATGAGCTTCGAGACCTGAGTTGAGGCGGCGGGTGGTCTCCCACTGTAGCTCTGTGTTACCGATGTTCTCAAGGCTTAAGCCTGGAATCTGCCCAAGGAAGAGGTTGCTCTTGAAGTAGCTGTGCGAAGCATCATAGGGCAACGCATCGTTACCGCTAAGGCCGTAGCCGGCGGTGATCTTCACGTAGTCGATGCCTTTCACGTCGAACCACTTCTCGTTGCTCATCACCCATCCTGCCTGAATGCTCGGGAAGAGACCCCATGCGACGCCGAATAGCTTCAGGCCGCTCTTGGCATTATGGCCGAACTGTGAACTCGTGTCCATTGACATATCCGCCTGCAGATAGTAGCGATTCGAGAAGTTGTACTTGGCCTGGGCATACCACGTCATTGAGGCCCAATTCTCGACAGAGCCCAACACACGACGGTAGCGTTCCTCCGTGCTGGAAATGAGCGGGGTTTTGTCGTTACCTGTATTGAAACCGGTCTGGCGAGTAAGCGAGTAACTCTCGTTCATGTAGCGAAAACCTCCTAGGATGTCAATGCTATGACCATCATAGCGGTTCTTCCATTCTATCTTGGTGTCGCTCAGGATGCTATTTTGTTTGCTGTAAAGCGAGCCAATCATGTTTTGCATCTTTTCAGACCCGGTATTGAGAGAAGCTACACGGAAATTTGGAACACCATTCGTAGGAATGTAATACTTCTCATTCGTGTTAACCAAAGAGTAGCTGAAAAGAGATGAGAATGAGAGGTGCTTGTTCGGCTTCCAAGAGGGTGTGATGGAAAGGTTCAGATACGAGTTGTCAAAATAGTTCTTATTCTGGGCTGTACCATATTCCAAGATTGCGAACGGGTTTGCTAGCTCATAGTTGTCGTTCTTAATCTGCGAGACCTCAGCAAGATAATCCTCCTGCTCAATATCTAAGTGGGCTTCGCTAATCACGCCAGGGCCATTGGTTCCAGCCACAAAGCTATACGGGCTCAACATGGGGGCTTTCGCATAGCTGAGGAAGTTAAGAGAGGTGATTGTACCGTTGTTGTAGTCTGTAGGCGTTCCTGTATCGTAGAGCTTGCGTGTGGTGTTGCTAAACGATGCGTCAAAGCGTACTCCAACCCAATCGGACAGTTTAATATCCGTGTTAAAACGAATATTCAAGCGGTTGAAGTTGGCCTCTTCAATGGTCTCTGTTCCATGGTTGTATCCAATAGAAAGCATGTAGTTGGCCACTTCGCCACCACCTTGAACGCTCAACCCATAACTCTGCTTAATGGCAGTTTGGAAAATGCCATCGGTCCAATCTGTGTTATTGTTGTATTTATTTATCCAATAATAGTTCGGATCGTCAGACCGAAGGAATTTGAAGGTCTGCAGCTTTGTTCCTGTCGTGCTTAGCAGATCACTGGCATAAGTCTTGAACTGTGTGCCATCCATCATGCTATAGTGTCGTGGAACCATCTCTACACCTACGTTTGCCGTCGCAGCAATGCGCGTTGCCAAGGACGTGTTACGCTTGGTGTTGATGATAATCACACCATTGGCGCCTTTGGCACCATACAGAGCAGTCCCGTTCTTAAGAACTTCCACGCTTTTGATGTCGTTGACATTGATGTTGGACAGTACATCATTGTAGAAGCCTGAGTGGAGCATCTCACGGCCGTATTGCATGTCTGTGATCACACCGTCTATCACCACCAGTGGCTGGGCGTTGACCATATAGCTACCAACGCCGCTCACCTGCATATAGCTGCCAGCACCTGACAGGCCGCTGCGCTGGTTGACGAGCACATCTGCTCCCAACTGGTTCTGAATCTCAGAGGCTATATTGACAGCGTTAGAAAACTCAAAATCAGTGGCGCGAGCCACATTCAAGATGTTATCATCTTCAACATAGAAAGCGGGGGCTGCTTCGCTATGGAGGACAATGTCGTGCAGCACGCCACTCTTATTCAAGCCAACACGAACCGTGTTGTACCCAGGGAGTGTCACGTTCACAGCAGAACTGTAAAGGGGTACCTTCATGGTGAAATCGCCATTCTCATCGGTGAGGGTTGAATAGCCTTCGCCGATGATTGACTGCACCAGCACACCGGCTAGAGGAGTATGTCCTTGTTGACAGACCACTCGGCCTTTGATTTCGCGCGTGGGTTCCTGCTTCTTCGCCGTCTTTCGGATATGCCGTACGACTGCGGTATCTGTATCCTCGGTTATATCGTCCTGGGCGAACGTGGCCGCAGGCAATATAAGAAGGAGAGAGAGACAATATAAATTCAGCGCTTTCATTCTTTGTATTCTTTCAGGTTAGACAAATCAGAGGGATTCAGTTCAAACGCTTCAGCCTCTTCCTTTGTGGCAAACGGAATGTAGATGATTCGGTTAATGCGCAAAGCGTTGGTGTACGTCTTGTTCTTCAGCTGTATAGGGGTTGCTGTCGTCTCAATTCGATAACGTTGTGTGGGGCTGACGGAAGCAAAGCTGTTATACGAGGCATACTTGAAAGGCCCGTGTTTTGCTGTGGGAACCGCCTTCTGGATACAAATCAGATCGACATCCGTGCCCGACGCCAAGAATGTAGTTGCGTTGGAGCTATGCGTCTCGCCGGTCGGTACGTTCACACTCTCTTCAGCAGTGAAATCGCCGGATTCCGGGTCTGCCTTCTCAATTTTACCAGTCGTCGGATTGAGTGCACGTTCACTATAATAAACCTTGAAAGGACAAGGCAACACCTCATCAGGATCGTAATTCTCTCGGGCATATTCCGGAACCATTACCATATATACATTGTAGTATAGTCCAGAGAACGTGTTTTGTAAATAAAAGTAGAGGTTGGTTTTGTTGTTGGTGACGCCTTGATAGGAGGCGGGACGAATTTCAGCATATTGCTTGTCTTTTAACTCCGGGAACTTCACCACTGTTTGAGGATAGGAAACTACTTCCTCACCTGTCTCTGGGTCAATCTCGACTATGGGGTCTCCATAGAGGATTGTCGATTCTACAATGTTACGGGTGGTTACAGCTACCTGAGGACTATACGTGTCATTTGATCCTGATGATTCCGTTTTAATCAAGCGAGACTTATAGTTATTCCTGTTCAGCGGGGAGATGTAACGCTTGTATGTAAATGTGAGGGAATCATCGATTCGTCCAGTTGCATCTTTGTAGAGAAGGCCATTAGAGCACTTAATAGGCGTCAGCCCTGCCAGAATACCCTTCTCTTGTTTGGGCTTCTGGAAAACGTTCAGGCCATAATAATCCTTTGAGTTCACATGGTGTGTATTGATGATGGAGTCATTGTATTCGTTCTTCTGGTCGTTGATATTGAAGAAACGTCCACGGGCTATGGCATAGCGGGCATTCAGCTGAATCAATGAGTCGCGATTGGCCATCTTGCTATCATTGATATAGGTGAACCACGTAAGGTATTTATCGTACTCCTGTTTCCAGACATCATCGTTCGCTGCCAGATAGATATAGGAACTGTCCTCGCGCTGGATATACCCCAAACGAGCATAGAGGGCGTTGGAAAGAGTCATCACAGAATCGGCATAGACAATTTCGCCATCCACGATGTCCTGCATCACTGAGGATTGCTCATCCAACGTGTAAACATCAAACATCTTAAAGAAATGCGAGGCGCTGTCCAACTCTTCCTGCAGCTCCAACGCTTCACGCACATTGGGGAAGAACGTTTCCTTTCCTTTCAACTTATACATGATGCCGTTGCGAGCAACAATGTTTTTCGCTACATACGGTACACCGTCCAAGTCCTTGTCGGTCATTGTCATATACTTCCCGTTCCACATGCGGACGGACTCGTTGGTCAGCGAACTGCAAGAACGCCCAGCTAGTGCGATGTGGTTCTGTAAGAACTGTGTGATAGCATAGTTGTCCTTGTCCTTGCGCAAGTTGCCATTGTTGTCAACCTCGTGCTTTTGGGCTTCATAGACGGCGATGACACTATCGGCCTGTGCCTTAGTAATGACTGGAGCCCACAAGGTGAGCGATTGTGGTGATGTCAAAACAGCGTCATACCCCACATGTTTTACCACTCGCAGGAACTCTGCTAACTCGGCATCGGCCTGCAAGTGCTCTAGTAAGGAAGGAGCGTCTGCCGTCGTGCCTGCGGTAGAACCGTCGCCGTAGTGGTCCTCCCATGCATCTGTACACGACAGCGACCAAAACGGAAGGGTTGCAAGCACGGCTAATGTTTTAAAATATTGCTTGGCTTTCATATTCTGGTAAATAAATAGAATCTATTGAATAGTAAATATTACGAATTACAAATCGTCCTCGCCTGCACCTTCAGTGTCAATACCATAGACACTCTTTGGAACGATTTCGATATAGTCAAACATTAGCTCGGCACCACCTTCTGACCACACACTCCGGATGCGAACGGAGTGAGTTTTATCGCCATCCAGCGGTCCCGTGTAGATAACGCGTCGAATGGTATTCATAATATTACAGAATGGTGTGGAGTTAGACTTCTTCAATTGGCTGTCAGGATTCCCTTCCCCATGGATACAACGGATCCCTGCCGGTCCGTGATACCAACCTTGGTTGTGTAAGTCTTTCTTGTTCTGCTCGGCCGTCGGTGTATAAGTGTCATTGTCATCTCCGGTATATAGCTTCTGCCAACCTGTTTTTGCCTGCCACCCCGTCGAACGCATATCAAGCGGAATGCCCTGGGGCTTTCCATCGACATAGAACTGACCGATACCACGACTCGGAATGAGCGCGAAGCCCAGACGAATCTGGTATTGACCCGTAGGAACAGAAGGCAACTGGAAAGTCATATCATATAGGCCTTGATCAGAACGAAGATTAAATTCATCGCCTTCATAACTCCAGTAGTAGTTGCGACAACCTTGATAGATGAAGTCGCCATCTGCCGTAGATTCTACATTGTCAAGATATCCTTGCGGAAAAATGTAGCTTTTGCATTTTGAATTCCAGTCATCACTTTCTGTTGGGCAAGCCGCTTTCGTCAAATGGGTTTCTGTCGTTCGAATATCATTATTCATCAATTCGGGCCAGAATGTATAAAGGTCCATGCGCATGCGTGTATTGAATACATGATCACGGGTATCCTGGCCATAGTCGATAAGACGATCGATATAATAATAGATACCGTTTACGCAACTCTGGTAATTGATCATCTCTTCCACGACATCCTTTGAAACGATAGCGCCACGCTCATACAAGCCAGGACGTTTAGGATCATACATGTGGTTCAAATAAACAACTCCATTTTGAGCCGTTTTATCTACGCCCTTATTATGGAAGTCGTTATCTGGATAGACACATTCCACTTTCATTGTTGAATGTGGATTCATCGTCGAATACCACTCTGTGGGATTGATAATGTCTTTTAGGATTGTACAGTTAGTATAGAGTTTCTCGTAAACACCCAATCGATCCAACAAATGATATGCAATGAGTTTGTGTAAGGGATTGCGCTCGTCTTGCAATGCGCTTGTGCTCTTTCCATAGTAGCCCTGCCCCTTACCTTCAGGATAGACGGTGCAAGCATAGTCATAAAGGTCTTCCCATGTATAGATATTCTTGTCATAATCTACATCCTCATATTCGCTGTAATGATTAAGCACGTCATCGGGGACGCAGAACGCAGTATAACCATACCGGCGAGTTCTTGGAACCCAGCAGTAATTATCATGGTTGTCAGAGTGGTACTTACCCTGCATTTCTTCATAATCATGATAGTTGTAGGACGCATCCTCGCGACGGACAATCTGATTATAGAGTCCCGTAAGCACCAATGCTTGTGCGAAAATCTTGAGGGTCGGATCGCGACGAATGACATCGGGAAGGAGGTCGCTAGAGGCACGAACGACACCGCTGACAGGATGTACAATACCATTCTCCACCGAGTCGTTGGCCAGCTCATAAATCACCTGACCCGATCCGTTGACAATAAAGGTGGAAACAGCCTGCTTACCATATTCGGTATCAATTGTCATGGGCACTTCCTGAAGTTTCAACGCACGGCCCAACATATTGTTCTCCTCTATAAAGGTAAAACCTTCGAAGTCGGTCAAGGACATTGTTTTTGACGCGATTGTCATCGTGCATACCAGTGTATCACATTCCTCGTTGGAGAGCTCTTCAACAGAAGACTTCCCGAGACCTGCAAGATAAGTGCTCACCGCGTCATTCGTTGGGGCGAAGCAAGTGTACGTGCCATAGGCCGAGAACAAATCCATCTTACCAGCCTTCTCTACGATTCGCGCGAACTGAGAGAAATTATTGTTGTTGCGCAGGAAATCACTCAACATTTCTGCTTGATAAGTATAGAGGCTATCCTCTGGCATGTCGTCTTTACAGGACGACACGCCTAATGCGAACAGCGCTATGCCTATCAATAGTGACTTTATCTTGAATAAATAAACCTTTTTCATCATTGTATAGGATTTAGTTGTTGATACTGATATCTTCCGTATCTTTGTTGTAGATACTCTTTTGCTTCATGTTCGGATTCTTCTTAATCTCCTGCTTGTTGTAAGGCCAGAATAGATGAGCCCAACTGGGGAAGGGATTAGAGGAACCGCGTGAGCCACACTTCGCAGGGATGCCATTTAAGTCCTTTAAATCTCCACCGGCTTGTTTGCTGTAGCGAATCATGTCAAACCATCTCTTGCCCTCAAACAACAACTCGGCACGACGTTCGTTGCGTAACAACGTCTGCAGCTTTTCGCGGTTGGCAACGGCGGCATCCGTGTTTTTCAACTGTTGGGAAGTCGCAGTAACTGAGCGGTTGGCCACAACCTCAATTAGATCAAAAGCCTTTGCCCATAATGCCTTGTTGGCATCCGATGCATCAGCTCCACTCTTCATCAAATAGGCTTCAGCCTTCATCAGCATGATGTCTGTGAGACGATAGAAAATCCAATTGCGATTCATCGCTTCCGGAAGCAGGAAGTTCCCGGATTCTTCATAATTGATATATTTAGTACTTTGAGCAGAGACCTGGAATATGTAAGCTACATACTTACGGATAGAGGCTTCCGTGTAGTTCTTATCTGTGGCATGCATGCTACAATAGAAACGTGTATCCGACGAACCACGGAATATCGACCAGTTCCCATTGTCTCCACGTGCTTCCTGCATGATGACAGTCGTTGGTACTAAGAATCCGTCTGCACTGGTCGGACCATATTTCGAATTCTTATTACCCGTTCCATAAAGGGTTGCAAGGGCCAAGCTAGTTACATAAGGGCTACCGATACCTGTGTTGTTGAATGATAGCTCAAAAATACTTTCAAAGCTATTACCAGTCCCGAAAATTGCATTAAAAACGATATTACCATTGGTTTGCGTATTCTTATACAGGTATGTAGTAAAGTTACCAGACGAAGCTGCTATCGGCTCCGGGGCAAATGTGCCCATCATCATAGACTTCCCGTAGTTACGTTCATAGTCACTCTTCTTTACTGCCAGAATCTCATCAGCACAAGAAATGACCTTGTCATAGTCGCCACGCCATAGGTACATATCACACAACATCGCATTAATGGCAGAACGTGTGATACGATTACAATTGCTATTATACCTGCCAAGATCACCGTCGTCGCCAGAAATCGCAGCATAATGATCCAGGGCATTGGGCTTCACGGCCTCCAAGTCAGAGATGATTTCGTTCAGTACTGTCTCAAAGGATGTGACCGGCAAAGTCTTCACTTCATCTTCTTGCTGTACCGCATCACGATAGAAGGGAACGGCATCAAAAGCACGGATGAGATACCAATAGCAAAGGCTACGCAAGGCCGTCATTTCAGCAATGGTTGCCTGTAAATCACTTTGACGGTATGCGGGGTCTTTCTCATGGACCTCTGGTGCCATACGGATAATGGTATTGCACTTATTGATCACATAATAGAAGGAAGACCAGCTGGTGAACTGATTGGATGGCATCAAGTTGTTGACAAGCGCCTGATAGAGATCGTCATAATTCTCAATATTAGAAGCTCCATCAATATCTGTGCCACGCAGGTCACCCCACACCACACAGCGAGAGATGAAATCGTAACCTTGCATGGCGGTGTAACAACCTGTGACCATTTGATCCACGTCGGTTTTCTCATCCCAGAAATTATCCTCCGTAACCATGTCGCGCGGCGTGATTTCCAAGAAATCGCCACAGCTGACCAAGAATAGTCCGACACATGCAATGCACGCGAGACGGACAATGGATTGTTCGATGTATTTCATATATAGATGTATCATTAGGATGAGAGATTAGAAACCAATGGTGATACCTACAGTGTAGGATTTCGAACGCGGAGTCTTGTTGTTGTCGGTGGTGACACCATAGCCGCCATAACCTATCTCGGGATCCACGCCCGTGTATTTCGTCAGGCAGAAGAGGTTGTTTGCGCTGGCATAGATATTAAGCTGCTTCATGTGCCATTTCTTCAACAACTTCGGGTCGAAACTATAGCTCAGTTGCAGGTAGTTCAAGCGAAGGAAACTGCCATCTTCCACAAAACGATCACTAACGAGGGTGTTGTAGTTCGTGGAGTTCTCTGCGCCGCCATTTAGGGCGCGGGGTATTGTAGTGACATCACCCTCCTTACGCCAACGGTAATTGACGGCCTGGCTCTGGTTGTTGTTGCTCGTCATGGCCTCCATATCCAAACGGGCCATATTCAAGATATCATAGTCCACACGATAGTTAAACTGAGCATTCAGTGTCAAACGGTCGTAATGCAACTTGAAGCCAAAACCGCCCGTTAGTTTGGGTAGCGAGTTACCCAGATACACGATATCCAGTTGGTTGATATTACCATCGTGATTCACATCCTCGTAAATGGCATCGCCGCCCTTGAAACCATAGCCCTTACGATTCCCATCCTTATATGCGAAGCGTTGCTGGATGGGATTCCCCTCTGCATCCTTAATGTATTGGCCGTCAGCATTAACAGCAACAGGGAAGGTGATACCGGCATCAAGGCAGTCTTGCAGATTGTTGAAGCCTTGGTTTTTCAGAGCTGCGGGCATCTTGCCACGGGTAATCTCCTGAGCAGTCTTAAAGGAATACTGATAGACTCCCTTGCTGCGGAAGCCGTAGATGGAACCAAAGGGATTGTCCACCTGTACACGTTGCAGTACACTGCGGTTTTTCTCTTCCCAGTCAATGTTCAAGGTCTCCAGGATGAGGGGGTCCATCTCTGTAATCACATTACGGTTGTTGGCAAAGTTCACATTCACATCGAGATAGAACTTACCCTTCTTCAGAAGGCGCTCACCCAAGATTTGGAACTCCCAACCCTTATTGACCATATCACCAACGTTACGATAGCTCAGGCTACTCCAGCCATTGGAACTGGGAATACCCGCCCTTGCCATCAGCATGTCTTTCGTTGTTTGATGATAGAGTTCCAAGACGAATTTCAAGCGGTCTTCAAAGAAACCGATGTCGAAACCGATGTTCCATGTAAATTTGTTCTCCCATTTCAGCTGAGTCAGCTTCAGACCATTCGGGTTCATCGCATAGGTTCCCAAATAAGGAGCGCCCAAAGAGAAGCTGTTCATATAGAGATAGTCAGCAGTAGGCGGATTACCGACCCAACCCCAACCTGGACGGACACTGAGCATCGTCATCTTAGCCTTATCACGCATCCACTTCATCCAAGGCTCGTCAATGATATTCCAACGACCTGAGATGGCAGGGAACCATCCCCAACGGTTGTTCTCGCCGAACTTGGTCGTAGCATCCAGGCGCATAGAGAAAGCGAGACTATAGCGACTCTTATAAGAATAGTGCGTTGAGAAGGTATAATAGAGACTACGCCATTCGTTGAAGCCGCTACCCATGCCGCTGGGATATGCACCTGCTGTGACCGTCTCCAACGAACTAGGCAGACGATAGACATTGGTGCTCTGACTGCTGGAGCTGCCGCTGACCAGCTGGAAACGGCCCAATGCCACAAGGTAGTGATCCTCGTTCTTGAAATGAGGCTGGAAGGTCAGCGTATGGGTGGTCGTGAAGGCTAGATTCTTACGGCTAAAGCTATAGGCAGAACCATTATTATAATAAGGTGTACTTACTAAAGAGCGAGGGAAACTCTGGTCGGTATAGTCGTTATAGACGTTCATCACCACACGACCGTTATAGCGCAATTGGTGAGAATTATCATCCAAGCCAAGTAACTTGTACTCCAGTTCCAACTCAGGCGTAATGTCGTAAGTGGTCTGCTCGTTTTTCGCGTATTCAGCAGATGCCAACGGGTTATGGGACTCGCGCTGGTCTTTAAAACGATCGGCAAAAGGACTTGTGCCGCCCACGATGCGAGCGTCGCCATGATTCGTAAAGGCGTAGTCGGGAACAATGTAGTATTCGCCGGTATTGTACTCTTCACCATTCTCATTGTAATCGTATCGGTAAGGAGAAAGGTTAGGCATCTTCGTTCGAGCGATAGCCAGCAGACCATCGTAGTTACGGTTGTTCTTTGTGTAGGTCAACGCGAAGTTGGACATAATCTTGATGCGGTCGTTGACATAATAGTCGAGAGCCATGCGCGTCGAGAAACGGTTCAACTTCTGCTTGATGATTGTACCTGTCTCGTGGTCGTAACCACCGGAGATGCGGAACAGTGTCTTGTCATCACCACCAGATACACTGATGTAGTGATTCTGGCGCAAGCCGTTCTGGCTCACAAGATCCACCCAGTCGGTGTTCTTGTTGAACATCAAGAACTCGGAATCACTCTCCACATAGTTCAACTCCGGGATGTTGGAGATGAGCGTAGATTGTGTGGGATTGAAGTAAGCTTCCTTCAGCAGCATGGTATATTGATCACCCGTCAGCAGTTCCATACCTTTAGGCTGGTGGGTCATCGTGAACTTACCGGAGTAACTCACCTGCGGTGCGCCCTTGCGACCACGTTTCGTGGTAATCTCAATCACGCCATTCGCACCTTGAGAGCCCCAAATAGCTGTTGCGGCAGCATCTTTTAAGACTTTGATATCCTCAATATCCTCGGTGTTCACGTTGAGTAACTGCGCGAACTTCTCATCGTTGGCCGTAGCGGTGTCGAAATCACTCATGTCCACATTCCAGACATTGCCGTTCACCACGATCAGCGGCTCATTGCTCGTGAGCGTAGAAACTGTTGAAGCACCACGCAGACGCATGGAAGAACCAGAGCCAAGGTCACCAGAGTTCTGCACAATGTCCAGGCCTGCGATACGCCCCTGCAACGCTTCATCGACAGAAGTGATACCGAGCCCCTCGAACTCCTTCGCGGAAATACTCTGTTGCGAGAAACTGATTTCACGTTCGGGGATAGCCAATCCGGATGTCTTCAGCTTCTTTTTTGCTTTTACCTCTACAGTCTGCAACTGCTTGGCATTCTCGGACATCTTGATTTTGAAGACGTTTTTATTAATGGGCAGCACTTGCGTCACAAAGCCCATATAACTGAACTTCACCTTGTTCTTTTGGCTTTTGATAGGCAGAACGAAGTTACCATTCATATCTGTCACGGTGGCATTGACCATACGGTTCGATGCGTCAATTTCCACCACATTCACACCTGGCAGAACGTCGAAGTCGTCACTGACCGTACCGCTGATGCGGTTGATTTGTGCCATAGCCAGTGAAGAGACTAGCATTAGGCCCATCGTCAAAAATAATTTCAGTGCTTTCATCTTCTATAGAACTTTTTAGGTGAGACTTTGGACGTACGCCTTTTTGCTCCGGCGGGCACAGGATCCGGTTCTGGCTCTGGCTCATCAGGAACAGGCAGCCATTCCGGATACTCGGGTGCCGGGAAGCCTTTAGGCAGGAATTGGTCATCAGAATAGACCAGCGCCCTATCAATCAGATGTGTCACGACATAGGACGAACTGAAGATGTCTCGAGGATATGACCAATGGTCAAAAGAGCCATCGTCTTTTAATACGGCTGTAGAGCCGAACAGGTACTGGCGAGACATCTGATTGCTGTGCAAACCATCGTTGATAACATTGGCCATCAGGCCTGTCCCGGGAACTTGAATATGGTAGGAATTGCCACTCACCGTAACATTTAGACGACGGAAGCGATCCAGTTGAGGATCGAGAGCAGATGTCTCGAAAACACCTGTAGTGTCATTACCACCAATGTATAGGGCTCCATCTTGGAAGTGGAAACGAAGGAAATTGTCGATAACATCCTGCATTTCTCCAATGCGTTTCGTCGCCAAGGCATCCAATTCTTCAATTTCTTTCAGACGTTCTTCCTGCTCTTTTTCATCAATGATAGTCGGTAAGATGGTGCTGGCGTATTCAGACAATGCGTTCTGGAACAGAGTCCATTCCTGCATCAGTTCGGAAGTGGGCAGTTTGCCGTCATTGACCAATGCATCTATTTCAGAATTCTTTGGGACGTACACCGTGTAATGGTAGTTACCGAAAAGGGTGATTGGATAGCCAATCGTTGGATGCTCATCCAGTATCTCGTCTGCTTCCACAAAAGAGGCTTCTGTCAACAGGCGAGCAAAAGAGGTATATTCAGGATGAGCAAGAATATCAGTCATCAACTGATAAGGAGCTGTTGTTGTACTTTGAGGGAGTGCACTCAAAACATAGGTAATACCGTTACCCTTATCTGTCATGTCAAAAGTCATTTCAGGTGTAACGGGAATGAACACTCCCTTCTTGTATTGATAGGAACCAGCGAGACCTGTGACGGCATTGCCTGAGAACTCTGCAATGATGGGACCACCCGCCTTCGTCTGATAGACCGTCTGACCAGGATGCATAGCTTGTGAGGGACGTTGCCCATGCACGACAATGCTGTTATCCAATATATCATAAAGGCGATTGGCGAATGTATGAATATCAGGAGCCTTGTTAAGTTTCTTGACCATATTATCCTCTTCGTCAAGTTCCCAAGCATATACATATAAAGGCTGATCTGTTTTCTTACCATCTATATAGAATTCGTAAGCAGTGTGTGTCTCTCCTGACAGATAGGAATATGGGTCAATATAAAAACCAAAGGCCTTATCGGTACCGAGCAAGAAACTATATGTACTGCTCATGGAGCTCAAATAAGCATCAAACTCATTTAACCTCCATGCTGCTTTTACGGTTGAAGAGACTTCATTTGCAGTGGGGTCGTATGTAATGATACGATTAGCGATTTGCATCTTTTTCGCCTCTTCCTTCTCATCGGCAAACAGCAGGGCGGGGAAACTAACAGACTGGTGCTTAGGCGCCGCAAAGACACTGGTTAGCTCATACACAGCTCCATTGCATGCAAGGAAACAGCTATCCACATCGCCTGTCGTTAGGCCCATATCGTCTGAAGCCGTGTTCTTAACGCCCTTGAATTTACTAGGAACGGTGCTGCGGAAACTAGTCTGCATACAATTGTCCAAGAAGGGTATCACGAGATTATCAGGTACTTTCGTCCAATCGTAGCCATACTTGGCACCAATAACAGAACCATCACCATGTAAGTACTCCTGCATTTTTTCGTTGGTGGGAACAAACATCGCTGCTGCATCATTAGACATGGAGATATGACCATCTCCAGTATAGAGGACATATTGATTCCACCCTGGATCGTAGCCACCACTCGACCCAGAAGAGCCTAGGCGGTTGATGACCTCTGTAGATACACCACCTTTAGGAGTATAGGCTGCAAGGCCATGGTTCTGGGAGGAATTAAAGTAACGTTTCGTGTAGAATGTATCGCGCGTACCATCTTCATTGGTGATGACATTGTAGAGTTGCGGATAGCTAAAACGATCCAGCAGTTCACTGAAAATGCTGAACTGAGGCTTGGAATGAATAATTTCAGCCATATTAGGCAGGGCTTCCGGAACCTCATCCAGAACGTGGATATAACCATTCTGACAAGTGATATCCTGCAAAAAAGCTTTTCCTGCATCCTGAGACCAGCGGCCATCATTCACCGAAATGGGCTGACCATTAATATAGCTGCGATCGGTTGAATTGGAAGCTCCGTTGGTAATGCGCGACAAATCATCGTCCGTAATACCATTCTGCGACATGAACTGAGGCAGAAAGTGCACCATCGGCGCAACGGTGGCATCTTTATAAATTTTTATGCTTTCCTTATCACGAACATCTGCCCAATAGTCAATCTGTGCTCCATCGTCCGTACGACGGTTTTCGTTGACGACAGGAAAATCTGCTGCTTTCATGACTGGAATATAGTCGTCTAACTCCATACGAGACTCACGACGCATACAGGCACCTTCTGAAGGGTCGGTAGAACCGTTGGGTACATTATCCAGAAGTTCAATCAGATATGCGCTGTTGATCATTGAGGCTTTCAACAAAGTCTTCTTTTCAGCTTTTGACAGTTGCGACACAGATGAAAGGCCTCGCTTTGACAAAAAGCGACTCCACGCGGCATCGTCAGCCACAAAGACCGTCATACTACCCGTCAGACGAAGCAACTCCGGATAATGTGCATCTGCGAGGTCGGGGTCATTAATCAGCGCAAGGGTTTGCGTGAACTGACCACGTTCCTCCAGCTCTTCATAGATGCTGCTACCAAGCCACTCAGGCATACCTGTCAGCAATTCGTCCTTACACGACGAAATGCTCAACATGCTACCAAGCAGCAAGAGAGCAGCAAACGCTGAACTCGCATCTTTTGCGAGTCTTCGTTTGAGAATACTGTTTTCCATTCAGTTATTAATTGTTGAGTTGTTGATTTCCTTTTGGTTAGAACGTCCGCTTGACGTCATATCATGATGTAAGAATGGGGATTTCCCCTTTGTTGGGTGTCAAAGTTACAACAAATATTAACTACCACAATACTTTCGTTAAAGAATTTTCTAAAAACATGTTCAATAACATAAAAAGAAGGATGCATCCATCTTATGCGTGGATGCATCCCTTCAGCATGTCTATAATGAATACCGTTAATACTGCTCGTTCTCGTTGGGGAAATTGCAGTTCTTCACGTCGGAGACGTAGTTGCCAATCGCATCAGTCATCACTTCAAAAAGGTTGGCATAGCGACGCAAAAACTTGGGTGAGAAACCCTTGTTCATTCCGAGCATATCATGAACAACAAGCACCTGCCCGTCACATCCGCCACCGGCACCAATACCTATAATGGGGATATTCACGCTTTTGGTAACTTCATTAGCTAGCTTGGCAGGAATCTTCTCCAGGACAATTCCAAAGCATCCGACATCTGCCAGCGCCAAAGCGTCGGAACGAAGTTTCTCAGCTTCGGCGGCTTCCTTCGCACGAACAGCATAGGTCCCAAATTTGTTGATGCTCTGCGGTGTTAAGCCCAGATGACCCATCACGGGAATACCTGCGTCTAAGATAAGTTTCACAGCGGGGATAATCTCTACCCCGCCCTCCAGTTTCAAAGCGTCACAACCGGTCTCCTGCATAATACGGATGGCATTACGCACAGCATCCTGAGGGTCAACTTGATATGTTCCGAAAGGCATATCACAGACAACCAACGCACGATTGACACCTCGCACAACGCTGCGAGCATGATAAATCATTTGGTCGATGGTGATTGGCAGTGTGGTGAGATTGCCGGCCATTGTATTGGAAGCGCTGTCTCCTACCAATATAACATCAACCCCTGCGCCATCTACTACCTGTGCCATCGAATAGTCATAGGACGTGAGCATAGCAATCTTCTTGCCGCTTTGTTTCATTTCAAACAGGCGATGCGTCGTCACTTTACGGGTATCGTCCACTAAATAACCTGCCATAATTTGTTTCTGAAAAGAGAGTATTTATAGGTATTTGCTAAAATTTGGGCGCAAAAGTACATAATTCTCCACATTTTACACTATCTTTGCACGCAAATTTGTCCAATATGGCATAAAATGTCTTCAAGTAAGCACCAACAAGCATCAATAGATCATGTCCTGAAGTACACTGGCATCTTTGGCGGTGTACAGGGCTTAAACATCCTTTTGAGCGTCGTGCGAAATAAATTTGCAACCCACTTACTTGGTCCTGCTGGCATTGGACTTATGGGCATATATTTGGCCATCTCAGAGTTCGTGTCAAGCGTGAGCAACTTGGGCATTCCCTTTTCTTCTGTACGACGGCTCTCCGAGTTGTTTGAAAGCGATGATCCAGCGGCCATAAATGAATTTGTGCGCGTTATACGGACTTGGAGCCTATGGACTGCGTTACTTGCCGGCTTCTTCTGCATCGTCTGTTCGCCAATTTTATGTCTTGTTTTCTTTGATGGCAATATGTCATCATGGTGGCAGGCGGCACTCGTCGCTCCTATGGCGATGGCCGCCTCTGTCATGGGAGGGGAAATCAGCATCCTCAAGGGCCTGCGGCACTTGAAGCGTGTTGCTGTCATCTCATTATTGAGTGCCATCGTCCTCCTTTGCATCACGATTCCTATTTTCTGGGCGTTGCGCACACGTGGCATCCTATTAGCGCTGGACATTACAGCTGTTGCAACACTTTGTGTTTACCTGGCCTATACACTTCCCATCTTCCCCTGGCGTGTTTCGCTATTCTCACGGAACATCTTTACAGAGGGATGGGAGATGGTGCGCATCGGAATACCTTATGTCCTCGCTGCTATAGCGGGTTCGACCACAGCGATGGCTGTACCGGCGCTGCTTCTCTACTACGGTTCACTGGACGATGTCGGCTTCTACCGCGCCGCCTATACGCTGATGGTTGGTTATGCCGGCATCGTATTCACAGCCCTCGAAGCGGACTATTTCCCTCGTTTGTCGAGTGCCAACAACGACCGCATCCGGCGCAATGAAATCATCAATCAACAGATACAAGTCTGTGTTGCACTTATTGGGCCATTCATGATTGCGCTGGCTGTGTTTATGCCCATTGCGCTTAGCATCCTATTCGCCAGCGAGTTTGGTATTATCGAGAGAATGACGCTGGCTGCAGTGTTTTACACCTTCTTCCGCGCTATATCCGTTCCAATCAGCTACATGGCACTAGCCCACGGAGACTCCGGCTGGTATTTGACGATGGAAGTGATTTACGATGCCGTATCACTCTGTCTCATTGTCGGATGTTATTATCTGTGGGGGCTCTTCGGAGCTGGCGTGGGATTATCTGCGTCAGCACTCTTTGACCTTATTCTTATTTCTACATGCTACTTTTGGCGTTATCACATCCGATTCGAGAGCCATACCCTTATCATTATCGCCGTACAGACCATATTAGTCGCTTGTGCTGTAGCCGTCTGTCTGCTCCTGCCTCCAATCATTAAATACATAGTCGGCTGCATCTTGCTTGCCCTGTCTTTATGGTTCACTTTTCGCAGCCTTGGCAGCGATTCCGTCATTGTACAAAAGTTGCTGACGAGATTTCAACTCAAATCAAAGTAGTTTTTTATGTCAATTCCGTCTGTTGCAGTCCTTGTAGCCGCTTACAATGCCGCAGCGACTCTGCCTCGTTGCTTGGATTCTTTGTGTGGGCAGACCATGTCTAATCTTGAAATTATTTGTGTTGATGACTGCTCTACTGATGTAACACTTGAGATCCTACATGAACGAGCTAATAAAGACACCCGTATCAAAGTCTTACAGACACCACGCAACAGCGGACAGGCTGTCGCACGCAACCTCGCCTTGCAGCATGTTCAGGCCTCTTTTATATGTATGGTTGATGCAGACGACTGGCTTTCACCTGATACATTAGAGAAGGCTATGGACTGTTTCCGTCAACACCCGAGAACTGACTGTGTCATGTTTCAACTCATCATCCATGATGATACAGATGACCATGAAGAGGATTATGGTTTGCCCGATAAGCTGGTGAAGGGAGAAGCGCTAAGTGGCAATGAAGCATTTGAATTATGTATCGATGGTTGGAAATTGCATGGCCTCTACCTTACGCGTCGCAGCCTTTACCAGGCAATCCCCTTTGACACTAGCACTCGCCTCTATAGTGACGACAACACCTCATGCCTTCATTATCTGCATAGTCGCGAAGTGAGAGCCTGTACGGGAACATATTTCTACCGCCGTCATTTGCAATCACTTACGACCTCCTTCAGCCCTTTACGCTTCGACCAGATGGAGGCAATGTTGTCTCTACTCTTTCAATTGAAGAAAGAAGCAGTTCAATCTGCCATCCTTCGGCGCTACGAAAGTCATCGCTGGATGGCATACATCCACTGTTACCGTCTCTTCTTGCAGCATCGTGCTGAGCTGGATGCTCAGACGATCCTCCAGATATCGGCCCGACTACGCACGATACTTCATACATTCAGGCCGTCACGTCTTCCTCTACGATCCCGTTGGAAACCAGGATATTGGCTCATGCTCAACACGCGCTTGTTTCATTTCCAACAACAAGCCTACCTACATCTATGGGTCAATGGATTGAAAAAATCGTTTAAGATTTTTCCTTTTTTTTATTGATGTGAAATAATTTTATTACTTTTGTCGCCAGAAACACATTTATCAATTCATTTTACAATGAAAAAGAATCTGCTATTAGCATTTCTGCTTTCTTTAGGCTTCGCCAGCCAAACACATGCAACCCTTACACCAGGAACCGAATACTACCTATGGCTCAACATCTATGAGAAGCTCCTCGGCTCTAACGATACTGACGATGGCCCTGCACTCTCGGCATTCAATAAAAACAGCAATGCTGACAGTTACATTTTTGTAGCTGAAGATTGTGGAAAGAGCGGTTATGTATTACTCCGTCAGAAAAGCAGCAACAAATATCTGGTAGCTAGTTCTTCCAATGACTGGACAACAGTCTTCGAAAGCAACCAATCAACAGAAGATCGCTACTGCTGGAAAATAGATGAAGGCACTTACACCTATCTTATAAACAAAAAGAACAGCAAGTATCTCGGAGTAGATGGTGCCAACAAAAATTCCGACTATGTTGCCGTGTACTATAACAAGCCAAAAGGCAGTCATTCCCAGTTCTCAGCGATTCCCGTTGTCGGTTCCACCTGGGATGAAGCTCGTGCCGCTTTCGTCTCCGAGGAATATACGAATGCACAAGGTGTCCGCGAGATTGACTACTGCCTTGTCAAGAACATCAACATCGACCGCAGCGATGCCATCGACATTCATATTACTGCCAACGAGATGCCTATCCAAGGGAGCGCCACCATCAATCTGGGCAGTGACAGCACCTGGCTCATCCTCGACAATATCGTTCCGTCAAAAGCCTCGAGTTATTTGAAGTATGTCACCATTGCAGGCAAGAAGGCCGTGAATGGCACCAACTGCCGTATTGCCATCTTCCTAAATGGTGCTGCTATCATTCCTCTACCCTCGGCTCCCATGAGTTGCAAGGGAACGACCGGGGACTTCGTTCTAAAAGCGAGCAACAACACGACCCTTTCCAAGAGAAACAACACAATGATCTCGTTCACTCTCCGTCGAGGATATATGGCAACAGTGGCTACTGGCACCAAAGGCAGTGGTTACAGTCGCGTCTTTGTTGCCGACCATGCTGACCTCGAGGTGACATTGCCAACATCACTCTCCAAGCGTGTTAGCTCCGTAAATATCAAGCCTTGGCCGTATCTCAGCAAGAAAGGAATGGGAAACAAGAACGGTTCAAGTGGTGTGGATCTGCTAAGGGCTAGTTGGTATTGGACATGGAGCGCCGGCTACAGTTCCGGCACCGATTACGAGTATGTTCCCTGCCTACAGCATCGCTACTGGCCCTCCGCCAGCGATGTTAACAACAAGACAGCAACGGCCTCCTTGTCGCTTAACGAACCAGAACACAGTGAGCAACATACGAACTGTTCTTGTGGTGGAACGACCGATGCCTGGACAGCCTACACGTTTAATCAAAACTTCCTCTCTAGTGGAGGACGTATCGGCTCACCACAACCTACCGACTTCAGCTACCTTACTCAATTCTTCAAGCACGTTGACAATATGGCTGCGCGCTGCGATTTTGCAGTTACACATTCTTATTGGGACTTAGCTGGAATGAACGAAACGGATTATGCCAACTGGTATTGCAACACTAAATGTAAGAGCGTTTGGGACAACACTGGACGTCCATTGTGGATTAGCGAGTTCAACATCAGCGCTTCATGGAACACCAACAATATCACTAGCTATGAGCAGCACCGCAAATATATGCAGGTACTGCTGCAAAAGGTAGAAGAATGTCCCTGGATTGAGCGCTATGCCGTTTATCTCGAAGACAAATGGGAGACGTATATGTTCTATGACAACAATCCCTCGAAGGGACTCACGCCAGCAGGACAAGTCTATCGTGACCACCGTTCCACGTTCGCTTATAACGCTAAATACGCCAAGACCCCCGTTTGGTATTCACCGTCCACAAAAGTTCCCTCTCTTCATGTAAAACAGACGGCATCCACGGGCAAGCTGACCTTCACCATCCAAAACCCCAACACGGACATGACAGACCAGCTGATCATAGAACGCCTGAATACCGACGGCACCTGGAGCACCTTCCACGAGGTCAGCGACCGTTACCGTTTCGATAACGAAACCATCACTGTAACAAACATCGATCCCGAGGATGTGAACCTGGAAACCGATCAATTCCGTGTCACCGTTGTCACACTCACAGGAAAGACGATTAACAGCTCAACGGCGGATGCAGGTTACATCAAGAATGCCAGCATAGAGTCCTCCAGTCAGTCTTCTGTAGATGGATGGACCTGCACACGTGACGCCCAGAACGGTTTTACCAAGTCCACCGGCGACACCTACTTTGAGGTGTGGGATCCAACAGCAGCCAACATCAACTTTAACTACTATCAGGATATCCTGGACCTTGATGACGGCGTTTACCAACTCTCGGCGAATGTATTCAACACCGCAGACAATGTTGAAGGGGCAGCTGTCAATGGAGCGGTCATGTTATATGCACAGTCATCTTCACAACTCTACGCGACCCCCATTACAGAAGAGACCACCGTCGATGCCGATGCCCTCGACATTAGCGAGTACCCACTCACAGAAGTGAAAAACATCGTTGTGAACGATGGCTACCTACGTGTAGGTGTTCGCAACCTTGGCACCATGGGCGGACGCTGGGCTGGCGCCGACAACTTCCAGCTCACCTATGTTGGGAGCCTATCTTCGATAGACAGCAAGACAGCACGTATAGAGAACGACATCCATCTCTACTCACTCATGCCGCCTATCATTTCCGACGATACGGATCCTGAACTCATCACCCCCTACTCTACTCCCCGCGATGCCAGCTGTTTCATCGTGAATCCAGACTGCAATCGCAAGAGTAGTTATGGATGGACTTCGTCAAATGTGGACTATAAGACCAATACAGAAGCATATGATGGCGCTGCGACTAACACATACTGGAATATATGGAAGGGAAGCGCATTCACCTCTTCTCTCGAACAGGATATTCAGGGCCTACCCGAGGGCACTTACACCTTTGGTGCCATCCTGCGCGGTCAAGATGCCGCCACCTTCACACTCACGGCCAAGACACCCACGAATCAGGTCTCTACAGTCTTTAACGGCACTGGCGCAGAATCGCTCGAGGACGCAAAATATCCGCAAGGATGGCAGGATGTGGTTACCAAGCCTATCAAGGTAAAAACGGGTGAGACCCTTACGATCTCCATGCAAATGGATGCATCTAAAACCGCTTGGTGGAGTGCCGACCACTTCACACTTACGCTCGTTGAAGTTCCTGAGGCAGTCACAGGCATAGAGCCCACCTTATCCGTCCCCACGTCCAAGTCCAACGACATCTATGATCTATCCGGTCGTCGTATCTCAAAGGGTAACTTGCGCAAAGGCATCTATATCCTTGACGGCCGCAAAGTTCTCATCAAATAGCGGATGAAGATCCTTCTCATAGGAGAATATTCAAACGTCCATTGGACCTTGGCCGAAGGCTTGCGTGCCCTTGGACATCACGTCACTGTCGTTTCAAATGGAGATGGCTGGAAGAATTATCCACGTGATATCAACCTCCAGCGAGGATCTCTAAACTCAAAACGCTCTACTCTCAACTATATCGTTGATCTCGCGAAGACATTCCCCCGTCTCCGCGGTTACGACATCGTCCAACTCATCAATCCCGTTTTCCTTGACCTCCGTGCCGAGCGCATCTGGCCGTTCTATCGCTACCTTCGTCGTCACAACGGGCGTGTCTTCCTCGGTGCTTTCGGCATCGACCATTATTGGGTGAAGGTGGGCATGGACTGTAAGACCTTCCGCTACTCTGACTTTAACTTCGGTTCACAGCTTCGCGACTACCCCTTCATGCATACGATGATTGCCGATTGGCTCAATGGCCCCAAGGGTGAACTCAATCGTCGCATCGCCGAGGATTGTGACGGAATCATCACCGGTCTCTACGAGTATGAGATGTGCTATCGTCCCTTCTTTCTGTCAAAGGCCCATTTTATTCCTTTTCCTATCAACCGCTCCGCTGTCACTCCCACACAAACCATCAACGCAGCTTCCGTCCAGAACGTCTCTGCCCCTATGGGGGGAGGCCGGGAAGGGGCTCTCAACTTCTTCATCGGCATTCAAAAAGAGCGTTCTGCCTACAAAGGCACCGATATTATGCTCACGGCCCTTGAGCGACTGCAGCATGACTATCCGTCGCGCGTTCATATAATAAAAGCAGAGAACGTTCTTTACGCGAAATATGAGCAGATGATGAACACCTCTCATGTCCTTCTCGACCAACTCTACAGCTATACGCCAGGCATGAATGGACTGCTTGCAATGGCTAAGGGGCTGATTCTTGTCGGAGGCGGCGAAGAAGAGCAGTACGAGCTATTGGGAGAACAATCGTTACGTCCTATTATCAATGTTCAGCCAACAGAGCAAGATGTTTATGACCAGATTTGTCATACACTGATTGAGCATCCCGAGAATATTAAGAGGCTTCAATCCGAAAGCATCGAGTACATCCGTCGTCATCATGATCATCTGCATGTGGCTCAACAATATGAAAGTCTATATATGAACGCGTAACCATCAGAGGTACATGACATCCCCCATCCTATCAGTCGTTATTCCAGTCTATCAGGCAGAAGACACACTCACGAAGTGCGTTAACAGTGTCCTATCCCAGACCCTGACGTCCTTTGAACTGATACTTGTTGACGATGGGAGCGCTGATAGCAGCCTTTCTCTATGTCACCATCTAGCCTCTATCGACTCGCGCATCCGTGTACTCCATCAGGAAAACCAAGGTCCCAATCCCGCACGAGCAACGGGTGTAGCCGCCGCCACGGGCACATGGCTTACCTTCGTCGATGCCGATGACACCCTCCCTTCTCACGCTCTGGCAACGCTCCTGGCCGCCGCGGATAATTCAACGGACATTGTATTAGGCAATGGCTACACCCTTCGTAACGAGCATCGAACAACAATCCCCATGAGCGACTTTCGCCATTTGGCCGTTCGTGGTGAAGGCGCCATCGGACTTCCTTGGGGAAGTCTCTATCGTCGTGCAATACTTACCGCAGCGATGTTTGCTGTACCTTCAGACATACGCATGGGCGAGGACTACATCTTCTGGTTACGACTCGTCTTCTCAACAACGCTGCCTGTACGAATTGTTTATGATCAAGTGTACCTAAAGGGCGACGACCATGCCTGCAGTACCTTCCGTTGGACAGCCACCTATGCTGCAAGGATTCATGAGCTAAGAGTCGCGGCAATACCTCTTAAGCAACGTGATCAGTATCTTTACGACACTGTCTTGGATCGCTTGGACAATCTCTTTACCATAGCCGTAGCCAGTTCAAAAAAAGAATGGATCAATAGCAACTTCTATCAGGGGATACAAGCCGACCTACAGTCTATAAATCGTAGTTTACCTCTGAAAAAAAGATTGTTTCTTGCTTTGCCGTCACGTTCTCTGCGGAAGCTCTATTCCATCTGCAGTGATTTCATAGCCCTCTTCAGGAAGCATCTCTCAGCATAGTCGTAGCGCGAACCTCCAAGCCCCACGGCCTCCCAAAGTGGTATATACCCTTAAAGAAGCGCCACACCATTTCCGCCAGGACTTTATAGATTCTGAACAGCCCATAGCCATTGTGTGGAATTCGCGCGCTCCTTCCCTGTTTTTTTCATGTAATAACTTACCAGATAAGATGCAGGAACGGAAGTATATGGCAGACATGCTTTTCGTTCGTTCTTTTTCAGATGAAAAATTGGCATTCCGAAGTTCACGAATCACAACAGACATTGCTTTCAGGATATTGGATAATGTTGATGAGAAACTCTTGCCCGTCTGGCTGTCGGGATGCACGATGACATGGTGATACGCCTTCTCCGTCATCCATTGCATTCGAGGCCGTCCCAATAGCACACGTACCCCGAGTTCCCAGTCATCCCAAGTGCCAAGGGCTTCATTCCATCCACCAATATTCCGTAAATAATCTGTCCGTAGCACCATACTCAATGTATTCAACATCGAGTTCAAGAGATGAACATGAATATCACCACAGGGCTGGTAAGCACGTGTTCGCAACTGCCCTTTCACCTCTTGACGAACAGGCACGCATATCAAATCCAAATCCGACGATAGCGAGGGCAATATCGTAGCAACGAAGTCACACGAGAACTGGTCGTCGCTATCGAAGAAGTAAATGAACTCGGTCTGGCACTCCATCAGCCCCCTGTTTCGTGCCGCAGCAGCACCATGTTGCAGTTCCGTCAGCACACGAATGGGAAATCCATCATCACGATGTTCCCATGCCCAAAGTTCGCAGACTGATAGGCTATCATCAGTGCTGCCATTATCTACAATCAGCAACTCGAAACCATGATGCGTGGAGGCGGCAATGCTGTCCAACGTTTTCCGCACCCAACTCGCACGGTTCCAAACAGGTACTACAATACTTAGTTTCATTTCGAATTGCTAATGATGAATCTGTCAGTCTTTATGTATCATTTGTCATCGTCTATGATGCATTCCTGATGTATTTGACCCCATACCATATCTTGCGGAAAAGAGGACTGAATCTGGTTCGCTGACGTATCGATAGCGACAAGGCCTCACGTACGCTTCGAATAAATGCGCCCGGTAGAGACCTGGTATATCCATAGACGGCACCACGAGAACGTAACACCTTGGTATCGAAAGTGCGATGACCCGTCGTGAGAGGACGCGTGTAACCGATATCTATCGGAGCAACTGCAATCCGCAAATGAGCCTCTAAAGCATCCGCAATAAAGATGTCCTCTTCGCCGGCACAGAGTTTCTCTGCTCCTAGACCGAACCTCGTATCGAATCGGATGCCTGCGCGATAGGCCCCTACACGGAATGTCATCTCCCAGGAGGCTGGATAATAGCTACGTGGACGTTTGCGGAAATCGATAAGTTCATTCGGGTATTTTTTGAAGTAATGCCTGTCCATAATAGAGCGCATTCGCATCAATGCCATGTCCACCTCCGTGTGTTGCAAATAGAAGGAATTGATGAGCCCAAATGCGTTACTCTTGAAGCGAACATCATCATCTGCTATGACAAAAACGGCATCCTCATAGGCATCTGCCAGCATGTCAGCAGCTGTCTTCATCGCTATGTTACGACTGTGCGACAGTCCTTTTCCTGGTATCGTTACTAGTGTGACATCCTTTCGTATTTGCAAAGGCGTGATGTCGATATCTTCCATCTCAACATCATGAGAATGCTGCCACACAACCACATAGTATACGTCCGGTTCGGGCATCATTATTGTATCAGGAATGCGTAGCACACGGCGGTCAATGGTTGAAATCAGCACAAAAATCTTCATGGATTCAGTTAATATTGAATTGGTTGATAGCTGAAATGACATAATCGACTTCTGCGTCACTCATCATGGGTGAGATGGGAAGGCTCAATATTTCCTTGTGGATTTGTTCTGTAATTGGCAGCTTTATGGTGTTCATATCCGCCAATGCCAGTTGTTTGTGTGGAGGTATCGGATAGTGAATCAGTGTCTCGATGCCCTGAGTCCGTAACCACGAGATCAGTTGGTCGCGATATTTAGTTCTAATGGGGAAAACATAGAAGACATGTTCCTCCTCGTGTGTTGGCATGACAGGTTCCACAATGAGCGGGTTATCTACGCCTGTCATAAAGCGTCGGGCAATCTCCCTTCGACGGGCATTATCTGCATCCAGACGAGGCAACTTCACATCCAACGCCGCGGCTTGCAGTTCATCCGTGCGCGAATTCATACCCGGAATCTCATGAACATATTTCTCTTGCGATCCATAGTTACTCATCATACGTACAGTCTGAGCCAGTGTATCGTCGTTGGTGGTCACGGCACCTGCATCGCCAAGTGCTCCTAAATTCTTGGCCGGATAGAAACTGAATGCCGCAGCTTGACCCAATGCTCCCGCTCGCACGCCATCCTGCAATGCTCCGTGCGCTTGTGCAGCATCTTCTATTACCACCAAATGATGAGTGGCAGCATAGGCTTTGATAAACTCCATGTCACAAACACGGCCATAGAGATGCACCGGTAGCACAGCCACTGTACGCTCGTTGCGCAGCTTCTCCAGCTGTTCAACATCTATCAGATAGTCACTCAACTTGGGTTCGCATAAAACCGGCTTCAGTCGAGCCTCCCGTATGGCCAAAATGGTAGCAATAAACGTGTTAGCAGGCACGATCACCTCACTATCGTCCGGCCACCAGTTCAGTTGCTTGAAAGCACGCAGGATCAGTGTTAATGCTTCCAGCCCATTGCCACAAAGGACACAATGCTTGACACCTATGTAATTGGCGAAATGACGTTCAAAATCAGCCACATAATTCCCTTGCAGATATCTGCCGCCTCGTACAACGCGCGTCACAGCTTCACTCAGTTGAGGTTCAAAACTGTTGTTCAAGCGTTTTAGATCCAGGAAACGAATGTCATGGGGAGCTTCTGCCTCAGAAGGAGCCATCTGTCTGATCAAGGTTCGGTCCAACTCTAATTCGTACGTATCATAGCAAACAGCACGAGCTCCAAAGCCTTCCTTCTGGAAGATCAGTCCATCGTTTAGCCACAGGCCTCCCTGCTCCGTAGAGATTCCGAAGTCCAGATAAGACATCTGCTTGTAGCGCTCATTAATGAGATGGCGGAACAGCAAGTCTAAAGCGCCTAGCTCACGGCCCTGCTCGCCCGAAGCTATATATTGAATATGTGCCACTTGTCGTGTCACGAACACCAGACATCCTGCAACCACCTGACGCTCTCTGCGCACCAGGAACAATTTAATCTGCTGAGGAAAACGTGACATCAGCAACTGCATCTCCTCAAATGAGTGCACGGGACTTACATGGTGGTACTCCTCCAGCACCTCTGTCAGCAATACCCAGAACTCCTGAAGCGTCGCCCAGTCCTCCTCCACCATGCGATCTATGTACAAGCCATTGTCAATCGCCTTGCGAGCTCCACGCAGACGTAATTTGCGCATCTGCAACGGATTCTGCATTGCCACAACGCTGCTCACGCCCCGACTCACCAGACGAGCATGAGCACGGAACAGCGCATACAAGTCTTCCTGCGCAGCACATGTACTATATATATAAGGTATAGGCTTATATACCATGCGCCGAGCTTGCAAGTAATCCATGTACCACTTCATGATAGCTTGCATCATCGCCAGCACTTGATGCTGAGTGACGGCACTTGTCATGATCAAGCCACCGTATGTCAATCCCTGATGCGAATAGATGGTTCCCTCCTCCTCCACCCAGTTGGCTGGAAACAAAGCACAGAGTTCGCGGTCCTCATAGACCATTAGTGAGCAGTCCGAGTAGCGATCGGAATGATAATCCATGAAACGGCGTTCGAGGAGGAACGTACCATTCTTGGAATCCTGTACAAAAGCATCCCATTCACCAGCCAGCTGCGGTCTATATTGCATGATCTCCATAAGCGTGTGATATCTCAAGATCTTAATTTGTGCCAAGCATCCTTCTCGTGGCAATAGCCCGTCGGGTCATAATGCTCGCTCGCCATCACCACACACACGGTTCCTTGTGTGAAATGACGAAGCTCACACCATGCACCTGCCGGAATCAGCAATCCTTCATTCGGTTGCTCCAAACGGAATACCTGGCAAACGTCACCATCATCAACTTCTATTTCGCAGCTACCCGACACGGCAAATACCGCCTCGTGGCATGTCCAGTGAGCATGGCCACCACGTGTCTGGTTTTCGGGCACGTCTGTGATCCAGAATACGCGAGCCACCTCGAAGGGGATGTCTATACCACCTTCAAGAAACGAGAGTGTCCCTCGTACATCCACATTCTTAAGCAGTTGTAGGCGTTGAACGCACAAACGTCGCATGTGATCTGTCATATTCACCCATTGAAATTTGTTGCAAAGATATATTTTTTCTTTGAAAACATTTGCACAATTCACAAAAAACTTCTACCTTTGCACCGCATTTCAGGAAAACACTCCTGAAAGAGCGATCTTTGAAGCTTGGAAGTTTGGGTGAGTGGCTGAAACCACCAGTTTGCTAAACTGACGTACGGGTTACCGTACCGGGGGTTCGAATCCCCCAGCTTCCGCATCTCTCCATCTGGCGCTTTCGTCTAGCGGCTAGGACACATGCCTCTCACGCATGGAACACGGGTTCGATTCCCGTAGGCGCTACAAAGGGAACCCTTTGATGGGTTCCCTTTTTTGTTTTTAAGAGTGTTGCAATAAACATTACATCATTGCGGTAAGGAAATTCTCGTAGCCCAACTTGTCGATGTAGTTGAGGTACTGAGCCTCCCAAGCCATGTGTTCCTTCTCACCGTCAATCCACTTCTCGATGAGTTTCTTGGTGGGATAGTCATCGTTGAATGCTTCTGCCAACTCGCTCATAATCTTGACAGCATCGGGCTGATAGTCGCTCTCTATCTGCTGCTTGGGATCATCGTAGAAGGGGAACTCAATGGTTTTCATGGCCTCCTGCAGATCGGCAGGCTTGCAGCCGAGTTCTACCAGGCGGTTGAGGACCTCTTCAGCCTCGTCCCACTCCTCTTCTGCTTCTTCCTTCCACTTGTCGGCCAACTTGTTCCAGCCCTGCAGACGGCAGTATGCCGAGAAGGCGAAATGTTGCTTACTGTTTCCAAACCATACAGCACCCATTTGGGCGAACATTTTCAAAGCTTCTTCTTTAGTCATCATTTTGTTGATTTTTTAGGGCTATTGATATTTTGTAAACTGATACTTTATTTCTTTAATGTCTCAATCATTGAATCTAATTCTTGTGTCAGATGCAGATAGTCATCCATCTGCAACGGGCAGGCTGAAAGTATTTCACCCATGCCTTTGGGGATAGTGTTGTAAGCCTGTTCCTCCATCGCCCTACCCTTTTCTGTCAGCGATACGATCTGTTGGCGTTTGTCAAGTTTGCCCTTCTTGCGACAGACGATACCAAGCTTCTCCATACGCTGAAGGAGCGGCGTGACGGTGTTCGTCTCCAATAGCAAGCTGCGAGCAATATCGTTCACTGGCTGGTTATCCTTCTCCCAGAGCACCATCAGCACCAGATACTGCGGATAGGTAATGCCCAGTTCCGTCAGCATCGGCGTGTATGCCTGTGTCACCAGTCGTGCTGCCGTATAGAGACGAAAACAGACTTGATTGTCGAGTTGTAATTCAGCGTGCATAACTCTCAACTCTCAACTATTAACTATCAACTAAGCGAGCATTGACTCCACGTCCTTCTCAAAGTCCTTGGGTTCTGTTGTGGGCGCATAGCGCTTGATGGTCTCACCATCCTTTGAGATCAGGAATTTGGTGAAGTTCCACTTGATGTCGCTGTCCTTCTCCACACTCTTGCTGATTGTCTTGAAGAGTGCTTTGGCAGCTTTCGCCTTCAGACCGCTATACTCCTCGGTGGGAGCTTGAGCCTTTAAGTATTCGAAGATGGGTTCTGCAGCGGAACCGTTCACATCCACCTTCTTCATGATCTGGAAGGATACGCCGTAGTTCAGCTGGCAGAAACCTTCAATCTCACTGTCGCTGCCTGGGTCTTGTGAGGCGAACTGGTTGCAAGGGAAACCGATGATCACCAACCCATTGTCCTTATACTTCTGGTTCATCTCCTCCAGTCCTGCAAACTGAGGGGTGAAGCCACATTTGCTTGCTGTGTTCACAATCAGTAGCACCTTACCTTGGAATTGAGCGAAATCCAGTTCCTTACCTTTGCTCGTCAGAGCCTTGAAATCATAAATCTTTGCCATACCTTAATATATTTAATATTGTTCTTTATGTCGTTTGCGATGCAAAGGTATGGCTATTATTTTATATCGCAAGCGATTTATCTAAAACTTTAAGATTGTTTAACAATAAGTCGTGTGCGATACAAGTCCATGATACGATTCAAGCGCGATGGCTTCATTTCAGGAATAATCGAATCTGTTCAATAGCCTCCTGACGTTCTTTGGGTCTGAAGCCGTGACCGGCACCAGGGATGATGTGCAGACGGGCGTTCTTGTAGGTGTTGGCAGCATGACGCGAATCGTCCATCGAAACGACATTGTCAGCATCGCCCTGAATGATGAGCACGGGCTTTCGGAACTTCTTCATGCTGCGGAAGGGGTTCATGTCACGTATCTCCTCGAAGAAACGGCGTCCCATCGGAACGCCCCACAGACGGGTGGTGTCGGGGATGTCTTCGAGCTTCGGGTAGCGCGTGTTCCAGTTGTCGGGAATGCAGAGTGCCGGGTAGATAAGCACCAGTTCACTCACCTCCTTGTTCATCTGTGCAGCGGTCAGCGCTGATACCAGTCCACCTTGACTCTCGCCGATGAGCATGATGCAGTTGGGATCAACGTAGGGCTGACGGCGGAAGTAGTTGACGATGGCACACAGGTCGCTCTGCTCGTCAAGGATGGACATATTCATCGTGTTCGAGTCGCTACGGCTGTTCACCGAGCCACAGGGGAAATCAAAGGCATAGGTTATCCACCCCAGTTCAGCCAATGGGGCAAAATAGTCCCTCGCGAAGTGGTGGGTGCCGTTGAAGCCATGGGCAATGATGGCAATAGGTTGCTTCTCTCCATCATATCGTGGTTTGCTGATAATGCCATAGATGTTCCGGTCTCCATTCTTGATCCATAGACTTTCGAAGTTCTTGTCAGCCCGTTTCAGAACATCCTCGAGAGCTGGTTGCACCCACCGACCATCGTGTGCACCTTCATTCACATACATGGAGAAGTTAATGCCTTTCATACGGAAGGCTTTTGCCAAGTCCAGATTGGCCTCAAGGGTGAAATCATGGTCGCCGACGCAGATCTTCCAATCAACCTTTTTCCAATTAGCCACCTCTGTATCCGAACCATTGGAAACGCGTGTCACGGGGTCGTTGTCAGCGATTGCCTGTTGGCGCCATTCGGCAGATGCATCATTCTGGAGGAAATCCAAAGACTGACGGCGCAGATAGCCGGAGATGTCATATACCATGGAGAACATCTCCGGGTGGTGCAGGCCGTAAACGGTGGCTGCACCGCCACCCATGGAGAATCCTGCAACAGCCCGTCCGCCCTTATCTGTGCGAACGCGGTAGCTTTTCTCGATATAGGGTATCAACTCGTTAAAGAAGTAGTCTTCGTATTGCCAGTTAGGAGCGCCAGCCTTTCCCTCTGTTGTATTGAAATACATCATGTGTTGCTGGTTCGCTTCGGGGGTTACAATAATCACATCGTTGATGGCTCCACAATCTATCATGCTGTCTGCGACATGTGAGATCTTGTGATAGCGCTCATAATCTGTATGAGCGCCGCCACCACCATGCATCAGATAGAGTACGGGGTACGTCTTCAAGGTGTCCTTCTCGTAACTACTAGGCAAATAGATGGCGAAGTCGCGTTCTGTAATACCCTTGAGCAGCTTACAGGGCATTTTCAGCGACATGAATCTGCCTTCGTGCTGCTGAAAGTTCTTTGCTTTTATATTCCATCCTTGATAGTCTCTAAGATCACCTTTTAGGAAAATCCCTGCATTTTCCTTTTTCCCCTTGAATTGCCAGTCGAGCCAGTCAATGACCAAACGACCGTAGTCGCCGCCATATTTGTCATTGTAGGTACCACCGTGGCCGGAAGCGGGATGATTGGCCAGGGCAACAGGCACATGATGTATCCGCTCATAATCCTTCTGAGCATTCTGATAAGCTACATCTGTAGGGCCACCGACAACATATAGTATCGGTCCATGAACGCCCTGCAATGACCTCGTGCTGGCACCCGCCATCTCTATATCGCCCATGCCGGCATTCAGAATGAGGTACGTCTTTAGCCTTGGGTCACTGGCATTGCACAGCACCTGAGCCCCACCGCACGAATGACCTGCGGCAGCAATCTTTGTAGTATCTATCACATGGTAATATTCAGTACCTCTCGATTGATTCTGTTGTAGTATAAGTTCGAGACCTCTCGTCAGCTCCGACGACTCCGTGTGCCCCGTCGGGCGTTCGTTCAGGCTGTCACGCATCTCGCCTATGGCCACCACGATGTAGCCGTGAGACGCTATCTCTGAAAGCATCCGTTCATATCCGATGCTCGTATCGGAGCAAGCGCCGTTGCCAAACATCAACAACGGCAAATCGCCGCAGCGGGCATGGGCATACAGCAGGTCCTGTGGACGATAGATGACAAAGTCCTCCAGTCCCTGTTCCTTGACGGCAATGGCCTTGAACCGACCGCTACCGCCCTCGTCAATCACTCTGGTCCTAAGTGGCTGTGCCATGATGGCTGTGATACTGCCGACAAGGAGTGTCAGCACAAGACAAGTCTTCTTCATCGTATTTCTATTATATTCTAATTCGGTATTTTACTCTTCGATGATGCAAAAATTTCCTTCATCTATCCATTCGTCTGTTTGATCTTTTTCCGTTTCGCCATTCTTCCTAGCCGCCTCGTTGATGGCAGCATCATAGCCCGTCAATGCCGCAAACGGGGCAAATTGAGCGGCCCTTTGCATCATTGACATCTGCGGATGTTTCTTTGAAACCGGATGTGGCAGGTTGATGATATCGTCGTAACTATCCATAAATGGTAAATCGTAAATCGTCGAATTGTAAATGGCTACGCCTTGTGTCCTCCTATTTGAGCGTTCCTGTCCTTGGCCGTTGCCCCTTCGGTATAGCTCATGCCCCGGAGGATGGCGTTCTTGCCAAAGCGGGACTTGATGGCCAGTTGCGCTGCCTGCAGCCGGCGTTCTTTTTCCAATTGCTCTTCCTCCTCTTTACGTTGCTGAGCCTCGGCCTCGTAGTCCGTGAAGAGGTCGAGTTGTGCGGGAACGGTCTCTTTCTTCACCTGCAACTCATGCACTACATGGTTCGTGACGAGCGTGATGCGACGCACGAGCAATTCAGGATTGGTGATACGCTCGTACAGTCTCACGGCCGCATCCACGATCATTGAGGACGACGACGTTTGCCGTGACAGGTTCTCTGTGCCATGAGCATGTTTCGGCACGGTGCGACCATAGTAGTCCTTTGTCACGGGACCTGTATATCGAGCCCGGCGTTCCGGGTCGGTCAGGTTCTCCGTGTCGTAGTTGATGGTCAGCACCAGCTGGTCTGTCACCAACTGCTTCGAGAAGAGACTCAGCGCCATTGCGTCGGCCATCTCCTGGAGTACCACCTTCGCCTTGGAATGTTCGTATGGCTCCTGCAGCACCTGCCCACGGCTGAAGGAGTTTGTTTCTGGACGGTAAGCCGTCACGTAGTCAATGGTACACGGCTCCCATCCCCAAGCATGGTCGATAAGCAGTTCTGCGTTCACACCGAACAGGTTGTAGAAGAAATCCTCATTCTGGAGTGACTTTCGGGCTATCTGTCCCATGGTCGTGATGCCATACTCCGCCAGCCTCGCTGCGATGCCCCGCCCGAAGCGCCAGAAAGCCGTCAGTGGGCGGTGGTTCCACAGCGTGCGCCTGTATGTCATTTCGTCCAGCTCCACGATGCGTACCCCGTCCTTGTCTGCCGGCACATGCTTTGCCACAATGTCCATTGCCACCTTCGCAAGGTACATATTCGTACCGATGCCGGCGGTGGCGGTGATGCCTGTGGTGGCCAGCACATCACGGATCATGCGTATAGCCAACTCGTGCGGCGTCATCTTATAGGTGCCGAGGTATGCCGTCACATCCATGAACACCTCATCGATGCTATAGACGTGAATATCCTCTGGCGCGATATACTTCAAGTAAGTCTGATACACCTGCGTGCTCACCTCGATATAGTGAGCCATGCGCGGTGGTGCCACGATGTAGTCCAGTTCCCAGTCCGGATGTGCTTTCAGCTCTATGTCATTCGATGACTTGCCCGTGAAGCGCCAGCCTGCATTGCGGCTCCTTTCATAGTTCACCTCCTTCACCCGCTGCACCACCTCAAACAGCCGTGCTCGTCCACCGATGCCGTAAGCCTTCATCGATGGCGACACCGCCAGGCAGATGGTCTTCTCCGTCCGACTCTTGTCAGCCACCACGAGGTTCGTGGTCAGGGGATCCAATCCTCTGGCCACGCACTCCACCGAAGCATAGAACGACTTCAGATCAATGGCTATGTATGTGCGGTCGGACATTGTCTTAATAAGTATATATCAATCCGTACTTTTCATGTAAACGACGAAGTGTACCATCCGATTTCATTTGGCGTATGGTATGATTGACCATCTGTAGCAAATCCTCCTGGCCCTTCTGCATCAGTACGCCAATCTCACCATGAGTGAAAGGCTCGTTCAGGAGCGGTGCTGCCAGTCGGGTGTCGGTCTGTACATAGTATGGAGCTTCTGTAATCTCTGTGATCATCACGTCGGCTTCGCCCTCGGCTATGAGGCTGGGTATTTCCTCATTCTTCTCGTGGACAATGATGGTAGCGTGGGTGAGATTCGCATTGGCAAACTTCTCATTCAGTCCACCTGGATTCACCATCACGCGCACTTCAGGCTTGTCTATGTCGGCCAAAGACTTGAAACGTTCGCTCTCGGATTTTCTACAGAGTATGGTCTTGCCATTGGCCAGATAGCCCTCGCTCATCAGCATAGTTTCCTTGCGGGTATCGGTAATCGTGATGCCACCTATGGCAAGGTCAAACATCTGAGGTTCTGCCAGCACGTCGGCAGTCAGCGTGGGCCATGATGTCTTCACGAACGTTGTCTCAACACCCAACCGGTTGGCTATCTCCTGGGCCATCTCTATCCCAAAGCCCCAATAAGTTCCATCATTCTCGCAGAACGACAGCGGTCGATAATCCCCCGTAGTGCCCACAAGCAATGTGCCACGTTCAACAATCTCAGCCACCTTACCCGTCATGGGTACGTCTGTGTAAGTGGAGAGGATGAAAACTGAATGTTGGCCGTTCTCCTTCCCGAATTGAATGGCACTCCCAAGTGACGTTTCCGGGAAAAGCTTGGTACTGTCGAAGTAATACAGTCCTTGTTCCGTGTTCAACCAACCGCCAACATAACCATCGTGTTGCAATGCATGTCTGACGACCATGGCAAGTTGGTCGCGGGAATGACTGTTCTGGGTCTCTGCATAACTGACGGCTATACCCTCCGTCGGTTCTGTCATCGTGCGGATGTCGAGCGTGAACCCGTCAGGATGATTCTGGCTGAAAGCCCAAACCTTGTCTGCAATAACCGATACACTATCCTCTGTCGTCGGGTTATCGCTGTTTGAACAAGCAGACAAAACCGTTGAACAGCAAAGAGACAGAAGAAGGGTAAATCCCCAAAATTTAATCGTTTCCTTGTTCATGAGTTTGTAGATTTTATATCCATGAATCCCATAATCTATATCTTTTATAGATTGTTTCACTCAGCCCCCTTAGAGGACTTCTGAGACTCCACAACTACATTAACGAAGTCTGTGGGAGTTATGATTTTAGGTGATTGAGGATATCCTCAATAATCGAGCTGTCGTACAAAGGAACAAAAGATTCTTCCATCAAAAGTTTCACAACCTTTGCTGTTGCCGCCTCTGAATTATGCGTTATCAATGCCGACACCAATGCATTGGTATCGATTACTGCATAAATCATACTTCCTGTTGCTTATTACGGCGTTCTTCCCTTGCAGCACAAATCTCCGCATTGATTTCATCCAGCGTCATCTCTGGTTCTAGGCTGGCCTCTGCAACCTTACGCTGTTGCAAAAACAGGTCGAGAGCACTGGGAGAACCAGTCCTCGAACCTCTGATTGTGAAAGGAATACAACGACTTCTGACCACAGCGTTCACAAAGATGTTAAAAGCTGTGTTTGCACTCATACCAAACTGTTCGCAGAGTTCGTCAAACTGCGACTTCATCTTAGAGTCCAACCTTACTGTAACTGCTGACTGTGCCATAATGACTTGCTTTTAATTGCAAGATGAAATCATCCTGCTATCATTTCCGCCGCAAAGTAAGGCATTTTATGTGATTCTACCAAATAATTTGGCAAATAAATGATGATGGGACGCAGAATGTGCTTAGGCCACAGCAAACAGAAAGACTGTCATAGCGCCGAAGCCTTCTGCGACCATTGTCCCCCAACCTTCGTGGTCATCACTAAGTTTATGTTCGATGATGTAGTCGCGCAAGCGCTGACGCATCACCTGATTTTGAAGCAGTAGCCATAGGTCATAATCGAATGAGGCATAGCGGACATTGTCCCTCAGCCATCAGCCACTGCTTGATACTTTTTCAAATCCTATTGGTCTGAATTATTGTCATCCATATTTTCTGCCGCTATACCATACCTTCTCTGCTCCAATTCTACCACTTTTGCTGTTGGTTGCTTGGCTGAGCTCTGAACCAATGGCGTATAAGCTTCTATGATGCGTTTCCAGTCCATGATACCCATATCGGGGTATTGTTCGCCGAACTGTTCCATGGCTTCGCGCTGGAGCTCATAATTTGAGATCTCGGGATTGAGCAGCAAGCGGTTGTAGATGAGGTTTCGCACTTCGCGGTCATCCTCTACGGATGCCAGTTTCTTTACCTGATAGTAGTCCTCTTCATCAGCCCATTTGTCGCATTGTTCCATGACAGTACGCAGCGCCTGCTCCTGTCCTTCGGGTGGATAGTGGTATTTCTTCAGCAGACGCTTCACCATGACTCTCATCTTGGCGCGTGCCGATTCCTTGCGGTTCCAGTCGATGGTGCGGTTGCGGCGCAGCTCCTCCGTGAGTTCCTTGGTCAGTTCCACAAACTGCTCATCGGAATATGCCTGCCGTATTCCTTCTGGCGATGTCAGCGCGTCGTAGAAAGCTTTCTCCTCTACCGTCAGCCCCAGAGCATTGCCCTCTTCTTCCTCCTTGCGAATGGCTTCTGCCATCTTCAGGAGTTCTTCTATCACCTCTTCGTTTGTCAGCATCCCTTTGAGATAGTTCGACAATGCCCGATTCATCATTTCGCTGAACTTCTGGCTCTGCACCACGTTTGTCCGCTCGAAAGTTCTTAAGCGTTCTAACATCAGTTTCTTCAACAGCTGCAGTGCCAAGTTCTTCTCCTTCATCCGTCGGATCTCGTTGATGAAGCTCTCGTCGAAGAGGTCAAACCTGACATCTCCAATGAGATTGATGACACCCTCACTGCGGATGCTCTGTGACAGCAGTTGGCTGATGCGTTCATTGATTTCCTGCTTCGTCACCTTACCTTTCTGGCGGAAGCGCACAAGCATCACCCTCACGGCATCCATGAAAGCCGCTTCTTGCCTTTCGCTGTCCGTCGTCAGCGAGCGGCACAGCGTCAGCGCGTTGTGCAGCAGCTGGCTCTCGCGGATGAAGCTAGAATCTCTAGAATCTGGCTCCAGCATGAAGTTCACGCCGCCGTTAATTATCTTGGCGCGGGTTGTGTTGTCGCCGTCAAGGAACGGCGTGTAGTCAAAGCCGTGTAGCAGGTCGCGACACAGCTCCAGCTTCTCAAGGAACTTCACCCGTGCCGTGGTCTGGATATTCGGGTCGCCAAATGCCTTGCGGTCGCGCTGTGTGTAGTCCTGCATGGCTTGCCGCAGCGCACTGGCTATGCCCACGTAATCCACAATCAATCCACCTTCTTTATCAGGGAACACGCGATTTACGCGCGCTATCGCCTGCATTAGATTATGCCCCTTCATCGGTTTATACACATACATCGTTGCCAGACTCGGCACATCGAAGCCCGTCAGCCACATATCCACCACAATAGCTATCTTCATCGGGCTGTCGTCGTCTTTGAACAGCTTCGCATTTTCTTTGTTTGTGCGGTCGTTGATGAGCTGGTGCCATTCCTCTTTGTCCTTGTTGCCGGGGCTGGCCACCACGTGTACCTTCTCCGTCCATTCCGGACGCATCTCCAGCAGACGTTGGTAGATCTTGAACGCCGCCAGTTTGTTGTAGGCAACAATCATCGCCTTGCCCGTCAGCTCATATTGGCGGTTCTCCTCATAGTGTTTTACGATATCATCACACAGGCTGCGGATGGTCTCGTCGCTGCACAGCAGTCCTTTGATGCCACTGTTGTCGTTCTTGGCCTTGTTGATCTTCTCTGTCGAACCATCATCCTCTGCCAGCTCGTCGAAAGCTTCGTCCAGCTGCCGCAGTTTGTCTTCGTCCAGATTCAGGTTGATGACGCGGCTCTCGTAATAGACAGGTCGTGTAGCACCGTCGGCTACCGCCTGTGTCATATCATAGACATCGATGTAGTTACCAAACACCTCTTGTGTATCGCGGTCGCGGTCGGATATCGGGGTTCCCGTGAATCCCACGAACACGGCATTGGGCAGTGCCTCGCGCATCAGCCGCGCAAAACCTTTCTTCATCCGCTCCGTCCGCTCGTCCCAGCGCTCATCACCATACTGCGAGCGGTGGGCCTCATCGGTAATCACGAGGATATTGCGGCGGTCGCTCAGCAACCCCGTCCCCTCCTCGAACTTTTGTATCGTGGTGAAGACGATGCCGCCCGTCTCCAGGTCCTTCAACTTGTTCTTCAGGTCAGCACGACCGCCGTCAGCGGCCTTCGTCTCTTTGCCCTTGGCATTCAGTTCGAAGCCTACGCGCTGCGGTACCTGACGCACAAACCTGCTGCAACCCGCGAACTGTTCATACAGCTGCTGATCCAGGTCGTTGCGGTCGGTCACCACTACCACCGTCAGCCCCTTCGCCTCCGCCATCATCTTATGCACGAAGAACACCATTGACAGCGACTTGCCGCTGCCCTGCGTATGCCAGAACACGCCGCCCTTGCCGTCCTGCCGGGCGTAGGCCTCATGAGCACGAGCCAGCGCCTTGTTCACGGCGAAGTACTGGTGGTATGCGCCCATGATCTTCTTGGCTTTACCCTCCTTATGGTCGAAGCAGATGAAATTTTGAAGGATATCCAGCAGCCGCTCTTTGGGGAAGATGCCCTCGAAGAATGTGTCGTAGGGGATGATTTTCTCCGTGCTGTACTCCCCGTCCTTGGACTTCCATTCCATGTAGCGGTTCTCCGATGACGTGATGGTTCCCGCTTTTGTCGTCAGCATATCGCTGAAGACGCTGAAAGCATTATATACGAACAGGCTCGGACATTTCTGCTGGTACTGCTTGATCTGCAGGTAAGCATCGTCCTCCTCTACGTTGTCGTTCGATGGGGACTTCAGCTCTATCACCACCAATGGCAACCCATTCACGAAGACCACCACGTCGCACCTGATTTTGCCGTACTCCTCCACAGACCATTGGTTGACCACTTTGAAGCGGTTCTGCGATGCATTCTCGAAATCCATGAGCTTCACCAGTGCTGTGCGGCTGCGGCCATCCTCCACATATTTCACTTCTACGCCGTTCTGCACATAGTCCATCAGCGTTTCGTTGCGCTGCTCCAGTGTTCCCTCGTTCACGGAGGTCACCAGACGCCTTGCATCGTTGAGCACCGCCTCCGCCATCGCAGGATTCAGCTTCCGCAATGCAGCTTCCAGCTCTGCCATATAGCACGGCTGGCGATAATCACGTTCCACCTCATAGCCACACTCATAGTCGTAGCCAAGCTGCTGGAACAGCGCTATCAGCGCCTGTTCAAATTCATTCTCTGTGAAACCGTTGTTGGCCATATCAGTCTTCTTGCTCGTAATAATATGAATAGTCGATACCTTTCATAAAAATCTCGCGGTCATCAATGCGGTCGGTCAGGGCCTGCTTTAGTAATTCGTGAATCTTGCTGCTATCTGAAGTATGGGTTGCTACCATCGCATCCAGGTATTCGCGTTTATCAATCTTACTCCAATCTACACACTTTTTCAACCGTTTTTTGAAGATAAGGTCCAGCCATATACGGGTGCTACGCCCATTTCCCTCCATAAACGGATGGGCAGCGTTCATCTCCACATATTTGTCAACGATCTCGTCGAAGGTCGTCTCTGGCATTGCCTCGACTGTCTTCAGATAATTATGCAGATGCTCTGCCAGGCAGAACAGGGTATTACCTTTTGCAATGGTCTTGGTTCGAATCTTTCCAGCAAAATCATAGAGGCCACCGAAGAGAAAGGCATGAATCTGTTGCAGAGCCTTTACTGTGCCTATGTCCTTATCGGCCACAAGATTGCTCTCCCAAAGCGTATAGGCTTTCTTCCGACTTTGTCCATCGATAGTATTTTCGCTGTATTTAAACCAATCGAGAAAGGCCATAGCCTGTTGGTTGCGAATAGATTTTGCGAGCTCTTCTACACCAGCCTGACTAATAACATCGGTGTTGTACTTCTTTCCATCAGAAGCTGTCAGTTTCAGTTGGGTAGTGTCACTAACCACCTCACTCTGTTCCTTACGCAACTTAGCTTTCAGATACTTCCAATAGTTGCGGTTTTTCTCGTGGTCAACTTGCTCGTTGATGGCACCTACGATGTCCAGTACCGAGAACCACCAATGATTATGTTCCTCGTTCCATACAGCGCGGACCTTATAGTCTTTATAAAACCGTATAGATATCTTACTCATAGGCTCTTTTCTACTTCATTTACTTTTATTTCCAATAACTTCAAGCGAGGCCGAAGGTCCAAGCCACTAGTACAGCGCTATCAACGCCTGCTCGTAATCGTTCTCGGTGAAGTTGTCGGTTGCCATATCGTTTAGTTTTCCTGATGTTGCTATTTGTTGATGATCCAAGAACCTCTCTTTCTACTACCTTGCCTACTTATCACTCCAACATCTCTTAGCTTTTTTAATATCTTTTCTGCTCCACGAAGGCTAATCTCTATTCGCTGTGCTGCTTCAGAGGCCGTTATGGTAGGATTGCTGTCAATCAGAAGAAGAAGTTGTTTGTCGTTTATACCGAACTTTATACCATACTTTATACCGAACTCTTCGCCGAACTTTATACCGAATTGCCTGTCGATAGGATCGGCATCATTTGTTGGCCACTCCTCTCCCTGATGTCCCTTCAGTGTCTTATAGATCTCGTTAAGCATAAAGTCGATGAATGAACCCGATTGCCCTGCGTTGGTGCTGGCCGTGATGGCATCATAATAGGCTTGCTGGTTGGCATAGACCATATTCTCTACTGGCAGGTGCTCAAACAACGGATGCAGCTTGCCAAGGATGAGTGATTGCCACAAGCGTCCCGTCCTACCATTGCCATCAATGAATGGATGAATGAACTCAAACTCATAGTGGAAAACACACGAGCGGATGAGCAGGTGGTCATTCGATGATTTCAGCCACGCAAACAAGTCGTCCATCAGCATAGGCACGCGGTCTGCTGGTGGTGCCATGTGGACGAGGCCGCTTTCAGAGAACACGCCCACCCCGCTACGCCTGAAACTTCCGGCATCATCCACCAATGCCTGCATCATTACACCATGTGCCTTGAGCAGGTCTTTCACGCTGTAGGGATTCAGCGAAGGGTAGAGTTCGTAGGTGGCTATGGCATTCTTCACTTCCTGTATTTGCTTGATGGGCGCCACCACATTCTTCCCGTCGATGATGTCGCGCACTTCATCCTCACTCAGTGTATTGCCCTCTATGGCAAGCGAAGAGTGAATGGTCTTTATGCGATTCGCCTTGCGTAGCCGTAGCCCGTCCTCCTGCTCCAGACGGATGGCATAGCGCTCTATCTGGCCTGAAATCTCAGCAATCAGATTGATAGCTTCAGCACTTACTGTAAAGGGTGGTATATACATTGTTCGTTTCTCCTTTTTATGATAACGTCACATCACCGACTTTTATTTCACCCGACATCAAGCGAGGTAAGAGGGTGTCGCGAAGGGATGCAAGGCGGCGGGATTCAAGTTCAGTAGAGATAATCTTATCGAAAATTGGTTCCATTAGAGAGCTTATTTTTTCCATATTCTCCTCATCTGGGATTGAAACCTTTGCCTTATCCAATTCGCCACGCTTAATATGCCCCATTGTTACAGCTTTGTCTTTAGCTATTCTGATAAAGTTGTCAAGATGATATTGTGTCCATTGATAGACGAACCACTTTGGCATTTCCTTAGGAGCAACGATGAATAAATGCTGATTCAACCCACATTTTCCACCACACCAAATCTTTACCATCAAAGTTCCAGACCACGAGAAAATGATATCGCCATCATTGATGATGTATTTCTTTCCGATTAGGGAAGGAGAGCATAATTCACTATTATCGTCAAAACCTCCTTGGCCTAATTCCTTTATCTTTAATACAGGAAGTCCCTTTTCTCCTTCTTCAGGACGGAATTTCTGCATAGCAAGGCCGTTAATATATTCAGCTATATCAGAAAGGCTTCCCACTCTCCATCCCTTCGGAATCATTCCCAGTTCACTCTCCACAAACTCGCCATCACGGAAGGGTTCGAAATCGACGAACCACGACTTGAACAAAGCCTGAGCCTGAGCCTCCAAATTCGCATTGATGCGACGATTCAACTCGATTTTGTCATCGAGGGAGGAGAGGATAGAGATAATCTCCTTTGCTCTTAATTTGCCTGGGAACTTTACTGTGAAATCTCTAAGAGAATTTAATGTAAGGTATGATTGGGTAGAACCAGCGAGTCGTTGAGACACATATTCATGTGCGAAAGGAGATTTTAGCCAATAATAAAGCCATGAACTATTCAAATGATCCCCTCCCATTTTGAATATACCCATATTTTTGACTGCAAAGTCAACATGTTCAGTCTTAACTTGAACGATATTTCCTATTGTACCAATCATGCTATATAGGATATCATACTGTTCAACCTTACTTCTCGCAATAATCTTTAAGTAGTCTTCTTCTGATATATAATTAGCTGAAGAGAAGTCTATTCCTGTATCTTTAAGATGCTTAGATGTAATCAAATAATGCCCCTTATCCTTTGGTTTAGGACTATCATGAGTTCCATCAGTAACTATCTTACAAAATTCACTCGCTTTATATTCTTTCCACTCTTCCATATCTATGTTTAGCAATCATTGATCTATTCGTCCTTTGATGATTTCCAACTTCGCTTTCAGCTTCTTCAACTCTTGAAGATAAGCCATTGTATATCTGAGATTTCTTTTAGGCTTCTTTGCTTCATATTCTTGTATCGCTAAATCTCTAAATGTAAGCTGGTTAATATCCATTATGGATTTTAACTCCTTCCGCTCCTCGTCAGCCTGTTGGGCTATCAAGGAATTCAAAATGGTCTGCATTTCTAAATTAATGGCAATGGTCTCTACCTGTATCTCGGCCAAATGCTGTAAATGCTCAACCTCTTTGGATGTATTCTCCTGCATAACAGCAATCTGCCTTGCACTTTCTTTAGCGCTACTTCTGCTCGTCCACCACGCCAATAAAACTGCGATGATGGGACTCAATATAGTTGCCCATTGAACAATTGTTTCCATCATTTTACCTCCATTCCTTTCAGTTTATTTTTCAGCATCGTATTTTCCTGCCTCAACATCTCAATCACTTTCTGTAGTTTTTCTATCGTTTCGCGCTGGTTGTTGCGGTAGCCGAGTCGCGCAGCCGTCATGCGTTCATGGATGCCGCCTTCGGTGATGAACTCGTGTTCCTTCTTCTTTTGGTAGGCCATCATCATCTTGTCCACCATGCGGCAAAGGGTGATGGCGATATTGGCCATCTCCTCGTCGGTCCACTTCTCGAAGAACTTCTCGTAGTCGCTCATGTGGTTATGCGTGCGGCAGAAGGTGAGCATCGCCTCGAAGCGCGGGTGCCCGGGAGTCCAACGCACCAGATGGTGGGCAGGCAGATAATCCTCGTAGTCCTCCAGTAGCTCTTGGGTGCTGGAGCGCGCCACATTCAGCAACTGCAACTCCATTTGAGCGGAGGTCACTCCGTCTGCCGAACCCTCCACGATGTTCTGCTTGCCTGAGCGAGCCGCTTGCACCATCTGATCTACCGTACGGTCGCCGTACTGTGGCAGGAAGCGACGCGTGAACGTGTAGGTCAGCTGATAGAGCACCACCGTTTTCTGGTAGAACCACAGATGCTTCCAGTTCGCTTGCTTGCGCAGAACGGACTCTATTTGCTTGGCGGGCTGCTGTTGCTTGTTTTCCATTGTCTTTTGTCTTTTGGGGGGCTTTCTAGAGCTTCTAGAGCTTCTAGATTTTCTAGATTTTCTAGAGCTCAAACCCGATTGTTTTCAACTGCTTCCTAATCTCCTCCTCCAAGCGGTGGCTCTCCTTAAACAGTCCACTGAGTTCGGCGGTAAGTCGCGCCATCTTTTCCTCGAACGGCTCGCCGTCCTCCTCCTCCTGTTCTGCGATGCCGACGTATCGGCCTGGCGTAAGGATAAAGTCTTGCGCGGCGATGTCTTCGATGGAGCGAACGGCGCAGAAACCTTTCTCGTCTTCCAGCGTACCGGCACGAAACTGGTCGAAGGTGGAGGCAATCTTCAGGATGTCGGCCTCGGTGAGCTCGCGCACGGCGCGCGTCACCATCTCGCCCATATTCCTTGCGTCGATGAAGAGCGTCTTGCCCGTCTGCACCTTGTCGCGCGAGAGGAACCAAAGCGACACAGGAATGCCCGTGGAGTAGAACAGCTGCGAGGGCAGCGCCACGATGCCCTCCACCAAGTCGGCCTCCACGATGCGCTGACGGATCTGCCCTTCACCGCCCGTCTGCGACGACAGCGCGCCGTTGGCCAACACGAGGCCGATGCGACCTACGGGCGAGAGGTGGTGTATCATGTGTTGCATCCAAGCGAAGTTGGCGTTACCCGCTGGCGGCACACCGAACGCCCAGCGCTTGTCCTGCTGCAGCTTGTCGGCGCCCCAGTCGCTGAGGTTAAACGGCGGGTTGGCCATCACGAAGTCGGCCTTCAAGAGGGGGTGCTGGTCGTCAAAGAACGTGTCGGCATACGACGTGCCCAGGTTGGCCTCCAAGCCGCGGATGGCTACGTTCATGCGCGCCATCTTCCACGTCGTGGAGTTCAGCTCCTGACCATAGATGCTGATGCCCGTGAGCGATTTCTGATGATTTTGAAGGAACTTGGCGCTCTGCACAAACATGCCGCCGCTGCCGCAGCAAGGGTCATAGACGCGACCTTCGTAGGGCTGAATCACCTCCACGATGGTTCTTACGATGCAGCTCGGCGTGTAGAACTCTCCGGCGTTCTTGCCCTCCTGAGAGGCGAACTTCTGCAGGCAGTATTCATAGACGCGGCCCAGCAGGTCCTTCTCGTCGCCCGATGCCAGCATCTTGATATTCGAGAACAGATCCACCACGTCGCCCAACCGCCGCTTGTCCAGCTCGGGACGCGCGTAGTTGCCGGGCAGCACGCCCTTCAGGCTCAGGTTCTCATCCTCGATGGCATCCAGCGCATCGTCGATGACCTTGCCTATCTCGGGCGTATGCGCCGCCGCGCTGATCACGCTCCATCGCGCCTTCTGCGGCACGAAGAAAATGCTCTCGGCAGCGTATTCGTCCTTGTCCTCGGGGTCGGCATATTCGTCAGCCGCCAATTCCGCGAACTTAGCCTCGAAACGGTCGCTGATATATTTAAGAAAAATCAATCCAAGGACTACGCTCTTATACTCAGCCGCGTCAAGATTGCCGCGCAACTTATCCGCTGCACGCCATATCGTCTCTTCAAATCCTATCGACGTAGTATTATTTTGCTTCTTTGCCATAATTCAACTATACACTTTCGTGCCCTTTTGGGTACAAAGATACAACTTATAACGAAAAGAGAAGAAGAGAAAAGAGAAAAAATGAATGTAAGAGAGAAAAAATGAATGAAAGAGAAAAAGAGTCACGGAAGGATACGGGAAAAAGCGGAGAGGATTGATGAGTGATAGATGGACAGAGGGCTTGTTCCATTGGTTGAACACGCGTTTACCATAGGTGGTAAACGTGTTTACCATGCATGGTAAACGCAATAAGAACGCGTTCTTATCGTATTGTTTAATTCATGTAATTCGTGGTTCTAAGTGAGTTCCGAAGGGTAAAATACTGAAAAAAGCCTCCATTTTCTTGCATTTGTTGGTGTTTGGGGCAATTCTTCGGAGAATTTTGATTACATTTGCAGTCGCGAATAAAAACGATATAGATATATATGGAAGATAAAGGGTATATGTTGCGAGACGGATTCCTCATTGGAGGAGGCCTTATCATCGTGGGGCTGGTGCTCGAGCTGAGCGTCGGGCCTGTCGATTGGGATGTCTTCCGCTGGCCGGTCAACGGCATAGTGCTTGCTGGTTTCCTCACGATGATTGCCATCATCTTCCTGCTACGGAAGCGGGTGCCTGTCTTTCAGTTCATCGGAACCAACAAGGCTGCGATACCCGCGCTGATCTACGCTGTCTCACTGACCGTCATCATGGGATTGACGCGGCAGGAGGGCCTCACTCCCGGCCCCTCTCCAATGGGCGAGGGAAGTTTGTGGATCAATCACATGCTGTCGTTTTGGCCCTTCGTGTTGATCTATGTGTATATCGCCCTGATTCTGGGGCTGATCATCCTCAGACGGGTGCTGCACTTTACCAGTTTGCGACGCGATATTCCTTTTTTACTGAATCATTTAGGGTTGTTTCTTGCAATGACTACTGCAACGTTAGGAAATGCCGACATGCAACGGCTGAAGGTGATAGTGGTGAAGGGACAACCAGAGTGGCGCGCGATGAACGATCAGCGCCAGATTGTGGAGATGGCGGTCACTATCGAACTGAAGGAGTTTATCATGGAAACCTACGACGACGGCTCACCACGCCGCTTTGCATCAGACATCGAGATCCAAACGAAGACGGGGAAGAAACTACGGACCACCGTCGAGGTGAACAAACCCGTAAAGGTGGGAGGCTGGAAGATCTACCAGTACAGCTACGACACGCAGATGGGCGCTATGAGCCAGATCAGTATTCTGGAGCTGGTTCGTGACCCGTGGCTGCCGCTGGTTTATACGGGCATCTATATGATGCTTGCCGGAGCCGTGTGTATGTTCCTTTTTGGCGGCAAAAAGAGAATATCCCAATCACCCAATAGTCAATCAATTAGTAAATACCTATGATTAGCTGGGAACAATTCATATATTTTGCCATAGCAGCAGTCTTGCTGTGGGTCATCGGCGCCTGGGCTGCCTGGCGTGAAAGAACCGCGATCGCCTATACATCGACCATCCTCGGCCTTGTCGTATTCTTCGGCTTTATCCTGATGATGTGGATGTCGCTGGAGCGGCCGCCGTTAAGGACGATGGGCGAGACACGCCTGTGGTATTCATTCTTCCTTCCATTCGCAGGAATCATCGTCTATTCCCGTTGGAAGTACAAGTGGATACTCTCCTTCTCTACCCTACTCTCCATCGTATTCATCTGTGTCAACCTCTTCAAGCCAGAGATTCACTCGAAAACGCTGATGCCGGCCCTGCAGAGTCCTTGGTTCGCCCCTCACGTCATCGTCTATATGTTTGCATATGCCGTATTGGGAGCAGCAACATTGATGGCTATGTATTTGTTGTTCTTTAAGAAGAAATCCATTGCCGAGGAGGAATACGAGATTACGGATAATCTGGTCTACGTCGGCTTGGCCTTTATGACGATCGGCATGCTCTTTGGTGCCCTCTGGGCCAAGGAGGCGTGGGGACATTACTGGTCGTGGGATCCAAAGGAGACCTGGGCTGCCATCACCTGGTTCGCCTATCTGGTTTATGTGCATTACAGACAAATACCCACACACCAGCCGAAGCTGGCTTTGTGGGTATTGATTGTCTCGTTCTTACTCCTGCAGATGTGCTGGTGGGGCATCAATTACCTGCCTTCAGCGCAAGGCTCCAGCGTCCATGTCTATAGCATGGCCTCGTAGCACTGTTCCTTTACCCCAGTACCACATCGAGAACCATCATCAGCACGAAGCCGATGGCAAAACCGATGGTGCTGAGGTTGGAGTGCTCGCCCTCACTGGCTTCAGGAATCAGTTCCTCGATAACTACGTAGAACATGGCTCCGGCGGCGAAGGCCAGCAGATAAGGTAGGGCGGGCATCATCAGCGAGGCCAGCAAGATGATGGCAAAGCCGCCGATGGGTTCTACGGCTCCGCTCAGGCTGCCGATGAGGAACGAACGCCACTTGGAGTTTCCTGCTGCCCGCATAGGCATCGAGATGATGGCCCCCTCTGGCACGTTCTGGATGGCGATACCTATAGAGACCGCCAAGGCACTGGCCAGCGAAAGGCCTGTAATTCCGTTCTCGGCGCCTGCAAACACCACACCCACAGCCATGCCTTCGGGCAGATTATGGATGGTGACGGCCAATGCCAGCATGGCTGTTCGAGAGAGCTTTGAGCGTGGGCCCTCTGGCTTGTCGGTGCCGATATGCAGGTGAGGCGTCAGCTCGTCAATCATCAGCAGGAAGCCCATACCCAGCAGGAATCCCACGGCTGCGGGCAACACCGACCACGCTCCCTTCGACTCTTCCATTTCCATCGCTGGAATCAGCAGCGACCATACCGATGCCGCAACCATCACGCCGGAGGCAAAGCCGAGCAATGCTTTCTGCAAACGGGGCGACATTTCGTCTCTCATGAAAAAGACGAAAGCCGAACCGAGCATCGTGCCCAGCAGAGGTATGAACAAGCCGATTGCTATTGCTTCCATAAATGCAAAGGTACGAAGATTTCTTGAATCCCCGTACCTATTCCTCAAAATAATTTACTTTGCCAGTTGAATTACTTTCTACTTCGGCTCCCACTTGCAGCGGACAGGCGACACGATAGCACCCTCTTTCTTCAGTTCGGCAAAAGCCTTATCGACTTCCTTGCGGTCGAAACCTGTGATTTCTGCAATCTTGCCAGCGTTGACGGGTGCGCCGAACTCACGCATGGCTTGTAACACACGTTCTTTCATATTCCTAAAGTTTGTTGTTTTGAGGAGCTATTGATACTTCGTAAACTGATACTTCTCGCGCAGTGCCTGTTGCTGATCGGCGGGAAGAGAGGTAAAATAGGCTTTCCAGCCAGGGCAGAAATTTATGTGCCAACGCCAGAAGCGTCCCATCAGCGATTTAGGCTTCCTGTCGTAATTAGCTCTCAGTTTGCAGTTCTCACATTGGTGTGCCATAATAGCAACGTTTTGGTATTACAGCTGCGTGAGGAGCCAGTTCTGGACTCCAATCTTCTCGATAAGCTCCATTGCGCCCTGGCTCCAGTAGAGGTCTTCCTCCTCATCCTTCAGGTAAGCCTTCAGCAGGTCGTAGGTGGTGGGATCGTCTTTCACACCTTCCATGCACTTCATCAGCAGTTCCACGCCGGGCTCCTGAATAGCAAGGTCAGCCTTGACGTACTCGACGGGGTCGCTGATGAGGTCGCGGCTCTTCATGCCTTCGAACTTAATTTCTCCGCCAAGGTCGAGGATACGCTCGGTGAACTTCTCAACCCAGCCCATCTCTTCACCAAAATGGCCGATGTACTTCTCTCCGAGTTTGTTGAAGCCCTGAGCCTTAAAGATCATGCCCTGCTGCTTGTGCACGATGGCACCTTCTGCCAGATGAGTTACGAAAAACTGTAATGACTCAATTGATTTCTTCTTGTCCATAATGCTTTTGTTATAGTTGTTAAATATAAATATGTAATGATTTCGGCTGCAAAGGTACATCGTTTTTAGCAAGAATCATCATCTGAAACAAAACAAAACTTGTCTGAAACGATACAACCTTAAAAATTATTAGTATCTTTGCACCCGATATGTACACGTTGAACGAATATTTGCCAATATTTGTAGGCGACGACTTGCCCGAAAAAGGTTGGAATGACGGGATGTACTGCTTAGAAACAGATGCGGTAAAAGTCCTTCGTAGCAACCTGCAGCGCGGATTCGTTGCCTGCTTCGCCTTTATGCTGGTTGACAAGGGGTGGATGACGATTCACTACAACGGCCGCGATCTGACGCTGCATCCCAACGACCTATATACCTATTCGCCGGGCCTCCCCATCGATGTCATCGCCACTTCCGAGGATTTCCACGGCCTTTGCCTGATGGCCGACGAGCATGTCACCATCGAGGCACCGTCCGTCCACGACCTCGTACATCTGGCCTATCTTCCCATCGTACAGTTGCACGAGCCCAAGCAGACGCTACCCGCAGATGCCGCGCAGCATCTGTCCGCAAAGATGCGCGAAATCATCGGTTATCTGCATTCCGACCACATCTACAAAGGCGAGGTATTGCGTATGCTCTATTCCATCTTCCTGCTCGACCTGCAGAACGCCCAGCAGCGTGCCATCGTACAACGCCAGACGCCCCAGCGCGTAGAGGAAATCTTCATCGGCTTCACCCGTCTGCTGCCCCGCCACTTTGCTGAGCACCACGACATTCCGTTCTATGCTGACCAACTCCATATCTCCCCCGTCTATCTTTCCCGCGTAGTCCGTCAGATCACAGGCCGTACCGTCGTCGATTTTATCAATCAGATGCTACTGATGGAAGCCTCTTTCTTGTTGCAGACCTCCCAACTGAGCATCAGCCAGATAGCCAACCACCTCCATTTTGCCGACACCCCCTCCTTCAGCAAGTTCTTCTCGCGCATGAAGGGCATGAGTCCCAAGCGGTTCAGGATGGAGGAATTGTGCCTATTTGAGTATTTTTCGTTAATTTTGCGCCCAAATTAAAGTGACATGACAATAGAACAAGCAATATTTCGTAGGGCGGAACTTCTGTTGGGCGACGAGGCGATGAGCCGCATCGGTGAGAAGCGTGTGATTATCTTTGGTGTGGGTGGCGTTGGCTCTTGGTGTGCTGAGAGCTTGGTTCGCAGCGGCATCAGGAAGTTGACGATTGTTGACAGCGACCGCGTGTGTATCACCAATATCAACCGCCAGCTGATGGCCACCACCAAGACCGTGGGTCAGGTGAAGGTAGAAGCCCTGAAGGAGCGTCTGCTGACCATCAACCCATCGGCAGAGATTACAGCCCTGCAACAGATCTTCACGGCTGAGACCGCTGAGAGTTTCCAGCTCGACAGCTACGATTATATCATCGCTCGCTGAAAGACAAGGCACTGCTCATCCTCATGGCTTGCCAGACGAAGGCGAAGCTGTTCTCGTCGATGGGTGCTGCCCTGAAGCTCGACCCCACCAAGATTCAAGTGGCTGAGTTCTGGAAGGTCAAGGGCGACCCCCTTGCCCGTGCGCTCCGCAACCGCTTTAAGCGCGACAAGCAGTTCCCCAAGCGCAAGTTCCAGTGCGTCTTCTCTGATGAACTCCTGGAAAACAAAGGCCACAACGCCACCTGCGGCACAGAGATGTGTATGTGTCCTAAGGCTAAGAGCGGTCCTGGAGATCCCAACCTGCTCAATCACGAGTGGTGCTCGTCGAAGGCTCAAATTAACGGCACGCTGTCACACATCACCGCCATTTTCGGGTTTATGTTGGCAGGTCTGGTCATTCTCGATATTCAGACCTTCTTGGAGAGAAACTGAAAACGAAACTATCAGAAATGATTCTCGTCAATCCAATGCGCAACCTCAGAACGAGAAATCGACTTTCACTACCCCATCGCCGTAGATGGTCTTGAAGTCATTCTTCATCGAGATGATATGGTATCCTGCCTCGCGCCATTTTGCCTCGCGTCTGGCACCCTCTGCGAGGTCGGCATGGTCACGGACATCATCGTCGGCCACGAGCATGAAGGCGGCGGTGCGGTATTGCGGGTTGCCCAGGCAGTAGTTATGCATAGCGCAGTCGCCGCTACTATTGCCGAACGAAAGTACGGGCACCTTGCCTATCTCCTGTGAGATTTGCAGAACCTTGTTCGTCTTCAGGTTCTTGATGATGAGTTCATCGGTGCGCACAAGATCTTCCTTTTGACTCATGGTATAATCGACACCGGCCTCCGTGCCCTGGTTAGAAGACATGAGTTTGACGTCCATACCGATAACGCGGTTCGGTTCGATGCCGATGTCTTCCACCAGCGTGCGGCAGATGAAGCGGTCGGAGCCGCTGACGACATAACATGTAAAACCGTTGGCCTTCAGATAGTCGAACACCTCCAGCATGGGCTTGTAGAAACTCTGGCCATAGGTCATGGCCTTGAATCCGTTAGCGGGCTGTTGGGCGTAGGCCTTGACATAGGTTTCGAACTGGGCAAGCGTCATGCCGCTGTAGGCCTTGGCTGCCGCGTAGGCGTGTTTCATGTCGAAGTGGTCGGGCAGAGCTTGGCCGTTGCGCACGAAGTCTCGGATTTCCTGAGCCGTCTGTCTCACGTCCTCAGGGGCGATGTCCTTATATGTAGGATCGTCCAAGACGCGGTACTCCAGTAAATTGTACTCGAAATACGTCGGGTAGAGCTCACCGATAAAGGTGCCGTCCATGTCGAACGTGGCGATGCGGTCTTCCTCGCTGATGTAGTTGGGACTGTTCGAGTTCGTCACGTCCTTCACGTAGTCCTGCAAGGCGGTAAGCGCCTCGCACGGGTTCCACAGCGTGAAGTATTTCTTCACGGGCTGAACCGTGGCATTACTGTCGTCATCCTTGCTGAACGATGCCAGCACATTTGTGCCGCAGAATAATAGGATGGCGGCCAACATCCAAATCCTTGTTTTCTTCATTTTCATTTAATATAATAATAGGTGTCGCTGAAGTACTGCTCCATGTGAACATTATTCTGCCTTACCGCCAAACTCGTTATACGACACGTTCTCAGGCTTCCACTTGTCCTTTGGTGTAGGACTTTCCGCGGGATGACCAATAACGATGACACAGAGCGGGATGATGGTCTCAGGAAGTTTGATGGCCTTGGATACGGCGACTACACGGTCATCTATGGGATAGGCACCAGTCCAAACGGCTCCAAGTCCGAGAGCATGGGCTGCCAGCAGGATATTCTCAGTAGCTGCAGAGCAGTCCTGAATCCAATAGCCCTGACCTTTTCCCGGCAGAGCCTTATCCATATTACCGCAGACCACAATGGCCAGGGCGCATTGTTCCAGCATACGGCCACGGTTGCCTGCCAACTCCTTCAGCTTTGCTTTGTCAGTCACGGCAACGAAATGCCAGGGTTGTTTGTTGACAGCAGTGGGAGCCGCCATGCCAGCTCGCAGAAGGGTTTCAATATCGGTCTTTGATACAGGCTGGTCTGTGTACTGGCGGATACTGGTGCGTGTCATGATGCTGCTGAGCACGGGATTCAACTCCCTGCTGATGTCGGCCTCGAGGTCAGTCATCTTATCCGTCGGCTCATAACGTTTCAATACACGTCCGTCACGAGATACGAGGAACTTGGTGAAGTTCCACTTGATGTCGGACTTCTTGTCGTAGTCGGCATCCTGCTTGCGAAGCATCTCGTCCATGAACTTGCCTGTCTTGTCATTGAGGTCGAAGCCCTTGAAGCCTTGCTGCTGTTTCAGATAGGTGAACAGCAGCGACTCATTGGTTCCATTCACGTCGATCTTGTCGAACTGCGGGAACTGGATATCGAAGTTGGCTGTGCAGAACTGATGAATCTCCTGAATCGTGCCGGGAGCCTGTTCGCCAAACTGGTTGCAGGGGAAGTCGAGTATTTCCAAGCCCGCGGCATGATATTTTTCATAAAGAGCCTCCAGTTCCGTGTACTGGGGGGTGAATCCACAACGGGTAGCGGTGTTAACTATCAGCAGTACCTTCCCCTTATACTCAGAGAGGGGAACGTCTTGTTCACCGTCGTCCTTTACTTTGAAATCATAGATGTTTTGTGCCGAAAGCGTCAGCACATAAAGCATTGCCATAAGGCTTAAAATCATTCTTCTCATCATATTCATTTTATAGATAATAACAGTTCCTTCATCCTTTCACTTTTTCGAATACCTTACGATACGGAGGAATCTTTTGTGATTATTTAGGAGATTAGGTATTCTTGCCTTGTTCCCTCATCTCCTCTTTCTCTATCTCCAGGCTGTCTTTCATACGGTCCAACGCCGAGGGCTGTACCCAGAATGCTGAGTGTTAATTGTTTCAGCTCAGGATGATTGTTTAGTTTTTCCATATTTATAAGTTTTTGAAGTTTCGGTTGTGGGCCACATACTATTACATTTTATGCACATTTTGGGGACAAATATAAAGAAAAGATTCTTTATATGAGGAACGGGCGCTAGAAAAAAGTAAAATGGGGGATGAAAAAGTCGATTGTAGTAAAAAATGGGATTTGCTACGGATTATAGGTCCTTTCAGAGCCATGTATATATGACAGCTCCGATAAGACAGGGGATAAGTCCTATGAGCATACCCCAGCAGGACTGCACGAAGTGATATCGCTTCTGGTGGTAGGCTGCATCCATGTGTTCTGTGCCGGGTAGTCGGACTGACTTCATGTTAGCAAACAGCACCCAGAACAATTGTTTCTATGATAATTATCGTCCAGTTAATTAGTTTAATATCAAGCCTCTACTCGAACTCGGTTTCATTGAAATATTACTTTTCTTTCGCATTTCTTGCGAACTCAAATAGTGACTCCGGCAGATGGCAGTAGCCTCTAGGATTCTTGTCGAGATAATCTTGGTGATACTCCTCGGCTGAATAGAAGTTCTGTAATGGACACTTTTCAACAGCAAGAGGCTGCTCGTACAGTTTTTGCTCTTCGGCAAAAACCTTTTCTATGATAGATAGATCGCCTTCATCGGTATAATACACACCTGTACGATAGCGCGTTCCTTCATCGTGGCCCTGCTTGTTGAGACTCGTAGGGTCGATGGCCTTGAAGAACATCTGCAGGAGGAATTCAAGGCTGACTACATCGGGATTATACTTTACATACACCGTCTCGGCATAGCCGGTCGTGTCCGTATAGACCTCCTTATACGACGGGTCTGCAGTATGACCATTTGCAAATCCCACTTCTGTATCCACAACGCCCTCTATCTGTTTGAAGTAATGTTCAGTTCCCCAGAAGCAGCCGCCAGCAAAAAAGATGTCTTTCAGACGTGGCAGCTCGTCATGGGCCGTCTTTGCGTATTCAGTGATCTTCATATCCGAGAAGCAGCTATATAAAGGTTATTTTTTACAAAGGATAGTCCTCGAAGGAGTAGAGAACGGTGCTGAGATAGCGTTCACCGGTGTCAGGCAGGAGGACAACAATCTTCTTGCCTCGGTTCTCCGGACGTTTAGCCACCTCGATGGCAGCGAAGAGGGCTGCACCTGCAGATATCCCGACCAGCAGGCCTTCCTGCTGTGCAATCTCGCGGCCGGTGCGGATGGCATCATCGTTCTCCACGTCGAAGACCTCGTCGATGACGGCATTGTTGTAGGTCTTGGGAATGAAGCCGGCACCGATGCCCTGAATCTTGTGAGGACCGCTCTGTCCACCATTCAGCACTGGCGAGGACTTCGGCTCTACGGCGATAATTTTTATATTCGGGTTCTGTTCCTTCAGATACTTGCCTGTGCCGGAGACGGTGCCTCCTGTGCCAACACCTGCGACGAAAATATCTATTTCACCGTCGGTATCACGCCAAATCTCAGGACCCGTGGTGGCATAATGCTTGGCGGGGTTGGCCGCGTTCTCGAACTGTTGCAGGATGACGCTGCCGGGGATGCTGTCACGCAGTTCCTCCGCGGCACGGATGGCGCCAGGCATTCCGTCCTTGCCGGGGGTAAGACGGACCTCGGCACCGTAGGCCTTCACAAGGTTACGACGCTCCACGCTCATCGTCTCGGGCATCGTCAGGATGAGATGGTAGCCCTTGACGGCACTGACCAATGCAAGGCCTACGCCAGTATTACCGCTAGTGGGCTCGATGATGGTAGCGCCCGGTTTCAGGATTCCCTTTTTTTCGGCATCCTCTATCATTGCCAGTGCGATGCGGTCTTTCACACTACCGCCCGGGTTGAAGAACTCCACCTTGGCGATGACGGGAATCTCGAGGCCCTTGGCCTGTGAGTACTTGTTGAGCTCTAAGAGTGGAGTATTGCCGACGAGCTCGGTCAGCAGTTTGGCTATCTTGGACATGGCTATTTCGTTTTGGGATTTAAACGGCGTTTTGCGCTGCAAAGGTACGGAAAAGTTTAAAGTTTAATGTTTAAAGTTTAAGGATTTCACTTTTAATTCTTCACTTTTAATTTTTAATTCAACTTGTTGAGCGCCTGCGAGAGGTCTTCGAGGATATCATCGATGTGTTCTGTTCCAATGCTCAAACGAACGGTCGATGGCGTAATATGTTGCTCGGCCAGTTCCTCGGGCGAAAGCTGCGAGTGGGTGGTGGTGTAGGGATGAATGACGAGGCTCTTCACATCGGCTACGTTAGCGAGGAGCGAGAAGATTTGCAGGTTGTCGATGAACTTCCAAGCCTCTTCCTGTCCGCCCTTGATCTCGAAGGTGAAGATGCTGCCGCCGCCAGCAGGGAAATACTTCTGATAGAGCTTGTGGTCGTGATGACTTTCCAGTGCGGGATGGTTCACACGGGCCACCTTCCGATGCTTGCTGAGGAAATCAACCACCTTCAGCGCATTCTCTACATGACGCTCCACACGCAAACTCAGCGTCTCCACGCCCTGCAAGAGGATAAAGGCGTTGAAGGGCGAAATGGCAGCACCCGTATCGCGCAACACCACGGCACGGATGCGCGTCACAAAGGCTGCAGGACCCGCCACATCGGCAAAGACCGCACCGTGGTACGAGGGGTCTGGCTTCGCCAGCGTAGGGAAACGGTCCGGATTTAGCTTCCAGTCGAACTTGCCGCCATCGACGATGACACCTCCGAGGCTAGTGCCGTGACCGCCCAAGAACTTCGTAGCCGAGTGAACTACGATGTCAGCACCGTGTTCCAACGGGCGAATGAGGTATGGCGTTCCAAAAGTGTTATCCACAATGAAGGGAATACCATGCTTGTGAGCCACTGCGGCTACGCCCTCGATGTCAAGCACGTCGGAGTTGGGATTGCCGAAGGTCTCGGCGTATATCACTTTTGTGTTGGGTCGTATGGATGCTTCAAGCGCAGCCAGGTCGTTGACATTGAGGATGGTGTTGGTGATGCCCTGAGTGCTGAGCGTGTGTGTAATCAGGTTGTACGAACCACCATAGAGATTGTCGGCAGCAACGATGTGGTCACCAGCCTGCACGATGTTCTGCAGGGCGTAGGTGATGGCGGCTGCACCAGAGGCAACAGCCAGGCCCGCTACCCCACCCTCCAAGGCAGCTACGCGATCCTCGAATACACCTTGCGTGGAGTTGGTCAGTCGGCCATAGATATTACCTGCATCACGCAGACCGAAACGGTCAGCAGCGTGCTGAGAGTTGTGGAACACATACGACGTGGTCTGGTAGATAGGGACAGCGCGTGCGTCGGTGGCGGGGTCGGCCTGTTCCTGGCCTACATGGAGTTGGAGGGTCTCGAAACGATAGTTGTTCTGTGCCATAGTTGTATTATTTTCGTTTAACGTTTAATGTTTAGCGTTTGATGTTTGATTTGACGCTGCAAAGGTACGGCTTTTTGGAAATATCCTCCAAATTTCTTTGATGATTCAGAAGATATAGCTACTTTTGCACCATAAAAAGAAAATACTTCTGTTTAAAGCTTGCATGAGTGTCCTTCACAGAATAATATTCTACTCAACGCTAAACGCTCAACATTAAACGAATAAAAAATGGCTGACACATTAGACGAAATCGACCTGCAGATCCTGAAAACACTGCAAAAAAACGCCAAATTTACCACGAAAGAGCTGGCCGAGGCCGTGCATCTGACACCGACTCCCGTGTTTGAACGACAAAAGAGGCTCGAACGACAGGGCTACATCCTGCGTTATACAGCAGTCCTTGACCCTGAGAAGATGGGACAAGGACTACTGGTATTCTGCAAGGTGAAGCTCCAACAAATCAACCACGAGATAGCAGAGGCCTTCACGCGCCGCATCCAACGCATCCCAGAGGTGACGGAGTGCTACAACATCTCAGGCTCGCACGACTATCTATTAAAGGTACGCACACGCGATATGAAGCAATACCAGGAATTCATCCTCAACAAGCTCGGCAATCTCGAGAACGTGGGGGCCATCGAGAGCATCTTCGTGATGAGCGAAGTGAAGCAAAGCTACGGCATCAACATATGAGGATGATGTTCCTGATGATTATTCTACCGTAACACTCTTGGCGAGATTGCGGGGGCGGTCAACGTCCTTTCCCTTGCAAACGGCGATGTGGTATGCCAAGAGCTGCAGGGGGATGCTGGCGATGAGGGGCTGGAAGCATTCGAGCGTGTCGGGCAGCTCGATGACATGATCTGCAAGCTTGCGGATTTGCTCATCACCTGCAGTGACGAGGGCCGTGACACGTCCGCCGCGTGCGCGAACCTCCTGAATGTTGCTGATGACCTTCTCGTAGAGCTTGTCGCGGGTGGCGATAACGAAGACCGGCATCTCGCTGTCGATGAGGGCGATGGGGCCATGCTTCATCTCTGCTGCGGGATAACCTTCGGCATGAATGTAGGAGATTTCCTTCAGCTTCAACGCTCCTTCGAGGGCTACGGGATAGTTGTAGCCGCGACCGAGATAGAGGCAGTTCTTGGCATAGGTGAAGATGGGGGCCAGCCGTTCGATCTGCTCGTTGGTCTTCAGTGCTAGCTCCATCTTCTCGGGGATGCGTGTGAGTTCTTCCACCATTTCCTTGTATAGCTCTCCGCTGATGGTGCGACGCTCGTTGGCGATGCAGAGGGCGAGCATGGAGAGGACAGTGACCTGCCCCGTGAAGGCTTTCGTGCTGGCAACGCCAATCTCGGGTCCGACATGGATATAGACACCCGTCTGTGTTTGACGGGGAATGCTGGCACCGATGGCGTTACAAACACCGAAGACGAAGGCACCGGCTTGTTTGGCCTGCTCTATGGCGGCAAGTGTATCGGCAGTTTCACCGCTCTGCGAGATGGCAATAACCACGTCATCGGGGAAGATGACGGGTTCGCGGTAGCGGAACTCCGAGGCATACTCCACCTCCACAGGGATGCGGCAGAGGCTCTCTATGAGCTGTTTGCCGATGAGACCTGCGTGCCACGAAGTTCCGCAAGCCACGATGATGATGCGGCGTGCGGCAACCAGTTTCTCGCGATAGTCGATGACGGCGGAGAGAGTGATGCGGTCGGCATCCACGTTGATGCGTCCACGTGTACAGTCACGAATGCAATTGGGCTGTTCGAAGATTTCCTTCAGCATGAAGAAGGGGTATCCGCCTTTCTCCAACTGCCCCAGCGTTACGTCGATCTGCTTCACCTTCGGGTGCTGCGTCTCGTTGTCGAGGTTGACAACATGCAAGTCCTCGCCCAGCCGCATCACGGCGATGTCGCCATCATTCAGATAGACCACCTTGTCGGTGTATTCTGCGATTGGGCTGGCATCGGAGGCCAAGAAGAAATCTCCGTCGGCACCGAGACCCACTACGAGCGGCGAACTCTGACGGGCACAGATGATGGTGTCGGGATGTTCGCGGTCGAGGATGGCGATGGCGTAAGCTCCGATGACCTGATGCAGTGCCACCTGCACGGCTTCAAGCAGTTGAAGGTCGTTGCTCACCATGATATGCTCGATGAGTTGCACCAGCACTTCAGTGTCCGTCACACTCTTGAACTGAATGCCGCGCGCCACCAGATTCTCCTTGATCGTGGCATAGTTCTCAATGATGCCGTTGTGGATCAGAGCCAGACGGCCCGATGCGGAATAATGCGGATGAGCATTGGCACTGGAGGGCTCGCCATGTGTGGCCCAACGGGTGTGGGCTATACCAGCGCATCCGCTGATCTCCTTTTCTTCGCAGAAGGCTTCCAGGTCGGCAACCTTACCTTTGGCTTTATAGACGTTGAGGCCGCCATTGTCATCAATCATGGCCACGCCGGCGCTGTCATAACCTCGATACTCCAGTCTCTTGAGTCCTTTTATCAAAATGGGATAGGCTTTCTTCTGACCTATGTAACCTACAATACCGCACATTGTTTTAGTTTAATGTTTAATGTTTATAGTTTAATGTTTGCTTACGTTTTGTAAGCTGTTATGCTGAAAACGGCGGCAAAGGTAGCAAAAGGTAAGCAAGCAGCAATGCTTTTTGAGCAAAATGTTCGTTTTGGGGTTATAAATATGACAAATACAGGTAATTGGTCTGGGCAGGATACTCAGCTGCGAGGGTGTCAATTTGGTTGACGCTGGGGACGACACCGAGTTCCTTCCTCCACTCACGGACAAGAAGTCCGGCTTCTTCCATCGTTCGCTTCTCTCCGAGACCAAGTGCACGGGCAATCTGGAAATCGGAGAAACCATAGACCTTGGCCTCACGGAGGAGGCTGACAAACTCTGGCGTCTCCAGGTATTCAATGAGTTCCAGCGGCTCCATCACCTCGGCCATCTCTGCCAGCTGCGAGAACTCCTTCAGGCGGTCGTTGATGTTCACGATATGCTTGAGCTTCTGCAGGAACCAACGGTCTATCTTAGTGAGTGCATGGATATGTTCCACGGTGTAGCCCATGAGCATAGCCTTAGCGATGACGAAGATACGAGTATCTGTAGCGTGCTGCAAAGCCTGTGGTATGTCCGACACGTGCTGCGCTTTGTTATCCACAAAGCCGTGCATACCCTGGCCAATCATGCGGAGGCCTTTCTGGATGGATTCTTCGAAGGTGCGTCCTACGGCCATCACCTCGCCCACGCTTTTCATGCTGGAACCCAGCTCGTGGTTCACACCATGGAACTTGGAGAGGTCCCAGCGCGGTATCTTGCAGACGACATAGTCGAGGGCGGGCTCGAAGAAGGCGCTGGTGGTCTTGGTGACGGAATTCTTCAGGTCGAAGAGGCCGTAGCCGAGGCCCAGCTTCGCGGCCACGAAGGCAAGCGGGTAGCCTGTAGCCTTGCTGGCCAATGCCGACGAACGACTGAGACGGGCGTTGACCTCGATGACACGGTAGTCCTCGCTATTGGGGTCGAGGGCGTACTGCACATTGCATTCGCCGATGATGCCGATATAACGGATGATCTTGATGGCGAGGGCACGCAGCTTGTGGTATTCAGCATTCGTCAGGGTCTGCGAAGGAGCAACCACGATGCTCTCGCCAGTGTGGATGCCGAGGGGGTCAAAATTTTCCATATTACAGACGGTGATGCAGTTGTCGAAGCGGTCGCGCACGACCTCGTACTCGATTTCCTTCCAGCCTTTCAGCGACTTCTCCACGAGGACCTGCGACGAGAAGGAGAAGGCTTCCTCGGCCTGTTTCAGCAGTTCTTCGTCGTTATCACAGAAGCCGCTACCGAGACCGCCGAGGGCATAGGCAGCACGCAAGATGACGGGGAAGCCCAGCGCATGGGCGGCTTTCTGCACGGCTTCCACCGTCTCGCAGGCCTCGCTCTTGATGGTCTTGACACTGATCTCGTCGAGTTTCTTCACGAAAAGGTCGCGGTCTTCGGTGTCGATGATGGCCTGCACGGGGGTGCCCAGCACCTTCACACCGTATTTCTCTAAGACACCTCTCTTATAGAGCTCCACGCCGCAGTTCAATGCCGTTTGTCCGCCGAAGCTGAGGAGGATGCCGTCAGGGCGTTCCTTCTCGATGACGCGCTCCACGAACTCTGGTGTAACGGGTTGGAAATAAACCACGTCCGCCACATCCTTGGAGGTCTGAACGGTGGCGATATTTGGATTTATGAGGATGCTTTTCACGCCTTCCTCTCGCAGCGCCTTCAGCGCCTGTGCACCGCTGTAGTCAAACTCTCCCGCCTGCCCGATCTTGAGGGCGCCGGAGCCGAGGAGTAAAACGGAAGACCCACCCCCCGCCCCTCCCGTAATGGAGGGGAGCGGCTGCGCGCAGTTTTCGAACGGAGTGAGGCTCTCCCCCTGACGGGGGAGCGGGGAGAGGGTCTTTACAAACTCATCAAACATCCATTCTGTATCGGTCGGACCTGAGCAGGCTTCGGGATGGAACTGGGCAGAGAACCAAGGATAGGTCTTGTGACGGATGCCTTCGTTGGAGCCGTCGTTCATGTTCACGAACAGGGGTTCCCAGTCGGCAGGCAGCGTGCTGGCATCTACGGCATAGCCGTGGTTCTGTGAGGTGATAAAGCAGCGGTTGGTGCCTGCTTGTCGCACAGGCTGGTTGTGGCTGCGATGACCGTATTTCAGCTTGTAGGTCTTGGCGCCGGCGGCGCGCGCCAGCAGTTGGTTGCCGAGACAGATGCCCATACACGGTCTTACCTCTTTATTATTAAGGAACGTGCGGATATGCTCCACCGTCTTGCCGCATTGTTCAGGGTCGCCTGGACCATTGGCCAGGAAGAGGCCGTCGAAGTCGAGTTGGTTGAAGTCGTAGTCCCAGGGTACGCGGATGACCTCCACACCGCGACGCAGCAGACAGCGGATGATATTGGCTTTCACGCCGCAATCGACGAGGACTACGCGAGGGAATGATGAATGACGAGTGACGAATGAGGAATCTCCGTCTGGTTTGTAGGTGATGACTTCTTTGCAGCTTACCTGCTCCACCCAATTGATAGAGCCGTAATCTGTGGTGTCGTTGGTCGCTGAACAGCGATTAACGACACCACAGATTACCACGCGTCCCATCATCACGCCGTGCTCGCGGAGCACTTGTGTCAAGCGCCGTGTGTCGATGCCTGTGATGCCGGGGATGTGTTCGCGCTTCAGCCACGCGCCAAGCGACTCCTTTGCATTCCAATGGCTGTACTCCTCGCTGTAATCGGCCACAATCACCGCCTTCGGATGAATCCTGTCGCTCTCCATGGACTCCGGTAAAGACCCCTCTAAATCACCCCGTGAGGGGAGACTTTCATTCCCATTTGCCATCATACCCATCCCTGACGGGAGGGGTTCGGGGGTGGGTCTGCCGGTCTCCGGCACCCCATAATTCCCTATCAGCGGATACGTAAACGTCAGGATCTGTCCTGCGTAGCTGGGGTCTGTGAGGCTCTCGGGATAGCCCGTCATGGCTGTGTTGAAGACTACTTCGCCCACGGTGTCAGCCTCATAGCCGAAGCTTTTACCTTGGAAGACTGTTCCGTCACTCAATATCAATCTTGCGTCCTTCATCAAATGCCAATTATGAATTGTGAACTATGAATTAGGTTTAATAGGCTTGTTCGTGTACTCCTTTCACTGCACGTCCGCTGGGGTCGTTCATGTTTTTGAACGCGGCATCCCATTCCAGTGCAATGGCGGTGGAGCAGGCCACGCTGGCCTCCTGGTTCACGCTGCGCGCTGCGCTGTCGCTGGGGAAATGCTCGGCGAAGATGCTGCGGTAGTAGTATTCTTCCTTGTTGAGCGGTGGTTTGATGGGAAAACGCTCTGCGGCGTGTGCCATCTGATCGTCGGTGACAGCTTCGGAGGTTATCTTCTTGAGGGTGTCAATCCAGCTGTAGCCTACCCCATCGCTGAACTGTTCCTTCTGTCGCCATGCGATTTCCTCGGGTAACATATCGGCAAAGGCTTCGCGGACAATGCGTTTCTCAATCTCGAACCCGGCTTTGCCGTCCTTCCGCGCGCCACACATCTTCGCCTCTGGGTTGGTGCGCATGGCCACATCCAAGAACTCCTTGTCAAGGAAGGGCACGCGGCCCTCTACGCCCCATGCCGACAGGCTCTTGTTGGCACGGAGGCAGTCGTAGTAGTGCAGCTTCGAGAGCTTGCGCACGGTCTCCTCGTGGAAAGCCTTAGCGTTGGGGGCCTTGTGGAAGTAGAGATAACCGCCGAAGATCTCGTCGGCACCCTCGCCCGAGAGCACCATCTTGATGCCCATCGACTTGATGACGCGTGCCAGCAGGTACATCGGCGTAGAAGCGCGCACGGTGGTCACATCGTAAGTCTCGATGAAGTAGATGACATCGCGGACGGCATCCAAGCCCTCCTGTATCGTGTAGTTGATTTCGTGGTGTACGGTGCCGATGTGCTTTGCCACGAGGCGCGCCTTCTCCAAGTCGGGTGCCCCTTTCAGTCCCACGGCGAAGCTATGCAGGCGGGGCCAATAGGCACGTGTCTGGCTGTCGTCCTCGATGCGGTGTTCGCTGAATTTCTCGGCGATGGCCGAGACCACGCTGCTGTCCAGACCGCCGCTGAGCAGTACGCCGTAAGGCACATCGCTCATCAGCTGTCGCTTCACGGCTGCCGTCAGCGCATCGTGGATATCTGCCACACTCGCCCCGTTGTCCTTGACCGCATCGTACTCGAACCAATCGCGTTGGTAATAGCGCTTCAAACCGGGTTCCTTGCTCCAGTAATAATGCCCTGGCAGGAAGGGCTCATAGTGTTCGCATTGCCCCTCGAGTGCCTTCAGCTCGGAGGCCACATAGACCTTGCCATCGCTGTCGTAGCCAATATAAAGAGGTATGACGCCGATAGGGTCGCGGGCAATGAGGAAGGCATTCTGCTCCTCGTCGTAGAGCGCGAAGGCGAAGATGCCGGAGAGACTTTCCAGCAGTTCCTGTATCGTGATTTTTCCTGCGGCAAAATCGCGATACAAGGCCAGGATTACCTCGCAGTCGCTACCCGTCTGGAACTCATAATCTCCAGCGTAACGACGACGTATCTCCTGATGGTTATAGATCTCGCCATTGACTGCCAGTACCTGCTTGCGGTCGGGTGAGAACAAGGGCTGTCCGCCGCTTTCGGGATCCACGATGCTCAGACGCTCATGCGCCAGGATGGCGCTACCGCCGCAGTAGATACCGCTCCAGTCGGGGCCGCGGTGACGAAGTTTCTGACTCATGCGCAGTGCCTTTTGCCGCAGCTCAGGCGTCTGCTGTTTGATGTTGAAAATAGATACGATACCACACATATTTAGTTTAAAGTTTAATGTTTAATGTTTAAAGTTTATTCTATGTTAGCTATTTGTTGGAAGGTGCCGATATGGTTCGTTTGCGGTCTGCAAGATATAATCCCATTAATATTAACGCAGTCCCTAAAAGGAACCAAACAGTAATCTTCTCTGACAGAACAATCCATGCACAGAGGATGGTGATGACGGGATTGAAATAGATATAATTTGTTGTGACGACGGCACCCAGTTTCTGAATAAGCCAGTTCCAAACAAGATAACAGACCGTAGATGCAATGCAGCCAAGAAACAAGAGATAGAAAAGGACTTCTGTACGAAGTAGCAAACGAATAGGCGGAAACTCGGGGCAAAGAACATAATAAGGAACCATAGTGACCAGCCCATAGAAGAAGACCTTACGCGTGATGAACAACGTGTCGTAACGTTTGCCGGCAGGTATCATCAGAAGACTATAGACGGCCCAACACATACAAGCACAAAATGCCAGCGCATCACCTTTTGGGGAGAGGTGAAGGATGAAATGACCATTCAGCACCACGATGACGACACCCAAAGCAGCCATCAGAGAGCCTACTATTTGCCAGCCGCGGAGGCGTTCTGCTTTATAAAAAACAGATATCAGCAACGCCCCAAAAAGGGGACACATGCACACAATAAGCGAAGTGTTGGTTGTGGTAGTATAGTTCATGGCCGCATTTTCCGTCAGGAAATATAGCGAACCACCTGAAACACCCAGTGCCATCATCAGCAGTTCGTCTTTTATGTTGTCGGCGACCCATTTATGAGATCCATAAAGTAACGAGAAAACAAGCAGCATCGAATATGCAATGACAAATCGCGTCGTGAAGATATCTGCTGGCGAAAGGCCGTTCAGTAGCAACAGCTTGGTGAAAACGAATGTGGAGCCCCAAACAACTACTACTGCGATGGCTGTCAGATGATATAGGAATGTTCCTTGCTTCATATTGATGCTACGATTTATTCCACACAAACCTTAATAAAATTCAAAAAAAGAGGGTGCGGATGAAGCACGGTGGATGAATATTCAGGATGGAATTGTGTGCCGATATACCAGCGTTTTTCTGGCATCTCCACAATCTCCACGAGATTGGCAGCAGGATTAATACCCACGCATTTCATCCCCTTAGCCTCGTACTCCTCTTTATATGAGTTGTTGAATTCGTAGCGATGACGGTGGCGTTCCCTCACCATTGCTTCATGGCCGTAAGCCTCATAGGCCTTACTTCCTTCTCTTAGCTCGCATTCATAAGCCCCAAGACGCATCGTGCCACCCAACTGCGTGATGCTTTTCTGCTCCTCCATAATGTCGATGACGTTGTGTGGCGTCTGCGCGTCCATCTCACGACTATTGGCATCCTCGTATCCCAGCACATTGCGGGCAAACTCGATCACCATCATCTGCATTCCAAGACAGATGCCGAAAGTAGGAATATCGTTGGTGCGCAAATATTCTGCGGCGATAATCTTGCCTTCAATGCCACGCTGTCCGAATCCCGGGCAAATTACAACTCCTGCCATTCCATCAAGCTTGTCGCTGACATTCTGATACGTGATTTCCTCGCTGTTCACGAAGTGCAACCTGGCTTTCACGTCGTTATAGATGCAGGCCAGGTTCAGGCTCTCACGAATGCTCTTGTAAGCGTCCTGCAGGTCGTACTTACCCACAAGTCCGATGTGAACCTCACGTTTGGCATTACGCTGCTTGTCGAGGAAGTCGTGCCAGGGCTTCATCGCCGGTGTCTCGCCAACGGGGATGCCAATCTTACGCATGATGGCAGCGTCCAGTCCCTGCTTCTGCATACTCACGGGCACCTCATAAATGCTGGGCATGTCCTCGCTCTGCACCACACACTCCAAATCGACATTACAGAACGAAGCTACCTTCATGCGCAGCGCGTCGTCCAGATGGCGCTCGGTGCGCAGCACAAGTATATCAGGCTGTATACCCATGCCCTGCAGTTCTTTTACGCTGTGCTGCGTGGGCTTGGTCTTCAACTCATCGGCAGCCTTCAGATAGGGCACGTACGTCAGGTGCACGCATACGGCCTGGGGACCCAGCTCCCAGCGTAACTGTCGAATGGCTTCCATGAACGGTGCACTCTCAATATCACCGATGGTGCCGCCCACCTCGGTGATGACGAAATCAAAAGACCCCTCCCCCAGCATACGACGTTTTATCTCGTCAGTGATGTGAGGCACCACCTGGATGGTCTTTCCCAGGTAGTCGCCGTGGCGCTCGCGATCTATCACCGTCTTATAGATGCGGCCGGTTGTTATCGAGTTGTTACGTGTAGTGCGTATGCCCGTAAAACGTTCGTAATGCCCCAGATCCAGGTCCGTTTCAAATCCATCCTCCGTCACGTAGCACTCGCCGTGTTCATAAGGGTTCAGCGTACCGGGGTCGATGTTAATGTAGGGGTCAAACTTTTGAATCGTAACTTTGTAGCCGCGTGCTTGCAGCAACTTGCCGATGCTGGCAGAGATAATGCCCTTTCCCAAAGAGGAAACCACACCACCAGTGACAAAGATATAATTCGTTTTCATTATGAAGCTATGACGTTATTAAAATCATTCTTTAAATCGATTTTTATACCAGCTGACAAAGGCCTCGTTGACCCGACGGATGCCGCCAGGAGTCGGGTAATTCCCCGTGAAGTACCAGTCGCCATGGTGGTTGGGACAGGCGGTGTGCAGGCCCTCGATGCTTTGGAAGACGAGCTCGACAGGCATTTCCATACCCTGCGGTCGCAGCATCTCCACCATCTTAGCATTAATCTCCTCAACCGAAAAAGGTTCATAAATACGCCTAACGTGATTGGCCTCTAAAGGGCACTCTTTGCATAAACGATATACTTCGTCTATCAATTGCAACCCTTGCCCATGAGTGTATCTACTCCCCTCTCCATTCGGAGAGGGGTCGGGGGTGAGGCTACTAATTGCAGCTCTAAAGGCGCAGAGTTCTTCGAGGCGGGCCATGTCGATGCCGTAGTAGTCGGGATAGCGCACTTGCGGAGAACTGCTGACCATCACGATCTTCTTGGGATGCAGACGGTCGAGGATCTTGAAGATGCTCTCCTTGAGAGTCGTTCCGCGAACGATACTGTCGTCGATGATGACGAGGTTGTCCTTGTAGGGCGCCAGACAGCCGTAGGTGATGTCATAGACGTGGGCGGCGAGGTCTTTGCGGGCACCGGCCTCGGTGATGAACGTCCGCAGCTTGATGTCCTTCCACGCCACCTTCTCCGTCCGCACATCCAGCCCCAGACGGCGGAAACCCTCCACCATTCCGTAGAAAGCCACCTCGGCGGTGTTGGGGATGAAGGAGAACACGGTGTGTTCGGTGTCGAGGTCGATGGCGCGGAGGATGGGTTTAGTGAGCTGCTCGCCCAGACGCTTGCGTTCCCGATAGATGTCGCTGTCGGAGCCACGGCTGAAATAGATGCGTTCGAAGCTACACCGGCTGTCGCCGCGCTGAGGCAGGATGGTCTCTGCGCGCGTCTCGCCGTGTCTGTTGACAATCAGCGCCTCGCCCGGAGCAATCTCATGGATCTGGTCGGTCGTGAGGTCGAAGGTGGTCTGCAGCACAGGACGTTCGCTGGCCACCGCCACAATCTCATCGTCCTGATAAAAGAAAGCCGGACGTATGCCCCACGGGTCGCGCACGGCAAACATCTCGCCGCTGCCCGTGAGACCGCAGAGCACATAACCGCCGTCGTAGTCGGGCAGTGAGGTACGTAGCACGCGAGCCACATCCACATGGTCGTCGATGTAGCGGGTGATGTCGAGGTCCTGCAGCCCTAAGCGCTTGGCATCCTCGAAGTTGCGTTCCACCTCGCGATCCAGCCGGTGCCCCATCCATTCTAACGTGATATAACTGTCGCCAAGCATACGTGGCGACTGTCCTTGCCGCACGATCTTCGCAAAGATCTCATCGATATTCGTCATGTTGAAGTTGCCGCACAGACACAGGTTCTTGGCACGCCAGTTGTTGCGCCGCAGGAAAGGATGCACATACTGCAACCCGCTCTTGCCTGTGGTGGAATAGCGCAGGTGGCCCATGAAAAGGGAAGCCCCCTCCCATCCTCCCCGAGGGGAGGCTTCCCTCTCAGCGGTCTGTCCCCCTCGGGGGAGATGGTGGGGGGCCACCCTTGAAAACAAATCCGTTATCGCATCCTTCCCCTCCGCGCGCTCGCGAAACATATATTCTTCACCTACGGGAGCGTCCGAATTGACACAAGCGATGCCGGCACCTTCCTGACCGCGGTTGTGCTGTTTCTCCATCATCAGGTACAGCTTGTTCAGGGCATAATGCCGCGTGCCGTACTTCTCCTGATAGAATGTAGGCGGTTTTAATAGGCGAATCATCGCTACACCACATTCATGCTTAAGCTCTTCCATTGGGCTATAAATATCTTTTTAAATTACATATTGTAATATTTTGCTGCAAATATACATCAATTTGTCATACCACACAACAATTTCATTGCTTTTTAACGCATAAAATAAATATTTCGTTGACATAAATCAAATATATGAATATATCTCTATCTTTTTGCGCGGATTTTTGTTTGTCTAATGACATTTTGCTGTACCTTTGCAGCAAAAACATTGCAATGTGTAAGTAAAAAAGGACGCTCAGTAATTAAATGTTTAAGGTATGAAAAAGATTGAAGCGATTATTCGGAAGACGAAATTCGAAGATGTCAAGGAAGCATTGCTCAACTCGGACATCGACTGGTTTGAGTATCACGACGTGCACGGAATCGGCCAGAGCCGACAGGAACGCATCTATCGTGGCGTGCAGTACTCAACGGATGTCATCGAGCGCGTAGCACTCACCATCGTCTGCCGCGACCAGTTTGTCGATTCCACCGTGAAGGTGATTATCGACACAGCCCACACGGGAGAGGTCGGCGACGGCCGCATCTTCGTCAGCGACATGATAGACACATGGAGCATCCGCACAGGCGAACACGGAGACACGGTTTTAAGGGATAAGAAATAAAGAAAATTTACGATTTGACGATTTACTATTTACGATTTATTTTCGACTTTATCAATTGAATTCTTTATTATCGTTCATGTAGTAAATTGCCAAATAACCAAATCGTAAATCCATTGTAAATTGTATATATATAAATTGTAAATTATATGAACGATATAGCTTTATCATTAGATACTGTATGGATGCTGTTAGCAGCCATGTTGGTTTTCTTTATGCAGCCCGGCTTTGCGCTGTGTGAAGCAGGTTTCACACGCGGCAAGAACACGGCTAACATCCTGTTCAAGAACTTCGTAGATTTCATGTTCGGCTCCCTGCTGTTCTGGTTCGTGGGCTTCGGCTTCATGTTCGGCAGCGACGGTGCAGGCTTCATCGGTATGCCCAACTGGGGCGACCTCTCCTTCTATAAAGGTGAGCTGCCCGTGGAGGGATTCCTGATCTTCGAGACGGTCTTCTGCGCCACCTCTGCCACCATCGTCAGCGGTGCGATGGCTGAGCGCACGAAGTTCTCTATGTACGTCATCTACAGCGCCATGATCTCGCTGTTCATCTACCCCATCGAGGGCCACTGGACATGGGGCGGCGGCTGGCTCTGCAACGATGCCGCCGACAGCTTCATGATGACCACCTTCGGTGATGTGTTCCATGACTTCGCAGGCTCTGCCATCGTGCACAGCGTGGGTGGCGTGCTGGCATTGATCGGCGCTATGGCACTGGGTGCCCGTCGCGGTAAATACGGCAAGGATGGCAAGAGTCGCGCTATCCCCGGCCACTCGCTGACGCTGGCAGCCCTGGGTGTCTTCATCCTGTGGATGGGTTGGTTCGGCTTCAACCCCGGCTCACAGCTTGCAGCCTCCGGTGAGGTGAACCGCATCGCCATCTCGCACGTGTTCCTGACCACGAACCTCGCTGCCGCAGCAGGTGGTGTCGCCACGATGTTCCTCACCTGGCTGAAGTACAAGAAGCCCTCGTTCTCACTGACGTTAAACGGCGTGTTGGCAGGTCTCGTAGGCATCACGGCCGGTTGCGACCTCGTGTCACCCGTGGGCGCCGTCATCATCGGCCTCGTCTGTGGCACGGTGCTGGTCTTCTCCATTGAGTTCATTGACCACGTGCTGCACATCGACGATCCTGTGGGCGCCAGCTCTGTTCACGGTGTATGTGGCATCCTCGGCACGCTCATGACGGGTTTACTCTCCACCTCGAACGGTGCTTTCTACGGTCACGGTTGGGGCTTCTTCGGCGCAGAGTGCTTCGGAATCCTCATCATCGACCTTTGGGCAGCCGCCTGCGGTATCGTACTCTTCTATGCCATCAAGAAACTGCACGGTCTCCGCGTGCCCGCTCGCATCGAAGACGAAGGTCTGGATGTGTATGAGCACGGAGAATTGTGCTATAATTAATAAATAAATAAGTTATCAACATGAAAACGAAATATTTTATCCTATTATCCTTATTATCAGTAACAACACTGAATTTGTTTGCACAAGATAACCTTCAAGCGCCAGCTGACGAGCGTAGCGAGACTCCCCTCCCTTTACGGGAGGGGGCGGGGGTGGGTCTTAACCTTGGCATAGACCTCGTGAACCAATATATCTGGCGTGGTCAGGACTTGGGCGACGTGAGCTTACAACCCACCCTCGGAATCGAATGGAAAGGACTGAGTCTGACGGCTTGGGGTAGCGTTGGCATCAGCGACTTCACCGACGACAAGGAGCTGGATCTCACGCTGGCCTACAGCATCAAAGGCTTTAACGTCGGCATCACCGACTACTGGTTCTCCAAGGGCAGCTACTTCCAGTACAAGTCCGGAGAGACCTCCCACATCTGGGAAGCCAACGTAGGCTACGACTTCGGATTCCTCAGCATCCAGTGGTACACCAACTTCGCCGGTGACGACGGTAAAAATAAAGATGGTAAGCGCGCCTATAGCAGCTACTTCGAAGTGAGTGCACCCTTCCGCCTCGGAGGTCTTGACTGGTCGGCAGCAGTGGGCATTGTCCCCTACGCCACCACCACCTACAACACGAACGGGTTCAGCGTCACCAACGTCAGCCTTTGCGCCACCAAGGACTTCGTCATCAAGAAAAAGCACCATCTCCCAGTCTTCGCGGGACTCACCGCCAACCCACGCGACGAGAGACTGTTTCTCATCTGTGGCGCCTCATTCCATCTCTAAAGTACACTACATCATCAGAAAGGGCTGTGTCGAAACAAACGACACAGCTTTTTTGTCATTATGCAATGATTCGGGAGCGTAATTCTTGCTTTATGTCAAGAAAAACGATATTCAACATTTCAAAAAGCGATAAAAATATTGTGTATAATAACATTTTGTTGTTACTTTGCAGCAAATCCAATCGCAAACGTTAGCATAACACACTTGAACAACGTCAAGATGACACAAAAGATACACTTCACTAAGATGCACGGAGCTGGCAACGACTACATCTACGTTGACACCTCTACCTACCCTATTGCCGACCCGTCGGCGGCTGCGATAGCGTGGAGCGACCGACATAAGGGCATAGGAAGCGATGGTCTCGTGCTCATCGGACCAAGTCCTATCCCGGAGGCTGATTTCTCCATGCGTATCTTCAATGCGGATGGCTCGGAGGCGATGATGTGCGGCAATGCGAGCCGTTGTATCGGGAAGTATGTGTATGAGAAAGGCTTGACCACACAAACACAAATCCGCCTTTTGACGCTCTCTGGCATTAAGGTGCTGGAGCTCCATGTGAGAAATGGTAACGTGGAATCCGTCACGGTGGATATGGGCGAGCCGGCGTTTGAGAATGAAAAACAATATCATCCGGAAACTGGCAATCTGCCAGCTTCTGGATGCTATGTTTGTATGGGCAACCCCCACTACGTCATCTTCACGAATAATGTGGATGAGGTGGAGACTTTAGGAGAAGAATTGGAATATCATCCCGCGTTTCCTGAACGTTGCAACATCGAATTTGCCGAAATGCGTCCTGACGGCATTCGGGTGCGCGTTTGGGAACGCGGCAGTGGTATCACGATGGCTTGTGGTACAGGAGCTTGTGCCACAGCTGTCGCTGCCTGCAAGACTGGACGTGCAGGACGCAATGCGCGCATCATTATGGATGGCGGCACACTGGAGGTGGAATGGCGAGAGGCTGACAACCACGTCTATATGACAGGCCCCGCCGAGTTTGTGTTTGAAGGGGAGATGGCAGAGTGAAAAGTGAATGAGTAAAAAGTGAAAAATATAAAGATGAAGATAAACGAGAATTATTTGAATCTGTCCAACAACTATTTGTTTGCGGATATCGCCAAGAGGGTGAAGGCGTTTAAGGCAGAGAGCCCGATGGCAGATGTTATCTCGCTGGGTATCGGCGATGTTACGCAGCCGTTGGTGCCTGCCGTCGTGGAGGCGCTGCACAAGGCCGCTGACGAGATGAGCATGGCGGCAGGTTTCCGCGGTTATGGTCCCGAACAGGGCTACGACTTCCTGCGTGATGCCATTGTGGAGCATGATTTTCATGCACGTGGCATCGACATCGAGACGGACGAGATCTTCGTGAGTGACGGTGCCAAGAGCGATACGGGCAACTTCCAGGAGCTGCTTTCCGCCGACTGCGTCGTGGCTGTCACGGACCCCGTTTATCCCGTCTATGTCGATTCAAACCTCATGGCAGGTCGTCACATCGTGAAGCTGCCCTGTACGGCAGAGAACCAATTCGCGCCAGCGCTGCCCAAGAAGCGTGTCGATGTCATCTATCTCTGCTATCCCAACAACCCGACGGGCACGGTGCTCACGAAGGACCAGTTGAAGAAGTGGGTGGACTACGCGCTTGCCGTCGATGCACTCATCTTCTACGATGCTGCCTACGAGGCGTTCATCCAACACGACGACATCCCTCATAGCATCTATGAGATCCCGGGTGCCAAGCAGTGTGCAGTGGAATTCCACAGCTATTCCAAGACCGCGGGCTTCACTGGTGTGCGTTGTGGCTATACCGTTGTTCCAGAAGAAGTAATACTTAAATCAAAACATGGTAATGAAGTGGTTCTAAACTCATTATGGAACCGCCGTCAGTGTACGAAATTCAACGGCACGAGCTACCTCAGCCAACGCGCCGCAGAGGCCATTTACACGCCTGAAGGAAGCGCGCAAATCCGCCAGGTCATCGACTACTATATGGATAATGCCCGTGTGATGCGTGAGGAGTTAACTGATATGGGCTTCATCGTTTATGGCGGCGAGGATGCGCCCTACCTGTGGGTGCACACACCAAGCCTCACCCCCAGCCCCGGCCTCACCCCTAACCCCTCTCCCGTGGGCGAGGGGGACTTTGCGGACGAGGGGAGTAGCTGGGCGTTCTTCGACTGGATGCTCCGCTCTGCTCATGTCGTCTGCACCCCAGGCGCAGGCTTCGGTCCCAGTGGCGAAGGCTATGTGCGTCTGACAGCCTTCGGTACACACGAGAATACAGAAAGGGCACTGCGTCGCATCGCAAGAAAATTATAAAAGAACAATATGAAACAGATTACAATCAGTCAAACACATTCTACTCCCTCCCTACAAGGGATGGCCGCTAAGGGGCTCTATAATCCCTCCTATGAGCACGATGCCTGCGGCGTGGGCATGGTGGTGAACATTCACGGCGGCAAGAGCCATGAGCTGGTGGATAATGCGTTGAAGGTGCTGGAAAACATGGAGCACCGTGGTGCTGAGACGCGTGACAAGACGGGCGACGGTGCCGGTATTCTGATGCAGATTCCGCATGAGTTTATTCTTCTGCAAGGCATTCCCGTACCAGAGAAAGGTAAATACGGCACAGGAATTGTCTTCCTTCCGAAAGACGCAAAGGCACAGCAGAGCATCCTGAACGTGATGATTGAAGAGATTGAGCGCGAGGGCTTGCAGCTGATGCACATGCGCACGGTGCCCACCTGTCCGGAGGTGCTGGGTGCTGGTGCAAGAGAGGTGGAACCGGACATCAAACAGATATTCATAACAGAGAGCACTGAGAAAACAGAGGTCACAGAGAACATCGACCGCATCCTATATAAAATCAGGAAACGGATTGAGAACCGCATTGATGTTGAAGATTTCTACATCTGCTCATTGTCAAGCAAATACATCATCTACAAGGGTATGCTGACCAGCGGACAGCTGCGTCGCTATTTCCCTGATCTGAGCAGCCCTTACTTCACGAGCGGCTTGGCACTGGTGCACTCACGCTTCTCCACGAACACGTTCCCGAAGTGGAAGCTGGCACAGCCCTTCCGCCTGCTGGCACACAACGGTGAAATCAACACCATTCGTGGCAACCGTGGTTGGATGAAAGCACGTGAGAGCGTGTTGAGTAGCGAAGCACTGGGCGACATCAAGGACATCCGACCCATCGTGCAGGAAGGCATGAGCGATTCGGCCTCACTCGATAACGTGTTTGAGTTCCTCATCATGAGCGGCCTCTCGCTGCCACAGGCAATGGCCATCCTGGTGCCGGAGAGCTTCAACGACAAGAACCCCATCAGCGAGGATTTGAAGGCGTTTTACGAATACCATTCCATCCTCATGGAGCCGTGGGACGGCCCTGCTGCCCTGCTGTTCTCGGATGGCCGCTATGCGGGTGGTATGCTGGATAGAAACGGCTTGCGTCCCAGCCGCTACACGATTACCAAGAGCGGCATGATGGTGGTGGCATCGGAGGTCGGCGTGATGGACTTTGACCCGAACGATGTGGTGAGCAAGGGCCGTCTGCAACCCGGTAAGATACTGCTCATTGACACCCAAGAGGGCAAGATCTACTACGACGGCGAAATCAAGGAAAAGCTGGCCAAGGCACATCCCTATCGCGAGTGGCTACAGACAAACCGCATCCAGCTGGAGAAACTGAGGAGCGGTCGCCACGTGGAGAACAGCGTGCCCAATCTGGAACGCAAACTCATCGCTTTCGGTTTCGGACAGGAAGACATCGACAAGACCGTTGTGCCGATGGCCACAGCAGGTCAGGAACCTGTTGCCGCAATGGGTAACGACACGCCGCTGGCCGTCATCAGCGATCGTCCACAGATATTCTTCAACTACTTCCGTCAACAATTCGCACAGGTCACGAACCCTGCCATCGACCCCATCCGCGAGGAACTGGTGATGTCGTTGACGGAGTATATCGGTGCCGTGGGAACCAACATCCTCACCCCCGATGCCTCGAACTGCAAGATGGTGCGTCTGCCGCAACCCGTGCTGACAAACACCCAGTTAGATATCCTCTGTAATATCCGCTACAAGGGCTTCAAGACAAAAAAACTCCCCATTCTTTTCAATATGGAGAAAGGAGCCAGCGGACTTCGGCAAGCCATCGAGGATTTGTGCAAAGAAGCCGAGGCGAGCGTGGATGAGGGTGTCAACTACATCATCCTCACCGACCGCGACATTGACGATAAGCGTGCAGCCATTCCGAGTTTATTGGCTGTAAGTGCCGTCCACCATTATCTGATTTCAGTTCAGAAGCGTGTGCAAACCGCCCTCATCGTGGAGAGCGGTGAGATTCGCGAGGTGATGCACGCGGCCTTGCTGTTAGGCTATGGTGCCAGCGCGATTTGCCCCTATATGACCTTCGCCGTGCTCGACGACCTTGTGAAGAAACACAAGATTCAAGAGGAGTACACCACCGCCGAAGCCAACTACATCAAAGCCGTGGATAAGGGCTTGAAGAAGATCATGTCCAAGATGGGTATCTCCACCATCCGCAGCTATCGTGGTGCAAAAATCTTCGAGAGCATCGGTTTGAGCGAGGATTTGCTGCGCCGCTATTTTGGCACGGAAGTGAGCTCCATCGGAGGTATCGGTTTGAAAGAAATTGCCCGCGATGCCATCCTTCTGCACGATGAAGCATTCAAGCCCGCAGAAATCAACGAGTTCCTGCCCAACAACGGTCAGTTCTCGTGGCGCAAGGACGGCATCAAGCACGCCTGGAACCCCGAAACCATTGCCAACCTCCAGATAGCCACACGCCTCGGTTCCTATAAGAAGTTCAAGGAGTGGGCAACGCAGGTTGACGAGAAAGAAAGCCCCATCTTCCTCCGCGACTTCTTCGGCTTCAAGAAGGCAGCGGCTCCCATCCCCCTTGACGAGGTGGAACCTATTGAATCCATCGTTCGGCATTTCGTGACAGGGGCCATGTCGTTTGGTGCCCTGAGCATCGAGGCGCATGAGGCTTTGGCGCTGGCCATGAACAAGTTGGGCACCCGCAGCAACACGGGTGAGGGTGGCGAGGACAATGCCCGCTACCACTCCGACGTGGATGGCGTGTCGCTCTCCAGCAAGACCAAGCAGATAGCTTCCGGACGTTTCGGTGTGACCGCCGAATACCTAGTGAATGCCGAGGAAATCCAAATCAAGGTGGCACAGGGTGCTAAGCCTGGTGAGGGCGGACAGTTGCCTGGCTTCAAGGTGAATGAGATTATCGCTAAGACGCGCAACGCTATCCCTGGCATCTCGCTCATCTCTCCCCCACCCCATCACGACATCTACTCCATCGAGGACCTGGCACAGCTCATCTTCGACCTCAAGAACATCAACCCCACTGCAGCCGTCAGCGTGAAACTCGTGGCCGAGAGCGGTGTGGGAACCATTGCCGCAGGTGTAGCCAAGGCTAAGGCCGACCTTATCGTCATCAGTGGTGCCGAAGGTGGCACGGGTGCATCACCTGCCTTTCGCAGGTATATCGCCTGAAATAGGCCTTGCAGAGACACAGCAGACACTCGTCATGAACGGCCTCCGCAACCAAGTACGCCTGCAAACCGACGGCCAGCTAAAGACCGCCAAGGACGTGATTATCATGGCCATGCTGGGTGCCGACGAATTTTCCTTTGGCACTCTGCCGCTCATCGTCCTCGGCTGTGTGATGATGCGCAAATGTAACACCAATACCTGCCCTGTGGGTGTGGCTACCCAAGACGAACGCCTGCGTGCCCGCTTCATGGGACGCTCCGAATATGTCGTGAACTTCTTCACCTTCCTCGCCGAGCAGGTGCGCGAATACCTTGCTGAAATCGGTGTCCGCAAGCTCAAGGACATCATCGGCCGCACTGATCTCATCGAAGTAAAGACCGTTCCCGTCGGTTCTTCCGTCGAGTCAAAATGGGCAACCATCGACTTCTCACGCCTCCTCTATCGCCCCGACACCGACAAGCCCCTCTTCTGGGATCGCGGCTCTTTCACCACCGTCAGCGGCGTGAAGGACGAGGAGATTATCAAGGCCGCTCAGAAGGCCATCGACGACCAGGAGGAAGTGAACCTCGACTACGCCATCAAGAACACCGACCGCGCCGTGGGCACGATGCTCTCTGGCGTCATCGCCAAGAAGTATGGCGAGGTCGGTCTGCCCGACGGCACCATCAACATCAAGTTCAAGGGCTCGGCGGGTCAGTCGTTCGGTGCGTTTGCTGTGAAGGGCCTCAACCTGAAGCTCGAAGGCGAGTGCAACGACTACTTCGGCAAGGGACTCTCTGGCGGTCGCATCAGCATTCTGCCTCCAGCCCGCGTCAGCGCCGACTTCCGCGCCGAGGACAATATCATCGCCGGCAACACGGGTCTCTACGGAGCCACCAACGGCGAGCTGTATGTCAATGGTCGTGTGGGCGAGCGTTTCGGCGTGCGCAACTCGGGTGCCATCGCCGTCATCGAGGGCGCGGGCGACCACTGCTGCGAATACATGACGGGCGGTCGTGTGGTCGTTCTCGGTAAGACGGGTCGCAACTTCGCGGCCGGCATGAGCGGTGGCCTGGCGTATGTCTATGACCCCGACCACACCTTCGACTATTTCTGCAATATGGACATGGTGGAGCTCTCGCTGGTCGAGGACGGTGTCTCGCGCAAGGAGCTGCTCGAACTCATCCGCCAGCACTATCTCCACACGGGCAGCGCCCTCGCAGGACGCATGCTGGATGACTGGCACCGCTACATCGAGGACTTCATCCAGGTGACGCCTATCGAGTACAAGCGCGTGCTCGAAGAGGAGAAGATGGCGAAGCTGCACGAAAAGATCGCTGACATCCAGAGAGACTACTAAGACCCACCCCTCACCCTCCCTTGTAGGGAGGGGGTGATTACTAACAAGAACCAGAAAACAATAATAAAATGAAAGATATACAACATTCGAAAGTATCTGCTCCCTCCCTACAAGTGAGGGCAGGGGGAGGGTCTTCCCCAGCATTTCTGACAGTGCCTCGCAAGGAGGCTGGATACAGACCTATTCATGATCGCATCCACGATTTCGGCGAGGTGGAACAGACACTCAATACCCGCGACCGTCAGGAGCAGGCCAGCCGCTGCATGGATTGCGGCGTGCCCTTCTGCCACTGGGCTTGTCCTCTGGGCAATAAAGACCCCGAATGGAATGACGCCCTCTACCGTGGCGAATGGGAGACGGCTTACAAACTCCTGAAGAAAACCAACCCGTTCCCCGAGTTCACAGGCCGTATTTGTCCTGCGCTCTGCGAGAAGGCTTGCGTGCTCTACCTCACCACGGGCGAGGCCGTGACCAACCGCGAGAACGAAGCCGCCATCACCGAACGCGCCTATCTCGAAGGCTACGTCACCATCGAGCATCCTGAGCGCAACGGCAAGCGTGTGGCCGTCATCGGAGCCGGTCCTGCCGGTCTCGCCGCCGCCACCACGATCAACTACATGGGCTACGAAGTCACCGTCTTCGAGAAGAACGAAGCCGCCGGAGGCCTCCTCCGCTACGGCATCCCCAACTTCAAACTCAACAAGAAGATCATCGACCGCCGCATCAGCGTCATGGAGCAGGAAGGGGTGAAGTTTGTTTACGGCGCCGCCGTAAAAATTGACAATGGAAAATTGAAAATTGAAAATGATTTGGCCTCTAACGGCGCAGCCAATAACTCTCAACTCTCAACTTTCAACTCTCAACTTTGCGATTACGATGCAATCGTAATTGCATCTGGCACTCCTGTGGCAAGGGATTTGAAGGTTCCTGGCCGTTCCCTGAAAGGCGTCCATCTCGCCCTTGAATTGCTCTCGCAGCAGAACCGTGTCCTCGCAGGCATGGAGTTTTCGAAAGAGGAGCGCGTCACCGCCAAGGGTAAGGATGTCCTCGTTATTGGCGGCGGCGATACGGGCAGCGACTGCATCGGCACCGCCCATCGTCAGGGCGCCAAGAGCGTGACTCAGATTGAGATTATGCCCAAGCCGCCCGTGGGGCACAACCCCGCCACTCCTTGGCCCAACTGGCCTGTCATCCTGAAGACAACCTCTTCGCACGAGGAAGGCTGCACCCGTCGCTGGAACATCAACACCCTCGAGTTCCTCGACGAGAAAGGCGACGGCCACGTGACCGGTGTCCGCGTCCAGCCCATCGACTGGAAGCCCAATCCCGACGGCGGCAGACCCATCATGGTCGAAGCTGGTGAGCCCGAAATCATCAAGGCCGAGCTGGTCCTCCTCGCCATGGGCTTCCTCAAGCCAGAGCATCCCGAATACCCGGACAACGTCTTCCTCTGCGGCGATGCAGCCAGCGGCGCATCTCTCGTCGTCCGCGCCATCGCCTCCGGCAAGCAAACGGCAGAGAAGGTTCATGCCTTCCTCCAAGGCAAGTAACCCCCAACTCCTGATTCATTCCCCAAGCGGGCGGAAGTGCCAAAACTAAGCACTTTCGCCCGCTTTTTGCTTCTTTCATTACACGACCGATGATGGTCTCCAGCGCGTAGGCCGATGCGAATTGCAGGCGGAGTTCGGGCATTGGGTTCTTCCAATAGGCTTTGAGGGTCTGTGCGTGGTCGGCGCCCATAGCGATCTGAGCGACATAGACGTAGCCGTAGGTGGTGGCAATCATGCCGAGATCCTTCTTGCGGATGCGCTTTACATATAAAAACAACGAAAACGTTGATTTTTTTATAAAATTCTTTGTAATTACAACTAATCGGTGTACCTTTGCAGCCAAATATATAAATTATCCTTCTTAAAATGACAACAAAAGATGAAGTAAACAGTTTCCTCGCACAATTTCATACAAAGGCGAAAGTCTTTGGCATAGTTTTCTTTGGTGAACGTGAAAAGAATATGAATACCTTAGCTGAGTTGGGTATTACAGCCAAATTCCGCGAAGACATAGTGAAACAAATCTCCACGGAAGATTTTTATAAAGGACCAGAACCCAATGTCTTGAATAATCTAGGAGATATGTGGATATTTGGAAAGACTATCAAAGGCAAAGAGGTGTATATCAAAATCACGTTAGGGTTAACAAATAATAGTGCAGTCTGTATGTCTTTCCACTTAGCCGAACATCCCATCCAATATCCATTTAAGGAACAAAACAAATGAAAAGTCCAATCACAGGCGGAAACGCAACATTGAAAAGAGAACCAGCCGAGTTGGTTTTCAGAAATGAAAAGTACGAGTACATTTATTCGTATTATGTTTGTGACGACACTGGTGAACACTTCACCACCTCGGAACTTGACGAAGTTAACATTGGCCAAATATATAATCAGTATCGTGTCAAGTATGGCATCCCATTCCCAGATGAAATCAAGAAGACCCGCAGCAAATATGGGCTTCCAGCTATTAAGATGGCTCGTATATTGGGATGGGGAGACAATCAGTACCGTTTATATGAAAATGGCGATGTTCCCAGTCAGGCACACGGAAAGACACTAGCAATGATTCGTGTTCCTCAGTTCTTTCTTGATTATGTGGACAATTCGCGCAATCAATTTGAAGAGGGAGAATTTGAAAGGATACAAGAAAAAGTGAAATCCGTAAGAATAGATCCGTATGAACTTTTTGTAAAAGATTACGTATTTTACAATCAGCGTATTGGATTAACAAATGGCTATGCCACCCAATCTATCAGTAAGTTGAAGAACATAATGCTTTATTATATACAAAGATTTGGTGGCGTTTTTTTCACAATGATGAACAAATTATTGTTCTATACAGATTTTGTTAATTACCGTGATTATGGTCGAGGAATGAGTGGATTATCATATATGGCTATCAAATATGGTCCTGTACCAGTAGGGTATAATCGCGCATACTCCATTCCTGATATACGTCAACGAATTATTTATTACGAGTCTGGGAAATATGGTCAAGTAATAGAATCTGACCTTTCCCCTGACATGAATACTTTCACAGAAGAGGAATTAGCGACATTGGAGAATGTAGCAAATCGTTTCTCAAAAACAAATGCCGGAGAGATCTCTGATATTAGTCATGAGGAAAAGGCATGGAAGAAATATGTGGATACAGGAATGCTAATAGATTTCAATGAGGCTTTTTCTTTGAAAGCATTATAATAAAGAAAATGGAAGAGAAAAAACAAAATAGGTGTTTCGTTATAACACCTATAGGAAGTGAAGGAAGTGATATTCGAAAAAAAGCTGAAGGCGTTATATCGGCTGTTATAGAGCCCGTCTTAGTCGAACTTGATTATGAGATCTTTATCCCTCATAAGATGACAAATCCAGGGTCAATAACAAGCCAAGTCATTCAACATATCATTGAAGACGAACTTGTCATTGCCAACCTTACTGGATTAAATGCAAATGTAATGTATGAATTAGCTGTACGTCATGCTATCAGGAAACCGATTGTTTGTATAGCAGAAAATGGCACGAAACTGCCATTCGATGTTGCGACAGAGAGGTCTATATTCTATGATGATTGTATGAATGGGGTTAATTCTGCACGAGAAGCATTGACAAAGATGATTGCAAATGCAACGGATTGCAAACAAGAAATTAACAATCCTATATATAGGGCAATTAATGAAAAAAATATATTAGATGGAATGGCAAAGAGCAATGACCCCAATATTGATGGTTTTAAGCTTATTCTTGAACGAATGAATGATTTAGAGAAATCAATTAATAGGACTTCACGTATTTATCATAGAAAAGAAGTGCCTATGGATATGCCTGAACCATATCGTATACGCGTGAAGTTTGATGAAAGAAAGCCGACTCACGAAGAATTAAGATTACTTACAAATCTTGTCCTTGAAGCATACCTTGAAATGAATATCCAGCCGAGCACCAGATATAATGAAATAGCAAATATTTTTATTATAAGTGATGTCCCTACTCCAGACCCTGCATTAAAAGTTTTAGATAAGTTCATGGAAAGGATTGACAGAAAAGACTTGTCAATTTCTGTTTCTTCCCAACCTTGGAAATATTAAATTCCAAAGACATGGATAATATTATTGTAAATTCCCGCCCACTCACCCTTGCTGACATCTTTTTGGAGGTGTTGGAACAGAAATCTAAGGATGAAAGACAAAAGGCGTATGTGCGAAAGGTGAAGACAATGATGAATGTACCTGAGTGTTCAGAGTTTCTGGGAGTTTGCTTGATGAATGCGATGGGACATCCCACGCGGATTGCAGAGAGTACTATTGACAAAGCTGTTAATTGCTTAACTCATTTCTATGAAAACAATATAGAGGAGAATCAAGAGTGGACGAGAGGACAGAAGAATGAACAAAAGGGATTAATGAAAGGCTTTATGAATGAATACCGTCAAGCTGTTAAGGCATTAGCGGCTTCAAGGGGTTTATTGACTTGAATATTTTGCTTTGACATAAGAATCCAGCTACAATGACACAGCAGAAGCAGTTTAATTCCTACAAGGAGGGGCTGGACCTGGGGTTTCTGCGGGCGTACTGCATGGAGCATGGGGAGCGGCGCGTGATGGAGCGGGGCGAGACGCTGGAGGAGGCGGGCGAGCCGGCGCAGTGGGTGGCCTTCGTGGAGCGGGGCTGCTTCAAGTACATGGTACACAACGACGAGGAGGGCAAGGACTACTGCACGGGCTTCGCCTTCGAGAGCGAACCGCTGTGGTAATAAAATACTGACACAATGAAGACAGGAAAACAATTTAATATCACCAGGGCAATCTTTGCGACACTCACTACGGTGTTGCTGCCGACAGCCTGCACATCCCATCTTGACGAGCACGACCTCACGGGCGTGTGGATGCGGGAGCAGGAAGTATTACCCGATAGCTCCATTGTGACCTATCCGAATGAGATGGGCCAGAGTTTCTATAAGGTATATTCCGACGACGGCACTTACTATCTGGTCTATATGCTGCAGCAGGGTGACAAGGAATACCTGCTTCCGCAACACACGGCGACATGGGAGGTACGGGATGGGCTGTATATAGAGCGTGGCGACACGATGGATGCCACGATTCACAGCGCGGACTCCATGACCGTCCACTGGCATGGCATCACGGAGACCTGGCGGCGTATCACCGACAGCGAGCGCGACCACATCGCCGAAGTAAGCCGCATGGAGATGATTCAGCAGGCCAAGGAGCGCGACAACATCGCCGAAGTGAGCCGCATGGAGATGATTCAGCAGGCCAAGGATATGGAGGCATTCCTGATGGCATTGAGCCGTAAGGAGTATGCGTGGCGGATGGAACTGCTCTGGTGGACGATTGGTGCAGTTGTCATCATTGCGCTCTCCTTCGGTATCTATGGCTGGCTGATGCGGAGGAAGAAAAAAGAGATTGAGGAGCGGTTGCATGAGATAGAGCAGCGGAACCAGCTGATGCCGAAGAAGGTGGCCGATGCTCGGGCAGAAGTGGCTGCCGATTTCTTCAACTCCGACTACTATGTAATGTTGAAGCAGCGCATACAAGACACAGGGCGACTCTCGACCGACGAATGGCAGAAGATGGAGGAAGCCCTGCGCCCCATCTATCCCGATTTCGCCACTACGCTGCGGTCGTTCCGCATCTCAGATGTTGAATACCAAGTTTCGCTGCTGCTGAAACTGAGGATTCCGCTGAAGGACATTTCCACTGTGATGTGCAAGGATGCCACCACCATCAGCAGCATACGAAGCCGATTGTACCAAAAAGTGTTCCAGAAGAAAGGGGGCAGTCGGGATTGGGATGACTTCATAGCGACACTTTGAGTGTCAGAGACTTAACAGGAGTTTGCAAAGTTTTGCAAACTCTTTTTTTTGCCCTTAAGTCAAATGCCAAGTAATGCCAAGTGAAAGTGTAGGCTTATTCCACGGTTGTGAAGTAACTTTGCATCCGCAAACAATAAACAACGCACTTTCATGGACAACAACACACTATTGACGCTCGTCTGCATCCTCATTGCCGTTATCGCATTGCTCGTATGCACATCCCTCTTCTTCATCTACACGTTAGAGGAGAAGAATGCCCACCAAAGGCATGTCATTGATGTACTGCTATCTACAATCAAGCGACTAAAAGTACAGAATGACAACTGTAGAAAAAGATTGATTACAGACATACAGAAAACGCTATAGAAAGTATCATGAACAGAAGACAACTCATTACCCTCATCTTCGCGCTTGCAGCACTGGCGGCCAACGCCCAGGCCGTCATCGAGGGCACAGTGCTTGATGCGCAGGGTAAGGTGGTGGATGCTTACGTCACCGTTGGGCAGAA
>CAJOCU010000001.1 GCA_905233765.1 uncultured Bacteroidaceae bacterium | reverse complement strand
AAAGGTACAACAATTTTACGACATAACAAAGCCCTGGCTTGAGAAAGTCGGGGCTTTGCGATAAAAAAAGAGGATGTGCCTATTTTGACACACCCCCTTATTCGTTATAAGCAGAATGCTAGGCAAAAAAAAGAGGCCTCACTCTCGTGAGACCTGTTTCCTGTTGATGTTCGTTGGTCGAACAGAGGAACTACTGAATTATTCAGCAACAACCTCAGCAACCTCGGCAACGACGCTGTCAACAACAACTGTGTCAACAACTTCCTCGACAACAGCGCTGTCGCAAGCAGTGCTATCGCACTCCTCAGAAGCCTTAGTCTGACCACCGCAAGCGGCGAAAGAAAGAGCCATAGCGGCTACGAACATAAATGCAACCTTTTTCATTTTCTTTTTTGCTTTTTAATCTGTAAAACAATCAATTGCTTTTTAAAACGGTGCAAAGGTACGGACTTTTTGAATACGTTGTACTTTTTTAAGCAACTTTTTTTCAGTTTTTTTTAAACTTTTTTTTGTGGAATCGCGCAAATGCCTCATTATCAGATGTGTGTTGAAATGTTAAAAAACACGCTCTTCTCGTTTGTCAGACAGAAAAGCACTATCTTTGCACCCGAAAACGTTTACAAGGCACATGGGCCAGGAATCATCATTACAAGGAAAGCGGGCCGCTTATTTCACCTTAGGTTGTAAGTTGAACTTTGCCGAGACGGCTACTATCGAACGCCAGTTGTCAGAAGCGGGCGTTCGGAAGGTTCGGAAGGGTGAGGTGGCTGATATCTGCATCGTCAATACCTGCAGCGTTACTGAGGTGGCTGACCACAAATGCCGGCAGGCTATCCATAAACTTGTTCGACTGCATCCGGGAGCCTTCGTCGTTGTCACAGGTTGCTATGCACAGCTAAAGCGCGAGGAGGTTCGCGCTATCCCTGGCGTTAGCCTTGTGCTTGGCCAGAATGAGAAGGGGCAGGTCGTGGACTACTTGAAACAGTCAGTATCCGTGCCTGCTGGAACAGATTCTGACTGCTTCGTGCCTTCCTGTTCCTGTGGTGACCGTACCCGTTATTTCTTGAAGGTGCAGGACGGATGCAATTACTTCTGCACCTACTGCACCATTCCTTTCGCTCGTGGCCGTAGTCGTAACGGTACTATCGCGTCATTAGTGGCGCAGGCTCGGCAGGCAGCTGCCGAGGGAGGAAAGGAAATCGTTATCACGGGTGTAAACATTGGCGATTTCGGACGGACCACGGGCGAATCATTCCTTGATCTATTACGGGCATTGGATGAGGTGGAGGGAATTGAACGATATCGTATTTCCAGCATCGAGCCCAACTTGCTCACGGACGAGATACTGGAGTTCTGTGCTGGGAGCCGTGCTTTCATGCCCCATTTTCATATACCTTTGCAATCGGGTAGCGATGAAGTGCTACGCCTGATGCATCGTCGCTACGACACGACTCTTTTTTATAATAAGGTATCGCGCGTGCGCGAGTTGATGCCAGATGCTTTCATTGGCGTGGATGTCATCGTAGGCACTCGTGGCGAGACTGCGGCACTCTTTGATGAGGCTGAACGCTTCATCGAGTCGTTGCCTGTCTCGCAACTTCATGTTTTCAGTTACAGTGAACGACCTGGCACAGCAGCCCTACGCATCCCTCATGTCGTACATCCGGAGGAAAAGCATGAGCGCAGTCAGCGTCTCTTGGCCGTCAGCGACCGAAAACTTCGAGCTTTCTACAATCATTTTCTTAGCTCCACCCGCCCGGTTCTCTTAGAACATTCTCGCCCCCCTGGCCTCTATAATGGCTTTACTGACAACTATATCAAAGTGGAATATCGCGGCGAGGGCTGCGACAATGAAATCCTATCGCTGAGGCTTGATGGTTGGAATGAGGATAAGACAGCGTTGAGGGCCATAACGTAATAACGTAACAACGTAATAACGAAATATCGCAATGTTCCAAAATACAACAACACCGCACCAGCCCCTCCCCTCCCTAACGGGAGGGGTCGGGGGTGGGTCTGCTGCTGGGGCCGCCATCGTCATCCTCAACTGGAACGGCTCCGCCATGCTTCGCCGTTTCCTCCCTTCCGTTCAGGCCAACATGCTTCGTGAGCGGACGCGCTTGATAGTAGCCGACAATGGATCTACTGACGATTCGCTCGCAGTCCTCGCGGCGGAGTTCCCGAATGTGGATGTAATCCGTCTCGACAGTAACTACGGCTTTGCCGAAGGGTATAATCAAGCATTGCGCAGGGTAGGAGAGGAGTGTGAGTACTATCTGCTGCTAAATTCCGATATCGAGACACCCGAGGGCTGGTTGCGGCCCATGCTTAATTATATGGATGCTCATCCTGATGTTGCTGCATGCCAACCCAAGTTACGAGCCGAGCACAGTCGTAATCATTTTGAGTATGCCGGCGCTGCTGGCGGATACCTCGATAGCCTTGGTTATCCTTATTGTCGTGGACGTATCTTTGACACCGTGGAGGAAGACTGCGGACAATATGACGCCGTGGCCGATGTCTTCTGGGCCACAGGTGCAGCGCTGATGATTCGTGCCAAGGTCTATTGGGAGGTAGGAGGTCTTGATGCTCGTTTCTTTGCGCATCAGGAGGAAATCGACCTCTGTTGGCGCTTGCGGGCTCGTGGCTATCGCATTGTTTGTGTGCCACAATCAGTTGTTTATCACGTTGGTGGCGGCACTCTCCCCAAGGAGAATCCGCGCAAGACATTCCTCAACTTCCGCAACAACCTGCTTCTTCTTTATAAGAACCTGCCCGAGCGTCGCCTTCGTCGTGTCCTCTTCATTCGTTTCTGGCTTGATGCCCTCGCCTCCCTTGTATTTCTTGTGAAAGGCGAATCTCGTAGTTTCCTCGCTGTGTGGAAAGGCCGCCATGCTTTCCATCAGATGAAGAAGGACTTTGTCGAAGACCGCAACAACAATCTCGCCGCTACCGTTCTCGACCCTATCCCCGAGCAACGTCCCGTTAGCCTTCTTACTGCTTACTATTTGATAGGTCGGAAGACTTACAATCGGTTATACTGCTGAGATCCTGCGAGAGCCAAACGCGCATCTTTCCCGAGCCACGGTGACACCATGCATAGTACGGTATGAGCACGAGCTTTTGATCTTGTGTTGTCAATCGCCCTTGCTTGTCAAAGCTTAGGGTCTGGGCATCGGTCGTTAAGGTTTGTATGGGTGTGCCTGCAATCTCTCCCTTTCCGAGAGTGAACTGTGGATGTTGATTGACAAGGGCACTCATGATATCGAAGGCGTTGTCGGGATGCTCGGCGCAATAGACCAAGGGGCCGCGTTCGATAGCGACCCTTCCACGATCGGCTTCCACTTGATTAGTGGCACGCACCGTTCTGGCTTTCATGTCGAAATGCAATTGGATACGGTCTCCTTTCTTCCATTTCCGATTGATGACGAAGTAGCCATTTAATAAATCGCTTTTCACGGACTCTCCGTTCACACTAACGGTATAACCAAGTCGGATTCCGTCAGTATATTGATAGAGGTCTGAGGGTATCACTTGGCCTGTCACCCAGCCCGGGATGCGAAGCTTCAGAGCGAAGGCTCCGGCTGAGTTTTTATCGATATTGATAGTGATATCGCCATCCCAAGGATACTTGGTCTGTTGGCTCAACACAACCTTCTTTCCGTTGAGGTTGAGTGTTGCCGTGTTGTCAAGGTAAAGGTTGATGTAAATACTTCCTTCACCCTTTGGAGAGGAGGTGGGGGTGAGGCTATAGATATATCCGGGCAGTGAGGGTATGAAGCGGCAGATATTCGAGGGGCAGCAGGCGCAGCCGAACCATGGTTGGCGCTTGTGCTGGCCCTTTGATTCCAAAGGGTTGGGATAGAAGAATCCACCTCCGTCAAGGCTTACGCCAGAGATCAGGCCGTTGTAGAGCGTACGCTCCAGCACATCGTAGTATTTCGACTCTCCGTGCAGCAAGAACAGTCGATAGTTGACATAAACATTTCCTATAGCGGCGCACGTCTCGCAGTAAGCCGACATATTAGGCAACTCATAATTCTTGCCAAAAGCCTCGCCACTGGAGGTCGCACCAATTCCTCCGGTGATGTAGAGTTTCTTCTCAGCGATGTTTTGCCAGATGCGGTCGATAGCGTGGATGTAGGCAGTGTCACCTGTCAGTGCAGCCACGTCGGCCATGCCGGCATACATGTAGGCAGCTCGTACGGCATGGCCCACGGCCTCGTCCTGTTCTACCACGGGCCGGTAAGCTTGCGAGTACTCATGCTTGATTTCGGTCTTGCCGCGGTAGTCCAATAGAAATTTGGCCTCGTCCAGATATTTCTTCTCGCCTGTCACCAGATAGAGTTTAACCAGTGCCATTTCGGCAATCTGGTGCCCTGGCACCACGCAAGTCTGTCCTGGGTTTGGTCCCACTTCCTTACATACCACGTCGGCATAGCGGATGGCGATATCCAAAAACTTGCGGCTGCCAGTGGCCTGATAGTGTGCGATGGCACTTTCGACCATATGCCCAAGGTTGTAAAGCTCATGACTAAGGTCTTCCTCCTTCACCCAGCGCTTGGCTCCTGCCCACTCATGTGGGTGCTTTGGATTCTGTGTGCGCGACGTATATAGATAGCCGTCAGGCTCCTGAGCCGAGGCGATGATATCAATCACGGAGTCTATGTAGTGCATGAGCCGCTTGTCGGGATAGGTCTGCAGCAAATACGAGGCGCCCTCAATGGTTTTGTAAGGGTCGGTGTCGTCAAACGAATACCCCCCCACCTTGAAGGTATTCGAGGGATCTTTCATGTGGGCAGCTGCGTTTTCGAAGTTTCGATACCTACCCGTCTCCTCGCACTTTTCCAACGCCAGTGGAATGGTTCTCGTGCGACTGGCCTCCAGGCGCTGCCCCCAGAAGGTGCCGGGGGTAACTTTTACAGCCGTGAAAGGAACAGGTGTGATGGGGTAACCGGCAGATGCCGAGGTCGTCTTCTGTGCGCAGACAAATTGCCATGTGACCGTCATCATCATCATCAGGAATAAAAGTCTCTTCATAAACGTAGTGTCTTTAGTCATTGTGCGTTTGCGTTGGCAAAGGTAGAAAAAAAACTATTAACATAGCGGTGAATTGACGAAAAAGATGTAGCTTTGCAGCGATTTATGAAACGAACGGTAAAAATTATTGTAGGTTTTGTTGTCGTTGTGCTGATTCTCTTGGTGGGTGTTATAGTGGGCATCAATACTAGCTTCGTGCAGGATAAGTTGGTAGCATATGCCGTGAACACGCTTTCGGAGAAACTGCAGACACGCGTGAGTCTGGAACGCCTGAACTTCGATTTGTTCCGCCAGGATATCCGCCTGCATGGACTCTACATCGAGGATCAGCAGCAACGGCCCCTGCTGCGGATGGAGCGTCTTACGGCAGACCTCGACCTCCCCGCACTGTTGCATCATGAGCTGAGGATTCCCGAGATACGAGTCTCGGGTCTTCAGGCGGAACTCCATAAGACCGCCAGCGACAGCGTGTCCAATTTCCAGTTTGTCATTGATGCCTTCAAGAAAGACTCTCTGCAACGGGAACCGCAGACAGACTCCACGCGACATCGACTCACCTTCGACGTGAGCCGCTTTACAGCTGAACGCGTGGCGGTGACATTCAACAAACGTGTATTCTCTTTGGGGACACTTCAGTATGTTCAGGAGGATTGGGACAGCGTCAGCAAGCCCATGCGACATGTCACCATAGACGATTTGTATTTCAAGAACGAGCACGACAGGCCGCGCAAGAACTATAATAAGCCGCATCGCGGATTCTTCGATCCTGCATATCTCGATGTTACGGCGAGGCTGAAGATAGACATAGACCATCTGCAGAGAGATTCAATACATGCAGTCCTGCGCGAGTGTTTTGTATGTGACTCTGTCACAGGCATCGACATTCGGAATATGCACGCTGTCATTGCTGCTACACCGCAGACTGTGCATGTGAGGGATCTGGTGGTTCGACAGGTAGATACAGAGGTGAGCATAGACACCTGCGAGTTGCTGCTGCCGAACAAGAAGACAGGACAGACGATGACATATCACACGTCGATGGTTCGCGGCTATGCCCTCCTGCGTGATATCTCCCGGCCCTTTGCTCCTGTGTTGAAGGATTTCACGCTGCCGCTGCAGTTTAGGGCTCTCGTTCATGGTGACGACGACATGATCAACTTCACGGATGTGGAGGTGACAACCCCCGACAAACTATTGAAGGTGCAGGCCAAGGGCTTCGTGCGTCATCTACGGAACAAGTACGATCTGCATGTCCACTTCGATGTCCCTATGATGTATGCCAGAGGCGGTGAGAAGGAACGCATTATCAAGCAGTTCCCCATCAAGCGCTTCTTCATGGAACAGTTGCACGCTCTGGGCACCATCACCTTTCGTGGCGACCTGGATGCCTACTACAAGCATGAGGTGTTCAAAGGTGTGCTGGGCACGATGGCAGGACCGATGAAGGTGAAGGTGGACATCGATGACAAGAATCGCTATTTGTCAGGACATGTGGATACGAAGGCCTTCCAATTGGGAAAGGTTTTTGATATGCCAGAGGTGGGCGACGTGGGTATGACAGCCGACTTTACGTTCGACATCTCAAAAGTCCGAACCGCCGTGATGCGTCATCGCAAAGGCGGGAAGCTACCTATCGGCGAGGTGACGGCGCATGTGACAAAGGCCTCGTACCGTTTCATCAAGACGCAAAATCTGCAAGCACACATTGTCAGCGACGGCGCGGTTGCCGAGGGCAATCTGCAACTGCCTGGAGGACATATGGATATCCTCTGTTCATTCTCGTTTACCAATACGAACGAGTTGAAGAAAATGAAGATAAAGCCCGGTGTGAAGTTCCACCGCCTTTCAGAGGAACGGAAAGCGAAGAAGGCATTGGCTAAAAAAGCTCGCGCACACAAGTAAAAAAAGGAGACTGCAGCTGCAGTCTCCTTTTTGTTGGAATGGGTAGCTCTTTACTTGCGGTTCAGGGCCAGGTCGATAGCCACGGCGATGGCGACGGTAGCGCCGACCATCGGGTTGTTACCGATGCCGAGGAAGCCCATCATCTCCACGTGAGCGGGCACGGAGCTGGAACCAGCGAACTGAGCGTCGCTGTGCATACGACCCATGGTGTCGGTCATACCATAGCTGGCGGGACCTGCGGCCATGTTATCGGGGTGCAGGGTGCGGCCTGTGCCACCACCGGAAGCTACGCTGAAGTAGGGCTTGCCAGCGAGCACGCGCTCCTTCTTATAGGTTCCGGCCACGGGGTGCTGGAAGCGGGTGGGGTTGGTGGAGTTACCGGTGATGGAGACATCGACGTTCTCCTTCCACAGGATAGCCACGCCCTCGCGCACGTCGTCAGCGCCATAGCAGCGCACCTTCAGACGGCTGGGGTTGTTGCCGTAGGGCACTTCCTTCACGATCTTCAGCTCGGAGGTGTAGTAGTCGAACTGTGTCTGCACATAGGTGAAGCCATTGATGCGGCTGATGATCTGTGCAGCGTCTTTGCCCAGACCGTTGAGGATGACGCGGAGGGGTTTCTGACGAACCTTGTTGGCCATCTCGGCAATCTTGATAGCGCCTTCGGCAGCTGCGAAGCTCTCGTGACCGGCGAGGAATGCGAAGCACTCGGTCTCCTCACGGAGCAGACGGGCTGCGAGGTTACCGTGGCCCAGACCGACCTTGCGGTCGTCAGCCACGGAACCGGGGATGCAGAAGCTCTGCAGACCGATACCGATAGCCTCGGCAGCGTCGGCCGCGTTCTTCACGCCCTTCTTGATGGCGATAGCGGCGCCGCAGACGTAAGCCCACTTGGCGTTCTCGAAGCAGATGCGTTGGGTGTCCTCACACATCTGGTAAGGATCTACGCCTGCCTTCTCACAAATCTCGTTGGCCTCTTCAATACTGTTGATGCCATTCTCTTTCAGAGCTGCCAGCACCTGGTTGATACGGCGTTCCTGACTCTCAAAATATACTTTTCTTATCATAGTCGTATCCTCCTTTATTCTTTGCGTGGGTCAATAGCTTTCACAGCACCCTGCTCCTGGCTTGTGCGGCCATAGGAACCGGTGAACTTCTTCATAGCCTCGTTGGCGTCCATACCGCCCTTGATGGCTTCCATCATCTTGCCGAGGTGCACGTACTCGTAGCCGCAAACCTCGTTGTTCTCGTCGAGATACTGCTTGGTGATGTAACCTTCGGTGAGCTCCAGATAGCGTGTGCCCTTGGCAACGGTGCCATAGAGGGTACCGGTCTGTGAGCGGAGGCCCTTACCGAGGTCTTCCAAACCGGCACCGATAGCCAGACCGCCCTCTGAGAAGGCACTCTGTGTGCGGCCATAGACGATCTGCAGGAACAGCTCGCGCATAGCGGTGTTGATGGCATCACACACGAGGTCGGTGTTCAGCGCCTCAAGGATGGTCTTGCCGGGCAGGATCTCGCTGGCCATAGCTGCGGAGTGGGTCATACCCGTGCAACCGATGGTCTCTACGAGAGCTTCCTGGATGACGCCGTCCTTCACGTTGAGGCTCAGCTTGCAGGCGCCCTGCTGGGGAGCGCACCAGCCGATACCGTGAGTGTAACCGGAGATGTCCTTGATTTCCTTGGCCTGGATCCACTTGCCCTCTTCGGGGATGGGAGCAGGCCCGTGGTATGCACCTTTGCATACACTGCACATGTTTTTGACTTCTGTTGAGTAAATCATGCTTTTAAGAATTAAAAATGGTAGTGAATGATTTATTTGTTGCATTTCTGGCTACAAAGATACCTTAAAAAAACGAGAAAAAGAAAAAAAAGAGAATAATCTGCATTTCTTTCACACTTTTTCGGATTTTATCATACCTTTGCAGCCATAAACCATTCAACAAAATGTTATGACTACGCAAGAAATGGACAAAAGGGTGGCGCAGGCCGTGGAGAATTTCATGTCGGGCTATGGTTGCTGTCAGAGCGTGGTGGCAGCCTTCGCCGACCTCTATGGCTTGGACGAGGTGATGGCCAAGCGCATAGCGGCCGGCTTTGGCGGTGGGGTAGGGCGCATGCGGATGATGTGTGGTGCCGTCTCGGCCATCGTCATCCTCGTGGGCCTCGACTGCGGACAGACCGAGGGCGACGACCGCGCGGGGAAGTCGGCCTGCTACAAGGTCGTGCAGGAACTCCTGGCCAAATCCACGGAGCAGAACGGCAGCCTCATCTGTGCTGAGATTCTTGGTATCCAGGGCCGTGAGAAGGCCGCCTGCAGCTACATCGCCTCACCCCGTACTGCCGAGTACTACAAGACGCGCCCCTGTGCAGCCAAGGTAGAGAGTGCCGCTCGTATCTTCGCCGACTACCTGCTGTCGAAAGCCTCCTAGCGTTTAGAACCCTATCTTTCGCGTTACTTTGTTGTCTAAGCGCTCAGCATTGCAGTAACTCGTGAGGTGTGCCAGGTCGTTGCACTCCTCGCCATGCAGGATGGTGTTGATGGTGGCTTTGCGCGAGATGTTCTCTATCTGTCCGCCGCTGAAGTCGTAGCCTGTGGCGAGCACGTGAGCATCGGCATCGCTGAGCGTGGGCATCATGGACTGCCAGAGGCGTTGGCGGACGCTGGCATCGGGCTTCTCAAATTTTATCTTATAGAGGAAGCGGCGCTCGAAGGCCGAGTCCAGGTTCTCGGTCAGGTTCGTGGTGGCAATCATGATGCCGTCCAGCGTTTCCATCTCCTGCAGGATGATGTTCTGTATCGAGTTCTCCATCTTATCGACTGCCGACTGCGCGCCCTGCTTGCGTATTCCGATGATAGCGTCAGCTTCGTTAAACAACAGAATGGGGGAATCACGAGTAAATTCGTCATTTGTAATTCGTAATTCGTCACTTTTTCTGACCAGCTCGCGATAGCGGTCGAACAGCGCCTTGATGTTCTTCTCGGAGTCGCCGACCCATTTGCTTTTGATTTGCGGCACATCCACAATCATGATGTCGCGTCCCGTCTCCCGTGCCAGCTGATAAGCTGTCTCTGTCTTCCCCGTGCCAGGCCCGCCGTAGAACAGGCAGGCGAAGCCCGTGCGGAACCCCGTCTTCTTCATCCGCTCGCGAATCTCGGCATATTTCTCGGGCATCAGGAACGATTGCAGTTCTTCCACCTGACTGCGGTTCTCTTCCACATAGAACATCTCTTTCTTGGTCAGGTCTTTGGCCCTGATGACATCTGCAATCTTCTCCTCGGTCGTGTTCAGCTTCATCTCGGCCAGCAAGTGGCGCTTGGTGGCTTCCGTGAGTTTGAAGCGAGTGGGAGATGCGATGCCGTCTTCGCAGCGGTGCTCAATGAAGCCGTCGCGCATCAATCGGTGCTCACCATTGCGCAGTTCGGCCTTGGCATTGTTGAAATCGGCTCCCGTCTCAAAGATGTTTTCCATCTGCCCGAAGCGGATATCATCGTCCTCTTTGTTCACCAGCAGATGACAGAACAACAGGAGCAAGAGCATATCATCGCGCCGCCTGATACTCGCTTCTTTCAGTTTCTTCACGAACCCCACCTGTTGATTATCGTCGAAAAGGTCCTTCAACTCATCGTACAGCGCTTGGGGAGTAGTAGCATCGTCGCTAAGGTTCTCATACAGCTGATCAATGACTTCGAACAGCCCGAAACAGTCCAATCCTGTGCGTTGGGGTAATGTGTATGCCTCGTTGTGCTTGAGTGCCTTAATGACAGGGACGGGGATGTCGAAGCAGTCCTCATCCTTTGCATCGCGATAGCGCAGCAGACGACGGCGCACCAGCGCATCGATGTCCTCGGCATAGCTGAGGATGCGGATATTGCTGACGTCGAGGTGGTTGGCGAGGTCGTCGTAATCCACACGTCGCGGTCCTTTCTCCATGCAGATGCAGAAAAGGATAGCCTGACGTTCGGTGATGCCGAAGCGTTCAGCGATATAACGCACTTCATCTGCCATCTCCGCTTTGGCCTCAGCCTTCAGTTTGGAGTTCCTCGACACTTCCACTACATTCTCGATGGCTCTGAGCAGTGTCATCCCTGTTTCTACTTTCGTTCTTTTCACGACTTTTGTTTCAACTTTCTTAGACATATCAATAAAAATTTTGGGGTCACATTCATAATATAGAATGCAACCCCCAAAAATTCAATAAAACCTGCAATTTTTTTACAATATTACTTGTTATTGGTTGATTCCTAGTTACTTTTGTGCGTACCTTGTACTAATCTTCTTGCCCTCCTTGCTCCAGGTGTAGATCCACGAGCCCAGTTGGGTAGTGAATGTGTCGCCTGCTACGGACAGGACTTTGCCGGTGGAGCTCTCGCTCAGGGTCGCAACCTTGTTGCCCTTGGCATCATAAACGTAGATCCATGAGCCGTTCTTCACGACAAAGATGGAGGCGCTGAATCCTTTCAGCTCCCCAATGTTAGTGCTGAGGGTCTTAATCTTCTTGCCGTTTTGGTCGTAGATGTAGTACCAACTCCTGGTGGTCTCGATATAGCTGATGCTCTGCGCCCGCAAACCGGCAACAGAAAACATCTAAATAAATAAGAGAATCAATTTTCCCATGTTTTAGTTTGCTCATGAGGCTTTTCGGCAACAAATATAGTCGTTATTCCTTGAAAAATTCAATGAGTGGGGTTTAAAGAACGTTAAGCGACAGTTTGTTGTTTTGTCAGATAATTCTCTCATTCCCTCAGACTACCTGGATATCAGTTCGTTAATGCTGAGGGAAAGATGAGGGAATGAGGGAAAGGGGGATGACGAGTGAAAAATGAAGAGTGAGTAGCGCAAAAAGTATTGCACGAATGAAAAATTTTGCTTACCTTTGCACACGAAAAACAACGGGGCATCACCCGTGAACATTTCATTAACCTTAATCCATATACTATTTCATTAACCTTAAATCTAATTTCCATGAGAAACAACATTTTCTCCAAAATGCCCGCCAACTGGGCTGTCTGTATGCAGGCCGACTGCCCTTTGCACGAGGATTGTCTGCGCTATCGTACTTTTGAATCCATCAACGAGCGCTACACCCGACACCAGTGCGTGTTGCCCTCGGCACGCAACGACCGAGGATGCCGTTATCACGTGCCCTTTGCCAAGGTGCCGCTGGCATGGGGGATGCGGACGACGCTCTCTGGCATCCGCGATGACATTGCCCGGCAGATGCGTCCCTACATCAAAGCCTACTTCAAGAGCCATTCTACCTACTACCGCTATTACAACGGACGCTATCCCGTCTCCCCACAACAGCAGCAGGCCATCCGCCGTATCTTCAAGCGTTTTGGCTGTAACCCCGACCGCGTGCGCTTCGATCGTGTAGAGGAGGACTATTTCTTCCCTCGGTCGTAACGCTTACGGAGCAGGCTCCTCGCCTGTGAAGAGCCTGCTCTTACGACGAGTTCCACCGGTGGTACTCGCCATAAGAACCTTATCTTATTAACCTCATCACCTATTAACCTTATCATCTTAATATGAAAACACAAGAAGTAAACATCTATGAAATGATTCATTTGGAACTGAAGGAATTGTTTCAGTTCCGCTACAACACCATTCTGGGCTACACGGAGTATATCTCGCTGGTGGATGAGCCCGTCGTGTGGACACCCGTGACGGACAGAGTCCTGAACACCGTGACCAACTACTTTATCAGCAGCGGCCTGCCCGTGTGGGACCGTGATGTGCGCCGCTACATCTACTCCCTCGACGTACCCGACTACAATCCTGTGCAGGACTACCTGCATCAGCTCGAAGGACGCTGGGACGGTCGCGACCGTATCCGTGCACTCGCCCGCTGTGTGCCCACCGACTGTTCACGCCAGTGGACGGCCTGGTTCCATCGCTGGTTCCTGGCGATGGTGGCGCAGTGGCAGGGACGCGACCGCCTCTATGGCAATGCCATCGTGCCCTTGCTGATCTCACCCCAAGGGATGCGCAAGAGCACCTTCTGTCGTGCGTTGCTGCCTCCCGAACTGCGTTCGTGGGGCTATAGCGACAACCTGTCGCTGGCCGATGAGCGCAAGGTACATCTGGCCATGAGCCAGCTGCTGCTCATCAACCTTGATGAGTTCAACCGCATCTCGACCCATAAGCAGTCGGGGCTGCTGAAGAACCTCGTGCAGCTGCCTACCGTGATGATCCAGCGTCCTTATGCGCGCCACATCGAGGAGGCACCCCGTATGGCATCCTTCATCGCTACCACCAATATGTCGCAGGTGCTGGCGGACATCTCCGGCTCACGTCGTTTCATCGGCGTACAGCTCACGGGGACCATCCGCATCCCTCGTCGCATCGACTATGAACAGCTCTATGCCCAAGCCGTCGATGAGCTTGCCCGCGGCACCCGCTACTGGTTCACCGATGCTGAGACGAAGCGCGTGATGAAGCACAATGAACGCTTCCAGATTCCCTCGGATGCCGAGGCCTACTTCCTCGAGCATTTCACAGTGCCCACCGGCAAAGACGAAGGCGAATGGCTCTCTGCCGCTGCCATCATCGAGCACATCAAGTCGTGTGCCCATTCCTCCTTCCAGGCCCCCAGCGTTGCCAAGATGGGGCGCATCCTCAGCCATATCCCTGACCTCGAGCACCGTCACACCTCATCTGGCGAGCGCTATCGTGTATGTCCCGTTTCTCTCATTCCCTCACCTTTCCCTCAGCCTTAACAAGCTGAGGGACAACGAGTCTGAGGGAATGAGGGAAATTTTCGCTAAAAAACTTTCTTGTGGAGAGTTGTCAGTTGGCCGACCTTGCGCCTATCTTTTTCCCGTCTTTGTTCCACGTGAGAATCCAGCTGCCGCGACGGCTGGTGATGGTATTACCGGATACGCCAACGATGTCACCGACATCAGATACATTCATGGCTTTCAGAACCTTACCCTTAGCGTCGTAGATGCGGTAGTATGAGTAGTACTTCGCCACCAAGAAGTCACTGCTCCACCCTTTCAACTCTCCTATGCTACTACGCGAGAGGCCACCCATCTTCTTGCCGCTCTCGTCATAGACATAATACCAGTTCTTTGTCTCTTCGACATACGAGATCTGTTGGCGTTGAGCCTGAACGCCAACGGCCAGCAATAATAAGAGAATAGTTAATAGGTGTCTCATGCTGTTGTCGAAAAAATCTAAAATGTCGTCTAATAGTGTGCAAATATCATCATTATTCCCCGAATAATTAAATGAGTGATGCTTAAAGAATGTTAATCAGTTAACATCCATCAACTTCCCGTCTCTTTCTCGAATCGCACTCGCATCTAAATCGCGAAAAGAGAGAATAAAATTGAGCTGTAAATTTGGCAGTGCTGATAAATCCCATTACCTTTGCAGTGAAAAATAGAAGCAAGCATATGAATAATGTTCAGAATTTATAGACAATCAGCTATTTCTTTTATTGTCCTTTGTCTCATTCTGGCATTTGGAACCCAATGTAAAGCTCAGCAACAGACTCCAATTGTTGATAGGATAGAGATACCACTTCCTCTTAACAACAAGTTTGAACAGATATTATATAGGAAAAACTATACCGTATCATATAATAAAGATTATAGAATTCCCAATTGGGTCGCTTGGCATCTGACAGCAGAACACGTTTCCGGTCAGGTTCGCCGTCCAAATAACGCTTGGCATGAGGATTTACAGGTTCCTGAACCCCGTGCAACAATTTCTGATTACAAGGGGAGCGGTTGGTCACGTGGGCACATGTGCCCTGCAGGTGACAACAAATGGGACAGTGATGCTATGTACGAAAGCTTCCTGTTAACCAATTGTTGCCCTCAGAATGCAAACTTAAACAGCGGAGATTGGAACCAGCTCGAAATGTCATGCCGACGTTGGGCTGAAAAATATGGAGAAATCTACATTGTTTGTGGTCCAATCCTGTTTAACCAAGAGCACGAGACGATAGGTCCCAATAAGATAGTTGTTCCTGAAGCGTTCTTTAAAGTCGTACTATGTCTCAATGGGAAACCAAAGGGAATTGGTTTTATCCGTCGGAATACAGATACGTATAGAAGAAAAGATCTTTATATCAACAGCATTAAAGAGGTAGAACGCATTACCGGGATAACGTTCTTCCCACTTCTTCCCAAAGAGGTCTCTGATTCCATCAAATCGAATGCTGACCTCAAAGATTGGCAAGATTCGTTGAGGTAACTTATTTGTTATGTTGCCAACAATAGCGACTACCTGCTGATGCGTTTCGACTGCAGCGTGTTCCCTTCTTTGTCGTAGCAGCACACCGCCCTCCAGTAGTTTTTGATGAGGCTTTCTGGGATGATGTTGTACTTTTGGAGTGAGTGGTGGCCTTGGAAACGGTTGTGGCATTTTTCCCAGTCTGTATGACTTCTAACGTGTCAACAGGTGTATTGGTTTTATCTAGCAAGACGAAAGTGCAACTCCTGTCTTTTTTAGAAGTGTTTGCCGTCACACTTATTTTTATTGCAGCGTTTAGTTCTTCATATTTTGCCCATGAATGACGATTGTCTTTCTTGATAGAAAACTTAGCAGCAGGCTTTATTCTGACAGTTTCTGTTAAGCCTTCATTATCCGACAAGTAAATCTTGTGAGTTTCAAATTTCTGTGCAGACAAAGTTGATGAACCGACTACTACAAACACAAATGCCACGAAAAGTCTCTTTAATCCATAATAATACAATTTTCCCATAATCATATTCTTTTATTGGTTGGTTTGGTATTATATATTTCACACGAAAAGTTCTGTATTAATTATCTTTTAAAAGAAGGATCATTGGGCCATATAACCGCGTCCATTCCAGATTCTTCTGTTTCGTCATAAATATAAAGGCCATCGTCTTTAATAATCATATATTCGTGATGAGTGTCATTTGGGGAATAATAGGCAGTGTATCCTTTTACGTCCTTTATTTGAATATCTTCCAATTCACCTACACTTCGCTTCTTCTTATCAATATATGCAGCATAGTACTGTCCTTCTTTACGGCAAATGACGTAGCTATTTTCTCTATATACCGTCCAGCATCCCATTACCTCATAGTCTGCAAGTCGTTGTTGTACAAAACCAGCTCCCTCTATACTTCCAGTAATAAAAATTTCTTTCTTATCTCCGATAAGGAACAGAGAAGCATAGGGTAGCCCTTGCATAGATGCACCTTTCAAATATACGCGTACTATAATTTTGTTAACACCTGAATAGTCCGTCTTTCCTTTATCTATATAGTAATTCTGTAGTATACCAAGACTGTCCTTAAGTAGTGGATGGTCAATTTCAACGTAATATTCAAGATTTTGAGTAGGTGAGATACAACCATTGGCCTGAACATTAGGTACATCTGTTTGAAGAAGTTTGTGCTCAGGAACCATGTTATTGTGTGATGATGACGAACGACCACACGAGACAATTATCAATATCGCTGTAAGACTGAAATAGTAAAATGTTAATCTTATTGCTTTCATTTTAAACTATTGCTGTTTAAATATTAAAGTTTATGGATCAGGTTCTTTTATTTTCATGATGAAGATTAATTTTCTTTTTCCTGCTTTTTAATTCATCCAAATATCCCGCCGTTACAATGCCGGACGGCAAGGCAATGATAGCAATACCTACCATTGATGATATAATACTGATTACACGACCAACATCAGAAATAGGGCACAAGTCTCCATAACCTACTGTTGTTAAAGTGCATGCTGCCCAATAGAAAGCATCGAAGAAATTATCAAACAGGAATTGCCCTGTTTCTGGATTGATGTCTTCTTCTGCATTAAACATGATGAGGGCCGTAATGAAAATGTAGAATACAGCCAATGAGAATACCGTCCATAGAATCTTACTTTGACGTCGTACGACGGAAAGGATGATCTCAAGCGGTTCATAGTAGCGCACAACCTTGATCACGCGAAGTATCTTTAGCAAACGTGATACTCGAACGACTTTGAATGTCGGACTTATCAAATTGAAGGTTGGTAAGATGGATAGTAAGTCGATAATTGCCATTGGCGTAAACGGATAAACAATAAAAGCAACGACCCGATTATGCTTTGATGACAAGTCAGAAGTTATCCATCGAAGGATATAGTCCACAACAAAACAAAGTCCTGAAAATAAATCAAAATACCAGAAGATCATTGGTTGCTCCCTGAAGGCCAATGGTATGATACCTACAATAATAGCAACCAACATGATGCAATCATATATACGTGAAGACATAGAGTCTTTTCGCGGCTCAATCAGTTCTTTTATGCAATCTCGATTTGTCATATTATGAATTCACTATTTCTTACAAGGCAAAGATACAATTCTTTGCGAAACACCTGCGATCAACTCTATTTTTCACAATATTATAAAAGCCCTATTTGAGACAGTAACCCTTTTCCAGAATGATGGGCGATGATGTTCGGCGTAGTCGCCCTGTGCCTTACCTTCAAGGTCCAGGTGCTCGAACTTCTCGCGGGCATATTCATTTCCTTTGCGAATCATCTCTTTCAGTGCCTGGGGTGAACGCAAGAAGATTTTTTCCTCTCCGTATTTATCGGCAAAGCCGTCGCCGTCTTCCAAATAACATCTCTTTGCTTCTTCGGGAATCTCGCGGTCAGGCTCAATCTGCCTCTTAATGGCATCGGCTATATCCTTCATCACCAACAGATGAGAATTGCTGGCGAGGATGACCTCGTAACCAAAGCGTATCGTCAGGGCGTTGCTGTCGATGCCGCCTCCCAGCCGACACATGATATTGGAGGTGTTGAGGCCTTTCCATAGGTCGCAATTATCGATTTGTGCGACGATGCCCTGTTCTGCCTCTCGGACCGTAACTGTGCGCTGGCTAAGGGCGCTTTGCACATCCAGGAAAATCTGTTGGAGCTTTTCCTCGTCTTCCAAAAGTACGGTGCTGCCATATTCGCGTGTCTTGCCTGTGATGCGGTTGGCCATCTCTTTTTTCTTGTCTGTGGCCAATCGCCAGAAATGAACTTGACAATCCTTTGTCTTTGTCGTAGAAAGTATAAAGATAAACCAATGCTTCTCGCCTCGGTCCTCGCTTCTTTGTTTGAATTGGGCCAGGTCGTGCATGAAATGTAGAGCTTGTGATTCTACATCCTCCTTCTTGTCATAGTCCCCCATCAAATCCAGACTATCCTTACTCATGGTGTAGAAACCGAATGAGTCCTCGGGGTTAGGTGTCAGTTCACGGCTTACATAGTTGAAACCGCCCATGGCTGCAAGAGAAAATGCCGCGTTTCCGGTTGCCATCTCTGACAAGGCCGCAGGTGCAACAATGGTAACATTGGACCCTCTGTCAAGGCAGCAACCATACTCTGTGTTGAGAGGGAAATTAACGACTACCAAACGATCGATGCGCTCATTTTGAGCGACCCCCGACTGGGTTGATGCCATGTTGGCTAATCGAAAATCCGGACAGTATTGGATGGTCTCCATGAGTCGTTCTGTACTCATCCCAGTCTTGATTTGAAGATAGACCATCGATTGATACCGATCCACGAATTTATAACACCTTTTTAATCCCTCTTCGTTCAGATACCAGGAACTGCTCTGTGCCGTTCTACGGAAACGCTTATGTAGGACAACACTGGCTTCCTCCATCTCACGTTCCTTCTTGTTTTCGGCAATGGCATCCATGAACCCGGAACCGATAAGACCGGCGGGGACTGCAAAGATAGCTATCCCGATGATGCCTATGATAGCGGCAATAATGCGTCCGGCAATGGTGATGGGTTGGAAGTCGGCAAAGTTTCCTGGATCGCCGATATACTGCATGAACGACCACAGGACACTGTCCCAAATGCTGTGATAGACCTCTGGCTGAGCGATGTGTTCAACGACATAAAGGATAATGGACAGCGCGAATGTAATCACAACCAACACTTGCACGGAGACCCCCATCTCGTGCTTGGTCTTACCGAAGGCTCGGAAGAAAAGTGAAAAGCTATTCAGCTGGACATTCTTTGACATCATTCGTGGTATTCTTATTCCTTCGCAGCATCCGAGAGGCCTTCGATAAAGCCGTCAACAAGGTCTTTACCGCTATTGAGGATATTGCCGAAATCACGGCCATAGCTCTTGGCACGCTCGGTGGTCAGGGTTGCTGTCAGTTTGGCTTCGATGCGTCCGAGCTCTTTGAACTGTTCTTGGGAGAACTCGCACTTGGTTGCTTCTTCCTGCAGCTGGGCATACTCCTTGAAGACCGCTTCCCACTCCTCATTGTCGAAGTTGTCGGCGTTCTTCTCAACGCGCTCAGCAAGATTCTCCATTTTACCAAGCACCTGCTCTTCCTTGGTCTGGCAAGAGGTCAGGGTAATAACCATCAAGAGGATGGCCAAAAACGATAATGCTTTCGTCTTCATAATATAAATTTTTAGTGATGTTGCAATAAAAGGTTTTCCCCCTCATTAAGCCGACAGCTCTACGATGGTTTCAAAATCTTGGATGGAATCGTCGTCTTTGATATGCCCAATCTTGAAACCGTCACCTGTCGTCTCGCAATAGAGATAACGCTTGCCATTGTACTCGCGTAGTACGTGGTCTGGTTCTTCGGCATCTATCTCTTCGAGCCATTCATCCTTGCATTCGATGCCGATGGCGGCATGTCCGAGCTTCTTGGACAGCATGACCAGGACATTGTAGCCCAGCTCATGGAAGAGTGCTGCTGTGAGCGATGACTTGCAGTCGCAATCGCCTTCTTTATCATACAGCACCTCATCGGGGAATCGCATATACTCTTTGGCGAAGTTAATGCCTTCGCTGTTTTCGTCAATGCAATAAGTGATATTGGGCGCTTGGGCAAAGTCTAAGGCAAACTGTACGAGATCAAGTTCGGGCAGGCCCGCCTTATTGACACTCTCCTTGATGTAGCGTGCAATGGCCCTAATGTTCTCGGAGTGTGCCTCGTCTTGCCACATGAAGTCAAATATCTTACGGATGTTCTGTTCGTAGGTTGAGCTGTCTTCTCCGTAGGTGTTGAAGGGATTCTGTTCTCGTAGGTTGACAATATCATTCTTGTAGAAATCCAACGTAAACGAGCCGTGCAACTGGTTCCCTAACTCAGAATCCAGATCCCAGTTGTAGAGGCGCGTTTCTTGGATGTCGGTCATATTGGTGTCATCGACATCATCTTCAATAACGGGTAATTCTACCTTCTCCTCGAAATCCTCGAATCTCATCCCCTTCATCACGTCGATGATCCTTAGGGTGTCGCCGGTCGTTTCACAGAAGATATACTTCTTGCCGTTAAATTCCATTGTCATTTCGTCGGTCGTCTCTTTCGGACCTAGCTTCTGAAGCCAATCCGACTGTACCTCTACACCGATAGCTGCGTGTTCTTGCGTGCGAGAGTGTAGATAAAGAACATTGTGCTTCATCAGGTGGAAGAGCATGGCAGCGAGCAGGGCCTTGCTGTTGCTGTCTCCCTCTTTGTCAAAGAGCGTCTCGTCGGGGAAGCGAATGTAATCTTTGAAGCGATTGATACTTTCGCTGTCTTTATTCATGCAGAACTTGATATTGGGTTCCTGCACAAAGTCCAAGATGAATTGTATCCTGTCGAGTTCATGCAAGCTGTGCTTGTCGCACATCTTTTCGATGTTAAACACGATATACCTCAGTCGTGCGAGCAAGGATTTATGTTCCTTCATGTAGTGGAACATATCCAGAATGTAGTCCTTATCAGACTTCTCCTTTAACTGATCGAAAAAGGGATTCAGCTGTCGAAGGTCTGTAATGGTTGCTGCCGTAAAGTATAACGTCAGATTTCCATGAAGCTTCTGATCGCTTACTCTGGAATCCAAGTCCCAATCGTAGCTGCGAGCGATATCGCCATCCGGGTTCTTCGGCTCCTCTTCCTCCTCTTCTTCAAGTTCATCGTTGTCAATGAAGGTGTTTCTGATGACCCATGGGGTATGGGCTGATTTGCAGAAGAGATTAATAATGATTCCAAGGAGAATAGCGACAATCAGCGGCATCCAATCAAAGCTCTGATAGTAATCATAGATGAATACCAGGGCGAGGATTCCTAGGAAGATGATGGCGTAGTCATACCATTTGTGGCCGAGCGTCTTGTTGAAAAGGTCCAGCTTAGGCTGAATCGTATCCAGGCTTTCTATGGAATAGATCTTCAGCTGTCTGACCAAAGCCCACAGGAGGAAATAGAATGCGATGAACTCGTAGGCTAGGAGCTCGTTTGCGCCAATCAAGGTCTTCTTAAACACAAAGGTGACAAGGACATAGCCAACGAGGTAGAGCAGGCTATAGACGAAGGATGTCAAGAGGGCAGTATCGGCCCATCCATAAGGCTGCTCTTTGTAGTACTCGGAGTAGTTGTTCTTATTGTATAAGTGGAAGAACAAGGCAAAAGCACAGGCTCGGCTCTCAGGAGATAATTCGTCCTTCTTGGAGTTATGGAAACCCCAATGGCTGCAAATGGCGAAGGGCTTATTGGCTCCTGAATCCTTCTTTGACTTCTTTTTCTTTTCTTTTTGATCTGTCTCCTCGGGTGGGGCAGGTGTTGTGTCCTCTGGATTAGACTCTTCAGGAGCGGGCTCTTCAGGAGTGGACTCTTCTGGAGCTTCAGTTGGTGTCTCTGTCGGTTCCTCTGTTGGCGTTTCGGCAGGCACTTCTGAGGATTCCTCTACAGGTGCTTCTGCGGGAACTTCAACAGGAGCCTCTGCGGGGACCTCAACTGGCTCTTCGGCAGGTTTTTCTGAAGGAACCTGTGCGGGCACATCTGCATCGGTGTCATTGCCGATGCCTGTTATCTTATCCGTCTTTTTTAGAGTCTTTTCAGGAACGGCGTCCTCGGTGGCCAGAGGAGCGCCTAGGTAAGCATTGAGCGTACATCTCAACCAGAGCGTCTTCCAAGTACGCTCGCCCACAGATGTAGGCATATTGGGATTTGAGGGACGTGCTGTGTAACCGATTTTCTCCGGACGCCGACCTTTTCCTATCTTCTTGTAGATATAGCCATCGGGTCCTATATATCCGCATGGGCGATAAGAAGGTTTGCCAGAGGCCTCATCGTAGCTGCTGCTGAGGATTTCCACATAACCATTCCGGTCTCTGGATTCACCAATGATGACACGCCCGATAGGTGTTCTGGAACCGCCCGAGAGAAACACTTCAGAAGCCTCACCTTTATTATACTCCAAATAACCGACTTCGGTCATGAGGCCCTTATTCGTCTTGGTGGTAATCCAAGCTCTGACTTTGAGCCATCGAAGAATAGCCTGGAAGAGCAGAACCAGGCACCAGCCGACAATGATATATAGGACAATCGTAGTATCGAACATCTCGTGGTATGATTAATCGTTTTGATTCAAAATTTTTCTATAGGTCTCTCGCATCTCAAAAGCTTCCTTGAAGTCCTGAGCATCAATCAAACGGAACCATTCAGAGGAGGTGTCGTCAGGACAAAGGGCCCAAAGAGAGATGGATGAGATATTGATAGCCTTCTCTTGTTGAACATCCTTTTCGAATTGGTCTTCATAGACACGCACTGAACGGATATGCTCATCGAAGTCTTCGGTGGGCAGGATGCGGTTGTACGAGAAGTGATCAAAGCTACGCCAGCGTGTAACAAAAATATATTTCTTGTAGAAGGCATCGTATTTCTCAATCTGGTATTTTGTGTTTGCAACAGGCAGGAAGAGATTCGTAAGCTCTTGAATCTCATCCCTGTTGGCTTTAATGTCGGCGAACTCTGTGTCTGCCGTGGAGGTGACTTCTCCATTGCAAGCCGCAAAGACGATAAGGGGCTCCAGGATATCCGGCCGGCGCATATTGCGGGAATAGACGAGAACCTTGTCGCCAACCGTGGGGTTGGGACGTGGGATCATGATGCTCTTCACGGACTCCGTCAGGTTACGATGGAAAGCCGACTTGTTTTTCTCCCATTCTTCGGCAATCTCTTGTTCCTGCTGGGCCTTTGTCACCAGATCCTCGTCTCCGGTTTCCTCATTGATGCGGATCATGAAATTCTCTGTCAGGTAGATTCCTTTGAACAGGAACTCAAAATCATTGTGGAATTGATTGATGAGAAGGTAATAGTCCGACTTCTGAAACGAATTGGCCTTTCTGCGGATATAATTCACTTTCACTTCACTGTCGTCGTTCTTCTCAGGTGGTAGGAGTTCCCCATCTCCGAACGAACCTCCCGTCAAAGGCTGATTGAACTTTGTTCTGGGTATCTCGTCGTTGGGGATAATCTTATCTGAAGAGGGTAGGACCTCTTTCCTGATGGCTTGGCAGCGACCCAGATAGGCCTCGCACAAGGCTATCATCTTGTCATAGAATGTATTGATCTCTGAATCTATGCGATTGGCGATTCTGGCATAGGCGTCGTGGAGATAATATGCTTTGAGGACTTCTATGATTCTTACTTTCTTACGGTTATATAACCAGTATTTAATGAGGTAGATGAGAATTGGAATACAGAAAAGTCCGATGCTCCAGAAAAGCGCATATTTCTGCACGTCGCCTAAATTGATGGAATCGGGCGACAACCTGTCGAGAATCGGTAAGAATGCGAAGATGAAAATAATACCGCCTAGGACACATTGAGCAATTGTGCTCAGCATCGTTGTCTCATGGCTAAGGAGTTTCTTCAGCTGGTTCTTGGATTCTTCTTTCATCGCCAGACAGCCAGCTCCCTCGTTCTTAGCCTGAAGGTCCTGTAGATAGACGTCATGGTAGTCGATGAACGGGTCTTCCTGGGGCGTTTCCATCATTCGCTTCTCAATATACGGCCAGAACTCGCGGTTCAGATAGGGGCGAATCTCCTTGCGATTATTGGACAACTTGGCCTGCATATCCTTTAATGAGGAAACGATAAAGGGTAAGCCGCCATCGTTGGCCTTCATGTTCGTCAGAAGGTTCTGAAGGAGGAAGGGCATCCGCGCCTCAGCATCTTTATATTTCTTCTTGCTGTCGGCTGCAATCTTGTCCAGCGTGGCTCGCGTTTTCTCTTCCACCTGTGCAACGATTTTGTGGTAAAAATCTGCGGGGAAGAAACGTAGGTATAGGTGATAATAGTACCTCTTCAGGTGTTTCTCAAAGAAATTCCGTATGGGGTGCCAGGGCGATGGGTCGTTGGGTTCAACATCCTCCAAGTCGATCACATCCGGAGTGAATTTCTGGAAATAAGTGTAAGGCGCATATTCCTCACTGTTAATCATTGCAAGGCCTGCACTCGGGACCTCCGCATCTCCCTTTTCCTTGAAGTAGCGGATGATGTCATTCTCAATCCGAATGCGTTCTTTTTCGTCTTCGATGCTCATGTCATAGTACACCGAAGCCGCGCCCATGGATAGATAGAAGCTGTCTGCTGACGCAGTGCCACTGATGAGGGGGTGTGTCTTGTCGCAGGCTAAGTACAGATGCACAAGACACTGCAGCATATATTCTGCCTGTTCCTGCTCATTCAGGACGGAGTAGGTACATTCTGTACGGTTCTGGACATCCTGGTAGATCAGCATCCGGTCGTATCCCCTGATGGACGTCACGTCGTGCTGAACTTGTATTTCTGTTAAAGTACGCTGTATGGCCTGTCGCTCGCGAACATCTTTGGCATTGATGTCGCACGGGACAAAAAGCATTCCCATAATCTCCATTCCTTGGTGAATGTGATGTGGAAGAATGCGGCCTTTTTCTTTCTGTAGGATGGCGGCCACAGAGGGGAATACGATGCGCGTAAACTCCTCTGTGACGTCGCCTATGACTACGATATTGATGGTCTGGAAGGGCTTGACATTGGAACGCCTGATCTTTTGAATGAAATCCTGGCCTTCGCGAATCAAATCACTTTGGAAGTCATATAAGCAGTGGGCTACGGCCTCTGCATTATTCTTATCAGTATTCTCAAAATAGTTACAGACATTGGTGTAGAACCAATAGTCGCCTCGGATGATGGCATTCTTTTGTGCAGCCCTTCGCTCCTCTTCTTCAATTTCCTCTTTGGTTGTCAGCACATTACTCACCTCTTCACTGGCATCGGGGATGAACTCATTCTCCACCTCAGATGCAAGCAGGGTTGTTTCGCCTTGTTCGTCAAGAACAGGCGTGTCGTCAACAGCGTCGTTGGCTGATGACAACGTCATATTCGGACAGGGGGGGATGCCGCCTGGGTTCTTGCGAACGAGAGTTTCTGCGAGGTAAACGTGATCAATTTGGCCGACAAGGTGCTTGAAAGCACCCTGTCGGTTTGATTGACTGGTAATGTCTATAATCCAAAGAGGTAACATTACGAAGAATTGTTTAGTTATTTAATAAAATCGTGGACAGTCTCCAACTCTTCGCGAACAATCGTAAAGAAGATGTTGTACAGACGCTTCTCCTCGGGTTGAGCCGCGGTCTTTCTCTGTTGGCTCAGCTCCTTTAGGAGATCGGCGCGAATGGCGGTATAGCCATTCTTGAGGATTTCCTCACCCTTAATGGTGATCTCCTTGCCTTTCTCGTCCTTCACGGCTCTGTTCTGGCGAAGAATCACCTGAATCAGATTCGCCGTGGTCTCGCCGAAACCATAGTTGAAGTACATCTCACGATACTGTTTGAACTGCTCTGCGAAGTCCTTACCGATAATTTCCTTGTAGAGAGAACGGCCATCGGCTTCCTTCCGCAAAATGATGGAACCATCGGAAGGGTTAACGCCAAAGGCTTCCGGTTCTGCAATCTTGAAGGAGGTGTCGCAGTCGGAGTACATCAGCACGTTCGTGTAAGCTTCGGGCTCGTATACATCCTTGTAGAACAAGGGCTTGAGGTTGTCGGCGAACTTGTTCAGCAGCAGTATCTTGGCATAGGTGCGATGCTGCGGCAGAACCTCGTAAGGAAGATCGTCGATGGTCAGCTTATCCAGATACTGCGCGAAGTCGTGGTGGAAGTGGTACTTCTCGCGGAACGTGGCTTTGTCATACACCATCTTGATGGAGTCGTAAATGCGGTAGTCGGGTAGTGACAGACCGAACTTGGACTTCAGGACAAGAGCCGTGTTCTCATCGTCCGCCTTCTCGCAGCGGTGCTTGGGATTACCCTTCTGGAAACCGAGCATTTCTGCTGCCAACTCTTCGCTGCCTGCCACGAACACGATGTGCTCTTCCTTCTTGGTGACGTCGATGCGGTTGGAGTTGTAGCTGAAGAACAAGGCGGGGTTCAGGCTGCGACGTACTTCGTCCTTCTCGTCGTTGGTGAGTTCTGCGAAGAAGGAGGAAATCTTCTTGTTTTCCCACAACGTCTGAATCGACTCGTTCTCGTGCAGGCGCATTTCAAAGATATTGGTGACAATAGAGAGGAAATCATCGATGATCTTCTCGATGCTGACCTTCTTCTCAATGAGCAGCGGATTGGCGAAGAAGCGGACATCGGCCTGTTTCTTCTGGGTGCCGTCGTCGCCCTCTTTATCTTCCTTGGCGTCGAGATAAATCACATACTCACCCTTGTCAATGGCGGCTTGGGTCTTGTCGTCAGCATTCAAATAGACGCTCTTGTCGATGAGGTTCTTGGCCATCTTCTCGCGAATAGGCGTTTCTTCCTTGTCGGGGATGGCCTCAATCAGCTTGCCATACAGGTTGCTGAAGAAGTTGCCGATAATCCAGCCGTTGCCATCGCAGATGGTCTTGAGCATCGGCAGATAGACCGTCGTTACATCCATGGAGGCTTCACCAAACTCGGTGGCAAGCTTGCCATACGATGCTACTGCGATGCGATTCATCTCGGCAGCCTTGTCGGCCACAGAAACCAAGTGACGATATAGCTTTGCCAGCTCATCGTTCTTCTCGTCGTTCTGGAAGTCACGCTTCAGGTCGTGTGACCAGTCGTCAATCTGCAGCTTCACGAATTGGTCAACATACTGTGCGGCCTTCTGCATATATTCCTCAACCTGCTTCTTGTTGCCCTTGGTGATTTTCTCCATGGTCGTAATCTTCATGGCCTCATCACTCAGCTCCTGCAACTCTGTCTTCTGCGCGTTGAGTGCATTCCTCCTCTTCTCGATGGAGTTATCGCCAGTCTCTTCGTCTTGATATTTCTTGACTAACAGCTTGCGCACCTCTTGCACTGCATTGAGGGTATAGGTGATGCCGTGAACTCGGATCAGGGTTTCTGCCTGTTTCCAGATGCCATCGACGAGCATTTGCTTGTATTTCTTGCGCTTCTCATCGCCTTTCTCGTTCTGGAACACAGCCTCAACCATGCTTAAAGCCATTGAAATGCTCGCAAACTCAAATTCTTCTTCCATTTTTTCTTTAATTTCCTCGTTTGCGATTTTCTCTTTCAGCTTAGATTGATTGCCGAGAAGGTCATGCGCTACGGATGTCGTGACATTGGGATCCAGTTCCTCAAAGAGGATATTGAAGAGGTTCTCCACCTCGCTCTTCTCCACCTTTGCCTGTTTCTCATTGTCGCACAGCAGCCAGCTTTTCAAGATGTCTCTCTTCAGGCGTGTGCGCATGTACTTGGCAAACTGCTCCTGGGGTTTCTGCAGCGAGACATAACCCATGGGGACCAGGAAGTCCTCGTGGTTGCGCTCCATGATATCGTTCATGTAATTGTCAATATCGCTGCGGAACGTGGCACCGGCCTTGCCGTGGTGCAGGTGGTAGAGCATCTCAGCCGTGTTGCGATACATCGTGCGAGTGGTGCCGAGGCTGGTACCCTTGTCGGTCTGGATGTCGATGGGAATCAGATAGTAGAACGGGCAGTAGCGGCGCTCGCTGTCGATGAGGTTGTAGTCGTTCTGGAAGGCCAGACGATGCATCACCGTGTTCTGCTTGGGCTCGTAGCTCATCTTCTTGAAGGCTTGCAACTCGCTGAACACACCAAAAGCATTCAGCGTGTATTTCTCTTCTGTGGAGTTGCTGTCGATATACACCTTAGGCATATACATCGTCAATACAAGCTGAGGATCGCCGTTGCCAACCACCTGATGGTGAATCTGGTTCACATGATAGAGGACATCGTTGAAGATGCCGGATCCAGTACCTCCGAGCGTTGAACCCACAACCCAGTAATAGATGATGCAGTCTTCACCACCCACAGTCTTCACGTCGTTCAGTGATGAGATGGCAGCCTGCAGTTTGTTCTGGAAGTCTGTCAAGGCATGGGCGAAGGCGATGCGGCTCTTCATGCGGAAGGCACCAGCACCAAAGGCCAGCGGCTGATCGGGAATCTTGACGGCCAACTCAGGGGAGCAGGCTTCCAGAATGCGCTTGTTGATGAGCGTACCCGGATCCTGTTTTGCTTCGTAGTAGATGGCCTGCGGATTCGCGCGACCCAGGTTGATCAGGTCGGTCTGCGGGCTGATGAACGGGACCTTGCCCTGCTCAAAGCTCTCGCGATTACGCTTGTTCGCCTCGTCAATGTCACGCTGGTCGGTGTCGATGAACAGGAACCGATAGCTGTCGTTCATTGCCTGAAGACGTGTCTTGGAAGCGGTGGCTTCCTTGAATCTCTTCTCATAGACCTTCGATTTGATCTGAGAAACGGTCTGGCAGCCTGAGCCACCGATACCGATAAAGATATGCTTCTCGTTTGCCATAATGATAAAGAATGATGTTATTTGGTATTTAATCTGATTGTGATGCTGTGTGTGATAGCGTCGTAGGACGAACCACATTCGATGTTGACAAGCTTCTTGCCGTTGCCATATCTACCCAGATAGCCTCGCTGGGGCTTGCCGGATTTTGCAAATCCTTTCTTCGCTTTCCAAAGGAAGTTGGGCTTCTTGAAGACTAACAATGGTGAATAGGTCGTTTTTTCAACGGAGACAGTCCATGCAGCACCATTTACCTGACATCCGTTCGTGCCGCTATCGCCGACAAGGAATGTCTTGCCCTTGCACTTCACCATGACGGTGTTGCCAATCTGGCGTCCTACCTTGTCATAGATATCCACTGTTCCGCGGAACAGCTCTGAGGCATTGCGCTTGATAGCCTTAATAATTAGTAGTATGTATAGGAGCAGAAGGGCTGCAAGCAGCGCCGTCAGCCAGAAGGGCAGGAAGAAGGTGAACAACAAGCGGCTCTCTTCTTTCTTCGTGTTGGGCAGCGGCTTCTTCACGCCGAGGCTCGCGAGTTCATCATCATAGGGCGTGGGCAGCAGCAGGCCAAGATTAATGCTGTCAGCCAGATGGTGCAGTCCGTAGCTTTGGTGCTTGATCTTACCCAGGTCAAGCTTCAAGTCGGGCTCGGTCGTCTCCGTGAACGCCTCCTTGTTGTTCACGAAATAGAACTGGTCACCATCCATATAGGTGGAGTCAATCTGCATCGTGGGATACAACTTGTTAGGCGTCCAATGGATTTCTGCGGACACATTGCCATCGATGCTGGTCTCGGTCTTCAACTCAATGGGATTCATGCGGTTGGCATTGTCAATGACAGCCTTGAGCTTGGTGACCATGATGTCACGCTTGAGTTGCTCGAACCACTGCCCGATCATGACGCCCGGGTTTGTCAACGGCACGATTTCCATGCCTCCGTTTTCTGTGGGGAACACCAGTTCCTTGAGCTGTGGCAGGCAGTAGCCCGGCATACTCTTGTTGACAGGCAACTCCAAGGCGATGCTGCGTGTGTAGATGTTGTTGGTGGCAGCGCCAATGGCGGTGTTCAGGTCTTCGATTTCCTGGGCTCTCAGCTTGCGCTCAGAGGGGCTGTCGCCTTTCACGTCGTTGCGGAAGTCGGTCAGCAGGACAATCACGTTCACCTTATAGTCGCGGTTGTTCTGGATTACCTTGGCAATGGCATTGACGGCCTTGGGGATATCGGTGTATCCCTTGAAACCCTGCTGGTAGGAGGGGTCAGTATAGAGGTTGCTGATGTTCTGTGTCAGTGCACCTTTCACGGCGGGATTGATGACGCCGCAGTAGCTCAGCATATTGGGGAGTGCCTCGGTACCGAAGGGAATGACATCGACGCGGTCGTTGTCGGGCAGTGCGTCAAAGAAAGGTCGCAGAGCCTGTGTGACTACGCCGCTATACTGGTTCATTGTTCCGGAAACATCCACGGCAAAGATATAGTGAGCAGGGTACTTGCTCAGTTCTTCGCGATAAAGGTCGGTGAGTTGCGGGTAGGTTTGCTCGAGGTAAGCAAGCGGTGATTGGGCAAAAAGGTAGCATCCTGAAAGACACGCAAATAGCGCGCACAAGACGGCCTGTCGAAGTACTTTAGGCATGAGATTTTAGTATTGGTAAGTGAATATTCAAATGCAAATGTAATTGATTTACATCAATCGCGCAAGGAATTTTACATTTTTTTTCACAGGTGCTAAAATTTCATGGATTTCTATATGGAGATTCGTGAATTCTTCTTACTTTTGTCGTCGGGTAGCTGAAAACCCGGGGCGAAAACCACACGAAAACCATCACGAAAACCATAAAACTTAACTAAAACTAAAATCAGTATTTATGAACTTACCTTCTGTATTCTGGCTAGTGCCCATAGCTTCTTTGGTGGCGCTCGGCATGGCCTACTATTTCTTCCGCTCGATGATGACGGCGGACGAGGGCACACCTCGAATGCGTGAAATTGCCGGCTACGTACGTAGCGGCGCTATGTCGTATCTGAAACAGCAGTACAAGGTCGTCACCGTTGTGTTTGTGGTGCTGGCTGTCATCTTCGCCATTATGGCCTATGTGCTGCACTGGCAGAACCCATGGGTGCCTTTCGCCTTCCTCACGGGTGGTTTCTTCTCGGGTTTGGCAGGTTTCTTCGGCATGAAGACCGCCACCTACGCCAGTGCCCGCACCGCCAACGCTGCCCGCAAGAGCCTCGATGCAGGCTTGAAGATTGCCTTCCGCAGCGGCGCTGTGATGGGCTTGACCGTTGTGGGCCTTGGCCTCCTGGACATCGCCGGCTGGTTCTTCGCCCTCTCCTTCGTCTATCATGGTGATAATATGGCCCTCATCACCATTACCACCACGATGCTGACCTTCGGCATGGGTGCTTCCACACAGGCGCTGTTCGCCCGTGTGGGCGGCGGCATCTACACGAAGGCTGCCGACGTGGGCGCGGACATTGTGGGTAAGGTGGAGGCCGATATCCCCGAGGATGATCCCCGCAATCCGGCTACGATTGCTGACAACGTGGGTGACAACGTGGGTGATGTGGCCGGCATGGGCGCCGACCTCTACGAGAGCTACTGCGGTAGCATCCTTTCCACTGCTGCCCTCGGCGCTACGGCCTTTGCCCTGAGCGGCGAGATGCAGATGAAAGCTGTCATCGCCCCGATGCTCATCGCTGCCGTAGGCGTGTTCCTCAGCATCTTCGGCATATACCTTGTCCGCACGAAGGAAGGTGCTACGATGCGTGACCTGCTGCGTTCGTTGGCCGTCGGCACGAATGTCTCCGCTGTGCTCATTGCCGCCGCTACCTTCGTTATATTATATTTATTAGGTATAGAGAACTGGCTCGGCCTGTCGTTCTCCGTCATTTCTGGTCTGGCAGCCGGTGTCATCATCGGTCAGGCCACCGAGTACTACACGAGCCACTCCTACAAGCCGACGCAGAAGATCTCTGAGGCGGGACTGACCGGTTCCGCCACCGTGATCATTAAGGGTATCGGCACGGGCATGATCTCCACCTGCATCCCCGTGGTGACCATCGGTGTGGCTATTATGCTCAGCTACCTCTGCGCCAATGGCTTCGACATGGAGATGAGCGCTTCGGCCCTCTCACACGGTCTCTACGGCATCGGTATCGCTGCCGTCGGCATGCTCTCCACGCTCGGCATCACGCTGGCCACCGACGCGTATGGTCCCATCGCAGACAATGCCGGCGGCAACGCCGAGATGAGCGAGCTGGGCGAGGAAGTGCGCCACCGCACCGATGCCCTTGATGCCCTCGGCAACACCACTGCCGCCACGGGCAAGGGCTTCGCCATCGGCTCTGCTGCCCTCACGGCGCTGGCCCTGCTGGCCTCCTACATCGAAGAGATCAAGATAGCGATGGAGCGCACCGGCACCACGCTGACGAACCTCAAGGGCGAGGTCATCGCTGCCGCCGATGCCACCATCCCCGACTTCATGAACTATTTCCAGGTGAACCTGATGAACCCGCGTGTTCTCGTGGGTGCCTTCATCGGCGCTATGGCCGCGTTCCTGTTCTGCGGCCTGACGATGGAAGCCGTGGGCCGTGCCGCCCAGAAGATGGTGGAAGAGGTGCGTCGTCAGTTCCGTGAGATTAAAGGTATCCTCGAGGGCAAGGCCACGCCCGACTACGGCTCCTGCGTGGAGATCTCCACGCGTGCCGCCCAGCATGAGATGATCTTCCCGTCGCTGTTGGCCATCGCCATTCCCATCGTTGTGGGTCTGGTCCTTGGCGTGGCAGGTGTGTTGGGTCTGCTCGTGGGCGGTCTTGCAGGCGGCTTCACGCTGGCCGTGTTCATGGCCAATGCCGGTGGCGCTTGGGACAACGCCAAGAAGATGGTGGAGGAAGGCAACTTCGGCGGCAAGGGCTCGTTTGCCCATAAGGCAACCATCGTTGGTGACACCGTCGGCGACCCGTTCAAGGACACCAGCGGCCCCTCGCTCAACATCCTCATCAAGCTGATGTCGATGGTAAGCATTGTGATGGCTGGTTTGACCGTTGCTTTCTCGTAAGTACCACCTATATTACCTTATTATATATGCACGAAGCCCGACAGTGTTAGCTGCCGGGCTTTGTGTGTCTGTTCGCTCAGGTTATTCGAGTGTCACTTCGAGGCGCTTAAGGTCTGCATCCTGTGAGCTAGTGCCATAGAGGAGCTCATAGCGACCGGCGTGGGAGTGGACGGTGTTGGTTGCCGGGTCGAAGAGTTCGAAGGTCTTGGCGGTGAGGGGGAGCTCAACGTTGACGGTTTGTCCTGCCTTCACCTCTACGCGTCTGAAGGCGCGCAGCGTGCGGCGTGGGCCCTCGGTGTCGGCGAGGTCGCGGACGTAGAGTTGGATGACTTCGGTGCCGTCGCGCTTACCAGTATTTGTAACGGGGATGGAAAGTTTAAAGTTTAACGTTGAAAGTTGAAAGTTGAAACTCTTTTCCGCGGTTTCACCGATGGTAAAGCTCGTATAGCTGAGGCCGTAGCCGAAGGCGAAGAGGGGATCGTCGAAGTAGCGGTAGGTGCGCCCCTTCATGGAATAGTCCTCGTAGTCGGGCAGCTGCTCGGTGCTGCGATAGAAGGTGACGGGCAGTTTTCCGCTGGGGTTGACGTCGCCAAAGAGAACATCGGCGACGGCTGTGCCGCCTTCCTGTCCGGCATACCAGGCCTGGACGATGGCATCGCAGGATTCTGTTTCTGGCTGCAGCGCGATGGCAGATCCGGAGCAGTTAACGAAGATGACGGTCTTCCCTGCGGCCTTCAACGCTTTCAGGAAGTCGCGCTGCACACGTGGGAGCTCAATGCTGGTGCGGTCGCCACCGCGGAATCCTTCTGTGTTCACCGGCATCTCCTCGCCCTCCAGTGCAGGCGAGATGCCACCGACAAAGATGACCTTTTGGAAGTCTTTGAGTTGGTCGATGAGCGTTTGGTAGTTGATGACCTCTTCTTTGGCAATGTTAATCTTCAGGTCAGCGCCCCACGTGGGAACAAATGCGTAGCGGATTTCAATCTGGAACGCTTGATTGGCTTCAGCTTGAAGTGCCGTCCGCGTGGGCGTTGTGCGCCAGGTGTGCTGGTGCTGTTTCCGTTCGCCATTGACCCACACCTCGAAGTGTCCTGTGCCTTCTACGTTGATGACATATTCGCCGGAGGCTTTCGGGGTGAAGGTGGTTTCATACTTGGCTGAGAAATCGGTGATGTTCACGTTTGGTGCGAAGTTGTGGAAACCAGCAGTCGTCACGGCGAGGGGGGCGGTGTAGTATTGTGTCGTGACGGTTTTTCCCTCCATCTTGGTGTTGTTCCAGAAGGTCCCTCGCAGGCCTTTGCGTCCGCCTATCTGACAGTCGGTGTCCATGAGACCATCCATGACTTTGTCGTTCACGAGGTCGCAGCCGGGGAGGTAGATTAATTTACTATTTGACGATTTGCCATTTACAATTTTATCTCTTTTTATTTTTAATTTTTCACCGATTCCATCGAGAATTGTAACCGTGTGGTTGGGTGTTCCATTGTAGTTACCCCACATCATCATGCGGTTATCTGCGTTGGGGCCGATGACCGCGATGCGTTCCTTGCCGGCTTTGAGTGGGAGCACGTTTCCTTTGTTCTGGAGTAGCACGATGCTTTGGCGTGCCATTGCGAGCGCTTTTTGTGCGCTCTCCTTGGTGGCCATTGCCGAGTGTGGAATCTTAGACCATTCTACGAGTGCAGGGTCGTCCATTTCACCTAGGTCGAAACGCCCCTCCAGAAGACGGATGACGTGCTTGTCCACCTCCTCTTCGGTGATGAATCCGCGTTTCACGGCCTCGGGGACGCTGCGATAGACATAGTCCCATCCGCACTCCACATCGGTGCCGGCCAGTGTCCCGACTTTGGCAGCGTGAACCTTGTCGGAGCTGCTTTTGTGGTTCTGGTGGAAGTCGCTGATGGCACCGCAGTCGCTGACAACCAGATACTGGAATCCCCACTCGTCGCGCAGGATTTGTTGCAGCAGTCGTGTGTTGCCGCAGCAGGGCTCATCGTCGAGGCGCTGGTAAGCACACATCACCTCGCGTACCTTAGCATCTTCGACCAGTGTCTTGAAAGCGGGCATATAGGTCTCCCATAGGTCGCGGACGCTAACATTGTTGAGGTTGGCTGTGTGACGCGTATATTCAGGTCCGCTGTGGACTGCATAGTGCTTGGCGCAGGCCCACAGCTTGCGGTATTTAGAGGTCTCGGGACCTTGCAGGCCGCGCACCACTTGTGTGCCCATGATAGAGGTGAGGTAGGGGTCCTCGCCATAGGTCTCCTGGCCGCGTCCCCAGCGTGGATCACGGAAGATGTTGACGTTGGGTGTCCAGACGCTGAGGCTGTGGAATTTCTCGTCCTCGCCGCCGTTCAGCATTCGCTGGTTATACTGTGCGCGGAACTCGGTGCTGGCGATGTCAAACACCTGATACAGGAGGTCGGGGTTGAACGAGGCTGCCATTCCCACGGGCTCGGGGAAGACTGTGACGTTGCCCATATTGGCAGCGCCGTGCAGTGACTCGCTCCACCAGTAGAATTTTTTGATACCCAGACGCGGGATGGCGGGTGACTCGTCGAGCATCAACTGCGCTTTCTCTTCCAGCGTGAGGCGCTGGCATAAATCCTTGGCGCGCTCTTTAGCGCTCAGTTCGGGATTCTGGTAGGGCAGCGTTTGTGCTGTTGACCAAGCACTGGCTGTTGTAATCGCCAGCGTCAACATCAAAAACCTTTTTTTCATTTTTGTTTCTGTTAGTTTAGTTAGTTGTGATTCTTGATAGATGATTTTTGTAGCGTTAACAGTTTTTTATGGCACAAAGGTAGTAGTTTTTCAATAATTCATGTATCTTTGCAACGAAATTTTTAATTAAAACCAAACATAATGAATACACGTATTGCATTTTGTACTGTCCTGTTGGCCGTTTCAGTGAGTGCTTTTAGTCAGAAAACGATGCGCGCCCCCAAGGGCGGGAAGGCCATCAGCGATGAGCTGATAGGCATTTTCTTCGAGGATATCAGTCATGCTGCCGATGGCGGCCTTTGTGCCGAGCTGGTGCAGAATGGTTCATTCGAATACAATCCTACCGAACGCGATGGTTGGGGGCCCGGCACCGCCTGGCGCTTTATTCGTCCCGGTCACTCGCTCGGGCGTGTGGAAACCCGCATGGATGCTCCCATTCATCCGAATAATCCCACTTATATGCGTATCTATGTCGAGCGCGTAGGACACTATTATGATTTCGATGGCTGGACCGGCGTGGGACTCGAGAACGGAGGCTTCGACGGCATTAGTGTGAAGGCTGGCGCCTCCTACGATTTCTCGGCTTTCCTGCGCAACGTAGAGGGCGATGCCAAAGAGGTGCGCTTCGCGTTGGTGCAGCGGGGCAGGAAACCCAAGCTGCTGGCTGATGCCACTATGTCTGTGGGCTCTGCAGAGTGGAACCAGTACAAGATTACGCTCACTCCTACAGAGGATGCAGCCAGCGCCGTGCTGCGGATTCTCGTGCTGCAGACAGGCTCGCTGGACGTGGATATGGTCTCGCTCATGCCGCAGGACACTTACAAGGGGCATGGCTTGCGCAAGGATCTGACGCAGGCGCTGGCCGACCTGCAACCCAAGTTCATGCGCTTCCCCGGCGGTTGCGTCGTGCACGGCGGTGGCGACGGCTTCTGGAACACCTATCGCTGGAAGACCACCATTGGCCCGAAGGAGCAGCGTCGCCCGCTCAAGAACACATGGGGCTACCACCAGAGCATGGGGCTGGGCTACTTTGAATATTTCCAGCTCTGCGAGGACCTGAACATGCAACCCCTACCCATTCTGCCCTGTGGCGTCAGCTGCCAGGGAGCGAACGGCGGCTGGGGGATGAAGAACCAGGCGCAGGACGTCGTGCCGATGTCGGAGATGGACGAGTGGGTGCAGGATGCACTGGACCTCATCGAATGGGCCAACGGCGATCCCGCGACCTCGAAATGGGCGAAACTGCGCGCTGAGGCTGGCCACCCGAAGCCTTTCAACCTGAAATACCTCGGCATTGGCAACGAGGAGCGCATCTCCCCCGAATTTGCCGAACGCTTTAAATATATGTATGAGCGCGTGACGAAGGCCCATCCCGAGATCATCATTGTTGGCACCGCCGGTCCGGGCTCACACAAGGGCAACCCCGACTTCGACAACGGATGGAAACTGGCCGAGGAGATTGGACTGCCAATCATCGACGAGCACTACTATGAGCCGAACAGCTACTTCCTCAAGAGCCGCCAGTACGACAGCTACCCGCGCGACCGTAAGACCAAGGTCTATCTCGGCGAATATGCCGCCAAGGACAAGAAGCTCATCGACGCGCTGGCCGAGGGTTTGTACCTGCTCCATGTGGAGCGCAATGGCGATGTAGTCGTCATGACCAGCTATGCGCCGCTCTTTGCTCGCAAGGGAGCTACCAACTGGAACCCCGACCTCATCTACTTCGACAACGAGCGGCCCTACCTGACCTGCAGCTACTACGTTCAGCAGCTGTTCGGCCAGAGCGCAGGCCAGTACTACTATGGCGACTGCGTGCGTTTTGCCGGCGATGCCGCAGGCGTCAGCCAGCCTGTCGAGGACAGCCGCTATGGTCAGAGTGTGGTTCTCAACGTGAAGACGCGCCGCCTCTTTGTGAAGCTCTGCAACGCCGGTGCCGACGCGAAGAAAGCCACCATCGACCTCAGCCGTTTCAAGGTGAAGGGCGTTGCCACAAAGACGATCCTCTCGGGCGCAGCCGATGATGAGAACAACTTCGATGCCCAGCCTATTGCTCCCAAGAAGGAGACCGTGAAGGCTGCGAAGAAGTTCACACTCGACCTGGCACCGTATAGCTTCGTGATGCTGGAGTACCAGTTGTAACCCTTATTAGAATACACGCAGACAACATGAACTACCAACTGGATCCTCATGGCGAGGAACTGCTGCAACAGTTCCGCCAGAGCCTGCCCGTCCTTCAGCGCATCGAGCAGATCGCGTACCGGAAGTTGAGTGAGACGCTGCAGGAGCAGGGACTCTATGTCACCAATATCGAGCATCGCATCAAAGAGGAGCAATCGCTGATGGGAAAGCTCGAGCGCAAGGGCAGCAAGTACAGTTCCATCACCGATATCACCGACCTCTTTGGACTGCGCGTAATCACCTTCTACACCGATGATGTGGATAAAGTGGCAGCCATCGTGAAAGGCATTTTCGATGTCAACTGGAAGGAATCTGTGGATAAGCGCAAACTGCACCAGCTCACCAGCTTCGGCTACAACTCACTGCATTATATCTGCCGCATCCCGCGGTCTCTGGCTCGCGATGCTGCGATGCCGGAACTGAACACCTTCCCCTTTGAGATTCAGATGAGAACGGCCTTGCAACACGTATGGTCCACCATCGAACATGACATAGGCTACAAAGGCGCTGTGCAGATACCCCCCGAGTACCGGCGCCAGTTCAGCCGCCTGTCGGGGATGTTGGAGCTCATCGACGATGAGTTCAGTCGTCTGCGCATCACCATGACCGACTACCGGCGCCAGATGCAGTCATTAGTTGCCTCAGGCCAGTTGAATGAGGTTCCTTTGGAGCCCGATACATTCCGTCACTACCTTGAGACCCGGCCTTTCGATGCGCTGAACGGCAGGATTGCTGCCGCCAATCAGGCCGAGATATTCCCGGCGTCGCTGATGCCGTTCCTGCCTATCCTGCAGGACCTGCGGCTGGAGACCCTCGGCGATGTGAAACGTTTCATCGACGAGAACGCCGATGACGCCTATCAGCTGGCGCTCTCCAACCTGGCCTTTACAGACCTCGATATCATCTCCGAGACTGTGGCGCTCCAAAACCTGTGTATCGTCTGTGCGCTCAAGCAGGGCCGCGGGCGTTATGGCGTCACAGCCATCTTCGAGGCATTGCACGGCGCGCGTGAGGACAATGGCGCCATTGCAGATGTGGTGATGGAGCAGGCGGCAACACTACCGTTTATGAATCAGGGTTAACGACTATGGAGCTGATCATTGGCATTGCTATAGGAGGCGCTTTGGGTACCGTCATCGCGTGGCTCGTCATGCGAAATAAGTTGAGTGTGGCAAACACCATCCTCAAGGAACGTACATCGGAGTGTGTGCAGTTCCAGCAAACTATTCAAGAACGTGAGCAGGCCTTGGCACAGGAAACAGCAGACCGTCAGGAACTTGCTGTGAAGGCTGAGGTGCTGACGTCGCAGCTCGTCGAGCAGGAACATCGCCACAGCGAGGCCGTCGCTGCCCAGCAGGCTCGCTTCGATGAGATTATCGCCAAGGTATCAGCGCAGATGAAGGACGCCACGAGCGAGATGCTGCGCCAGCGGCAGAAGGAGTTCCAGGAGACCTCCGGCGAGAGCCTCGGGCAGCTGGTGAACCCGTTGCGCGAGACCATCGACAAGATGCAACGGACGATGTTTGAGACGCAGACGCGGCAGAGCGCTGACAGCGGCACACTGAAAACCATCATTCAGGAAATGATGCAGCAGAACGAGGCCACGCGCAAGAGCACCGACGAGCTGACGCGCGTATTCCGCCACAGCAACACCGTACAAGGCAGTTGGGGCGAGACCGTCCTCGACGAGCTCCTGGAGGCACAGGGCCTCACGCGTGGCGTCCACTACGATGTGCAGCCCACCATTCGCGATGCCCAGGGAGCGGCAGTCCTCAACGAGGAGGGAGCGCGCCTGCGCCCCGATGTCATCCTGCACCTTGACCAGCGCCGTGAGGTCATCATTGACTCCAAGGTGTCCCTCGCAGCCTATATGGATTATGTCAACGCCACCGACGAGGCCGAGCGGCAGCGCTACCTCACAGCGCACGTCACCAGTATCCGCGAACAGGTCAACCGCCTCGCCATCAAGGACTACAGCGCCTACATCCAACCGCCGAAAGTGAAGATGGACTACGTCATCATGTTCGTCCCCAACACGGGTGCATTGTGGACCGCTCTGAATGCGCAACCCGACCTGTGGCGCCGCTCGATGGAGCGTGGTGTGTATATCGCCGACGAGCAGACGCTCTTCGCAGCCCTCCGCATCATCAGCCTCACATGGACACAGATTGCGCAAGCGCAGAACCATGAGAAGGTCTATGCGCTGGCTTCGGAGATGATGGACCGTGTGGGTCAGTTCCTCAAGAAGTATCAGGCCGTTGGCGCGGCTCTCGCCAAGGCGCAGCAGGCCTATGACGACGGCGACCGCAAACTGCAGCCCACCGGGCAGAGCATTCTGCAGACGTGCGCGAAGCTACAGAAACTTGGCGCTAAGCCCTCTGACAAGAATCCGCTGCCACAGTTCACCGACATTGACGAAATACCGTCTCTCGAATAAGATGATACCCTCTTTTTCCAATCTCAAAAAAAGCCTCCGCCACGAACCGCCGGGCCTGCCCACCGTGAAGATGGCGTTGGTCGGCGACACGGCCACGCAGCTCCTCGCCACCTCCCTCCGCGGGATGGGCGTTGGCAAGGGCTTTCATATCGACTTGTTCGAGGCTGAGTACAACCAGGTCGAGCGTCAGTTCCTAGACCCCTCCAGCGAGCTCTACGCTTGTGGCGCAGAGGTCATCGTCCTTTTCCAATCGACCCACAAGCTGTGCGAGCTCCACAGCCAGCTCCCTGCTGAGCGTCAGGCCACGCTGGCCGACGAACGCCTTTCCTTTGTCACGTCCATTTGCGAGAACGAGGCCTTGTCTGGCGCCAAGATCATCTGCCTGAACTACCCCGAAATCGAGGACTCCGTGTTCGGCAGCTATGCCACCAAGGTGCCATCGTCGCTGACCTATCAGGTGCGGCGGTTGAATTTGGAGCTGATGAACCTCAGTCAGCGCTATGCCAACCTGTTCATCTGCGATATGGCCGCCCTGCAGAACAAGTTCGGGCGCGACTGGCTGTTCGCCCCCAATGTCTATGTGAGCACCGAGATGGTGCTGAGCGTCGATGCCCTGCCCTTTGTGGCATCGCGCGTGATGGACATCGTCTGCGCCATCCGCGGTCACTTCAAGAAGTGCTTGATTCTCGACCTAGACAACACCGTGTGGGGCGGCATCATCGGCGACGACGGTATCGAAGGCATACAACTAGGCCATGGGCTTGGTATCGGCAAGGCCTTCACCGAGTTCCAGCTGTGGGTGAAGAAACTGCGCCAGCGTGGCATCATTGTCTGTGTGGCATCGAAGAACGACGAGACCGTCGCCCGAGAACCCTTCGAGCATCACCCTGATATGGTGTTGCGGATGGACGACATCGCCGTCTTCCAGGCCAATTGGGAGACCAAGGTCGATAACATCCGTACCATCCAGCGCATCCTAAATATTGGTTTTGACTCGATGGTGTTTCTCGACGATAATCCCTTCGAGCGCAACATCGTGCGCGAGAACATTCCCGGTATCACGGTGCCGGAGCTGCCCGAGGATCCCGGTCTTTATCTCGAATACCTTTATTCGCAGAATCTCTTCGAGACCGCCTCCTACAGCAGCGCAGACAAAGACCGCACGAAGCAGTATCAGCTGGAGGCACAGCGTGTGCAGCTTGCCCGCACGTTCACCAGCGAAGCCGCTTTCCTACAGTCGCTGTCGATGGTCTCTGTCGTCAGCGGCTTCACGCCCTTCAACATGCCGCGCGTGGCCCAGTTGACACAGCGCAGCAACCAGTTCAACCTCCGCACCGTGCGCTACACCGAGGCCGACATCGCCGCTATGGCTGCCGACCCAGAGGTGGTGGACCTGAGCTTCACGCTCGAAGACCGCTTCGGCGATAACGGACTGATATCCGTCGTCGTGATGAAGCGTATGGATGCCGACACGCTGTTCATCGACACATGGTTGATGAGCTGCCGTGTGCTGAAACGCGGCATGGAGAACTTCGTCCTGAACAAAATGGTCGAGCGCGCCCGGCAGGGCGGTTACCACCGCATTGTGGGCGAGTACCTGCCAACACCCAAGAACAAGATGGTGGAGCACCACTACACCGACTTGGGCTTCCAGCCGCTGACAGACACAGCTACGGCCCGCTATGCCCTTGACGTGGACAGCTATCAGGCGAGAGAAGGGTTTATTCGAGAGTTGAGAGTTTAGTGTTTAGAGTTAAAAAGACATATTATATGGAACGTACTGAAATATTCGAACGCTTGAATGAGATCTTTGCCGATGTGCTCGACCTCGACGATGTCAGCCTGACCGACGCCACCACCGCCAACGACATTGAGGAGTGGGATTCGCTGTCCCATATCCCCCTTGTTGTGGCTGTTGAGAAGGCATTTGGCGTGAAGTTTACATCGCTGGAAATCATGAAGTGGAGCAATGTAGGCGAGATGGTGAACTCCATCCTTCAGAAACAGCCGTAAGTCGCGATGGTCGTCAATAGCATCAACTTCTGGCTCTTTTTCGTCATAGTGCTCGTGCCCTACTTCCTCTGCTTCCGCGGGAAGGGGGGGCAAAACCTGTGGCTCCTGCTCGCTTCTTACGTCTTCTACGGTTGGGCCGACTGGCGTATCTTACCGCTGCTCGTGGCGGTGACGGCGGTGTTCTATGCCTTGGGGCTAGCCATAGAGCACAACAACCACTTGCGCCCGCGCCGTGCCTCACACTTGACCACGCTGGGTGTCGTATTGGGCCTCGGCATCCTGTTCTACTTCAAGTACTTCGGTTTCTTCGTGACCGAGATGGCGGCGCTCTTCACCGCTCTGAGCCTGCCGCATAGCTTGCGCTCGTTGAACATCGTCATGCCTATCGGCATCAGCTTCTTCACTTTCAAGCTCATGGGCTATGTCATCGAAGTGCACCGCGAGAGCATCCGTCCCACGCGCGATATCGTTGAATTCGGCACTTTCGTGGCCTTCTTCCCCACGATTCTCTCCGGGCCCATTGACCGCGCCGGCACCTTCCTTCCACAGCTTGCCGAGCGTCGCCGCTTCGGTGAGAACAACTTCGTGGAAGGCCTGAAGCGCGTGCTATGGGGAATGTTCCTGAAAATGTGCATCGCCGATGTCATCGCCCCGTGGACCGATGCCGTCTTCGGCAACTACGCCCACCACAACGCCACCAGCATCCTCGTGGCTGCCGTCCTCTACCTCATACAGCTCTACACCGACTTCTGCGGTTTCTCGGAGATGGCCATCGGCGTAGCTCGGATGATGGGCCTGCGCGTGGCGGAGAACTTCAACCGCCCGTTTATGGCAAAGAATGTGGCCGACTACTGGCGTCGCTGGCATATGTCGTTGACCACGTGGATCACCGACTATGTATTCCTGACGCTCAACGTGAGTCTGCGCAACTGGGGCCAGTGGGGTGTTTATGTTGCCACTCTCGTCAACCTCATTGTGATTGGCGTGTGGCATGGCGCCAACTGGACCTATTTCTGGTTTGGTGTCTATCACGGCCTACTGCTCGTTGCCACCACTTCGCTCGACAAGCGCCGCAAGAAATTCGAGAAGAACCACCGCCTGAAGGACAACCAACTCTATGCCTGGAGCCGCCGTCTGCTCACGTTCTCCTTCTTCGCCTTTGGCTCTGTGCTCTTCCGCGCGACTTCCATGAGCGATTTCCTTGGCACGCTGGCGCGCCTGCCACAAGGCTTTAGCACCCTCTACACCGAGGAATTCTCAAGCATCATCCTCTATGCCTTCCCCGCCATCGCCCTGGTATTCCTTCGCGAGTGGGCTGCCGAGTACCGGCGCGATATCCATTTCCTGCACGCCCACCGCACATGGGTCCGCCTCGTCTCCATCGCCCTGATGATCTCCTATATCCTCTACGCCGGACAACTCGAAGGCCAATCATTCATCTATTTCCAGTTCTGATGAAACAACTATTCCTGAAGGCAGTCGCCATCCTCGCTCTGGTCGTGGCCATCGACGTGGCCGTGGGCTCCGCCTCGCGCTATGTCTGTACCCATCTGTCCGACAAACAGTCCCAGATAGGCTCTATCCAGCAGTCGCTGCTCCGTAAAACGGGCGATGTGCTCGTGCTCGGAGCCTCCTGTGCCAAATACCACTACAATCCGCAAATCCTCGGCGATAGCCTCCAACTGACGGTGCAGAACAGCGGCGTTGGCGGGATGAATATGATTTACTGCGACCTCGTCCTGCAGGCCTATCTCGAGCGCTGCCGACCACAGTGCGTCGTTGTGGATATCTATGGCCAGCTGGACCCCGGCGAGGGTCGGCTGCCGCGTGTGAAGCCTTTCTATGGTATCAGCCAGCCCGTCACCTCCTATTATGACCGTGAGACCGACTGGCAGCAGCGCCTGAAGCTCTGCAGCGCCCTCTACCGCTACAATGGCACCTTCGACCTTCTGTTCCGACACCTGCTGAACGCGCCCAACACCACCAACGGCTATGCCGTCAAGGCAGGGGCCGTGGCGCGCTTTGATACCGTCGTCGTGAGGAATCTGAAGATAGACACCGTCAAGGTGTGCCACTTGGAGAACATCGTCGCCCTGTGCCGCCAGCATGACATCCGCCTTGTCTTTGTGCTCTCGCCTCGTCGCCACCACGATGTGGAGCAGGAGGCGTGGCTCGCCGATGTGTGTCAGCACTATTCCATCCCTCTCATCAATGAGCTCCACGAGCCCGTGTATTATTCCCGCGATGGACTTTTCTTCGACGATTCCCACCTCAGCGGCCCCGGCGCCACCATCTTTTCCCAGCGCGTAGGCTCGCGGCTCAAAGCCATCCTCGGACCCTGAATCATCGCTTCCGCAACTCCCAGAAGGCGACCGCAGAGGCGGCTGCCACGTTGAGGCTATCTACGCCGTGCGCCATCGGAATGCGCACGACATAGTCCGCTGCTGCGATGGTGGAGTGGGGGAGTCCGTCGCCCTCGGTACCCATAATCAACGCCAGCCGTGGTTCGGCGGCGAGGCGTGGGTCATCCAGGCTCACCGAGTTGTCCGTCAGTGCCATTGCTGCGGTCTTGAATCCCAGAACGTGCATACAGTCCGTGATGCCCGTTGCCTCTGTGGCGGGTGTCTCCATCCATGCCCACGGCACCAGAAACACACTGCCCATCGACACCCTCACGGCCCTGCGGTTCAGCGGGTCGCAGGAGTTGGTCGTCAGCACGACGGCATCGAAGCCTAGGGCCGCTGCCGATCGGAAGATGGCGCCGATGTTCGTAGTGTCCACCACCCCGTCGATTACCACGACGCGCCGCGCATCGCGGCACACCTCGTCCACCCCTTTTGCCTGTGGACGGCGCATGGCACAGAGCACACCGCGTGTCAGTGTGTAGCCCGTCAGCGCCGCCAGCAGCTCTCGCTCTCCCGTATAAATAGGAATATCGCCTGCGCGCGCGATGATGTCCGCGGCGTCCCCTTCGATGTGGCGGCGCTCACAGAGCAGTGCCAGCGGCTCGTAGCCCGCGTTCAGCGCCACGCGAATCACCTTCGGACTCTCTGCAATGAACACCCCCTTCTCGGGCTCCAGCCGGTTGCGCAGCTGTGCCTCGGTGAGTGTTGTGAACATTTCCACGCCCGGTGCAGTGAGGGAAGTGATGATGGAGAGTTTCAAGGGTTAAAGGGTTAAAGTAGTTCAATGGTTCGTTCATCATTCCATTTGGGCTTAACTCCCGAATAGGAAGATGGCGGGGGTCTTGGAGAGGTCGGGGAGTGGATGGCGCTTCCAGTCCGCCACCGTTCGGGTGCAGATCCATTCCGCGTCCGTCGTGATGCCTGCAGCGATGCATAGGCGCGTCTGTGGGCGTAGCGTTTCACAGAGCGTGTCGAAGAGTTTCGCGTTGCGGTAGGGCGTCTCAATGAAGAGCTGCGTCTGGCGCTCCTGCACGGCGCGCGTCTCCAGCTGTTTCAGCAGTTTCATGCGGTCCGCGGGGGCGATGGGCAGGTAGCCGTTGAAGGCGAAGCTCTGGCCGTTGAGGCCCGAGGCCATCACCGCCATCAGCATCGACGATGGCCCCACTAGCGGCACCACCTGCAGCCCCTTTCGCTGGGCGATAGCCACCACATCGGCGCCCGGGTCTGCCACGGCCGGACAGCCTGCTTCCGAGATTACCCCCACACTCTCTCCCGCCTCTAAAGGCTTCAGGTATTGTGCAAACAATGCCGCGTCGGCATGTTTGCCCATCGGGTAGAACGTGAGCTCATTGATGTTGATATCGCGGTCCACGCGCTTCAGAAAACGGCGTGCAGAGCGCACCTCTTCAACGATGAAGTGCTTGATGCCGAGGATGATGTCATGGTTGTAAGCCGGCAGCACACGCTCCTGAGGCGTGTCGCCGAGTTCCACGGGAATAAGATAAAGGGCAGCGGTCATGGACGGCAGTATTGCAAGTACGCATTGATGGCATCGCGGACAATGGCATCGCGGTTCATCTGTGCGCGTTGCTCGGACGTATAGAAATCGGCGTAGAGTGGGAAGTCTTCACCGAGGTATTTGTCCAGGCTGATGCCGATGAGCGTGTCGCCAACGACAATGCTCTGGTTGAGGCACGACACCTGCGTATATACGTGCGGTGTTTTGAACTCTGGATACTGCTCCTTCAGCTCCTCGAAGGCGCGGTTGAAGTCCGCTTCAATGTCGCTCATATCGCCATATTGGCGGTGCACCTCATCGAGCAGTACTTGCACGGTGGAGTCCAGATAGTAGCGTCGCAGTCGTTGTTCCACGTCGGGTTCGTTCACCTTGCCCAGCTTCAGTACATCCTCTATGAGCAGTTTCGTCTCCATGGGGTACTGCGTGTTCATGCGTCCCAGGGCGGTGTAGCTGTTGAGCGATACGTACTCGTCCAGCACACGGTCGTAGCGGTCTATAATCATTTCGCGTCCCCTGCCAGATCCCCCTTTCTCCAGCACATCCCACGGACTCAGCAGCCAGCTACCGATGCCGACCACGCAGAGCAACGCGAGTAGGAGAAAAAGGGCCTGATGACGCTTCACAATCTTTATCTTTGTTAAAATTTGGGGCAAAGATAGTGAAAACTTGTTTATGTTCCAAGAAAAATGCTAAAAAAGTTAAAGAAATGCTTAATTTCCATCACAGTCAACCCTTCCCTGCGCTGCTTGGTATAGAGCGTAGAAATGGGCGTCGTGCTGTAAGAAAGGAAAAGTGCTTGACATTGATTGCCAAGCACCTACCTTTATTGCTTCACTATTTGCAAGCCGCTCTGTAGGATGCGCATCTCGTGGCGCAGGGTCTCCTGCCAGATGGCGTGGGTGGAGACATCGTACTGACTCCAAGCGGAACCGGTGTAATAGACGAAGGGCTGGCCGGGGGTGTAGGTGGTCTGGAGGATGGCGTGGCCGATGCCGCCGGCACGCTTTTCACTCAAAGGAATGAACTTCGCTTCATTTTTCACTTTTAATTTTTCATTTTTCATTGGAGGCATAAAGATGCCGAGGTAGTGTTCTCCGTTCATGACATCGGGATGGTCGAGGGCCTCGGCATAAGTGATGAAGCCTTCCTTCTGGTTGAAGACATAGCCCTTGGGGTTGCTCTCATGAATCACGATGCCAGCGCAGACGGGCGTGGGCTTGGTGATGCCGTCGTAGGTGGCTTCTACGCGCGCGAAGTGGCTGCCGCAGTCCTGAGAGATGAGGAGGGAGGGCCCTTGATTAGCCATCTGCAGGCGGACGGTGAAGCGGAGAGGACCATTGTCTAGGATCTCAGCTTTCTCGTAGTACATCGGTTTATTCATTGTCCATTGTCCATTCTCCCTTGTTAATAGTGCCGGTGCTCCAGCGCCGAGTGTAGCACCTACGGTGTAGGCATCCATGCCGGCGCCGTGATTGCGGTGGTAGGTGTAGCCACGGTGCACGTCGTTCCACTCGCCGCCGCGTCCTGCTTTCTTCATCTGTTCGTTGACACCATAGGAAGTGAGTTCATTGTGATACAGCTGGTCTTGAATGGGGTGGGGGGTGTTCTTAACGAAGGTGTCGAAACCATAGGCGCTGTTCTTCATGTGTTCATGGGCCTTGGGGCCGTAGAGGCGCCAGGCGCAGCGGTCGTTCTCCCACACGAGGTCGTCCCAGCGGTTGGGGTAGATGCGGCCGTTGCAGGTGAGCTCGTAGTCCTGCGGCTGGCCCTTAATCATGGAGAGGGCGATGCTGCTCTCGGGGCGTACGGTGCAGAAGACGAGGACGCGGCCGTCGTGGGTAATCTGGTATGGGACTTCGTTGTTGTCGCTGTCCAGGACGATAAACTCGCGGGCGACGGCGCAGTTGGCTTTCTTCAGGTCCTCCATCTTGGCAATCTCGATGACCTGTGAGATGAGCTCCCTGGTGGGGTTCTTAATCTCCCCGTACCAGAAGCTCTCGTGGCCGCGGTCAATGGGGCGTGCGGCACGGGCGCCGCCGGTGAAGGCATCGGGGAAGCCGCTGCCCGCACTCACTGTGGAGGTGTTGGGGGTGTGGTGGTAGATGGAGTTGGTGATGGCATTGGGGGCGGGAGCCGGGATGAGTGGGTCGGCGTTGATGTAGCGTACCATCTCGCAAGCGGCGAGGAGCCAGGCACCGGTGCCGAAGGGAGCCTGGGAGTGGGCATCGACGGTCTTGGTGGGGTCGGGCTTCTCGCCGATGGGCTGCACGAAGCCGATGCTGCCGTCGGGCTGCAAGGCGGTTTCGCTGAGGTATTTCCATGCCCGCTCGATGACGGGAGCGTAGGTGGCTTTGTCGAGGTAGCCGTTGTTGACGCCCCAGAGCATACCATAGGTGAAGAAAGCGGTGCCGGAGGTCTCGGGACCCGGGGCATCGTCCTCGCAGAGCATGGAACGGCTCCAGTAGCCACCGGGGCGCTGCACTCGGGCTACGCCCTCGGCCAGCTCGCGGAAGCGCTGCACGAAGATGGCGCGGTTCTTATAGTCCTGTGGCATATCGGCCAGGACCTTTGCCAGGCCGGCCAGCACCCAACCGTCGCCGCGTGCCCAGAAGCTCTTTCCCTCGTTGCAGGCGGTTTTCACTTTCGGGTAGATGTATTTGGCATCGCGGTAGTAGAGCTGCTCGTCCTTGTCGTACATGAGGCTGTCGCTCCAAAGGAAGTTCTCCGTGAGCTTGTCGAGGTACTTGACCTCGCCGGTGAGCTTGTACATCTTCGTCATCACAGGCATCACCATGTACAGCGCGTCGGCCCACCACCAGAAATGGGTGTCCTCCATGGAGCATTCGTGGCTCATCACCTCGATGGCGCGCGCTACCTTGTAGGGCGCCGGCACGAGGTTGTACATATCGATATAGGTCTGGAAACAGATCTGCCAGTCGCCGAAGAGCACGAAGTCGTGGCCCTCGCCGTAGGTCTTGTACTTCCAGTTGCGGACGTCGTTGCTCTTGGCACCCTTCCACTCGTTGTGGCGGCACCACTTGTCGGTGTAAGCGTACCAGTCGGCACGGCCCGTGAGGCGGTAAGCCTCCATGTTGCCGGTGTGGTAGGCGGCGTGATCCCAGAAGGAACGCACATAGGGGGTGTTATGCTCTTGCCAGTAGTTGTTGACCTTGATGATCTGGTCGAGAACCCTTGCCGCTTCATCTGTTGAAGCGAGAAGTTGCTGTGATACAGCAATAAACAGAACGATGAAGAAAAAGAGTTTTTTCATTATGGAGGAGTTTTTAGTTTTCGGTTTGATGGAACTTAAATAGATTTAGGTTCCTTATTCTTTCAATAGCGTCATGTATTTCTGTACCGCTTTCTTGACGAGGGCGATGGCTTCGTCCATCGTGCCCCATACTTCGCCGCCGGCGGCATTCTTGTGGCCACCGCCGCCGAAGAACTCGGCGGCCATCTCGTTGCAAGGGAAGTCATCGACGCTGCGGAGTGAGACGCGAATACAGGGGTGCTCGGTGTCCTCGCGCAGGAAGATGGAGAGCTTCATGCCGAGGATCTGCAGGGGGAGGTTCACGAAACCCTCGGTGTCGCCGTTGAGGGCTCCGAAACGGCGCCGCTCGGCATTGGTGAAGGTCATCACGGCGGTGTGGGCTTTCTTCCAGACATCGAGCTTCACATAGAGCAGATAACCCATGAGCTTCATGCGGTTGGGGCTGTAGGTGAAGAAAATGTTGCGGTAGATCTTGTCCTTGTCGATGCCGTAGGAGAGCAGGATGCTGATGAGCTCGTAGATTTCGGGGCGCGAGCTGGCATAGGTGAAGGCACCGGTGTCGGTCATCATGCCGGTGTAGAGGGAGGTGGCTTCGGATCCCGTTAAAAGGGGTAGCTCATGCGCCTCATGGCCATGAGGCGCATGAGTCTCCAGCATCACCCTCAACATTACCTCACAGGCAGATGACATCTCGGGGTGGGAGATGACGAGGTCGGCGATGCCCGGCTCAGGATTGAGATGGTGGTCAATCATGATGCGGGACGTGGGGTGGTCGCGGACGACGTCACCGAGGGTTGCCATACGCTTGAGCTCGCCGTGGTCGCACATGATGACGAGGTCGGCAGCCTCCACGATGGGACGTACCTCCTCCTCATGACCTTCATAGATGAGGATTTCTTCAGCGCCTGGAATCCACTTGAGGAAGTCGGGGAAGATATTGGGGGCTATGACGCGGATGTCGGCATTGGACATACGGCGACGAAGCCACGAGGCCAGCGCCGTCGTAGAGCCGATGGCATCACCGTCGGGGCCACGGTGGCAGGTGATGACGATGTGGCGAGGGGCGGCGAGGAGGGAATGCCAGAGGGCGATTTGTTCTTTTGATAATATAGGGCTCATGGGGCTAATAGGGCTTATAAGGGGTTGAGGCTACTCCACGCTGGCGGCTCTACGCCGAGGAGGTGTTTGACGAAGAAGTCGAAGCGCTTATGCTCGCCGTAGGCCTCGCCGACGGTGTGATGAGCGCCGGGGATGACCACGAGTTCGAAGGGCTTGTTGGCTTTGATGAGGGCATCGGCCACTTGCATCGTGCTGGCGGGATCGACGTTGTCATCGAGCTCGCCGACTACGAGCATCAGCGGGCGCTCGAGGCGGTAGGCGTTCTCCACGTTGGAACAGGCGACATAGGAGGAATCCACGGGATAGCCCATCCATTGCTCGTTCCACCAGATCTTGTCCATACGGTTGTCGTGGCAGCCGCAGGCGCTATAGGCGGCCTTGTAGAAGTCGCCATGGAAGAGAACGGCAGCGGTGCTCTCCTGACCGCCCGCAGAACAGCCATAGATACCCACACGGTCGATGTCCATATAGGGATACTTGGCGGCAGCAGCTTTGATCCATGCGATGCGGTCGGGGAAGCCGGCATCTTTCAGGTTCTTGTAGCAGACCTCCTCGAACTTCTTGCCGCGGTTGCTGGTGCCCATGGCATCGAGCTGCACGACGATGAAACCGAGGTCGGCCAGAGCGGTGGTGTAGAAGTTATAGGGTTGGAAGGACTTGGGGACATAGCTGTCGCCAGGGCCTGCGTAGATGTATTCTATGATAGGGTATTTGCGCGTGGGGTCGAAATTGGTGGGGCGTTGGATAATGCCCCACATGGGAGTGACACCATCGCGACCGGGGGCCACGAAGACCTCGGGCGCGGTCCAGCCTGCGGCAAGCAAATCATCAATAGATGAGCGAGCGAGAACAGACCCACCCCCAACCCCTCCCGTTAGGGAGGGGAGCCCTGCGGCCTGAATGGATCTTACCACTGTAACGGGGGCGGTATCGACGGTGGAGTAGGTGTCGATGAGGGCGGTGAAGTCGGCGTTGAAGCGGGCGTTGTGGTTGCCGGGCTCGGGGGTGAGGTCCACGAGGTTCTTTCCATCAAGACCGATGCGGTAGTAATGGATGTGGTAGGGGTCTTCGTTGGGGTTCACGCCATTGGCGGTGAAGATGATGAAGTGCTTCTCTTCGTCCACATGGAGAACGCGGCGGACACACCAGGGTCCCTTAGTAATTTGAAAGAGGGAAACCTCCCCCCCAACCCCTCTCCGGAGAGGGGAGTAGTTACTTTTGGGGTCAGTTCTCTTTTTATTCTTGGTGCTTTTTGCTCCCCTCTCTATTGGAGAGGGGGCGGGGGTGAGGCTATAGAGATGCGGCCAACCATCCCGCTCTGAAAGCCAGATGATGAGGCTGTCGCCGTGGAGGTTTCGGCGGAAGTAGTTGGAGTAGCGGACATACTTGTCCTCGCGCTCTTCGATGAGGGTGCGGAGGGGGACTTTTTCGGTGTTGGAACTGCTAAGTGCACTACTTGATGGGACGGGCATCTCGTAGATGCGGTAGAGCTTATGCCCGCGCTGGTTGTATTCGAAGCGGATGCCGCGCGAGTCTTGGCGCCATTCGGGACCCGTGAGGGCGTACTGGTTGGCGATGAAGTCGGGCGCGGGCGTGACGGCCCTCCCTGTGGCGACCTCGAAGATGTAGGGTGTCTTCTGGGTTAGTTCATCGCCTGGCTTGGCATACTCCTGCTTGTGGAGGACAGGCTGGAGCTGGTCGGCAGGGCTGCTCTCGACGTAATAGACATAGCGCTTCTCGATGGGACGGATGCGGTTGACGGCAACGTAGCGCCCGTCGGGGCTCCAGCGGATGTAGCTGCTGAAGTAGTGGCTGAGTGTCCCTTCGGTGCTGAGGGCGCGTGCGTCGGAGCCATCGGGCTTGGCGACATAGACGTTGTCGTTGCGAATGAAGGCTACGAACGATGAGTCGGGGGAGAGGACGGGGTCGCCGCCGCGTTCGTCATCGGTCTCCATCCAGTGGCGCTTGGCAGACCCACCCCTCACCCTCCCTCTAAGGGAGGGGGTGGTCACCTTTCGAGAATGGCCCTTTGTTAAAGTATCTGCTCCCTCCTTATCAGGGAGGGCGGGGGGAGAGTCTAGGGTGATGGTGCCGTCGGCGTTGACCTGTCCGAAATGCCAGGAGCCTTTGGCACCATCGGTAAGATGGTACTGGAAGCGACCGTCTGAGAGCCAGCGGGCATCATCGACATGGTTGAGGACCTTGCTCCAGGTGAAGGTTTTGAGAAGGGAGTAGGCGCGGTTGTAGTCGTCTAGGGTGCCTTGGGCGAACAAGGCAATGAAAAATGAAAAATGAAAAATGAATAGTGAAAGATATTTCTTCATTATCACTTTGGGGCTTTGGGTGACGCAGCGGTGCGGCCATCGATGGTTTTATCGGTGATGAGGAGCTTTGCGGGAGTGGCATCGCCCTCGATGACCTTGGCGAACTCCTGTGGTGTGATGGTGACGGGACCAGAGAGAAACTCGGGGATATTGTAGCTGCGGAGGAACTGGCGGTGGTACTGTGGGTTGTCCTGCGGGAGCTCGAAGGGTTTCGTAAAATGGCCCATTCCATCGTGGTGAGCGATGAAGGGGCGCGTGAAGTTGCCATCGTCGCGACGCGAAGAGAGAATGACCCACGAACCGTCGCTAGACCAGCAGTGCCAGCTCTCGACATCGTGGGAGTTCAGCTCTGTGATATTGTGGATATGTGCGGGCAACTGATGTAGGGCGCCAGCGGCTTCGTTGAGACTGTCAATGGCGGCATCGCGTTCGATGTTGTTGGTGATGTGGGCCATGATGGACTCGGGCAGGTTGTTCTCGTGGTAGCGCGTGACGGGCGTCGGAGCCACGGGCGCTGCCTGGGTGAGGTCCATCAGGAAGAGGTCGGCGTCGTTGTGCCAGATGTGGAAGACACCGAACTGCCCCTCGGTGAACATCAGCCAGCGACCATCGGGCGAGATGCGTGGGAGGGTGACGCTACGGTTGCGGGAGGCTGCATCATAGATGAGTTCGCGCGGACCGAAGGTGCGGGTCTGCTCGTTGAATGCCTTACGGTAGAGGTTGTACTGCACGTCCTTATAGTTCTTGATGAGCTCGAAGTCCATCTGCAACGTGTCGCGCTTCTCCCAGTGGCAGCTGACGTAGTAGATGTACTTGCCGTCGGGGCTCCAGAAGGGGAAGCAGTCGAAATCGGTGGTGTCGCGGGTAATTGGGGTGACGGTGTTGTTCTCGATGTCGTAGAAGATGAGGTTGCTCTTGGTGTCCTGCACCTCTATCTTCTGCACATCGCGTGTGTGGAAACTCTGGCCGGTGTTGTTGGTTGAATAGACAATCCAGGGCTTGGTGGGATGCCACGTGGGATAGACACCAGCGGAGATGGTGCTGTCGGTCTTGAGGTTGACCTTCTCGAGCTTGCCATCGTAGGCGATGACGGTGCCGCCGAGGTGCTGACGCACATGGAACTGGACGCGATCGGGGTTGTACCACTGGGCGTGGTGACAGTTGATGCATTGTCCGTTCTCCTCGTCGCTATTGATCATGTTGCCGTAGATGAGGCGCTCGTCGAAGGTCTCCAGACAGCGCTGGTTGAGCGTCAGGTCCTCATAGGTCACGTAGCTGGGCGAGATGAGGCGGTAGGAGATGTAGGGGTCGATGCTGTCGCCCGAGACGGTGATGGCGAAGGATTTCTGGCGTTGCCACTGTCCGCCGTCCTTGATGAAGACCTCGATGGCGATGGCGCCGTCGGCAGCGAGGGCAGCTTCCTTCATCTGCTGCCAGCGCTTCAGCCCTGGACGTACGTCCTCGCCGCCAAGGGTCCATTCCTCGTTGCCAGCCGTGAAGCGGGTAATGAAGTCGGTAGCGCTGGCCTCGTGGTCGATGTGGAAATGCAAGGGGGCGATGTTCACGGGAACAGTGACATCGATGTAGTCGGGGTAAATGGCAGGGAGGGCATCAGCCTCGACGAACTGGTCAGGGACGGAGGGGGATGAGCAGGCTATTGTCAGTTGCGATGCAATCGCAACAAAAAGAACGAAACAAAGACTTTTGTATGAGGGACGAGTCATGGGCTGTTTTGAAGGGTCTTTTAATTGGTCTTTTGATTTCTAACCAGGAAGTAGAAGTAGTAGAAGGTGCCGCCGAACTGAGGGTAGAAGGCAACGGCTTTCTGCTCTTCGTTCATCGGGCCACACTGCTCATTGAACTTCATAAAGCGGTCGTAGCTGTCGCGCACCTCTGGGTCGAAGGGCATCCGGCTGATATCCACTTTGTCCTCCAGATGGCCGTAGAGGTAGGCGGCTTCCTGGTAGTGACGCGGCATGTGGAGCTCGGGGTGCATTGTGGCGAACTTCATGAAGCGGGGCCAGAAGAGGTCGATGTCCTTCATGATGAGCGAGCAGATGAGTGTCATCTCCTGAAAGAGTGGGTCGTCGCCGTTGCCTTTGGCAAAGGTCTGGAGCAGGTACATCTCCACGAGGGTGTTGTCGCCGTCGAGGCGGTCGGGGTAGGTCATCATGTGGAGGATGGGTGCAAACTCCTTCATGGCTTGTTCGTCGAGCAGAGGCTTGCCGGCTTTGGCTGAAGCCTCCAGCGTCTCGAGGTCGAAGGCTTCGGGTGTGTCGAGCAACTGCTCATAGCGCTCGGCCCACTGGCGGTGGAAGGTGGTCTTCTTCAACAGGCCGAGGTATTTGCGGGCTACGGTCCATTCGTGGTTGAGCATACTTGTGCGGGCCATAAACTTCAGCGTCTCGGCCTTCCAGCCGAATTCCACGCCGTCCTCCATGCACCAGCGGTAGCAGAAGTTCTCCTTGCCGTAGTGGTAGTAGATGAGCTTGCCGCCGACTTGAGTGATACGCACTTTCCATGGGGCGTTCTGCTGTACGGCGCCTTCGGGGTAGGTGAACATCTCGTTGCCGGCACGTCCGAGGCGGAAGAGGGCCAGGTTCTTGTAGAGCACCATCTGGCGCGTGGGCTTCACGTCACTGCTGCCGTCGCGGGCGATGGTGAGCACGCGCTCCCAATCCAAGTCTTCCACGGCGCGGTTCATGGCCAGCTCCTTGTGGAAGTTGCCATCGCGATACCAGGCTTTGCTGACGCCGAAGATGGCGGCAAAGAGGAGGATGAGGACGGTGACGGACTTAAACCAGGGCTTCAGTTTTTTTGCGAAGGGGAAACCTTCGCCCACACTCACCAGGGCGAGGATGACGAAAGCGGCGATAATGGCGTAATAGGGGATGCGATACTGCGTGAAAATCTCAGCGCTATAGCGGAAAGAGGGGAGGGCGGCGACATAGAGAAAGCCGCGCTCCGTCATCTCAAAAACCTGCTGGTAGTAAATCTGGGGGATAGCGGCGATGAGGAGGAGGGAAAAGATAAAGTTTAAAGTGGAAAGTTTAAAGTTGAATGTGGAATCCTTAACCTTTTGGAATATTCCTAAAAGCCCTGTAGCCCCTAACGCCCAAGCACCGAAGAAGGGGTAGCCGACGATGCAGACGAGGGCCATCCAAAAGAGGCTGACCCAGCGCGTGGCCTTTTCGGGAAGGTTGTTGTCAAGCAGACGCTGCACGACGAGACAGAGGGTGGCGAAGAGGACACCGACGCTGGGTACAAAGAGGTGCCCGGGCAGTTTTTGATAATAGATCCAGTAGCCTGTCTGCACAAAGCACGCCATCAGGGCGAGAGGCACGAGGGCTGTCAATGCCACCCAAGGCCCTTTCAGCTTATAGACCCACGCCAGCAGTACGCAGATAATAAGCCACAGGCCGCAGAGGATGCTCACGCCGAGCCATGGATGGAAAAAGTATTGCGTCAGATAGGTGGCCAGCCACGAGGCGGCGCCACCGGGGTACTGCATCAGCGTCTTCCAATAGAGTCCCGTGGGGAGCCACAGGTTCAGCTCCTGGGCGCGCAAGAGAAACTCGCTCTCATTACTGAGGAGCTTGATGGCGAAGATGATGAGGAGGACGGGGAGGAGCCATAAAGACCCACCCCTAACCCCTCCCGTTAGGGAGGGGGAAGCCTCACCCCCAGCCCCTCTCCCGTGGGAGAGGGGAGTAGTTGTAGGTTGACTATGAGTGTCTTTTTTGTCTTTCTTCATCAGATTTAATCTCTATTTCTTCTCTATCTCCTCTCCCCTCCCTCACGGGAGGGGGCAGGGGGTGGGTCTTTATTTACCAGCTTTCACAATATACGTAAAGCTATGGTCCTTGTACTGGGGGATGAACTGCTTTAGTGGCCAAGCGCCCCAGCTGGTGACGCAACCGAGACCCATCTGGAAAGCACGGAGCTGAACAACCGTATAGTTGCGGGCGATGAGGTCACCGCTATGGCTCTGGTGAGCGTCCTTGCGCGGGCCATCGTCGAGGTCGCTGATCTCATAGGGCATTGCAGAACATTCCATGGGACCGGTGGCAAGGAAGGTGATGTCGGGGCGGTTGTTGGCTCGCAGCGTCCACTCGCGGACATCGCAGTGGTTACCGCTCTCCTGAGGACGCACGTAGCCCTTCCAGTATTCGTCGGCGACCTTGGCTTCATAGCCTCCTATGAAGGTGTTGTCCTTGCGGTCGCAATAGTTCTCCACAGGACCGCGACCAAAGTAGCTGATCTGGTCGTAGGCTTTGTTCAGGCGCCAGGTCATTCCCATAGCATACATCTGCCAGCCTTGGTGATCGCCGGCCTTAAGGGCTTCGGTGACGATGAGCTCACCCTTCGGCGTGAGGATGTAGGTCATGTTGAGATCTGCGTCAACAGCATCGCAATGGTACTTGACAACCACTTGCTTGCTCTGGTTCTCCAGCTGTGTACATTCCATGAACTGCTTGTTCCATTGCGGATTGCGCCAAGCAGCAAATGACTTCTGCATCCCTGCACCGTAGTCGTTGTCTGTCGGGGCGCGCCAGAAGCTGGGCTCCACGCTCTTGCGATCTTCAAGGACGGGCGTGCCGTTGATGTCGAAGTAGTCGATGTTACCTGTCCACTTGTTCCAGGTGACGCTGGTGCCGTTAGCCGAGAGTGTGAGCCAGGCAAGGGCTTCGTCCTTTTGCACGGCTTCGGGTTGTGCCTTGCCCTTCTTTTCAGCAGCGGTAGCGGGCTGGGCGGCTGCCATCACACCTTCAGCTGTGGGGAAAGTGTAAGGTTGCAGCTCAAACTGGGCTTTGGCAATGACCTCGCCTTTCTTGAGGAGGCCGCGGTCGGCTTTCAAGGTGAACAGGAAATCTACGGCAACCCATTTCTCGTCCTTGACGACCTGCTTGAGCTGCGAAAGCTGCTGCTCGGGCAGCGTAATATGCTTGCGCTCCTGGGGAGCGAGCTTGAGGTCGGAAACGGTGTAGCTGTCGCTGTTGATGACTTCGCCGTCGTCATAGATGTGTGCAACCATAGAAACCTCCACATCGTCGAGGGAGCGGAAGAAGTATTCGTTGTAGAGCTCCAGTTCACCGTCTAAAAGAGTCTTTCCTTCGGGAACGGTGAGCCAGATATCCTGGTAGTAGTATTGCACCTCATAGGCGTGGGGGTGGAGGCTGCGGTCGGCGGCAATGACACCATTGCAGTTGAAGTTGTGGTCTGAGGCGGGATAGCGACCGAAGTCACCGCCGTAGGCCATGATCTCCTTGCCGGTCACCCGGCTCTTGGCGCGCATTCCCTGATCCACGAAGTCCCAGATGAAACCACCTTGATACTTCGGGTACTTGCGGATAATGCGCCAATATTCAGCGAAACCGCCCATGGAGTTACCCATCGCGTGGGCATATTCACACTGGATGAGGGGACGGGGATTATCGCCTTGTGAGTAGCGCTCGCAACCTTCGTAACCATAGTACATCGGGCAGAAGATATCGGTTTTGCCGTTCTGTCCAGCCTGCTCATACTGTACGGGACGGCTCTGGTCGATGGCTTTCACAGCATCGTAGGCATCCTCGAAGTTCTTGCCATAGCCGGCCTCATTGCCAAGGCTCCAAAAGATGATGCAGGGGTGGTTTTTCTGCACCTGCACATTGTGCTGGTTGCGCTCAATGTGTGCCTTGTTGAAGATGGGATTCTTGGCGAGCGTCTTGTCGCCATAGCCCATTCCGTGGCTCTCGATGTTCGTCTCGGCAACGACATAAAGTCCGTATTCGTCGCAGAGGTCATACCAGCGCGGGTCGTCGCTGTAGTGGCAGGTGCGAACGCCGTTCATGTTCAGCTGCTTCATGATTTTGATGTCCTCGATCATGCGCTCAATGCTGACGACATAGCCGCCATCGGGATCCAGTTCGTGGCGGTCGGCACCCTTGATGAGGATGGGCTGGCCGTTGACGAGTAGCTGACCGCCCTCAATCTTGATGTTGCGGAAACCTACGCGCTGAGTGGTGGCTTCGATGACATTGCCCTTCTTGTCCTTCAGCGTCAGGGCGAGGGTGTAGAGATTCGGAATCTCGGCGCTCCAGGCCAGGGCGGAGGGAATGGTTAAGTTGAGCGTTGAGGGTTGTGTGTTGAGAATGATGTCGGAACTGACGATGTTCTTGCCAGCAGGGTCGGTGAGCGTGGCCGCTACGGTGTAGCCTTTGGCAGTGGGCGCGGTGATGTCAACGGTGAGTAGGCCATCCTGGTAGTCATTCACGAGGTCCTGATGCACGAAGATATCCTGGATGTGGGCCTTCGGACGGGCGTAGAGATACACCTCGCGGGCAATACCCGTGAAACGCCAGAAGTCTTGATCTTCGAGGTAGCTGCCGTCGCACCAGCGCATCACACGCATAGCGATGAGGTTTTCCTTGCCGGGCGTGAGGTACTTGGTGAGGTTGAACTCTGCCTCCATTTTGGAGTCCTCGCTGTAGCCCACTTCCTTACCGTTGACCCACACTTGCAGGTTTGAGGTGGCAGAGCCCACGTGAAGGTAGATTTCCTGCCCCTTCCATGCAGCGGGGATGCTGACCTTCTTGCGATAGCTACCGGTGTAGTTGTTACGTTCCTCCACGTAGGGCGGATTGCTCTCGAACTGTGTGTCCCAGGAATAGCCTACATTCTTGTAAATCTTATCGCCGTAGCCATTGGTTTCAAAGAGTCCGGGGACAGGGAAATCCACCCATTTGGAATCGTTGAAACTGGGTAGGAAGAAAGTGGCGGGAGCCTCGTTATGGTTGAGGGCGAAGTGAAAGCGCCACTTCCCTTCGAGGCTCAGGAAACGTTCGGAGGCTGCCTTGTCATTCTTGAGTGCTTTGTCGATGCTCTCATAGGCAAAGAAACTGGCGCGTGGTTTCTCGGTGTTCACGCGGGTGATGTTGGGATTCAACCAAGGCTCTTTCTGGTCTTGAGCGAGCAGGGTCAGCTGCGGCAACGCCGCAACAAACAGGGCGAGGAAAAGTCGCTTCATAGTCATGATGAATTTAGTTAGTAGAATTTTGTGGTGCGAAGGTACGGAATAATGGCGCTCGCACCAAACTTTCTATCTTAAAAAATCTATAAAAAGAAAGAATCGGCTGCCTGAAACCTCAGACAGCCGATTCTCCATATAAAAACCTTTCTTTACTTGTCCAGTTTGAAGTACCAGTTCTGCTCGCTGCAGAGATGGCTGTACAATTCCTGGTCCAGGGAGCCCTTGCGCGATGCAATCTTCCTGGCCACTCTCTCTACGCCGGTTTGGCCACCGATGAAGCGGCTGTAGCAGAGGAGATCGAAGAAGCGGTTGCCCTCGAAGGCGGTCTCCAATCCCAGCTCGTCAAGGATGAGGTCGGCGATGGCCTTCTGCACTTCGCGCAGGTTGGCTGCATCGAAGATTTGCTCTTCGGTCATGTCGGTGGTGGCACCTTCATACAGTTTACGCATCTTGTTGACCTGCTTGACGAAGGTGTAACTGGCGTTCGCTTCTTTCAACTTCAGGAAACCGCAGCCGCGGGCATGGACGCCCATAGAGGCTGCCTCTAGCTTCTCTGCATCGCTATCAGACTTACCCGACCAACTTCCATGCTCCGTCACACCGACATAGTAGGAGAATCCCTTCGACGTTCCTTGGAGATAGCTCGTCTTAAAGTTCAGGAAACTTGCGCTTTTGGCGGCTTCCATCTCACGTTGGCTGATGTAGTTGCAGACAACGCTGGACTGCAGACTGCGTGTTTTGGGAACCACCGTCATGTGAACATTCTTGTAGGCAATGGAGTCGTCATGAGTGGTCAGCAGTTCCAGTCCCGGGTGCAACATATCATTGAAGAAAGCGTCGTAATCAGAATATACCGTAGGCTTCACCTCTTCGGTCTCCGTGGTGGGGTCATAGAACTCGTATTTCGCATACGACGGGTTGGGATCCACGCTGCCCGCATCGGTGGGGTCGTAGTAGGTGAAACCGATGTAGTTATACGAAGTCTCGTCCTTGGGCAGCCAGCCATCGGCGCCCACGATACCGTGGCGAAGAATGGCGAAGGCATAGCCTGGGAAACCGGCGCCGTTCAGCGCTTGTGCGAAGTGCAGCCATATGCTGGCTTTTCGATAGATGACGGGGTAGGTTGTGATGAACTGTGCATTCTCTGCACGATCGCCAAACGACAAGGGGTTCTGCTTCGTCACGAAGTTGATAGCATCGGAGCTGCCGGTGTCGTAGTCGGTCAGGTCCTTGGTGGACATCCGGTAGCGTGCATCGCCGCAACCCTCAAAGACCATGCATCTCTCCTCATCGCCGACATACACTTCATAGTCCTGAGCCATGTTGAGATCTTTGTATGCTTTGGAGGCGTCCAGCTGATGCTGGAAATTACCCTCAAGGTCGATGCGTCCTGTTCCCACACTATCCGTGCTGACGGAGAGGGTCTGGTCGAAGCCGAAGAGCTCGTTCATGGCGCGGAAGACGGTGCCGTAAAGCTTGTTCTTATTGGACGGGATGACGGTGACAATCTCATTGGTCTGATTGGTTTGCGAAATGGAACCGAACATGTAACTCCAACTGCCGACGCTCAAGTGGTACTGCTCTGTATCCCTCATCTTCCTCATTATTCCATAGTAGGCCTGGCGCAGTGGTCCGCCTTTCTCGGAGTTGAGGAAGTTGTAGTAGTACTGTGCGGCCTGGCGGTAGTCTGCCTCAGAGCCTGCACCTTGTGCGCGGAGCAGATACAGATCGCCTAAGACGACGTCCTGCGGGAAAACACATTGTGAGGAATGGGCTATAACCTTTTTGGAGTCCGTAGCAGAACCATAGTAGTCGTAGTTGGGATAGGCGATGATGTCTCGCGGGTCGTCGGCCAGCAGCGGGGGGATGTGTCTCACCTCAGCCACTTTCTGAGCCACGCCGCTCACGGCCAGTGAGGTAGCATCTACGGTTTGTGGGGCATTGCGGAACTCTTCCATATCGGCGGTGGAGAGCAGCGGCTTCTCGAAATAGGGTACACGGCCATAGGTGAGCACCAGCTGCATATAGGCCCATGCGCGGATGGTCACCACCTGCGAATACTCGCTTTTCATAAGAGGACGGTTGAGGCCAGAGAGAGCGGCTGTGTCGCACTGCTGGATATAGGCGTTACAGGAGTTGATGATTTTGTAGAAGTCAGCGGCTTTGAGGAAGCGGTTGCTGCCATCGCTCGTGTTGCCATTTTTACCAAAGTTGAGAATGGCACTGATGGAATCGCTGACGAACATATCAGCGCCTGCCACCATATCACCACGGCATTCACCTAAGATGACATAGCGTTCAGCCACATCTTGCACACTCTTGAGAATTCCCCAGTAGCTGTACAAGGTGTCCGTGGCCATTTCATCGATGCCGATGTTACGGTCCATATCACCCGTGAGCATATCCTCGCAGGAGGTAAATCCCAGATTGATGGTCAGTGCGAGGAGAATCAATGCAAAAATATTCTTTTTCATCGTGATGTCGTATTAGAGGTTGATGGAAACGCCAATGTTGAGACTGCGACCAGAGGGAAGCAAGCCAGTGTCGATGCCTTGATAAAGGACGCCGTTGCGGGCGCTCATCTCCGGGTCGGTACCTAAGTATTTCGTGAGGGTCAGCAGGTTGTTGCCTTCTGCCCACACCTTCAAGCCTTGCAGATACTCGTTGCGCATCGGAATGACGTAGGTGAGGCGCACGTTCTTGAGCTTGAGGTAGCTGCCGTCTTCAATCCAGCGGTCGGACATACGTTCGTTGTTGCGCCAGTCGTTGCAGTCGGTATAGCACGCCTTGGGGATGTCGGTCTGCTGACCTTCGTAGGTCCATCGGCGTTGCATGGCTGTGGTCTGGTTGTAGGTGGTGTTACCGCCTTCAAGGATGGAGCGCTGGTAGTTGTAGATGTCGTTGCCCAGGGAGTACTTGAAGTTAACATCCAGTCGCAGGTTCTTCCAGCTGAGGTTGGTGTAGATGTTACCAAACACGTCGGGATGGGGGTTGCCGATGACTACGCGGTCTTTCTCGTCGATGATACCATCGTTGTTCTGATCCACGAAGCGGACATCACCAGCCTGGAACACGTCATAAGGACGACTCTCAATACCAGTAGGATACTTCATGTAGTTGTTGCCGTTGATGGTCTGCGTGGTAGCACGACTGGCCTCAGCATCGCTGGCATAGACCCCGTTGGTTGCCCAACCGAAGAAAGAGCCTGTGGCGTAGCCTTCAGCTGTGAGGACTGTTTCAGACCCGTAGATGCTGTTGGCGATACCGTTGACCTGCTTGCCATCTACCCAAATCGGATTGTCATAGGTGGGCAGTTTGGTGATCTCATTCTTGTAATGACCTACGCTCAGGCCTACTTGCCACTTCCAATCTTTCTGGTTGATAATGGCGGCGTTGGCGTGCACCTCGAATCCTCGGTTCTTCAGCTGGCCGTCGTTGGTCCAGTACTGCTTCAAACCGGAGATGTAGTCAATCTCGCCCAAGGTCAACAGGTTGTCTGTTTTGTTCATGAAGAAATCCACGCCGACATTCAAGCGGTTCTTGATGAAGGAGCCTTCCAGGGCAACATTGAAGCGTGAAGTTGTTTCCCATTGGATGCTGGTGTTCTCGATATTCTTCAGTACCAGACCTACGGTGTTTTCAGTGACGTACTGGCTCTCCCAATAGGTGCGGGCTGCATAGTAATCGATGGCATCGTTACCGCTCTGATCGAAGCCCGCTGTCAGCTTCAAGTAGTTGACGGCTTTACCGGGCTTGAACCACTTCTCGTTGGAGATGACCCATCCGAGTTGGATGCTGGGGAAGAGGCCCCAGCTTACACCGCCGATGTGCAGACCATCTTTGGTCTCCTTACCGAAACGGCTGCTGGCTTGCGATGAAACGGTGACCTGTGCGAAGTACTTGTTCTGGAAGTTGTAGTCGGCATTGACGTAGTATGCCATATCGATCCAGTTGTCCTTGGTGCCACCGTAGTTCACATAAGGCATATTCTTGTTAATGCCAGGGAGCTTATCATTTTCGTTGTTGTAGCCGCGGATGTAGGAATAGCTGTAGCTGTAGTTGTTGTAGCGCCATCCACCGAAGACGTTGATGTGGTGTGCGCCATAGGTGTTGCCCCATTCCAGACGCAGGTCGTTGTTGATGGTTGTCTCCTTGGTGAACTGCGACTTCAGTACAGAGGAAATCTGTCCCATATCCTTCAACATATACATGGTAGTACCGTTGATGGGCAGGAAGTATTTCTCGTTGTTGCGGTTCAGGGTGTAGCAGAAGCGGTCGCTGATGGCGAACTGCTTGGTGATCTGATACTTCGGGGAGAAGTTGATGCTAATCTGCGTCAGCTCGGCGTAGTTCTTGTTCTTGCCCTTACCGTTCTCGAGAATCCAATAGGGGTTACGCAGGCTCTCATTGATGTTGGGATCGAGCTGCTTGGAGAACTGGAACGGGTTCTGGATCCATTGTCCGACATAGGCTGTAGAAGCGTACTTACCGGCATAGGAGTCAGAGAGCTCCAGCTTTCCAGTAGCTTCACTGTGGTAGTAGGAATAGGGTGAGAGGAACGGCGCCTGGATTAGACCGAGGACATTGGTGGAACCGATGTTCTGCAGGTCGTAGTTTTCGCTCCAACCATTGTCCAGCACATTGTAGCTGGTTTGGTTGTAGGCAATGTCCAATCCTGCTTTTAACTTTTCGAAGATCTTGATATCTGTGTTGAAACGCAGGTTCAAGCGGCTGAAATCGTTTCCCTTGAGGGTTGAAGAGCCATTGGTGTAGCCCAGAGAGAGGGCATACATTCCTATCTCGTCACCACCTTCCACGCTCACCTTGTAGTTCTGGGTGAACGTGTTGCGGTACAAATCCTTTTGCCAGTCGGTGTTATTGTGGAACACACTGTAGTAGTAGTTGCTACTTTCTGGCGCATTGTTCAGGAATGTGTATTGGTTCAGGTTGCCGGAGGTGGACTCGCGCACTTCCTTCATGGTTCCTGCCAATTCGCTGAGATAGGTGCGGTAGGCATTGCCGTCCATCATCTTGATCTGGCTGGGAACAAACTCAGTACCGCCATAGACGCGGACGTTGATCTTGGTCGCCATGCTATGACCACGCTTGGTGTTGACAATGACGACGCCGTTGGCACCTTTGGCGCCGTAGAGGGCTGTACCGTTTTTCAGCACTTGAATGCTTTCCACATTCTCTGGGTCAAGGCCTGCCAGCAGGTTGTTGTAAAAACCTTCGTGGAGGCTGGTGCGGTCTTCCTCCAAATCAACCATGTTACCGTCTATGATGAAGAGCGGCTGCGCATTGGCGTTGATGGAGTTGATACCGCGGATGGTGAGATAGGCTCCTTGGCCGACCAAACCGCTGCGGTTGACAGAATGAATGTCGGCCGCCAGCAGGTTCTGCATATCCGTCTCAATGCTGACGGAGCTGGTCTCGTCCAGTAGCACTTTCCTTTGCGACAGAATCTCTGTGCCATCCGTATAATAGCTGCTGAACTTGCTGCTGATGAGTCGCGCATCTTGGTCTGTTTCGCCTTTGATGGCCATCTGCAGCAGATTGTAGTCCGGCGCATCCATCACGAGTGCGTGACAGAATGTAGGTACTTGCAAGCTATAGGTACCGTCTTCTTCGGTGAGGGCAGAGTATTTGGGCAACTGGAGGGCTTGTACGCGCACACCGGCCATGGGGAGCCCTGTGGCGTCGTCCACAACCTTACCTGATACCGGTTTCATCGGGTATTGTTTGTCCGCTTTCTTGTTCCGACGGAGTTTGGCCAGGGCGATACTGTCTTTCTCTTCAGTATCATCTACGCGGTTTTCCTGGAACATATCCTGGGCCATGAGGGATGTCATACTTCCGCCAGCAATGAAGAGAAGGCATAGTCCCACGCGGATGGCCCTATATTTGAGGTGAGTGAAATAGAATCTCATACTTGTAATTTCAGAAGGGTTAAAGATTCATTTGGATATATGGAACTGCAGGTTACTCGCTCTTTGGACGCAAGATGACCTGATCAATATAGAATTCAGTTTGATAGCCCTTTTTTGCCATTGTACTGAGGATCTTATCAGAGGCAACGGAGATGATGGGATATGCCTTGGTGATATTGCGGTAGGAGTAGGGGAAGTTGATGGTCTCGTTCACACCGCCTTTCTGCATCCAGATGGTATCCACCTTTTCTCCCATATAGTCGAACTTTTGGGATGTCCAGGTCTTTTCCTTTCCGCTGCTGCTCAAGTAAGAGATACTTACAATCAAGCGGTTCAGCCTAATTACGTCTAGCGTCTTTTCAGGATCTGCATTGAGAAGGTAGAATCGAGGAACGAGCACGACGCCCACTTCATAGTCTATGCCGCTAAGAATCTGTTGGTCGGCATCGTTGCCACGAAGCTTGAAGTTCGCCTTCGGCTGGCCTGAGGACTTGGAGATGACCAAGTAGGAACTCTTGGAGACGAAACCATACTTCTTGGCCAGCTCGCTGCTGTTATCAAAGCTCCTCTGCTCATAGTCGCCATTATAGGTGTATTCAGAACTGCTCTGCTGCGTTTTAGTGAGGTTGTACTTGCTATTCTGGAAGATGGCATATGGGGTAGCCTTCACCTCCACATACATGGCCTTATAGGTCTTCCTGTAGTTCCAGTGATCTACGGGATAAATCAGACCGTTGCTGACCTCAATGGGAGCTTTGCCCTCGAAGAGCAGGTCTCTGACATCGGCGGACTCTTCCTTGTCAATAGTAAAGGTGTCCAGACGGGTGTTAAAGAGTTTGGTGATTTTCTTGTTCTTGAAATCTTCTATCGTCCAGAAGTTCTCTTGTACGCCATTGATGCGCTTTTGCAAACGGACGTTGAACACGAGGGGAGACACGAGATCCATGCTGATGGCAGCCTCCTGCACGGTGTCCTTGACCGTGATGAGCGGTCTGATGGCCGTGTTGATGTTGGCATAGTCCTTCTTCATGGCGTCTTCCTGGCTCATGTCGATGTACTTGTCAGCATAGTTGTACCAGGGCAGCATTGCCTGATATGCCTCTTCCCATGCTGCATCCGACGGCAGTACCATCGCCCAGATACTGTCTTCCTGCTCGATATTGCTGGAAATGCCTTTATGGGGCACGGTCCATTCCACTGAAGCAGGCTGGTAAGAATAGTAGTAGAGCGAGTTGAAACGGCTATAAACACTATCCACGTAGATGGGTTCACCCGTTTCGGGATGGGTGCCGGCAATGGCGCTGAGGTCCGAGTTGAAGTACAGCGTATCATGCTGGCTAATCCATTTGTTCAGGTGTTGGTAGTTCTTGCTGGCGCGGATATACTCATAGATGTTGTATGAGAATGGAATCTGATGGCCAATGATGTGTAACACACCGTTTTTGGCGCTGAGATTGGGCGTCTTCAGGGGCACATCCTTGATAGTCTTGGCTTCGCGGTCAAAGATGGCCTGTTTGTTGTTAATGAGGATGAGGCGTTCGGCCTTGCCTTGCGGATTGATGCCGGAAGCCGCATATCTGTTGCGGGCAATGTGGTTACCCGTCAGTCGCAGGAAAGCATCGTAGGGACTCTCCTGCAGCAACGTTTCATACTCCTGAACTTCAGCTTGTGTGAAGGCCTCGTTGTCCGGCGCGAAGACTGTCAGCACAATATCGCTATTGAGGACATCCTTGATGGTGTAGTTCTCGATGATGTGTTTCTCATCTTTGAACATCGGCGTTTTCTCAGCGATTTTGGCAAAATTTGACAGCTCTGGTGTGGTGGCGATCTTTTCCCATAAGGTCTGTGTGGCGACACCGCCTTCCTCGGAGCCTTCGGGAATATCGAAATGATCATCCACACAGGAGGTGAAGGTCATCGCTGATGCGATGCCCCACACTCCGATGAGAATGACTTTATGCAAATTGATTCGTATCATAATGGTTTGTTGATGTATAGGTTACCAAATGTCTTCAGGTTCCACTGGATTGTCATAGACTTCTTTTGAGACGAACTCAAAGTAATCCATGAAGAATTGCAGTTGATCGTTGTTTAACACGTTCTTGAAGCGGATGTAGTAGGTCAAGTCAGGATCCAGTTCTTCGCTAACCATAATACGGCGCGTGACATTTTCTGCTTGGTTTCCCAAAAGGGCGTTTGTGCTATAACCAATGTGGAAATATTTGGGGCCTTTCATGAAGCCGCGGGTTTTGAGGGCCTTGTTGATTTCGTCTTGATCCTCCATGGGCAGATTGGCTTCTTCACTATAGTCACTTCCGTTTAGGGAGTAGCCGAAGTTGGATGACTGGTCTCCGCTCCTAAAGCGATGTCTTTGGAACCCAATACGTAGGTCCATAGGAATATTCTTGGCTGGGAGGTAATTCTTGTTAGATCCGAAATAGACCTGACACATACTTCGCCAAGAAGAACCGGAACTGACTCCGAAGCGGATCTCGTATTGCCCCTTCTTCGGAACGGGCGGAAGCTTCATCGTGAATTCGTACGTACCGATAATGTTGAATTCATCCATCTGGTAGTTACTCCAACTGCATTCAGTGCCGGAGAGGTAATAGAATTTGGTTCCAGTTTCCATCTGTACGTCTGCCAGATAGGGGTATTCCACGGGGAATGCTTTCGTCCTGGTGGAGCCTTCTGGATAGAATTCGTAAGGACGGCGGAGATCGTTGTTGATCATCTCGGGGAACATGGTGGACATATCGATACGGATGCGCTCACCGAACAGACGGTTCTGCACGTTCTCTGTATAAACGAGGAGTCGGTCCAAAGGATAGATGCAACTGTTCGTGAGATTCTGATATTCTGCATTATCCTCTGCTTCCATCTTCACCCTGACGCCCTTGTTCTCATCGAGATAGATGGTATGGGCGGAACCGGGATCCTTGAATTGAGCAGGAACAAATTCATGATACGTGTTGTAGTCAAGGTCCTCCTCGTTGTTGTCCAGACCGCGTGCATTGTGCAGAATCGGGAAACGGTTGAGGTAGATGCCGGCATTCCAATCAGAGGGGTTGGGATCCTCTTTTGCGCTTTCGGCACTCTGGTAGATTTTCAGCAGTCGGCGCTTACCCATCGTGGTATAGTAATCATAGACGGGAATGGTAAACTTTGATCCCGAAGTTTTATAGTTGAAGCCTTTTTCGTTGTAGTGGATGACCAGCCTTCCTTTTACGAGTTTCTCGGGAAGGATGTGGTAGGTAACGAACTGGTTAATGATGTTTTCCTCATTGGTGTAGTCGTTGTCCTGACGGGCGTTGGGGTAGGCCCCGAGTTCAATCAGTTTGGTCTTGATATCCTCTACGGTGATCTGGTCGTAGGTTTTGCCAATCAGCCCTTCCCAAAAGGCATCTGTCTCAGAGAAGATGGTGAAACCGTACTTGCGGTGCAAGGGAATGGAACCTGTCTGATCCTCGCCTTCTGTGGGATGATAGGGAAGGTCTTTCACTTCTTCGTTCAGCACCATGTTCTCCCAGACATCATCCTGCGTCTTGCTGAGGGTGTCCTCCAGTCCGCAGGCCAGAATCAGTTTTGCCATCACCAAGAAGCCTTTTTTCCGCTCTGCGACCATCTGGCGGAAGACATCCGTCATGGTATCATTGCTCGGGGCAATCACGGCGTGTACCTCGTGGACGCGTCCGTTGAGGGATTTTACGTCTCGGCGGTCCGGGTCGATGCGTGCCACACCATTGATATAGTATTCACCATCGATGGTAATTTTGTATATTTTACGGTTGTTGAGGTTGGGAGTGAGGAACTCTTCATGCTCTCCTTTGGCCATGATATCACCCATCTCAATGACCCTTTCCGTGTTGCTACCGTCGATGATGCTGTTATAAACAATCACCTTGCGGACGGAGTCCAGGGTTGCTTCTGAGCGGAAGCCGTCCCAGGAAGCCTCGTTGATGATATCTTTCTCCTTCAACTCCTGCAGGTAGTCATAGATGGCCTGGTTGTTGGGCGCAAAGCAGGTGTAGTGTCCGCGAGCCGACAACAGCTGGGCTACTGTTGACGTAGATCTGAAGCTCACCGGCACCTGCTTCAGCAAGTTGACATATTCGGTGTAGTTGGCTGCAAATTTCCCTGTTTCCAGGTATTCCAGAATAGTCGGTTCCTGTGCCGTACGCATATATTCCTCATCAATTTTCTCGTTGCAAGACACCGTGAGGGCTACGAGGACGAAGCTGGACAGGAGCAGCCGGATGTTGTTGATTTGTGCGAAGTATTTCATAGTTGTATGGATTTTCAGTCGGTCGTTTATTCGTCATTGTTGTTCTGACCGCCATTGAGGTTCTCACCCTGCTCGCGGTTCCACACAGGATTCTGTGGAAGGAGATAGTGGTTGGCGCTTCTTTCGCGATAGTAGATGGGAGAATACAGGCCATAACGGTTCTGTATGCGGCTAATGATATTTTCCTTCAGCTTGGAGTAGGCTCCTTTTGCCATGAAGGTTTCTACCATGTCTCTCACGCCGTCGGACCCATTGTAGAATTGAGGCTCGCGGGGGTCTGCCTTGGTGCCTCCGCCAATGCGCTCGGCATAGCGTACCAGGTCGAACCAGCGCTTGCCTTCACCCAGGAATTCCACCAGGCGCTCGCGCATCACGAGATTGATGCACTTTGCCTTGTTGTTGTCGCTATTGGCGGACAAACCGGTTTTCTGGTCCAGCATGGAGCGCTTGTGAACAGCATCTACGATGTTGCGGCATTTTGCGTAATTACCTGTGATGGCGTAGGCCTCGGCCATCATCAGCATCACGTCTGTCATGCGGTAGATGATCCAGTTGTGATAGCTGTCCTGAGCGTGGTCACTCATGATATTGACATAGAGTGTTCCTGCGGCTGTGTTTTTGTCAAAATAGTCGTGCATCCATTTGGTGAGGTAGTAGTACTTACTCTCGCTTTTACCGGAAAGGGGTAGCTGGTAGTACATATAGTTGCCACTTGTGCAACTGTACCAGGCTCGACAGTCTTCGTTGAAAAGGGCTATGGTTCCGTTGAGGGCAGCCTTCACCGCCTCATCGCTCACGCAGAGCGGGAATTTCTTGTTGGCATTGTAGCCCCATAGGTCCCTGAGGAAGTTGCTCTTGCGCTGGTCGCTGGAAGAGAACTGGATCTCAAGCATGCTTTCTTCGCTGTTCCCGTTTCTGAAGATGGAGCGGAAACTCGTGACATCAATACTGGCACTGTTACTGGTGTAGCCTTCCTGCATATCCTCGTTCTTGATGAGCATCGCATTCTTGAGTGTGCTCCCGAAGTCGTCTCGCTTGCTGGTGCCACGGTCAAAGGAACTGTTGATAACCTGCTCGTTTTGGAGTGCCAGCGCGTCCAGGGACTTCTGGCCGTAGAAGATCACGTTTTCGGCATCCGCCTTGACATCCTCTTCGGTATAGACAGGCTCACCCGCCTTGACATTCAGGCGTCCTTCGCGCAGGGCGCTTCGCCATAAGTACATATCGGCCAGAAGGGCATAGATGGCGGTGTTGGTCATCAAGCCCTTGGTGTCCCTGTCAGCAGGGAAGCGGCTCTTGCCCTGTCCGGCCACAGCCTTCACGTCGTCGATGAGCGCATTCAGCACATCCATTTGTGATGTGTTGGTGAAATCGCGGACATCTTCGTCGGAACTGATGACATCAAAGGTGAAGGGGATGTCCTTGAAGGCGCGGAGCAGGTAGAAGTAGTTCAGGGCGCGCAAGCCAACCATCTCAGCTTTCATCTGCTGCCATTCCGTAGCGGTAAACTGGGGATCCTTTTCCAGAACCGCCGCTCCGTTCGACAGGACTTTGTTGCAGTAGTTAATGGTGGTATAGACGCCGCCCCAGTCGTAACACCCCATCGTGGAGTCCGGGTTGGCGAGCATGATTTCGCGGTAGTCGCTGGTGTTGGGATTCTCCTCGTTATAGGTGTAGGCATCCGAACGAATGTCGCCCCATGCGATGAATTTTTCCAACGTGTTGGTCATCTGCAGGTATGCGCCATAGCGGACACCTTCCAAGTCGTTCTTATCCTCCCAGAAGTTTTCTTCTACCACTTTGTCCAGGGGGTAGAGGGTGAGGAAGTCGTTGCAGGAACTCATCCCGAGACCGAACAGTCCTAATAGGATGCTGCTGTAGATATATGTGATTCGTTTCATATCGCTGTACTTTTAGAATCCCAAATTGATACTGGCGGTAAAATAGCGTGCACGGGGTGTGCGGTTCTCGTCGATGGCAATCTTAGACCATCCCTGGGGAGCCACTTCGGGGTCGGTGCCCGTGTATTTGCTCCATACAAAGATGTTGTTGGCCGATGCGAAGAGCTTCAGCGTACGAATGCCTACTTTCTTGAGGAGTTTCGGGTCGATGTCGTAGCTCAACTGGATATATTGGAGACGGAGGTAGTCACCGTTTTCAACATAGCGGTCGGAGGGCAGGGCGTTCCAGCTTGCGTAGTGCGTGGCACTCAATGCGCGTGGAATCTCCGTGATATCACCGTTCTTGCGCCAGCGCCAGGTGGTTGCATAGCTTTGGTTGTCATTGGCGCGCATACATTCGGCTTGAGCGCGAGCCAGATTGACAATCTGGTTACCCATGCGGAAGGTGAAACCGGTGGTGAGGGACAAGCGATCCCATTTCAGGGTGAAGCCGAAACCACCATTGCACTTCGGGTTGGAGTTGCCAAGATAGACGACATCCAGGCGGTCAATCTGTCCATCGTGGTTGATGTCCTCGTAGATGACATCACCGCCCTGGAACTCCTTCTTCGTGGATTTGTTGTAGCAGTAGTACATGTGCAGGGGGTTACCGCGCTGGTCGGTGAGCATATTGCCATCCGCATCGTAAGCGATGGGGCAGGTGGCATTCTCTTCGCCACGGCGCTGTGCGGCAGCTGCGGTATTGATCCGGTAGTCATGACTCCATGTGCCGTCTGCATTCTGCTTCCAGTGCCATCCGTCGCCATAGGCCTGTGCTTCAGCCGGTGTCTTGCTGTCGCGGTAGCCGCCGTTGCCATCGGGGACACTCTCTGCATAGCCGTACTTGTAGTGGGAGTCCTGCGTGTAGCCGTTGTGCTCGTAGTCGTAGCGATAGACGCCCTTGTATCTCAGACCATAGATGGATCCGAAGGCGTTGTGCTCTTGAATGCGGCGCAGGGCCTTGTATCCATGATCGTCGTCGTTGATGTCAAAGTTGTTGGGCTCAAAGGTCTCGGCGGGGTTCAGGCCCTCAATGACGAGGGGATCCATTTCCTCAATCTCATTGATATTCTGCGAGATGTTACCACGGACCTTCATGGAGAACTTGCCGACCTTGGCAAACCAGCCCGTGGAGAAGTTCAACTCCCAACCTCTGTTACGCATCACACCGGCATTGATCTTTGCCAGTGACGAGAAACCGTTGGCAGAGGCAATACGCTGGTTCTGCATAATCAGGTCGGTGACCTTGTTGTCATAGACTTCCACCTCGAAGTTGAGGAGGTCGTCTAGCAGGCCAATGTTGAATCCGAGGTTGAGCTTCCGCGTCTTCTCCCACTGGAGGGAGCTCAGCGAGAGGTTCTCGGGGATAATAATGGTATGGCCGTTGTAGCGGGAGGCCGATGTATAGTACTTGTTGTACTGGCTGAAGCCGCCGCCACCGGAGTTACCGGTGATACCCCATGTGGGACGGATGGAGAGCATGGAGAGCCATTTGCGTGACCATTTCATCCAAGGCTCGTCGATGATGTTCCATCGAAGACCCACGAAGGGGAAGGTGCCGAACTTCTTGCTTGTACCCATGGCGGTCGTGCCATCCCAACGGACGCTGACATCGAGGTTGTACTTACTCTTATATGACGCGTGCGCCTGCACGTAGAAGCTCGTCTCGCGCCATTCGCCATTGGAGGCACCCGCGCTCTGTAGCAGGGCAACGACGGTCGGGTCGGTGATGCCGGTGGGGACGTTCCACATGTCGGAACTCTGGGTGCTGGACTGTCCGGACTTCAGTTCCCAACGAACCAGGGCGCTGGCGCTCCAGTCCTCATTCTTGAAGTGGGGATAGAATGCCAGGTCATGTCGGGTGGTGAACTCAAGACTCTTGTACTCGGAATTACCTACCGTATTGCGGTTATTGGAAATCTTGCGATAGGTGTTGTCACCGCCGTAGATCCAATCCATGGTGCGGAGCTCTGCGGGGATATATTTGTCGTTGGACGTGTTGTAGATATTTAACTGGACATCGCCCTTATAGTTCAACTGGGTGTGGTCATTGTCCTTGCCCAGGAACTTGTAGTCAATGGCAAACTGAGGTGTGAGGTTATACTGTTTCTCCAGATTCCAACCGCCGTATCCGTAGGCCACGGGGTTACCGTTGGTGAACATGTCAATCAGGTCATAGCTGGTATAGTTATAGTTGCTATTGTCATTGGACACTGGATCCAGCGGCAACATATTGAAATAGCGGCCTGTAGGAACGTAGGTGAGCTGCCCATCGACCATTTCGGCCTTTAGTTCATCGATGCTCATGTTCGGCATCGCCTTGTAGGCACGGCTTAGAATGTCGTTGGGGTTGTTCTTGTGGTTGTTCGTGAAGGTCAAGCTGATGTTCGATGTGAACTTGATACGGTCGCTGACCTCGTAGTCCAGGGCTGTCTGGGTGGTGAAGCGGTCGAGCTTCTGGCCAATGATAGAACCTTTGGACTTATCGTAACCGGCAGAGATGCGGAATTGTGCTTTTTCTCCACCGCCCGAGAGGGTGACATACCACTTGTGCTCCTGACCGAACTGCCGCACGGCATCGATCCAGTTGGTGTTGTTGCTGTAGTGGGGATAGATGTTCGTCTTGTTCTGGTCGTAGTCCAACTCAGGCATCGTGGTGGCAATCTGCTGGGGATTGAAATAAGCTTCCTTCAGCATCATGGTGTAACCGTCGCCGTCGAGCATCTTGTAGCCGTCAGGCTGCCAGGTGCCATTGAATCTGTAGGAGAAGGTGACGTTGGTCTTGCCCCTGTGACCGCGGCGCAGTTTGATCTCGATGACACCGTTGGCGCCCTTGGCACCCCATTTTGCGGTGGAGGCGTCCTTGAGCACCTCGATGCTCTGGATGTCCTCGGGGTTGACGTTCAGGAGGGTGGAGAACTGCTCTTCGTTGTCGAGGTCGCCGAAGTCGATGCCCTTGGTAGCATCCTCAGGGAGCTCGAAGATGTGGTCGTTGACGACAATCAGAGGATTGGCGTTACCGTTGATGGTGGTGGTACCACGGAGGCGCATCGTCGTACCGGAACCGAGGTTACCGGAGTTCTGCACGATGTCGAGACCGGCAATCTGACCTTGCAGGGCCTGATCGACAGATTCGAAGGCCATACCCTCCATCTCATCCATATTAAACGTTTGTGAGGCGCCCGCGAGCTCGCGCACGGGAATGCTGAGGCCGCCGGACTGTTGGCGCTTTTTGGCTGTGACCTTCACCTCGGTCATCGTCTTGGTGTTGTCGGCCAGCTTGATGTTCCATGAGTTCTGTGTGCCAATCTTCTTGGAGAAGGGCTTCAGGCCCATGAAGGTGACATTCAGTGTATTGTTGGGGTCTTTGATGGCGAGGGTGAAGTGGCCGTTCATGTCGGTGACGGTAGCACTGACAATACGGTTGTTCTTATCTCGTTCGACCACATTGGCACCTGGAACGACATCGAAGTCATCCGATACGGTACCTGAAATGCGCCGTTGCTGAGCACTGGCCGTGGTGGCTGTGAGGCAAACCGCACAGAGTAGAATCAGTTTAAGGAATTTATTCATGGCGCTTCATTTTTTGGATAGTGGAGGTTGAAGGGACGTGGAATCTCCGCAGATAACGCTTACAGTCTGCGGTGGTTTTCCAGGCGCCGTCATGGCGACCGTTAGCCGTGAGCTTGGTATGGCATAGCACGCCATTAATCTGATGCACCACAGCCGAGCTGGATGATTTCAGCGCGATATTTTTCATGCTGGGACGAGCGGTAGGCGTCGTTTCTTTACCGGACATCGATCCGTCATCATCGTTGATACAGATCATATCGCTTGTCAGGATGTTGCGTAGGTTACCTGTGGTGGTGAGCTCAGGGCCGCCTACAGCATCATGAACCACCAAATGTGAGGGCTGGCGGCCCATATAGACTTTCACGAAGGTGCCGTTGATCTGATCGTAGCTGAAAGAGGAAAAGTCTTTAACGGTACGAGCAGACTTGTCTTCAAAGAAACTGTTGTCAATGAAATGGCAGCGAAGGAAGTTGTGGAGGTAGGTGACCTGAGCGAGGACGCGAAGGCTATCCGTGCTTTCCTCTTCGGGCAGACCTGTTTCAGGATCTATTTCGTGAATCCACATCACGTGGGTCTTGCCGGTGTCCCAATACATAGGTTCACCTTCCTCATCCCGTTCGATGCTATTTTCGAAGTCTTCCCTGATGGACTCCCAAGTCGGCAGACCTTTTGAGATGGCATCAGCAATCGCATCTGCCGTGGGAACCAAAACGGTGTAGTTGTAGTTGCTGAGGAATTTGACGTTAAAGTCAATGGCGCCCGTTGTGGAACCACCATACCAGAAACTGTAGTTCTTAACATCTTTTGAATCGCGGACGATCGCTTGGATGATATCAAGGTTACCATCGAAATCCGTGAGGGCATAGAACGCATCACCTTCTTCGGGGAATTCTTGGGTGAGGGCGTGGTAGATGCTCTTGCTGGCAGGGATGATGGGAGCGTCGTTGATGACGAAGGTCGTGCCGTTTCGCTCCTCATAGGTGTTGCTGGGAGCGACTTCGATTTCCCAGGTGCCGGGAGAGCCGCCTGTGATGCCAGCGCGCTCGTTCTCCAATTGGAAACCGCCCTGCACCTTTGTGACGGCGTATTTACCAGTCGAGGGGTTGAATGCCTTGGTCACCTTTAAACCAGAACCGTTCTTGGCCAGATAATATTCATCCTCGTTGTCGATGGGGTTGTCGTCGTTGTGGACAATGGTGTGGCTCTCCAGAATCGTGCGCAAACGGTTGAGGACAGACCATTTGTCGGGGGTGTCCAGCAGGAAGGGGGAGTCTGCGAGGACACCGGTGGTAGTATTGTAGGGATAGTTGTAGAAATCGAGCGGCGGGGTGCCCTTATCTTTCTTCTCGATGCGAATGGCACGTGCGTGCTGGCTGGTGAAGCTGATGGGGTCATAGGTGCGGGTGAGTGCATCGTCGCTGGGCAGGAATAAGGAGAAGGTGGAACGCATAGCGGTCAGATATGCATAGTAGTTCATGTGCATTTGTTCCGATGTAGCGTTGTCCTTACCGTCATTGATGGCCCATCGCATGATGGTGTTGGTCTCGGTGATGTTTGCCGGACCCGCCACGGACACGAAGTTGGCAGGGCCATAGACCGCCTTCATCACATAGATAGCGCCGTTACAAGCCAGAAGACAGGTGTCGATGTTTGCGACATCGTCGGGCGTGAACATGGCATCTTGTGAGATGTCGTCGCGCAGATTCTGAATCTTGTGGGGGACGGCATTCACGAAGGAAACGTGCATGTGGTTGTTCAGCAGGTCTCGCACATTGTCCAGCGGAATGTAGTCAATCTTGCGATAGAGCGTTTCCAGGTCGTTGATGTCAAAGGTGTAATCCTTATGCTCGGGGGTATAAGTGCTGATGAACTGCGAAAGACTACCACCCGTAGAGAATTCGCGGATGAAGGTCTCGTCGTCTGGGACGAACATGGCGGCCATATCCTTGCGGGTTTCGTCTGTCAAGGAGTATTCGTTCCATCCCGGGTCGTATTCCAGACGACGCTCAGCGCCAACGGTTACATTGTTGGGGTCAATGACCTGTGACTTTCCGCGTGCACCCATCGTCTCTGTGAAATATAGCTTAGTGTAGATGGTTCCGGAGAAATCCGGATGCAGGTTGCGGTAGTTCTCGGTGAGTGTGGTGTTGGGGTAGGGGTAGGAGAAACGGTCCATCATGTGTGCGAAGATGTTGGTCCTGCCGCTGGTGCGGATTACCTCGGCCATGCTGGGCAGGGGCACCAGCACTTTCTCCGTCACGTTGACATAGCCGTTCTCAGCCACGCTGTCCTTCTCAATCAAGCGTGCGTTATAGATGTGAACATCGTCCGTTTTACGACCTTCGCCCATGATAATCTTGAAGTCTTCGTCGTCTCTGATGTCAACATCGCCACGTCCCATGTGCTCGCGGGTGAAGTGGAGCATCATGTTGCGTGTAGCATCGGTGACGAGGTAGATGCCAGGGCCTGGCGCGTCTTCTTTGCCGCGGAACTTAGCCCAGTAGTCCTCGTCGGTGGGGCTGTAAGAGATGGGCACCTGCTTGGCGGGGATGTAGGTGATGGTGTCCAGCACATCGACGTCGGTGTAGCGGCGCATATACTGTCCGGGCTCCGGTGCCTTGGTGCCGTCGCCATCGGCTGCGGAGAGGTTCTCCATGACGATGGCGTTGTTGAGCATACTCGTGTGGATGAGCAGCTTCTTTTGAGCTGGCGTCAGGTTGCCGTAGCTGGTGGCATTGTGCCATGGATTGGAGGCGGGTAAAGTGGCGTTGTGGCGGAAGAACTTGTCCCAGGCCTCGTCGTTGGCGACGAAGACGGTCTTGGAACCGGTCTTGCTGAGCACCTCTTTCAGGTCACGTGCACCTTCCGTGTTGATGTCCTTGTCCTGCATCAGCTGAAGGTAGTTGGTGAACGTGCCTTTCCGCTCTAAGTAGGAGTAGATGTTCTCGTAAAGCCAATCCGGTTTCTCGTCGTCGAGGATGTAGTCGTCTTTACAAGCGCTACTTAGTCCGCATAGAGCCATGATGCTGAGCGCGCGCAAAGCATGCGTGGCATACGTGCTAAAACGGTTTTTCATACACTTGAATTTGAGTTTATTAGTTGATTTAGTTAATACTCGTAAATGAGTGCTATTTTCCCTTTTTCAAAGGGATTTTTAAGTGTTTTCATCACTTTAAGCGGTCAAAATTAAAGCTTTTTTCAATTACGTTTGCACGCGAGCGTGCCCAAATTTAATTTCTTAACATTATTTAAGATAATAAGTGTGTAAAAATGTCACACAAAAAGAGCCTGACAATTACTGTCAGGCTCTTCCCTATTTGTTCCCTTTTACTTGTTGGGGAATGCTTCCGTGAGACGTTTCAGCTCCTTGGCCGTGATCGCGATGACGGTGCCATGTCGGGGTGTGAAGTTGCCTTCGGTCTTGGTGTCCTGCACCTGCTTGAAGGTCTTCAGGTCGGTGCTCTTGCAGAACTGATAGTGGCCGCTGGTGTAACAGTCGTACATCAGCACCCATGTGCCGTCGTGCAGGCGGAAGACGCCGGAGCCTTCGACCTGTTTGTTGGTGTCTTGACACCATCCGGGCTGGAGCTCCCAGGTGTTTCCGTTGTAAAAATCCTTCGCAATAAATTGCTTGATTCCTTTCTGTTTGCTTCCCTCTGTCTTGAAGAAGATATGGAGGAGGCCTTCATCGTCTTGTACGATGTCGGTATCAATGCTGGCACTCTTCATGTCGAAGAGCAGCTTAGGCTCACCCTCGAGGTCGCTGAAGTCCTTGTTTGCATAGGCCCAATAGACGCGGTCGTAGGGGCAGGAACCGTCATCGGTGAGGATGGAGAAATAGACGATGTATTTGCCTGTGCGCTTGTCGTAGATGGTTTGAGGCGCCCACACGCGTGTGACATGCTCGAACATGGTTCCCTTGAAGCGATCAGGGAAGTGCACGGTGTGGTGTTGCCAGTTGACGAGGTCCTTGGAGCGCATGAGAACCATCCCTCGGTTGCTGCTCCAGCCCAGGGAGCTCTTCATGTCGGTGACGACCATGTAAAACCAGCCGCACTTGCCACGCAGGATGTGTGGGTCACGGACGCAGCCGGTGAGGGCGATGTCCTTGGAAGCGATGATGGGCTGGCCGTTGTTCAGCGGTGTGTAGCTCCAGCCGTCCTCGGAGATGGCGTAGCATATCTGCTCCTGTTCGGGAGCATTACCGGTGAAGTAGGTGAACAGATAAGCGGTGGTCTTGGGCTTAGCGCTGACTCCGCAGGCGACGGCGAGCGATGCCGCCAGGAGGATGTTGCGTAGTTTCATAAGTGTAAGTTTGGTTTTCTTGCTCCAAAGTTAAATACAAATATTGAAAAGAACGGAAAATGTGAGTGATTATTAAGGAAATTTAATGAAAATGTGGCATGTCGGCAAATGATGATTGTCCGCAATTTTCCTAATCAATGAAGCTTCAATCGGCGTCGATGCTATACGTCATGATGGCAGGATCGTCGGGGTGGAACCAGTGGCTGTCGGGGTCTTTAGCGAACCACGTCATCTGCTTTTTGGCATAGACACGGGTGTTCTTCTTCAGCCGTTCGATGGCGAAGGGCAGCTCCCAGTGGCCATCGAGGACTTCGAACATCTCCTTATAGCCGACGGTGTTGAGGGCGTTCTCATGGCGGTAGGGGAGCATCCGGCGTGTTTCCTCGAGGAGTCCGTCGGATACCATCTGGTCAACGCGGCGGTTGATGCGGTTGAAGAGCTCTGCACGTTCGCGACGCAGGCCTAGCTTGACGATGCGGAAAGGACGTTCCTTATGTGTTGCCGTGCGAAAACTGGTGAAGGTGCGCCCGGTCTGGTAGCAGACCTCGAGGGCGTGAACGATGCGCTTGGTGTTTTTCAGGTCGGCTTGCGCGTAGTATTCGGGGTCGAGGAGACGGAGTTCGGCCTTGAGGGTGTCGAGGCCTTCGGTCGCCAGGCGTTGGTGGAGGTGCTCGCGTGTCTCAGGGGTGACTGTCGGGATGTCGTCAATGCCCTTACATACGGCATCGATGTACATCATCGAGCCACCGCTCATGAGCAGTATGTCGTGGGTTTGAAAGAGTTGCCCGGTGAGCTGGAGGACATCGGCTTCGTAGCGCGCTGCGCTGTAGTAGTCGGTGACATCGAGTGTGCCGACAAAGTAATGCGGTACGCGAGCCAGTTGCTCGGGGGTGGGAGCGGCGGTGCCGATGGTGAGTCCCCTGTATATCTGGCGGCTGTCGGCATTGATGATGGGACTGCCGAAGCGCTCTGCCAGCTGCAGGGCCAGTTCGGTCTTGCCGACGGCGGTGGGACCAAGGAGTACGAGGAGGGTTTTCATGGGGACCGGGATTCCCAGCGGGTAAGCGTTGGGCGCGTTATTCTTCGGTGAAATCGAAGCCTTCCATGTCGATCTCGTCCATGTCGAAGAGGTCGTCATCGGTGGGCTCTGGCTCATCATCGTCGAGACCTTCCGCGGCGAGGGCTGCAGCGTTGAGTTCAGCGAGCAGCGAGGCGGAAGAGACGGGGGCTTCCAGAGCAGACGCTGACCCGCCAGGAATTGCGGCAAGGGCGACGAGGGCGGGGGCGGTGCCGTGTTTGCGGTGGCAGAGAGGGGCATCGATGTGCTTGCCGTAGCTGATGCGCGTGACTTCCATCAGGAGCTTACGGGCCTCGTCAGGATTGAAGAGGTAGATGAGGCGCTGCCCTTCGTCTTCGAGGTGGTCGCCGAGCTCCACCTCGTCCATGGTGTCATCCTCAAGGCTCTTCTCGGGGATGGTCTTGCGGCGGTGCCAACGGTCGTCGCAGACGTAGAAGGTAGAGGGCTGGGCGCTCTGGTCAGCCGTCCAGCCGCAGCTCTCGCGTACGAGATGATGAAGGTCTGCAAAGGTGGCGTCGGACTCTATCTGGAGCTCGAGGTCGAAGTCTTCTGCTTCGGGGCTGACGACGGTGATGGTGTATAGCATATTAATGTACAAACCCTCTCTTATTTGTGTCTTCGATGAAGTCGAGGATGTATTTGATTTCGGGGGTGAGGGGAAGCTCGTTTTGAATTGTTTCGAGGGCTTCGGCCAGCGACATTCCGCCCTGATAGATGATGCGATAGGCCTCGTGGATGGTGTTGATGACCTCGCGGTCGAAGTTGCGGCGGCGCAGGCCCACGATATTCAGGCCGTAGTAGCTGGCTGGATTGTGGGCGCAGATGGTGTAGGGGAGGACGCTCTGCGAGGCTCCGGTGCCGCCGCCCACCATCGTGTAGCCGCCGATGCGGCAGAACTGATGGATCAGCACGCAGGCGGAGAGGATGGCGTGGTCATCGACAACGACCTCGCCGGCGAGCTTCGTGCAGTTGCCGATGATGATGTCGTTGCCCACGAAGGTGTCGTGTGCCACGTGGCAGCCTTCCATGAGGAGGTTGCCATTGCCCACCACCGTCTTTCCCTTGGAGGCTGTGCCACGGTTGATGGTGACGTTCTCGCGGATTTTGTTGTTGTCGCCGATGATGGCCAGCGATTCCTCGCCGCGGAATTTCAGGTCCTGCGGTACGCCGCTGATGACGCTGCCGGGGTGGAAGATGTTGCCGTTGCCGATGCGGGCGCCGGAGAGGATGGTGACGCTGTTCATCAGCGTGTTGTTGTCGCCGATCTCCACATTCTTGTCGATGTAGCAGAACGGACCTATCTCCACGTTCTCACCAATCTTGGCGGCCGGGTCGATGTATGCGAGGGGGCTGATCATAGTTTAATGTTTAATGTTTAAAGTTTAATGGGGCCTTTAAACTAATTCTTCACTACCTGCGCCATCAGGTCGGCTTCTGCGACGATGTTCTCGCCTACGAAGACGTAGCCGTGCATCTGGGCGATGTTGTGGCGGAAGGGCGCAGTGAAGAAAGCTTTGAAGAGGAGGGTGTCGCCGGGCACCACTTTCTGCGTGAACTTGCAGTTGTCAATGCGTAGGAAGTAGGTGCTGTAGCCGATGGGGTCGTCCAGGTTGCTGAGCACGAGGATGCCTCCAGTCTGGGCTACGGCTTCGATAAGCAGTACACCGGGCATAACGGGTTCGTTGGGGAAGTGGCCCTGGAAGAAGGGCTCGTTGCCCGTGACATTCTTGATGCCGACGACGCTGTTGGCGTCCATCTCGATGATTTTATCGACCAGTTGCATCGGGTAGCGGTGGGGTAGGAGCTGACGGATGCGGTTGATGTCCATGAGGGGTGCGCGATTGGGATCGTAGAACGGAGCCTGCACCTTGTGGGCGCGAATCTCCTTGCGCATCATCCGCGCGAACTTGTTGTTGATGGTGTGGCCGGGGCGTGTGGCGATGATGCGGCCTTTGATGGGCTTGCCGATGAGGGCCATGTCGCCGATGATGTCCAGGAGCTTGTGGCGCGCGGGCTCGTTTTCCCAGCGCAGGGGCTTCGTCTGCAGGAAACCCAACTCGGTGGCATCGTGGTGAGGCGCTCCGATGCGCTCGGCGAGCTTGTCGATCTCTTCCTGTGTCTTCTGGTTCTCGTAGATGACGATGGCATTGTCCAGGTCGCCGCCTTTGATGAGGCCGGCCTCCAGCATCATCTCCACCTCGCGTACAAAGCAGAAGGTGCGGGCGGGGGCAATATCGGCCTCGAACTTCTCCATGTCATCGAGCGTGGCAAACTGGCTGCTGAGGACCTTTGACTGGAAGGCAATCATGGCCGTGATGCTGAATTGCTCATCGGGGAGGATGGTGATGATGGAACCTTTCTCGTCGTCGCGCACTTCGATTTTCTTGTGTACGACGTAGTAGTCCTTGGGGGCGTTCTGTTCCACGACACCCACGTGGCGGATGTTCTCCACGTAGATCTCTGCCGATCCGTCGAGGATGGGTACCTCGGGGCCGTTCACCTGGATGAGGCAGTTGTCAACACCCAAGGCATAGAGGGCCGCTAAGGCATGCTCCACGGTGCTGCAACGTGCATCGCCCTGGGCCAGGACGGTGCCGCGTGTCGTCTCTACAACATTCTCGGCGATGGCGTCGATGATGGGCTCGCCGGGCAGGTCGATACGTTGGATCTTGTATCCGTAGTTCTCGGGGGCGGGGTTGAAGGTCACGATAAGGCTCAGGCCTGTATGCAGGCCCTTGCCATGAAGTGTAAAGCTTCCGCCTAATGTATTTTGTTTTAACATATTTGTGTGGGTTTAAACGTGCCCCTTTTATTTCCCCTCGCTCACGAAGTCCCCCTCGCCTTTGGGAGAGGGGTTAGGGGTGAGGCTGTTTACTTTCTTCTTGAGTTCCCTGAGCTCTGTCGCCATCTCGGGCAGCGTCTTGAAGACGGCAGAGGCGCGCGACCATAGCTTGGGATCGATGGCGGGGTAGCCCATGAGGGTCTGGCCGGGTTTGCGCACGTTGCCAGGAAGTCCGGCTTGTGCGCCGAGGGTCGTGTGGTCGGCGACGGCGATGTGCCCGGCGACGCCTACTTGCCCGGCGAAGGTGCACCATTCGCCGACTTTCGTGCTGCCGGCAATGCCCACCTGGGCACAAAGCACGGTGTGGCTCTGCACTTCCACGTTGTGGCCCACCTGCACGAGGTTGTCGATTTTCACGTCGCTGTGGATGATGGTAGCACCCATCGTGGCGCGATCCACGCAGGCATTGGCGCCCAGCTCCACGTCGTCCTCGAGGATAGCGATGCCAATCTGGGGTATCTTCTCGTAGCCGTCAGCACTGGGCGCAAAGCCGAAACCGTCGGCGCCCACGACGCTGCCAGCGTGGAGGATACAGCGGTCACCGACGCGACAGTCGTGATAGACGGTGCAGTTGGCGTAGAGGATGCAGTCGGCGCCCACCTTGGCATTGGCGCCCACGGTGGCATGGGGGTGCAGGGCTGTACCGTCGCCAATGACAGCGCCGTCGCCCACGGCAGAGAAGGGTGCGAGATAGACGTCCTTGCCAATCTTGGCCGTCGGCGCTACGTAGGCCAGCGGATCGATGCCTGTGCGCTTGGGCTTCATGCTTTCTGCGAGCATCAGCAGACGGCCCAGCGCTTCACGCGGGTCCTCGACGCGCACAAGGGTCGGAACTACGGGTTGCGCAGGCTGGAACGACGTGGGCACCAGCACCACTGACGAGCTGGTGTGATAGATATGCGGTTCGTATTTCGAATCAGCCAGAAACGACAGCGCACCCGCTACGCCTTCCTCAATCTTGGCAAAGGTATGGACGGTCTGCGCGGCGTTGCCCTCCACGGTTCCGTGGAGATAGTCGGCGATTTGTTGGGCGGTAAATTCCATGCGCTATAGCTTTTTTAAATCTTTTTCGCCGCAAAGTTAAATAAAATTTAATAAACGACCTATGATTTAGCAAGGAATTTTTCTTTTAAGGTCATTTTTAACGATTCCGCCGTCGAACGGAATATACAGAGATACCGTGGCTGAGTTTCTTGCCGATACGCAAAGCTCTTGATTCGGAGGTGAGCCAGCGGCCCAAATAGTTGAGACCTTTGTTGTTGTACTCAAAATGTGTCTGGCGCCTCACCTCGCCTGCGAGCTCGGTGGTGCTCAGCCATTCGCAGCCGTCGTTATCGGCGCTCACGGGGATGAAGACATCCAGAAGATGCTCCACCTCGGGACGCTGGTTGGCGAATTGGATGTTGTAGGTCTCGATCTGATGCACCTCTTCGGGCGTAAAGTAGCACCGGCGGTGTTCGTGGTAGAGCTCATGGTAGGCTTGCCCGTAGAGTTTGTCGTAGGGGATGCCGCCGCGCAGGTTGATCTGCTGCCCGTCGCGGATCTCGGCCACGATGAAACGGCGGCTGCCGCTGGGGTCGGCGAGCACGTCGCTCATGTTGGTAGTGGCGATGAACGAGGCCAGGCGGGCCTCCTCCGTGACGGACGAACTGTAGGGGCGGCGCGTCTTCACGCTACTCTTCTGCAGCAGGTTCTTAAGGAAACCTTGCTGGATCTTCTCGCTGACTTGGTTGAACTCGTCCAGGTTGATGAGCAGCGATGTGGTCAGCATCCGCTCCACTTCTGTTTTCTTCGAGAAATCCACCAACTCGCGGTAGCCGTCGCTGCGCAGCTCCGGAGGCAGGATGAGCTGCCCGAAGGTGCTCTTGCCACAGCCCTGCTGGCCGATGAGCAGCGGCACGACAGCGTTACCATGGTTGTAATTCAACCCTTCCCACTGCGCCACCATGCTGAGGAACCATGTGTGGAACCACTCGCGCCAGTGCGGGTTGCGGTTGGGGACACGGTCGGCCAGTGCGCCGATGTTGTCGGTTTGCCCGTCCCAACTCTTCTCCACACCGCGTAGGTAGGCCGCTGCAGGGTTGTAGGAGCGAACGCGCGTGGAGCCAAGGAAACGTTTCATGTCGCGGTCGAAGACCTCGATGCCATTCTCGTGGGCCTCTTGGATCATCGTGTTCATCATTCGCGGGTCTAACGGGCGGAAGGTGTAGCTGGCGCTGTAGTTAGGGCGCCATTCCACGCTGTTGCTCAGCTCGTTGTAGCGCAGGTCATAGCGCTCCCGCATGAATAGCTGCAGTTGCATCGTCAGCTCCTGCATCGCATGGCCGCGTTTCTTGCCAGCCCATTGGGGATGAGCGAGATAGGTGCTCTCGATGATGGTGTGAGCGTGCTCCAGGCTCTCCATGTGGCGGATGATCCAGAAATGCGCTTGGTGCAACGTCTCCTCCAATGGCAGTCCCATGCGAAGGCAGCCCTCGGCAATGGCTGCTAATTGATCGTCGGGGCCGAGCTCGTCGCCGTATTTCTCCTGAACCTGCCTGATGGCCAACGCAAAGCGCATGGCGAACATCCTCTGTGCATCTGCGGAGGGTGCGATGGACTCAGGACCGAATTCCATGCTGCTGTCAGCAGACAGCCCTGCCTGCATCGCCAGGTCGTGTGGCGGGATGCGTAGCGGCGAGGCATCGGCGTTGTAGAAGGCTGTGGCATCCCAGGTCCATCGCATCATGTCATCCGGACGGGCGTTCTTGGCCTGGAAGGGACGTCCGACGACCGAGGCGTAAGCGGCTACGCAGCGTTCGTAGAGTAAGCCGTGGAAACGCGCCGCCTCATTGCTGTCTGTGGGGAGTGAGCCGTCGGTGAAGGTGCCGCGCACGAGAATCTTGACACTCTTGCCGCTGGTGCCGGTCAGAGCCGCTAGCGTCGTTGGCCAGGTGGCTGCACGCTGTTTGACGTCGGAAATCTCGTCGCTGTTCTTTAAGTTGTTGATTTCCAAAAGCACAATACCGTTGTACCGCATCTCCGTCTCGCCGTTGCGCCGTTTGTGCGCTTCCAGGGCGGGACAGATGCGGGGCAGCGACTCCAGAAGCTGAGAACGTTGCAACGGAGGAAGTGCTGGCATCTCTGCCCGCGTAGCTTCCACCGTTGCTCTCTTCTTTGCATCATCTCGGATGCGAGCCATCAAAGGCTCCATACCCAAAGTGCTGACGCGCTCTTTCTTACTCCTTATCGTCGTTCTATATATTGTGCACTTCAACATGGTCTTAGGCTCTCTTTCGGATCCTAGTATCTTTAAAAGCTGGCCCCCTCTCTCTTATCTGCTCCTTCTGTCATTTTCTATTCTTTTACCTGCAACATCCTGTCGTCTGTTGCTGCAACGCCTCTCGTTGGGTTGCATTTTACTCCTTATCTTCTCTTTTCTGCGACAAAGGTAACCACTTTTTTTGTAACCTGCAAATAATTTCATCAAAAAATGATGTCATGATGTCATTTTATGTGCATAGGATATTTTAATTCCCACCTTTTTTATATATGTTCCACCTTTGTAATTCATTATTTTATAATATAATAACTATATTTAGGTGGATTTCTTTCTCTTTTCTCTATTTTCTTGTAATATATATTAATTTTGTGAAGATTTTTGTCCATATAGACCAAGCTCGACGCTCCTATAGATATCGGCTTACGGCTCCTATAGCTGCAGGCGAATACCTCTATAGGTGTAGCCTTACACCCCTATAGCTGTAGCCTTATTCCTCTATAGGCGTGAGCTTATGCTCCTATGGCTGTGTGTGATAAGGTCGCGTCCTTCAGTCTAAAAGGTCACGATCTTCAGTCGATAAGATGGCAATCTTCGGACGATAAGCGCGCTATCTTATGGCGTTTACCACCAGTGGTAAAATGAAAAACCCCACGGTCTTCACGTGGAAGTCCGTGGGGCTATGCAAATAAATTAGTCTGTAAACTTGTGCTTAATCCTTGTAGGTGTAGCTACAGCTACCCTCGGAACTGATGGTTCCATCGCTGTTGGTGGAAACGTACATGCTTTGTCCGTTGACATAGGACGGTGCATTCTTTGTCGGGTTGCCGAAACCAATGAGCGGGATGAGGCATTTGAATTGCGCGGATTGTGCATAGCCTCCCAGGATGCCGTAAACCACTAGGTTAAAGGGCATCTGATTGCTCTTGAGCTCGGTGTAAGTGTTATAGCTAAAATAAATTGTTCCGCGTTCTTCCTTATCACCCACTAATGCCAGCACTTCGCCTTCATCAATATTCCCACTTTTCCAGGTGAATTTAATTGTGATTTTGTAGTTGACTGTTGAGGGTGAACCGTTCGTGTTTTGAACTTGCTTACCCGTGATTTCCACATTCGTGATTTGGTTGTGGTCATATTTGAACGTTACATCCTCTTCCAATTTGTAGGAATCTGTTTTTTTCTTCTGATTCTCTTCAGCATGGTAGGAGGTGATGTTGTCATTGTTGTCCAGTTTGATTTCGGTCTTCCAGTTGGTGGTAATGCCATCGCCGGTTGTTTCATTATAAAGCACTTCAAAATTGTTATTGATGACCGTGGGCTTATAGGTTTGTCCACTTTCCTTCATGATCATCTTGTTCAGCTTTCCGGATGCATTATAATAGTATTCATACGTGTCATTTCCCCAACTGAATTTGTCAAGCTGAACGGTGTTGTTGTCCTTGTCTCTGACGACCTTGAAGTCAGTGCCTGTGCCTATAACTTCTGTTGGTGTCGTGTCCTCGTCTTTGCTGCATGAGGTGTTCAGGGCCATCGCGAAAGCGGCCATTGCGCAGAGGCTAAACAGTTTAAAATTTTTCATAATGATGGAATTTTATTTGATGATTAGTTAGTTGCGAGCCATGCCCTTGACGAGGAATATGTACTTGTCAGTGTCCTGGTCGTTGGTGGTAGGTACAGACTTCACCTTTATGATACCCAGTGCCGTTCCTTTCTTATATTTATCATCATAGCTTCCTATAAGAATGATGTCGTTTTCTTTGAGGTTGTCAATGCTTGTGTATATATCGTCATTGTTGCAACGTTCTTGGAAGGTGCGGCGAAGACTGTTGTATGTAGTGTTCATGTAATCGAAGCTCATGCGTGACATACGAATATTTGAGGCGTATGTGCGGATGGCTCTGGATGCGGTATTGTTGTTGCTATTGCTGTCGTATGCGATGACAACATGGTGCTTTGACGTTTCAGTTACATGTCCCGTGTTAATTGCTTCCGGCTTCCCGCCTTCAAAGCAGATGGCGTTGTTCAAGCCCTTTGCAGGATTCTCTACCAATGCAATCTCTTTTTCGGTTAGCGTGTAGTCGTCAGCAAAGACTTTTAATTTTTTCGTGCCAGTCCATTTGTCACCTTGATCTGTGGATACGGTGGCACGTAGTTCCATCTCAACCATTGAGTCGGGAAAAATTGGTGCAAAAAAATCGTATTCTAATTTTTCCTTCGTTCCGCTTAGCTCGATTGTTTCCAAATCGCGCTTGCCATTATAGCGATCAACAGCCGTCATTACTAACTCCTTCAGATTTCCTTTTACGGCATGAATGTCCATGTAGAAGAAGTAGTGGCTGCCGCCAAATATACTATCCTTTTTATGCCAGTTGGAAACAATATATACAGGGGATTCTTCGCCAATTGTGGTGTCTTCATCACAAGACCATATGGTGGCGCCCAACAGGACGATGGCTATAATGGGAAATAACTTTTTCATCGTTGATTATGAATGAAGGTGTATGAGTACCCTAAAATCCCGCCCTCTTCAGAGCGAAAGGGCGGGATTGTAAGAGATATAGAGTTGCTAATTACTGCTTGTTCTGCTTCTCGATGGTGCAGGGGAGGCAGTGATAGTGACTCTTGCGAATCTTGTAAGCACGGATGAGAGCCTTCTTGGTGTACTCGTTGCCGAGGAAGAGCTTCTCCTTCTCAGAGGTCTGACGAACGACCTGGAAGTAACGTGCTTCGGGGAACTGATCGATGACTTTGTAGGTAGCCTTAGCAAGCTTGCTGCCAATGAAGGGGAGGTAGATACCGTTGTTGAGGTTGGTAATCTTCTTGTTGCTGCTATCGTACTCAACACCGTTCACAGTGTGAATCTGATAGAAAATGCCGAATAACCAAGTGCTGTAGTTAACGGTAACCTCTGTCTCACCCACAAACTCCAGGTCATCGTTGGAATAAATCAGCTGGGTGATTTGCGGACTGAAGGACCGTGTGCTGGTCGTTGTTCCGCAGCTGGTGAACAGGAGTGCTGCTACACCAACCATGAATAGATATTTCAAATTCTTCATGTCCTTGTTGACTTAAAAGTGTATAAAGTTGTGAGGAGAGGACCGATTAACGGTTGAAGTAGTAAGACAGGGTCAGACGAACCTGGCTACCCCACTGACCCTTGCGAGCCTTCATGTAGTCGAATGTACCGTCACCGCGCTGACCAAGAACAGTTGTCATAGCACCTGTTCCAAAGGGATCGAGGGTGAAGTTAGCATCCTCCATATAAACGGTGTACTCGGTGTTGGCATCCTTGTAGTAGGCGTGGCTCTTCAGAGCACCGTCCCAGATTGTGCTGATACCATACTCAACACCAATTGCCAGAGGCAGACGAGCAACGAAAGCCTGGAGGCCGATGAATGCGCCAGCACCGAACTGGATGGTAGCATTGCGCAGGTTCTGGGTGGTCTCGTCGCCATCAATTTTCTGCCAAGTGTTGGCAACAGCACGACGCCAACCGATGATACCTTCGATACCAGCATACACATCGAGCAGGTTGCTCTTGGTGAAGTGATAAGCGAAGCCCGGACGAACCTGGTTGTCAGCATTCACCATCTTAGCGGTGTACTTCTCCTCAACGAGAGCTGTTCCAGGATTAGTAGCATCGTCACCAGCGTTGTTGCCATAACCGAGAGATTCACGCTGCTTCCAGAACTTCAAACCAACACGGAGCTCGAAGTTGTCGGTAGCCATGTACTTGATGTTCACGATGGGGAGGGGACGGAATGTGCCGAAAGCAGCAGCATTAGCATCCTGGAACAAGTCGGTTTCAGCACCAACATAGAGGCCGAAAGTACCTTTAAGAGGACGGTTACCCGTTGTGTACTTCTTTGCAGAAGGAGCACCCTCAGAAATTTGAGCAGATGCGGTCAAGGCAAAGCAAGCCATGAGGGCAGAGAAAAGAATCTTCTTCATTTTTTTGTTGTCTTTAATGGTTAATAATTAAGAAGAATGAATAAAGTTTGTTTCTAAATCCGATGCAAAGGTAAAGCATTATTTGTTAATTGACATCATATATTATGTTAAAATATATTAAAGCCATTCACAAAGTAGCCTTTTTCGCGTTTTTTTTCGTGAAATGTGGACTTCCTATCTTAAAAAGTGTTCGTTTCCTGAGATGTGAACGGAGTTTAAAATCCTTTAAGGTGTAAAATCGCCTCCATCTGCTGTTGTACCTCCCTTGCTTTTAGGGCTGCAACATTAGCAAAGCGTTCGCTGCTGTCGGCATAGATGATAGCACGAGAACTGTTCACGATGAGGCCGCAGTGGTCGTTCCATCCATACTTGCACACCTCTTCAAGGCTGCCGCCCTGGGCGCCGATGCCCGGTACGAGCAGGAAGTGATGGGGCGCTAGCTTGCGAATATCGGCGAAGGCGGAACCCTGAGTGGCACCGACGACGTACATGAGCCCCCCTCCCCGCTCCCCCTCAAGGGGGAGGATGGAATGTGTTTGAGTAGATGAATCCTTTTCTTGTGCGGTGAGATAGTCGCGAACCCATTCCTGACTACGTAGAATGACACGTTCATACAATTGCAATGTTCTTCCAGATTCGAGTTGGTAACCGCTCTCCCCCTTGAGGGGGAGCGGGGAGGGGGTCTTCTGAAAGTCCTCGCTGCCCTTGTTACTTGTCAGCGCTAGCAGGATGACCCACTTGCCTGGATAACCGAGGAACGGGGTGACGCTATCCTCTCCCATGTAGGGGGCAACGGTGACGGCGTCAACATCGAGCTCTTCAAAGAAGGTGCGGGCGTAGAGTTTCGAGGTATTGCCGATGTCGCCGCGCTTGGCATCGGCGATGATGAACTGGTCGGGGTAGTTGGCGCGGATATATTTCACCGTCTTCTCAAAGGCTATCCAGCCTTTCACACCGTGCGCCTCGTAGAATGCTAAGTTGGGTTTGTAGGCGATGCAGTATTGTGCGGTGGCGTCAATAATCGCTTTGTTGAATTCGAAGATGGCGTCAAAGTCCTTGTCCTTCGAAGCCTTCTCCACTAGGAACTGCGGCACCTTCTTCAGATCGGTATCGAGTCCTACGCACAGGAAACTCTGTTTCCGCGTGATGTTTTCAAATAGTTGTTCGCGTGTCATAATGATGCTTCTTTTAGTCGTTCCGCGTTCTCGGCCACGATGAGGCGGTCGATGCATTCTTGGATGTCGCCGTCCATGAAGGCGGCGAGGTTGTAGATGGTGTAGCCGATGCGATGGTCGGTGATGCGTCCCTGTGGGTAGTTGTAGGTTCGGATCTTTGCGGAGCGGTCGCCGGTGCTGACCATCGTCTTTCGGCGTGCGGCGATATCGTCGATATACTTCTGATGCTCCTTGTCATATATAAAGGTACGCAGGCGCGCGAGCGCGCGTTCCTTATTTTTTGGTTGGTCGCGAGTCTCTGTACATTCGATGAGAATCTCTTCGGTCTCACCCGTATTGGGGTTGGTCCACATATAGCGTGCTCGTACACCAGATTCTACCTTGTTCACGTTTTGTCCTCCAGCGCCTTGGCTGCGGAAGGTGTCCCACTTGATGGCGCCTTCGTTGATTTCCACGTCGAATTCCTCTGCTTCCGGGAGCACGGCGACTGTGGCGGCACTGGTGTGGACACGGCCTTGTGTCTCGGTGACAGGGACACGTTGCACGCGGTGTACGCCGCTCTCATATTTCATGGTTCCATAGACTTTCTCACCTGTGACGGAGAAGATGATCTCCTTGTAGCCGCCAGCGGCGCCCTCTGTGAAGCTGCTGACAGCTATCTTCCAACCCTTCGTCTCGCAGTATTTGGAGTACATCCGGAACAGGTCGCCGGCGAAGAGGGCAGCCTCGTCGCCGCCGGTGCCGCCGCGAATCTCCATGATGACATTCTTGTCGTCCTCGGGGTCGGCAGGTATGAGCAGCAGTTTGATCTCCTCTTCTAATTGGGGCAATCGCTCCTGGGCAGCATTGAGCTCCTCGCGTGCCATCTCCTTGATGTCGGGGTCATCCTCGGAGAGCATCTCCTTGGCGTCCTCGATGGTCTGCAGTGCACCGATGTACTCCTTGCGTTTCTTGACGATGGCTCCCAGATCCTTGTATTCCTTCGTCAGCTTGACATAGCGCTTCTGGTCGGCGATGACGGCGGGGTCGGTGATGAGCGTCCCCACCTCTTCGTAGCGACTCACTAGGCCTTCAAGCCTGTCTAACAATTCATTGTTCTCTATTGCCATAGACACATTATAAATGAAAATAAGCGGGCTTGTCGTGTGACAAGCCCGCCTGTAGTGGTAGGAACGATCGGGCTCGAACCGATGACCTCTTCAATGTGACTGAAGCGCTCTGAACCAACTGAGCTACGCTCCTATCCTCGTTTGCGGCTGCAAAGGTACGACATATTCTGCAAACCGCCAACGAAAAATATGATTTTTTACGATTTAGTAGTGGAATTCGCCAAACTCGCTGCGGATGGTGAGTGAACGGGGACCTTCCTCGATATGTCCGACGACCTGTGCATCGATATTGAAGCTCTTGCTGATGGCGATGACTTCGTCGGCATCTTCGGGACGAACATAGACCTCAAGACGGTGACCGCAGTTAAAGACCTTATACATCTCGCTCCAGTCAGCGCCGCTCTCCTCAGCGATGATGCGGAAGAGGGGCGGAACAGGGAACATGTTGTCCTTGATGACGCGGCAGTTGTCACCCACGAAGTGCAGTACCTTGGTCTGAGCACCGCCCGTGCAGTGTACCATGCCGTGGATGCGGGGGCGTAGTTCATCGAGGAGGCGACGGACGACGGGAGCGTAGGTGCGGGTGGGAGAGAGTACCAGCTTTCCGACGCTGAGTCCCTCAGGAGTCACATCGTCTAGCTTATACTTGCCGCTATACACCAGTTCCTCGGGAACGGCTTTGTCATAGGTCTCGGGATATTTCTCGGCGAGGTACTTAGAGAAAACGTCATGGCGGGCGCTGGTGAGACCATTACTGCCCATTCCACCGTTATATTCCTTCTCATAGGTGGCTTGCCCGAAGCTGGCGAGTCCCACGATGACATCACCTGGACGTATGTTGGCGTTGTTGATGACATCACTGCGCTTCATGCGACATGTAACGGTGGAATCGACGATAATCGTGCGCACGAGGTCGCCGACGTCGGCTGTCTCGCCGCCCGTGCCGTAGATGCCGATACCCATCTCGCGGAGCTCCGCCATGAGCTCATCGGTGCCATTGATGATGGCGCTGATGACCTCGCCTGGGATGAGCATTTTATTGCGGCCGATGGTGCTGCTGACGAGGATGTTATCCACGGCGCCCACACACAACAGGTCGTCGGTGTTCATGATGAGTGCGTCTTGTGCGATGCCTTTCCATACGCTCAGGTCGCCGGTCTCTTTCCAATAGGCGTATGCGAGGCTACTCTTCGTGCCGGCGCCATCGGCGTGCATGATGTTGCAGTACTCAGGGTCGCCGCCTAAGATGTCGGGAATAATCTTGCAGAATGCCTGTGGGAAGATGCCTTTGTCGATGTTCTTGATGGCGGCGTGCACGTCCTCCTTTGCAGCGGAGACGCCACGGGCCATATATCGCTGATTGCTCATATTGAGTTGATAGTTGGTTAGAACGTGACCTCCGGCGCTTTCTCCGCTCCGGCTTCTGCAGCAAACGGTGTCTTCTTATCGAAACCGAAGATCATGGCCCAGATGTTGTTTGGGAACTTGCGGACGCTGACGTTGTAGGTCTGCACGGCTTCGTTGTAGAGGCGGCGTGCCTCGGCGATGCGGTTCTCGGTGCCTTCGAGTTGTGCCTGCAGCTCACTGAACTGTTCGTTGGCCTTCAGGTCGGGATAGGCTTCTGTGATGGCGAGGAGGCGACCGAGGGCCTGGCTGACCTCACCCTGTGCAGCTTGGTAGGCTGCAATCTGTTCGGGGGTGGCGTTGGCCGGATCAATGGTGATCTGTGTAGCCTTCGTACGGGCAGCAACGACAGCCTCCAGGGTCTCGCTCTCATGGGCGGCATAGCCCTTGACGGTGTTCACGAGGTTGGGAATGAGGTCGGCGCGACGTTGATACTGCGTCTGCACGTCTGCCCACTTCTGAGCCACCACTTCTTCTTGTTCTACCAGTTTGTTATAGGTGCAGCTGGTAAGCGCCATCGTTGCCAATATGGCAACCATCATTGATTTCAAAGTCTTCATAATTTTAATGTTTATAGTTCTTTTGCTTTCATACTTCATTTTTTCCTAGAACCTTCCTCCCGCACCACCGCCGCCGAAGGAACCGCCGCCGAAGTGACCTCCACCTCCGAAGGAGTGTCCGCCACCGCCAAAGAAGCTACCGCCAAGGGCACCACCCGCTGCTGCAGCACCATTGCCGCTGTGCAGGTCTTCATCCCAGTGCAGTTCCTTGGTGAATAGGCAATTGGAGCATCGGTAGGTGTCGTGGTGGGTCTTGATACCGAGGCGTTTGTTCTTGGTCGTGTAGCTGCTGATTTTTTTCATCTTATGCTGACGGCAGCTGGGGCAGTAGCTTTTCTTGCGGTTGTCCAACCAGATGGCGAAAAAGATGAGTCCGATGCCGAAGGCCATGCAGCCGATAAAGACAATGAGTGCTACGGTGTCATCGGTATCATCGAAATCAGTGGAGCCAACCAACGAGTCGTCTCCATCAACATATCTTGTGATGGCACGGACGGTGTTGAGCATCGCCTCATCCCAGTCGCCCTCGCGTAGGGCTGGCAGCATCTGGTGGTTTTCGATGCGCTTGCAGATGGCATCGGGCAGTGTGCCTTCAAGACCGCGACCAGTGAGGATGTAGTAGGCGCGGTCGCCCGTGGAGAGCAGGATGATAAGCCCCGTGTTTTGTTGCTTGGAGCCGATGCCATATTTGCGCCCCAACGCCATGCAGAACTCATAGGTGTCGCCGCCTTCGATACGCTCTACAACAGCAAGAATTGTCTGCACACCGTGTGCGACCTCCATCTGGCCGAGCCATAGATTGAGTGAATCCACTGCTTCTTGCGACAGGATACCATCGGGGTTCGATACGTACTGTGTTTTGTCCTGCAGGTAGGGAATAGGAAGGTTGTCTGGGCTATATGTTGCCGCGCGCAGCGCGGCAACATATAGAATTCCCAATATGATGAGTCGTAATCTCATGAGTCTTGTTCGTTCCAGATATTCCATGATGCGAGAGCTTGCAGATGTAGCATTTCTAGTCCGTTCTTAACGGTCGCACCGAAGCGACGTCCCTCACGCATGAACATTGTTACTTCTGGGTTATAGACGAGGTCGTAGAGAAGGTGACGCGGGGAGAGGGCGGCGTAGGGGAGGGTAGGAGCTGCATCGACGTTGGGGGACATCCCGAGCGGTGTGCAGTTGACGATGACGGTATAGTCGCCGATGAGGGCGGGGGTGATGTCGGAGTAGGAGAAAGACCCATCCCCGTCCCCTCCCGTTAAGGATGGGTGCCGAGATACATAGCTCCACTCGATGCCAAGTTGTTCGAGGCCACGGCAGATGGCTTTGGAGGCGCCGCCGGTGCCTAGGACGAGCGCTCTCTTGTGGTGAGGCTGTAACAGGGGGCGAATGCTGTCGGTAAAACCGATGATGTCGGAGTTGTATCCTTTCAGGATTGTTCGCTCCCCCGAACGAACGACCTTTACTACATTCACCGCCCCAATGCGTTGGGCCTCCTCCGAGAGCTCATCGAGGTATGAAATGATGGCTTGCTTATAGGGAATAGTAACGTTGAAACCGCGCAAATAGACGTGCTCGGCAATGAGCTGCGGTAGCTGTTCAATGCGGGGCAATTCGAAATTCAAATAGTCTGCATTGATTCCTTCGCGCGCGAACATGTTTTTAAAGAACGCACGTGAGAAACTATGCCCTAGGGGGTAGCCGAAAAGACCATATTCTTTCATTTTGTCGCCAGATACATCGTACTGAGTCCGAAGGTGAAGCGTTTGAAATTCACTTTGTTGAAGCCGCAGCGACGGAGTAGGGGGGCGAGGCGCTCGGCTTGAGGAAAAGCCTCCATTGAGCGAGGCAGGTAGGTGTATGCGCTGTCATCATGGCTGATGAGGCGTCCGATAAAGGGCATTACCGCGTGGGAGTAAATCCAGAATAGCTGTTTCATGGGAAAGCGTGGCGGGGGCGTGAGCTCCACGAGCATCAGGTGACCGCCTGGTTTCAGCACGCGGCACATCTCGCTCAATCCTGCTTCGAGGTCCTCGAAGTTGCGGGCACCGTATGCGACGGTGACGGCGTCAAAGGACTCGCTCTCAAAAGAAAGATCTGTGCAGTCGTCCTTGGCAAAATAGATGACATTGTCCAACCCTTCGGCCTTCACTTTCTCGCGGCCTATCTCCATCATCCCTTCGCTGATATCTACGCCGATGATGCGATCTGGGTCGAGGCGTTTGGCTGCGAGGATGGCGAAGTCTCCCGTGCCAGTGGCGATGTCGAGAATCGTTTGCGGCGCAAAGGGCTTGAGTGCGTCAATGGCCTCACGGCGCCAACGACGGTCGATGCCGAGAGAAAGTGTGTGGTTGAGGCGGTCGTAGGTCGGGGCGATGTGATTGAACATCTTCTCCACCTGCTCGCGCTTGTGGGTCACTGGGCTAGCCATGCCTTCACATTCTTCTCAATGCGGACAGCGATGTCCTCTGTGCTCTCTTCCTTTACGAATTTCTCGCCTACGATGTGCTCGTAGAGCTCAATATATCGGTCGCTGATACTCTGGACGAATTCATCGGTGAATTCGGGCATTTTATCACCTGGGCGGTTCATGAAGTTGTGGTCGATGAGCCATTGGCGCACGAACTCCTTGGAGAGTTGGCGCTGCGGTTCGCCCCTCTCGAATTTCTCCTCGTAGCCTTCTGCGTAGAAGTAGCGACTGCTATCGGGCGTGTGAATCTCGTCGATAAGAATGACCTTGCCGTCGCGCTTACCGAACTCATACTTCGTGTCCACGAGGATGAGCCCCTTCTTCGCTGCGATTTCCGTACCACGTTGGAAAAGTGCGCGCGTGTAGCGTTCCATTACCTCATAGTCTTCTGCGCTGACGATGCCTTGACGGATGATCTCTTCCTTGGAGATGTTTTCGTCATGGCCTTCGTCAGCCTTGGTGGTTGGCGTGATGATAGGTTCTGGGAAGCGCTCATTTTCCCTCATTCCATCGGGAAGCTTTACCCCGCATAGTTCGCGGCAGCCATTCTTGTATTCGCGCCAAGCGGAGCCGGTGAGGTAACCACGAATAATCATCTCCACACGGAACCCTTCAGCCTTCAGGCCTATAGTAACCATGGGGTCTGGCGTGGCCAGTTTCCAGTTGGGGACAATGTCTGATGTGGCATCTAGGAAAGAGGCTGCAATCTGGTTCAGAACCTGTCCCTTAAAGGGGATGCCCTTGGGCAGTACCACGTCGAAAGCCGAGATGCGGTCTGTGGCGACCATCACCATGACATCGTCGTTGATGTCATACACATCACGTACTTTACCGTGATAAACGCTTTTTTGGCCTGGGAATTGGAAGTCGGTGCGGGTTAAAGCCTCACCCCCCAACCCCCTCTCCAAAGGGCGAGGGGGAGTGGTTGTTTGTGTGGATCGGTTGTTCATAAGAAAAAATATACAGCTTATATTAATGATAGATGCATGGTTCTTGGGGGTAATCACTCCCCCTCGCCCTTTGGAGAGGGGGTTGGGGGGTGAGGCCTTTTCTCATACGCCTCCACGATTCTTGTTACCAATTTATGACGAACAATATCCTTTTGGTTGAGTTCGATGACGGCGATGCCTTCGACGTCGTGAAGAATTTGTAGCGCATCGATGAGTCCGCTCTTTTGCGGGTGTGGCAGGTCTATCTGCGTCATGTCGCCCGTGATGATCATCTTCGTGTTCATGCCCATGCGGGTGAGGAACATCTTGATTTGGGCGGGTGTCGTGTTTTGTGCTTCGTCGAGAATGACGACGGCATCGTTCAGCGTGCGACCACGCATGAAGGCAAGAGGGGCTATCTGGATGATGTTCTGCTCCATCATCTCGTTGAGTTTCTGGCGTGGTATCATATCCTCCAACGCATCGTAGAGCGGTTGTAGGTACGGGTCAATCTTATCTTTCATGTCGCCTGGCAGGAACCCCAACTTTTCGCCAGCTTCTACGGCAGGGCGGGAGAGGATGATGCGGCGCACCTCCTTATTCTTTAATGCACGCACGGCAAGAGCGATGCCCGTATAGGTCTTGCCCGAGCCCGCCGGACCTATGGCGAATACCATGTCGTGTGTCTCAAAAGCGTGTACGAGGCGTTGCTGGTTCTCGCTGCGGGCGGTGATGGGCTTGCCGGTGACGCTGAAGACGATGGCTCCGCTGATCCCATCGCGTTGCGTGCGTTCTCCTTTTACAAGGTGGATGATGTCTTCTTCGCTCAGGCTATTGTACTTGGCGCAGTGGCGTTGTAGCTTGTCTATGTTCTCCTCGAACGCACACATCTCCTCTTCGTCGCCCATCACTTTGACCACGTTGCCGCGAGCCACGATGCGCAATTTGGGGTGTAGCGCCTTGATCATCTGCATGTTGGCGTTGTTGACACCATAGAAGATGATAGGGTCTGCTTCTTCTAGGATAAAGTGTTTCTCTATCATTCGTTATAATTTTCGGGTGCAAAAATAACGAAATCCTACGAAATGTAGGAGCGATTCGAAAGAAATGTTATATCTTTGCAACGCTTTTTGTGAAACAGCATGTCTAAAATACTAAAAAAAGAACATTTTATTAAGATTGTTGTCGCCATCGTAGCGATTCTTTTTATCGTACGTCTCTGTCTTCCCCAGGTGAATGAGTCAGCCTCCTCAGAAGTGCCTGCCGACTCGCTGGAGTCAGCTCCGCTTATCGCTGCCGTTTCAGATTCATTAACACCGTCCCAAGGCGAAGCCTGTGAGGCTGTTGTGACGGGTAGGAGCTCGGGCCTGTTGGTGTTGAAAGAGCTGCAGCCGCGTCTGGATTTCAGCAGGCGTCATCGCATCCGCAGCGTGTCTTCTTACAAGACCTGTTTCCCAGACGTGCAGGAGGTGCAGTTTCCCGCTGCCTTGGCAAATGGCGTTGCCGCCGTGCAGAACCGTCCCGAGGCTGAGCACCGCAAGAAGGAGTTACTGTATGTGGGCATGAACCCCTACTACCAGATTGATCCTACCATGAACCGTAGCATCCCCTACTTAGTGCCGAAAGCCAGTCATTTGCTGCAGCATATTGGTCGTCGCTTCATGGATTCGTTGGCTGTGAAAGGTGTCCCCCTCCATAAGATGATTGTTACCAGTGTTCTTCGCACGGAAGAAGATGTGCGTCGTCTTCGTCGAATCAATGGTAATGCCTCCGAACAAAGCTGCCATCGTTTCGGAACGACTTTTGATATTTCCTACAACCGTTACCACACCGTGAGTCCGCCCGACGAGCCGGCTCGTCGGGCAGTGCGCAATGATTCGTTGAAGTTTATCCTCTCCGAGGTCTTACGCGACGTCCGCGCAGAGGGCCTGTGCTATGTCAAGTACGAGGTGAAACAAGGTTGTTTCCACATTACGGTCAGATAGCGAATAAGTGGAATCCCGAGTTAACAAGTCTTAAAAACCGCGGGAAGGCATAAACCCTTCCGCGGTTCTTTTGTCGTAGGAGTAAAGCAAAACGAGAAAAGAACGCACTTCAAATATTATTTAATTATTTACTACGATGAAAAAAACTGTTTTCATTCTTTCCATGGCTGCCATGTTGTTGGGCAGTATCAACACAAACGCACAAGACAATAATAATCGTGAGAACCGCCGCGCTGAGATGCAAGCTCGTCAGAAAGAACGTCTGGTCAAAGACCTGAAACTGACGGATGAACAACGCACGAAGTTCGAACCGATTTATGAGAATTTCCAGAAGGAGTTGGCAGCCCTGCGCCCGCAGCACCAACAGGTGGACGGCGAGACGGGTGCCAGTCAGCAGAGTGGTAAGAAGGAGAAGGAAGAACTGACAGACGCCGTAGCAACGAGTCGCCTGCAAGCCATCTTCGACCGTCAGGCCGAGCAGATCCAGCAATCGCAGCAGCGTCTGGATATCCAGAAAAAGTACTGTGCAGAACTCTCAGGCGTTCTCACTCCCCAACAGCTCTTGCGTGTCTTCCAACCTCAGCAGCAACGTAACGGCCAGCGTAATGGTCAGCGTCAAGGTGGTCCTCGTGGCGGCTTTGGCGGTGGTCAGGGAGGCCCCCGTGGTGGCTTTGGCGGTGACCGTGGCGGCTTTGGTGGTGGCTCTCAGAGTGACTTTTAAAAAGCAGCTTTTGTCTAATCCAACACAAACACAAAATGCTGTAGGGTCGTCACGTTCGCGTGTCGGCCCTTTTTCTTTATTCTTTTTTCAAAAAGATTTTGTTTTTTATTTTGTTGTTCGGACAAAATCCTATAACTTTGCATCGCATTCACTTTAAAACCTATATTAATTATGAAAAAAATCTACTCAATTCTCATCGCCTTGCTCGCCTTAGTTGGTGTGGCACAGGCACAAGTAACCGTTACGCCTACTGATGTCTCAGGTAGTGCAGAAGGCATTTCGTTCACTACGGCAAAGAACACAAGTACAAATGCTCCCACTTACAATGCAACCAATAAGGATTTGCGTATCTATGCCAAGGGGTCGATAACGATTACCAGTACGGTGGGTAACATGAAGTCCATCGTCTTTAACCTTTCAGCTCAAGGACTGAAACGTCTGGCTCCGATTACTGCAGACAAGGGCTCTATTGCTGCCCAGGCTTCCGGTGATGCTACAGTTACTTGGACGGGTAATACCTCTTCAGTCACATTTACTGTAGGTGACAAAGCCGACTATGGATCTGAAGGCAGTTCTAAAGCAGGTCAGTTTGACTTTACGGATTTTGTTGTTACGCTTGGTGAGGTGGATCCAACCTTTGTTGAGAAGCCTACGATTACTCCTGCCTCTGGTACCTATTATTCTGCTCAGACGGTGACGATTACGGCTGGTGAGGGTTGCACCATTTATTATACCACTGATGGTGGCGATCCGAAGGCTTCCGATGATTTGTATGTAGGTCCTTTTACTGTTGACAAGACTACGACGGTGAAGGCTGTGGCCGCTAAGGGTGATTATATGAGCGAGGTTGCAGAGAGCGTCATCACGATTGATTTGGAGTCTCCTTGGGCTTCTTCTGCAGAGAATCCGATGACGGTGGCAAAGGCATTGGAACTCATCCAGACCTTGGATGCCGGAAAGACAAGCGATGTTGAAGTCTATGTCAAGGGTGTTGTTACGGAGGTTGCTATTGATACGAAGTTTTGGAATGCTACCTATAAGATTGCCGATAACGCTGAAGATGCTAATCAACTGATAGTTTATCGCGGTTTCTCTTTCAATGGAGAAAAATTCGTGTCAACGAATGATTTGGCCGTTAATGACCAAGTCGTGGTGATTGGCAAGCTCCAGAACTATGTGAAGAATGAAGTTTCGACCCCGGAAGTGGCAACAGGAAGTAAGATATATTCTATTAATGGTGAAACAGAAGCTCCACATAAAGAGTATAATTCATTGGCAGCGGTCAAGGCTGCAGCCACAGCGGATAAAGCGCTCGTGCAGTTGAATCTCACAGATATGCTTGTCAGTTATGTGAATGGTTCCAGCGTATATCTTTTTGATGGTGCTGATGGTCTGCTCATCTATGGTGCCAACGAGGGAATCAAGGCAGGAGATAAGATTAGTGGCAATATTAAGGGAGCCCTCTTGCTATATAATGGACTCACTGAAATCCAAAGCTCTGAGTATAATGTGACTGTCTCAAGCTCTGACAACCCTGTAACTGTTCAGGATATTCCAGAAGTGACAGCAGATGAATTTATCAATAACTTGAAGAGCTATGAGAATGAATTGGTCGTTCTTAGGAATTTGGTTCCCACGGTAGCTAAATGGGACGAAAAACGTAATCTGGTATTTGAGGCTCTCAATTCTACTTGGGAACAGGGGTTAGGATTTGTGACCATTCGTGACAACTGGCAGGTCGCTACAAATATCATCTTCAATCCTGAGACAGAAACGCCTTATTCAGTAACGGGATTTGTGTCTGTCTATACAACAACAGATGAGGAGGGTGAGACAACGACAGCGATTCAGATTTATCCCCGTACCCTTGATGATATTGAAGGCGAGAAGATAGATGCTGTCAAGGGTGTCACTGTTGAGGCAGCTCCCGCAGCTAAGGCCATCTACACTGTTGCAGGTCAGCGTGTGCAGAACCTCAACAAGAGTGGCTTGTATATCGTGAATGGCAAGAAGGTGGTGGTGAAATAAGGAATGTAGAGAATAAGAAATTAAGAAAATAAGAGAATAAGAAAAGGTTCTCTACTATTAGAAAAAGCGCCAAGGTCTATGGACTTTGGCGCTTTTCTTGTATTATTTTTTTGCGGTTCACGCTTTTTCCTCTATCTTTGCCCCAAATATAGCAATAAAAACATGAAAAGACATCTGTTTTTCGCAGGACTGACCGTTCTCTTAAGTGCTGTCGCGATGAGTGCCTACGCAGAGGATTTAGCCACCTATTATGCCAACGCCAATAAAAAGAAGGCTGCGGAGTTGAAGGTGGCGATGAAAGCTATTATTTCCGACCATACGAAACTTTCCTATAGTAGTCTGTGGACATACTATGAGAAGATTGACTATATCATGGAGGGTGATAAGAAACGGGTGTTTGATTACTACTCGGATATCGTGGCCTACTTCCCCGAACCCAGTACGATGAATAAGGAGCATACTGTGCCCCAAGGTTGGTGGGGTGGCGGTACAGGCCCTGCTCAAGGCAGCGACCTCTTTCAGGTTCTCCCGTCTGAAAAAGATGCCAATGGTGCAAAGGGCAGCTATCCATTGGGCGTTGTCACCGGAAGCGTAAAATATCCTTCGAAAGGGGTCGAGAATACTCGCATGAAGACGGGAAAGGACAAGAATAATAAGATGGTTTTTGAGCCTTGTGACGAGTATAAGGGGGACTTTGCTCGTATCTATATGTATGTGGCTACCTGTTATTCTGATGTCAATTGGCAGCGGCAGAGTGACCTCGGCTGTGTTCTTCAGAAGCAGGATTATCCTACGTTTATCTCTCAAGATTTTATCAATCTGCTGTTGCAATGGTGCCGCCAAGATCCTGTCAGCGACTGGGAACGGACACGCAATGATCGCGTATATGCCGTTCAGCACAACCGCAATCCCTTCGTGGATTATCCATCGCTTTTTGAATATGTATGGGGTGACAGCATTGATTACGATTTTGATGTGACATTGCCGCATGGACAGAGTGATGTGGAGATTCCGGACATTCCTGTGGATCCGATAGACCCCGATAATCCCGATGACCCCGATAATCCAGATAATCCCGATGACCCGGATACGCCCGACAACCCCAATGCTCAGTCCTGTTCGGTGGTGTTCAGCGAGTATGACTGGACATCAACTACCCATCCGACTTATGGGGCAGGTTATACGGCTACGGTGAATGGATTGACATTAAGTTACTATAAGGCAGGATCCACTACGGCACCCATGTCAATCGAGAATGCTGGTGGACATCTTCGTTTCTATGATCAAAGCATTTTTATGATAGAAGGTGCTGAAATCACGAAAGTGGTATTCCATGATGCTGGCGGTTCCAAGAGCGGTTGTTCCATCGAGGTGGGTGACGCAAGTTATGGCTTCCAGTCTGATGTGATTACATGGACGGGTTCCATGAAGCCCTTTATCTGCAAAGCCAATAAACAGTCCCGTATCAGTAGCATCGATGTGACTGTCGCGGACCTTGCGACTAGCGTGACAGACTTCTCCGGTACTGCTACCATACGCATAGTCTTCGATGAGCAAGGCCGTAGGCTGGGCCGTTCTGTGCCTGCTCGTCGTGGCCTCTATCTGGTTCGTGAAGGTGATAAAACAACGAAACAATTCGTGAAATGAAAAAGAGAGCCTGCCTTTTGTTGTGTGCGTTTATCGGATGTCTTGCATCCTATGCACAACCTTTAACTATTGAGCAATATCGTCAGGTTCAGGGCTTGAATCAGGCAGCCTTGAAGACAGCGCTTCATGACCTTATACAACCGCATCAGGTGCCGGCGTATGGTGGAAAAGGGGAGGGCTATACATGGGCCGGCTTTGCCGTGACCGATGTGATGCCCGATGGCTCTGTGCGTGACCGCTATAGCAATATCCGTCGTGAGTTCGATGGGTTGAAAGCCGTCACGGGGATGAATATCGAACATATCTGGGCGAATTCCTGGTGGGGCCATACGGTGAACAATGCCTACTGTGACCTCTTTAACCTCTATCCCGCCGACGGCTCTGCCAATGGGCGCAAGAGCAACAATCCCATTGGCATCGTCGATGGCACCGTAGCTTTCGACAACGATGTCACGAAAGTGGGCAAGAGCAGCAGCTATCGTGCAGACAGCCTGATTACTGCTTGGGAACCTGCCGACGAGTGGAAGGGCGATTTCGCTCGTACTTATTTCTATATGGCTACTACCTATCAGCACATGACCGACGAGTGGCAAACCAAAGAAGGCCTCCTCACTGTGGATCCATGGTCGTGGACGACGATGCGGCCCTGGGTCTATGAACTGATGCTGGCATGGGCGGCAGACGACCCCGTCGATGATATCGAGCGAACTCGTAACGAGGCCATCTGTGGCATCCAGGGAAATCGCAACCCCTACGTGGACTACCCTGAGCTGGCCGACTACGTATGGGGCGCTCACAGCGACGAGGTCTTCTATATCGAGCCGTCCTCTACGACCCCCGAAGTCTTTGTGCCCGTGCAGGATGCCACCATTGACTTCGGCCTGCAGGCGTTGAGCCTGGGGCTGAACCGCAGTATCATGGTGCGTGGTCGAAACCTGCCGACGGGGCTGACGGCTACCATCGAAGGCGATGGCTTCGCGATGGCTGATGCTGACCTGACAGCACAGGAGATCACGGCGGGAACACCGCTGACCATCACCTCCACGGCTACGGCCGGTGGCGTTTATGAGGCCACCCTCATCCTGCGTAGCGAGGACCTCTATGAACAGCGCACCTCCCTGCGCATGACCATGATTGATGGCGTTCCGGCCTATCCCGCCCGTGACATCACCTGTTCTGTCAATAAACGATCCTTTACGCCATCGTGGATGGATATGCACCTGTCGGAAGGCAATTGCTATTTGCTTGATGTCTTCACGAAAACAGAAGGAGGAGAACGCAAGTCTCTCACGGGTTTTCCTCAGGAACTGACAGATACGTTCTACGTGGTTACTGGCCTTGCCGCTTCAACTACCTACTACTATGAAGTAAAGACTACCGGTGGGCTCTTGAGTAATGAAGTGCAGGTCGATATGCCAGCGATTACACCTGTCTTTACTCCTTCTCCTTCGGAGATGTCCTTCTCCGCTATTCCCAATACCCCCTCTCAGTCGCAGAACGAGAAACTCACGGTGCTTGGCATCAGTGGCTATCAAGTTCTCGTCTCCTGCCCAGAGCCCTTCGAGGTGAGTCTCGATGGCGAGACTTGGACCCATGAAATGACCTTGAATGCCTCGCTGTTGGAATTCCAAGTACGCTTCAGTGGCGCTGCCGAGGAAGGCCTCTATGAGAGTGAGATGACACTGCTACTACCCGATGTAAAGGAACTCGTGGTCTCACTGACCGCCTCTGTGGATGCTGCGAAGGCCTTCTTTGAGAGTTTTGAACTGGGTAGTAAGAACGGTTATGCTGAGGGCATCGTTACTTGCAATGCAGCAGCATGGAAGATGGCGGATGCCTATCCTGTTGCCGATGAACATCGGAATGGTAGTCGCAGTGTGCGTCTCCGTAATAAAGGTTACATCGAGATGTTAGAGGATAAATCCGATGGCTGTGACTCGTTGTGGTTCTATGCCGGCCTTTATGGCAGTAAGGATGCGGGAGTAAAACTCTCCGTTTATTATTCTATAGATCACGGTGAGTTATGGACTGCTGTAGTAGAGGATATTGAAATGGGGGATTGGCAGCGATATGGATACAAGCTGGCTGTTCAAGGTGATATCCGTTTGCGCTTTGTTAACAATGGTTCTACGAATAACAAGCGTTCGAATCTCGATGACATCCAGATGAGCGACTACGGTACCAGCGATGCCCTCCACGACATCGAATGGACCTCCGGCTCCGATAACATCGCCGTCTATACGCTTGATGGCCGTTATGTAGGTAGCACATTGCCTGCTCGCCGTGGCATCTATATCATCCGCCAAGGTGATAGGATTCTGAAATTAAAAAAATAAAAATCGAAAGATCGAAGCATAGAAAGAGTCTTCATTAAACTTTGAACATTAAACGTTAAACTTTAAACTGTGGGCTTTGCCCGTCTCTCCTTGCGTTACTTCATAGAACTTTCCTACGACGGCACCGCCTATTGCGGCTGGCAGATACAGCCTAATGGCGAGAGTGTGCAGGGGACCTTGCAAAAGGCTCTTGCAGCCCTGCTGCGTGAGGATATTGCGGTGACAGGAGCAGGTCGCACCGACGCCGGCGTGCATGCAGCCAAGATGGTGGCGCATGTCGATATTCCAGATGAGTTGTCGATATCGACAACTCATCTGGAATACCGACTGAATGCCATCCTGCCGCACGACATAGCCATCCATAAGATCTATCCAGTAGCTGATGACGCTCATGCACGTTTCTCGGCTCGCGCGCGTACCTATTATTACTATGTCCACACGCGTAAATCACCATTCCTTCGTGATCGCTCCTGGCGCCTGGTCAAGACACCCGATTTCGAATCGATGAACCTGGCAGCAGCTGTCCTGCTGGAGTATGAGGACTTCACGAGCTTCTCTAAGGTGAATACAGATACAAAGACCAATATCTGCCACGTCCGCTGTGCCCGTTGGGTACAGCTCTCCGATCACGAATGGCGCTTCGAGATCACTGCCGACCGTTTCCTCCGCAATATGGTGCGTGCCATCGTGGGCACACTCATGGAGGTGGGGCGTGGTCTGCTCACCGTCGACGGTTTCCGTAAGGTAATCGAACAAAAAGACCGCTCTGCTGCTGGTGACAGTGTTCCAGCGAGGGGACTGTTCCTGCAAGAGGTTGAGTACGGCCCCTTCCCCGAGCCCTCCCCTGTTCTTGAAGGGTCAAGCGTCTCTTTGAGCCGAGCGAGGGAGGGGGGCGAAAACACTTATGAGGAGACCCAATCTGTCGATAATAATCAGATGCCAGCTAACTTATCTCCCCGTCCTAACAGGGGAGGGGCCGGGGGAGGGGCTTCCTTATGTGGTTAGTTTTAGCCTTCACCTCTGCCGCCTTGCTCGGCTTCTATGATGTCTTTAAGAAACAAGCGTTGAAGGCAAATGCCGTGGTGCAGGTGCTGACGCTGAACACACTCTTTGGTTCACTGATATTCATGCCTTTTGTGGTGCTTTCAGTTCATGGAATCATTAGCCCGTCGTCCATCTTTTATGTCCCGATTTGTGGGTGGGAGGTTCATAAGTATATCGTCCTGAAGGCTGTCATCGTACTCGCCTCATGGCTTTGCGGCTACTTCGCTATGAAGAATTTGCCGCTCACCATCGTGGGTCCAATCAATGCCACACGTCCCGTGATGGTCTTGATGGGCGCTCTGTTCGTGTTTGGAGAACGTCTCAATGTTTATCAATGGGCAGGTGTCTTGTTGGCCATCTCCGGTTATTACATGTTGCGCAGAAGCGGTAGGAAGGAGGGAATCGATTTCCATCATAACCGCTGGGTCGTCTTCGCCATCCTGGGTGCACTCTTTGGTGCTGTCAGCGCTCTCTATGATAAGTACCTGCTAGCACCTGTGGAGGCCGGTGGGTTGGGCATTGACCGGATGGTAGTGCAGAGCTACTTCCTCTTTTATCAGTTCGCTCTGATGGTGATTGTCTGCGTGCTTTCAAGTCTAGTAGCCTCACGCTCTTTGCGTCCCAGGGCCGCTCTCACCTCTTTCCAATGGCGATGGTCTATACCGCTCATTTCGTTGTTCCTGTCGGCGGCGGACTTCGTTTATTTCTACGCCCTCACTCAGCCCGATGCCATGATCTCTGTGGTGTCCATGATCCGTCGTGGCAGCGTCCTTGTCAGTTTCTTCGTAGGAGCCCTTGTCTTCAAGGAGAAGAACCTGCAATCGAAGTCCATCGACCTTGCCCTTGTTCTCCTCAGTATGGTATTTCTTTATCTTGGATCGCAATAAAAACATGAAACGTCTCATATTCTTCATTCTTCATTTTTTATTTTTCATTACCTGCGCTGCGGCGCAGCCTATGATGCGCGATGTATTCGCTGCGATGCCGGACAGTGTGCTGCCGCTGGTGACGAAGAATAACAGGTTAGACTGCATTGATTTTATTGAGAACAATATGGAAGCACGCGTGCGGAATAAGATGGGGGAATACGTCACCCTCGAAGCCCTCACAGCCGACTATGCCCGTTTTCGTACTAGTAATCTATCCATCTTGGAGATGAAGTTGTTGCCACTGGATAGTATTCATCACTCATCACTCGTCACCCATCATTCATCATACCTCCTCTGTCTCGTTTCCACTATTCAGACGGGCGAAGACGGGACTTCACGTCGTTTGGAGGATTCCAACATCCGCTTTCTATACCCCGACTGGCGTCCGCTCGCCGGACCTGTACCTTATGTCCGTCCAGCTGACGCTGGTTTCCTGCACATGCAGCTTTCCCCCGATGCCCTCACGCTAACGCTGACGCCACAGACGGCACTGATGACGCTGGAAGAGAAAGAGCACCTGCTGGAGCCTCCCCTCACCATCGGGCTACGCTGGAACGGTAGCACATTTGTTCTGGAATAGCCAACAGATTACATGTCTATGCTCCGTTCTCAACTCTCTCTCCTGCTGCTGTTGCTGCTGTCTCCTGCGGCGGCACAGGTAGTGGCCCTTCCCGAGGATACCCTCGTCTTTGACCCTGTTGTCATGGATACCCTGGTCATTGAGCCTCTTGTGGTAGATAGTGTTCCCGTTGATGGCCGTGGGTCACGAGTCAAGAAGTTGCTACATAAACAGCTGAATCGCCTCAAGGAAGGTTACAGTATTGACAGTATCCATTCTATTAGTGATGTAGATCATATACTGGCTGAGAAGTATCAGAAGAAAGGAACCTATGACACCCTTTACCTGGCGCGCCCTACCAATCGTTTTACCCTGAAGGTGCGCATGAATCTTTCGGGCAGCGGCTTCAGTACCAGTGGTATGTGGCGGGATGAGGAAGTGAAGAGCAAACTCTCCAGTGATATGCGCTTCACAACCAATATCAGCCTTAGCTATCGTGGTTTCTCGCTTGGCTTCTCGTTCAATCCTTTCAAATGGGTGGGTAAGAACACAAATACGGAACTGGGCTTTAATATGTATAACAACAAATACGGTTTCGACCTCAGTTACCAGCGTACAAAAAGTCATAATGGATGGGTGAACGTTAATAACCGCCACAACGATATCAATAGTTCCACCGTCACCTCAAATGTGTTCCTCGCTACGGGCTATTATGCTTTTAACAACCGCCGCTTCTCCTATCCTGCCATCTTCACGCAGAGTTATATCCAGCGTCGTAGCGCCGGTACATGGCTGGTGGGCGCATCGCTGCTGGCTGGTAATCTGGAGGCAACGAAAGATGAAGAGTTGGGTAATCCTCCCGTCAAATTGCGGCTGGGATATATTGGCATTGGCGGTGGCTATGCATACAACTGGGTCATCAATCCGCAGTGGATGGTACATATCTCGGTTCTGCCGAACCTCGTCATCGGCTCTTTCAATAAGATAACCATTGACGGTTATCAAGAGAAGATTCGCTTTGCCTTCCCGCAGTTCATCATGACGGAACGTTTGGCAGTGCTCTATTGTTTCCGGTATAATATGTTTACCGGCCTGTCTTTCGTGGCTTACAACACCTTGTTGGCAAATTACGACAATATGAGGCTGAACTACCGCCGGTGGCGCCTTGAGCTTTCTTATGGTTTGCTCTTCTGAAAAAGCACAGCCACCGCAAGTGCGGTGGCTGTGCTTTTTCAGAAGAGTTCCGCTTACTTGCGGCTGCGAGCGTAGCGGCTCATGAACTTATCGACACGACCGGCGGTGTCAACGAGCTTGCTCTTACCCGTGTAGAAGGGGTGTGAGCTGCTGGAGATTTCCAGCTTTACAACGGGATACGTCTCGCCCTCGAACTCTACGGTATCAGTAGTCTTCGCTGTAGAGCGGCTGAGGAACATGTCACCGTTACTCATGTCCTTGAACACAACGGGACGGTAGTTGTCGGGATGAATACCTTTTTTCATTTTTCTTTTGAGTAGTTATGCCGGGCTTGTGTACCGGCGGTGAATACTTGTAGGGCTTGTGTACCTACGAACCTATTTTTGCGGCGCAAAGGTAGTGCTTTTCTCTGATGTGACCAAATAATCGCACCTTTTTTTCTTTTTTTCCACATTCCTGGCCCACAAAACAAGAAAAAAATGATGGATTCTTGGAGTGAATAAACACATTTGCTATCTTTGTACCCGATATTTCTAAAAAGTACCACTTTACTAAATAAAATTATCTCATGACCAATAGGGTAAAGCTCGTGACTGTGGCATGGTGTCTTGCCTCTGCCATATTTGCACAGCAACCGTTGACGACAGCGACCCCGAAGACGACATCCGACGATGATAACTCGGATTTCACCTTTACAGAGTCGCAGCTTGATGAGGACAATGAGGTGTCGCAGGCTGTCTCGTCGCTCGTGGCGACGAAAACCGACCCCTACCTGTCTCGTGTGGGCTACCTCTTCAGCCCCATGCGTTTCCGTATCCGTGGGTTGGACAACCAGTACAACCAGACTTATCTGAACGGTATCATGTACAACGACGCCGAGCGTGGGCGTTTCAGCTACAGCATGATTGGTGGTTTGAACCAAATCGTGAACCCCAACCGTGAAGGATCTTCGGCTTTCGAGACCACGATTTATGGACTTCCTGCTATCGGCGGTTCCACCAGCATCAATCTGCGTCCAGGGTCTCAGCGACAAGGCCATCAGCTTACTCTTTCTGCGTGCAATCGTAACTATGTCGCTCGTGCAGCTTACAGCTATGCCTCTGGTTTCAATGCCAAGGGCTGGGCGTTTTCGGGAGCCGTAGGCTATCGTTGGGCGAAGGAAGGTAATATCGAAGGCACGTTCTACAACTCGCTAAGTTATTACCTCGGAGTGGAGAAAAAACTCGGTGACCGCCATTCCCTCTCCTTGATTACCTTTGGTGCGCCCACGGAACGTGGACAGCAAGGAGCCAGCACCGAGGAGGCCTATTGGCTAGCTAACAGTCATTATTACAACCCTAACTGGGGTTATCAGAATGGCAAGAAACGCAACAGTCGCGTGGTGCGTGACTATGAGCCTACTGCCATCCTTACCTGGGATTTTGATATAGATAAGGATACGAAACTCACAACAGCTGCAGGCTTCCGTTATTCCATGTACAGCAGCACAGCTATCGGTTGGAACGGTAATGCCGCCGATCCGCGTCCTGATTATTACAAGAACTTCCCGTCGAGTATCTTTAATGTCTATGACGAGAATCAGAATAATGAGACATATCTTGGTAATAACAAATACTTCCTTGATCAGTGGCAGTCACTTTATAACTATTGGACGGGGGACAAAGCTAATCGCCAGATACAGTGGGATCGTATGTATGCCGTCAACCGCAATGAAGCTGCCAAGGGCGGAGAGGCCCTCTATTATCAGGAACGGCGTCACAACGACCAGCTCATGGCGAACCTGAGTGCCACGCTTAACCGTAGCATAGACCTCCGCAATAAGTATAGCATCGGTCTTCAGCTTAATTCCACCAAGGGAATGCATTACAAGACGATGGCCGATCTTTTGGGGGCTGTCAACTATTTCGACTACGACAAATTTGCCGCCAATGACTATGGACGCAACAGTACCGAGGCCATGAACGATCTGCGCTATCCCAATCGTCGCATTGGGGTGGGAGATAAATTTGGCTATGACTATAATATCTATGTCCATAAAGCACGCTTATGGGGACATTACGCCTACATGGGGCGTCACTGGGGGCTCTCTATGAGTGCTCATTTGGATGGAACCATCTTTGAACGTGATGGCTTGATGCAGAATGGTCGTGCCCCAGAGAACTCTCTAGGAACAAGCGGGTGGGCCAAGTTCCTGCACGGCGGTTATAAAGCCCGTTTGAGTTATGACCCCACTCCTAACCACCGCATCTCGTTGGGCGTCAGTTGGGATGCTGAGGCGCCAATGCCGGCCAACAGTTTTGTCGCTCCCCGTATCCAGAACAACTATGTTAATAATCTTGGACTGGAAAACATCTATAATGCCGAGCTCGCTTATGACTTCCGTTTCGGCATTCTCACGGGGCGTTTGGCTGGCTACGTGGTACGCTTCAAGAATGGGGTAGAACAGACCGCGTTCTATAATGACGACCAGTCTCGTTTCACCTACCTGACCATGACTGGTATCGACCGCCTCCATTATGGAGCAGAATTGGCTCTTAATCTGCAGGTGAACACGCACTTGAGTTTCCATGTGATTGGAACTCTCAGCGAGGCCAAATACACGAATAATCCGTTGGCGCAGATGGCTTATGAGGGCTCTGATGTTTCCACTATCGCTAAAGTGAACAGGTGGGTGAATCCTGTTACAAAAAGGACCTCCAAAGAACCTCTCTGTGTCTATGCCGAAGGAATGCATATGAGTGGTACGCCGTTGACGTCAGTTAACGTAGGTGTGAACTACAACATCAAGGGCTGGTATTTCGGTCTCGACCTTAATTACTATGACCGCGTCTATGTCGGCTTCTCGCCATATCGCCGCCTGTCCAATGTGATGACCGAGTATGTGGCTACGAGTCGTGCCGAGAATGGTCGATGGGTTTTCGACAATGTGGATGAGGAGACTTTGAAGAATGAAGGCGGTATCTTATATGATCAGAATGGAAAGCTCCTTCATGCCTATGGTGCCAAACAAGAGAAGTTTGACGGTGGCTTTATGCTGGATGCTTCCATCGGACACTCCTTCCGTCTGAAAAAAGGACGTAGCCTGAACGTTAACCTCAGTGTAAGCAATATCTTGAACAATACAAATATGCGCACAGGTGGTTACGAGCAGAACCGCGATGACAAGTATTACAACATTGATGGTTCCGCAGGAGAAGCTAAGGCATACAAGTTCTCCATGAATTCCAAGTATTATTATGCCCAAGGTATCAATGGCTTCCTGAATATAGGTTTCCGATTCTAAAGACTCACAATATAATTCGAGATACAATGAAAATCATTCAGTATATAAAATCGAGGATATCGGCTATTTCTTTCCCCTCCTTAACGGGAGGGGTATGGGGGTGGGTATTCCTTTTCGCCTTCACCGCTTGTATGGATGAGCATGAAGAGCCGCCAACAGATGCAGACCCAGGCATCTACAGCCTCTCATCGGTCGGTGATGTCAATACCACCATAGCAGATTTGAAGGTGCGCTATCGTTCGAAGATGACGGCCAATAACACCTATGTAAAAGTGCTTGAGGATCTAGTCTTTGAAGGCACTGTCGTGGGGAATGATATTACGGGAAACCTATATCAGAAACTATGCCTCAGCGAGCTTACTCCCGAGGGTATTGTGCAGAGCATCTATGTGAGCATCAAATGCACAAATCTATTCAGTTATTTCCCCGTGGGGTGCACCGTGCGTATTAACCTCAAAGGACTATGGATTGGCAACTACGGTTATGTACCGACCATCGGAACACCTTATAAAACTAGTGCTGGCAATATGCGATTGGGCGTCATGCTCCTGCAAGACTGCCGCACACATGTACAGCTTGTCGAGGGCCCCGATTCGGAAACCAAAGAGAAGCTGCTAACACCCATGAAGGTGGATGCTACATGGTTAGGAAAGGACGCGAACAAGAACATCAACAACACTCCGATGTTGACAATGGTTGAAGGTACCTTCCCCGAAGCAGACGGTGAGCGCATCTTCACCCCCAACGTCTCAGAAGCAGAAGACCCGCTCAACGGTTACGATGCAGGTTATGCCCGCAACCGTAAGTTTAAGGTGGGCAGTCAAACCGTCCTTGTGCGTACTTCTACGCGCAACGAGATATCCAACACCATCATCCCTTCAGGGAAGGTGCGTCTCACGGGTATTCTCACATATTATGGCTCTGACTGGCAGTTCCAGATGCGTAGCCTAGCTGATTTGGAAGTGTTGGACCAGTAAAAGTGAAACATTAAAAGAATGAAAATAAGAAAAACATCAACGATATGAAAAAGTATTTTTCCATTTTCTTGCTGCTGACGGGGGTCGCCTTCTCGGCGTGCGTAGATGTCCCAGAACCATACGGCATCAATGCCGGTGAACTCGCAGAAGAGGAGGAGGTCATTATCCAGCCCTCTGGAACTGGTACCGTGGCGGATCCTTATAATGTGGCAGGTCTCTACCAGGCCGTTGCCAATCTGGCTTCGGGTTCTTCAACCTCACAGGAACTCGTCGTTAAAGGTATCGTGTCGCAGGTGAAGAACGACTTGAACCCCGATTATGGTAACCTCTCCTATTATATTTCTGACAACGGCAAGACAGCGGAGCAGTTCTATGTCTATCGTGGCTTGGGACTCAATGGTGAGAAGTTCACTTCCAACGAGCAAGTCGCTATTGGTGACGTGGTGGTCGTGCAGGGAACGGTGAAGAACTATAATGGAACGCTGGAGTTCGACCAGAACAAGAGCAAACTGCTCTCTACGACCAATACCAACAGTGGCGGTGGCGAGACGGTGGATATCCTTGGCGACGTTACCTTCTTTGAAGAATCGTTCGATGGTAAGCAGGGTGATTTCACCATCAATAATGTACTGTTGCCAGAGGGCTCCGACCGTGTGTGGGCTGCCAGTGAAAGCTACCATTGTATGTCGGCTTCCGGCTATGTAAAACCCAATATGTTAGCTTCTGAGGGTTGGCTCATATCACCTGTTATCAATCTGAAGAAAGCCACGGAGGCCTACCTGACCTTTGATAACTATTGTAATAAATTCAATGTGGAGGCTTCCACACAGTGCTTCGTCCTTGCCAAGGCCGACACTGAAACGGAGTGGACGACACTCCCCGTCGAGGAGTGGCCTACGGGTAAGTTCGTTACTGCCGCCAATATCAGTCTTGCCAAGTTTGTGGGCAAGAAGGTACAGATAGCTTTCAAATATACCAGTACCACCTCCTCGGCAGGCACATGGGAGATTAAGAACTTCCGTATCACAGGCTATGGCGAGAAGGGCATTAACGGTCTCACGTGGGAGGATTTCGCAAATGGAAACTTCGACGAGTGGAATGCCGAGGGCACGAAACCTACGGGATGGCAGGAAGATACTAGTAAGGGTAATGCCACGCTCGCCCGCTCGGAAGATAGCCATAGCCATAGCTATAGTGTACAGATTTATGGAGTGCCTCTCGGTGAACGTCGCATGGCTTATCAGCCCCTTTACTTCACGCCTGGAACTTATACGTGCTCTTTCTATGCGAAGGCTGCTACTGATCAGGGCGCAAAGGTACAAGTAGGTTATTGGCCACAGAGTGCTACGGTCACGATATATGATCAGGATGCTACAGGTGCCACTAAACGCACCGAGTTGAATAACAACGAATGGGAACTTATCACTTATACCTTTACGATTCAAGAAACTGAACTCGTTAATTTAATCGTGGCAGTGCCTACGGGCAGTAAGGGAAAGGATGTTCTCGTGGACGATTTCTCAATTACAAAGGCTGAATGAACGATATTATGAACAAGAACCGCACATTCTTATGGCTTATCGTCTTTGCGGCGCTAGCTATTCCTGTGGCAATCATCTCATGCGACAATGATGATAACCGCTACGAGATGCCCGATGATGTGCAGTGGCGCAGTTCGGGCAATGCTGCGGGGGCAATTGTTACAACCCCCTTCGATGAACGCATCGAGGTGCCGGCTCGTAAGGCGGGTAACACTTTTGTCTCCCATACCGTCCAGTACAATGGACATGAGGTAATGAACTATTGTTTGGAGTACGATCCGGATAAGATGCACTCCCGTTGGGTCGCCTTCCGATTAGATGGCGATACGCGTCCTAAAGAGGTGTCGCGTTCCTCAGAACCGTTTGCGGATGATCCCAAACTGCCGTCCTCAATGAAGATAGGTAGCGGCTCGTTTGGCTATTACAGCCGTGGACACCTGGTAGCATCAGCAGATCGTCTCTTCTCGCGCGAGGCCAATGAGCAAACGTTCTATATGAGCAATATGAGCCCGCAGATATTCAATTTCAATGCTCCCTATTGGTCGAAGCTGGAGGGCATCGTCCAGGATCGTGGTCGTAACACTAATTTCGCGGATACGCTTTATGTGGTCAAGGGAGGCTACATCGATGACGATGCAGACATCATTGATTATGTCGAACGTGGCAACGGAAAGCGTGTAGCTGTGCCGGGGCATTATTTCATGGCACTCCTTCGTGTCAAAGGTGCTGCTGACAAGAGCTCCTCATATAATAGCATCGCCTTCTGGATAGAGCATCGGGACTATGGCTACAATGACAATGATGTCGTGCCTGCAAGCGTCTTTCAGGCGAACCACCAGATCCTTTCTGTCGATGAGCTGGAGTCGCTCACAGGCATTGATTTCTTCCATAACCTGCCCGACGATATTGAAGAGCGTGTCGAAAAAGAATATTCTGTCGGGCTGTGGATGAACTAATAGACCCACCCAAATCGTTATAAAGGAATCATGAACTTATTTTTTATGAAGGATAATAGAACTACATCGCGCCAGTCTCTCCCCTCCCTGACGGGATGGGCATGGGGGTGGGTCTTCCTTTTCGCATTCTTCTGGTTGGCTACTCCCCTCTACGCCCAGAATGCTCGCATCGGGATGTATGCCATAGGGTTCTATAATTTGGAGAACCTCTTTGATACGAAACATGATGTTGTCAATGGCGTAGATAAGAACGACTACGAGTACTTGCCTGATGGTGCCAATAAATGGACGGAGTTGAAATATAAGCATAAGCTGAAGAATATGTCGCAGGTCCTCTATGAGATGGGTACAGACCGTCTCCGTACTGGCTGTGCCATCATCGGTGTTAGCGAGGTGGAGAATGCCCGTTGTTTGACAGACCTATGTGCACAGGAGTCTTTAGCCAAGCGTGGCTTTAAGTTTGTGCATATTGAAGGGCCAGATCAACGAGGTGTTGATTGTGGGCTACTCTATAATCCTCGCTTCTTCACTCCTGCAAAAGTGTGGCTGCAGCCTTATCAGTTGAAGGCCGAAATCAACGCACGCCCCACTCGCGGCTTCCTTACCGTGCAAGGGACCCTTGCTGGAGACAGCATTACCGTCATCGTCTGCCACTGGCCTAGCCGTTTTGGCGGTTCGCCGCTTCGTGAATGGGCAGGCCAGCAGGTGCGAGCCGAAAAAGACAGTATCATACGTGCCAATGCTAAGATGAAGATCTTCGTCATGGGAGATATGAACGATGACCCCTTCAGTCCCTCTATGGCCAAGTCCCTCGGTGCGCGCCGTAAGATGGAGGATGTCAAGGCTGGCGAAATGTTTAATCCTTGGTGGCAGATTCTCCTCGACGGTCACGGAACCCTTAAGTATGATGGCAAGTGGAACCTCTTCGACCAGATTGTCATGACGTCCAACTGCCTTGACATCAAGAAAACGAAGGACTACAGCACGCTGACCTTCTTTAAGGCAGAGATATTCACCCGTGACTATCTGTTCCAGGATGGTGGCAAGTATAAGGGAAACCCAAAGCGTACCCACGCAGGAGGTGTCTGGCTTGACGGCTACTCCGACCACCTCCCTGTCGTTACTTACTATGTGAAGAAGCAATGAAAGGCAAAGCCTTTAATTAAAAATAAAAAATGAAAAGTGAAAAATGATAAATAATAGCTATGCAATGCTCATTGTACGACATTTTTCATTACCTTTGCACACCAATAAACAAAAACGTTTTTAGAATAAATAGTAAATTGTAAATCTTTAAATTGTAAATTAGCATGACAAGTTACAAAGAACTGGGTCTCGTTAACACCCGCGAAATGTTCAAGAAAGCTGTTGCTGGCGGCTATGCTATTCCCGCCTTCAACTTCAACACCATGGAGCAGATGCAAGCTATCGTGCAGGCTGCTGTAGAGACCAAGTCTCCCGTTATCATGCAGGTCAGCAAGGGCGCTCGCAACTATGCCAACGGCACCATCCTCCGCTATATGGCTCAGGGTGCTGTGGAGTATGCCAAGGAGCTCGGTTGCCCCAATCCTCAGATTGCTCTGCACCTCGACCACGGTGACAGCTTTGAAATCTGCAAGGAGTGCATTGACAATGGTTTCTCTAGCGTGATGTTCGATGGTAGCCATTTGCCCTACGAAGAGAATATCGCTATCACTAAGCAAGTGGTAGAGTATGCTCACAAGTATGATGTTACCGTTGAGGCAGAGCTCGGCGTGCTCGCAGGTGTTGAGGACGAGGTGTCTGCAGCTGAGAGCCACTACACGAAGCCCGAAGAGGTGATTGACTTCTCCACCCGTAGCGGTTGCGACAGCCTTGCTATCTCCATCGGTACCAGCCACGGTGCTTACAAGTTCACTCCCGAACAGTGCACACGTGACCCGAAGACTGGCAAACTCGTGCCTCCTCCCCTTGCTTTCGACATCCTTCACCAGATTGAGGAGAAGCTCCCCGGTTTCCCCATCGTACTCCACGGCTCCAGCTCCGTGCCTCAGGACGAGGTGGATACCATCAACGCCTTCGGCGGCAAGTTGCCTGATGCTGTAGGTATCCCCGAGGAGCAGCTGCGTGAGGCTTCCAAGAGTGCTGTATGCAAAATCAACATCGACTCCGACAGCCGTCTGGCCATGACCGCTGCCATTCGCAAGTATTTGACAGAGCATCCTGACCACTTCGATCCTCGTCAGTACCTGAAGCCCGCTCGCGAGAACATGAAGAAGATGTACGTCCACAAGATTGTTGATGTGCTCGGCTCCAACGACAAGCTCTAAGTATTTATAATATTTAGCGTACTGCGTAAAAATCTCCATTTCATGCGTGAAATGGGGATTTTTTTATTACCTTTGCCCCCGTTAAACGTTCAATGCAAAACGACTAATATGACCGAACTCCAGCTCAAGTACGGGTGTAACCCGAACCAGAAACCGTCGCGTATCTTCATGGCCGACGGTAGTGAACTGCCAATCCAAGTGCTCAGTGGACGTCCTGGCTATATCAATTTCCTTGATGCCTTCAATGCCTGGCAACTCGTACATGAACTCAAAGAAGCCACGGGCCTTCCCGCTGCTGCTTCTTTCAAACATGTCTCGCCCGCCGGCGCTGCCGTGGGGCTTCCCCTAAGTGATACGTTGCGTAAGATCTATTGGGTTGATGATGTGCCGTTTGAACTGACGCCCATCGCTTCGGCCTATGCCCGTGCTCGTGGCGCAGATCGCATGTCATCCTACGGTGATTTCATAGCCCTCTCTGACGCCTGCGATGAGGCCACGGCACTCCTCATCAAGCGTGAAGTCAGCGATGGCGTCATCGCCCCTGCTTTCACGCCAGAGGCGCTTACTATCCTACAGGAGAAGCGAAAGGGAACATATAACGTCATCCAGATAGACCCTGCCTATCGTCCAGAGCCCATCGAACGCAAGCAGGTCTTCGGCATCACCTTTGAACAAGGTCGTAATGAGGTGCGCCTTGACGACCCCGCTCTTTTCACCAATATCCCTACCGTTGCCAAGGTCTTTCCTGAGGACAAGCGCCGCGATCTCATCATTGCACTTATCACGCTGAAATACACTCAGAGCAACAGTGTCTGCTATGTAAAGGACGGCCAGGCCATCGGCATCGGTGCAGGTCAGCAGAGCCGCATCCATTGTACACGCTTGGCGGGACAGAAGGCCGATATCTGGTGGCTACGTCAGCATCCCAAGGTGATGAATCTTCCCTTCGTACCTGGTATCCGTCGTGCAGACCGCGACAACACCATCGACATCTATATATCCGATGATTATGACGATGTTCTTGCCGATGGCGCATGGCAGCAATTCTTCACCGAACGGCCAGAGCCCCTCACGCGTGAAGAGAAGGCTGCATGGATAGCAAAGAATACGGGCGTCTGCCTTGGTTCCGATGCATTCTTCCCCTTCGGCGACAATATCGAACGTGCGCATAAGAGTGGGGTGGAATATGTGGCACAAGCGGGCGGTAGTGTCCGTGACGATCATGTCATTGCCACCTGTGACAAGTATGGTATTGCCATGACCTTCACAGGTGTGAGACTGTTCCACCATTAAACAATTCATCATGGAAAAATTTGGTGGTGATGACATTGACCATGTCATCTTGAACGGCGTCACCTTCAAGGGCGCATCAAAATCGCCGAGGAGCGCTTCATCCGATAAGGTAAAGACGAAAGCCAAGAAGAAGGGTTATATCACTGGCGCCCATGGCTCTGCCTCGGCAAAAAAGAAGGCCGACATTCGTCGTGCTCGTGCCAACCGTCACAAAGGTAAGTAGTCGTCGAGGTCGTCTAACTCTTCTATCTCTTCGATTTCGCTATCGTCAAGGATAGTGATGTCGAGATCCTCTCCCTCGTCCTGCAGTTCGTGCTGGAGGTGGGAGAGGTCTTTATCTCGATGAACAATGGCAGCGGCGTGTGCTGCTTGACGTTCGTTGGTGTTGAGCTGCTGCCATAGGAGATCTTTGAGTTCGGTGATGTGGAATCCTGTGACGGCAGAGATGAAAAGATGAGGAAGGTCATTGGGGAGATCGGCCTCAAGCATCTGCATGAGTTCGTCGTCTAGCAGGTCTGCCTTGGTGACGGCTAGCACGCGTTGCTTGTCAAGGAGCTCGGGGTTATAGGTGGTGAGCTCATTCAAGAGTACTTCGTAGTCGTGGCGGATGTCATCTGTGTCGCCGGGAATCATAAAGAGGAGCAGGGCGTTGCGTTCGATGTGTCGCAGGAAACGAAGACCGAGACCCTTGCCCTCGCTGGCGCCTTCGATAATACCAGGAATATCAGCCATGACGAAGGAACGATTGTCGCGGTAGCTGACGACACCTACTGAAGGCTCAAGCGTGGTGAAGGGATACCCTGCAATTTTGGGGTGGGCGGAACTGATGGCATTCACGAGGGTGCTCTTTCCCGCGTTGGGGAAACCGACGAGTCCCACGTCTGCCAGCATTTTCAACTCCATTATGACGGTGAGTTCCTGCATGGGTTCACCGGGCTGTGCGAAGCGTGGAGCCTGATTGGTGGAGGTGGCGAAGTGCTTGTTACCCAGCCCTCCGCGTCCTCCTCGAAGGAGTTGTACGACTTGACCGTCCTCCGTGACATCGCAAAGGAAACGACCTGTCTCAGCATCATAGACTACGGTGCCACAGGGTACATCTATGTAGCGGTCAGCACCATCCGCGCCGTGACTCCCGCTCTTTCCACCGGCTTCGCCGTGACCAGCGAAAACGTGACGCTCGTAGCGCAGGTGAAGGAGAGTCCAGTAGTTATGGTTGCCGCGTAGATATACATGACCGCCGCGCCCGCCATCGCCACCGTCAGGGCCTCCGTTGGGGACATATTTGGCGCGATGCATATGCATTGAACCGCGCCCGCCCTTGCCGGAGCGGCAAATGATTTTTACGTAGTCTATGAAGTTTGTTTCCATATGAGAATAACAAAATTACGAGAGGGTGTGGGTTTTCTTGAACGCTTTCGGCAGATATTCAATGATGTCGCTGGCGATGAGGCTCTCTTCGCCGAGTTGTTCAGCGCCAAGGTCACCTGCAAGGCCGTGGAGATAGACACCGAGCTGTGCCGCTTCTGCGGGCAGGTAGCCTTGAGCCAGAAGACTGGTGATGATGCCCGTGAGCACGTCGCCACTGCCGGCTGTGGCCATGCCAGCGTTACCGGTAGGGTTGAAGAGTATGTTGCCCGTGGGCGTGCAGATTTGCGTATAGTGACCTTTCACGACCAGGAAGATACCGAAGTTGATAGCGAAGTTGCGCGCACGGCTCATACGCTCGAAAGAGGTCGCACAATGTCCCACCAGTCGGTCGAGCTCGGCTGGATGTGGCGTGAGAATGCTATCGGCGGGGATCTCGCGTAACCAGTCGGGATTCTCGGCCATAATGTTAAGGGCGTCGGCATCAATCACAATGGGACAGGCCTGCTGACGCAGGTAGCTGTGGAAGGCCGCGGCGGTGTAGCGGTCGGTGCCAAGGCCGGGACCGATGCCGATAGCTTGGTAGTTGGTGGCATCAATGGCTGAGGAGATGAGGTCAGCATCGACATCCATCTGTACAATAGCCTCTGGCACGGTGGCCTGCATCAGATCGACCGTGGAGTAGGGCAGATGGACGCTGAGTTTCCCAAGCCCTGCACGGAGAGCAGCTCGAGCGCAGAGGATGGCGGCTCCCATCATGCCACGATGTCCAGCCACAAGGAGCGCATGACCCATAGTGCCTTTGTGGGCAAACGGTGACCTCTTACGCAATAGCGTCTTCACTTCTGCTTCTTCGGTCATCCATAGGTAACTTTTGATGTTTTCGATGCCTTCGCTACTGAGTCCGATGTCCAGCATCGTAAAACGGCCCACGAAACGTTGGTTCTCAGGGAATAGGAATGCTAATTTAGGCATCCCGATGGACAGTGTTTCGTGTGCGCGTATGATTGAGGAGGTATCGTTATAGATGTTCTCCTCGCACATTAAACCCGAGGGAACATCTATGCTAACGACTGTAGCCTGGCTCAGGTTAATGCGTTTTGTGACCAGTGCAAAGCCTCCACCGAGGGGCTTGCTAAGGCCTGTGCCGAAGAGGGCGTCAATAACGAGGTCGCTAGGTCGGAGTTCGGGGAAAATCAGTTCACTCGTTACTTCTGTAAGTTGGGCCCCTTCGGTGGCGAGGAGTCGGTCGCGGTTGGTCTCGCAGTCGGGATTGATGTGCCCTGTTACATTGAAGAGGAAAGCCTCGACGGGATGTCCCGCTTCTGTGAGTAGGCGTGACACGGCCAGACCATCGCCTCCGTTGCCACCAGGTCCGGCAAAGACGACGATGCGCGTGTGGTGTGGGGCATATCGTTGCAGCAGAACGTCGGTGATGGCGCGGCTGGCACGTTCCATCAGATCAATGGACGCGACGGGCTCGTGCTCGATGGTGTATAGGTCCAATTCCCTGAATTGTCCGCCTGTGAGAATCTTCATTTCTGCACTTTTTTACTAATTTTGCTGCAAAAATACGGAAAGGAATATGAAAAACAAAATAATTTATCTACTTTTGCGGTCGAAAAGGTATATTCTGAACCAAAAGCCCCTCCCACATGAAGACCCTTCAAGTAAAAGACAAGACCTTTGCTCTCAGTATTCCTGAGACAAAGATTCAACAGGAAGTACGGCGAGTAGCAGCTGAAATTAATCGTGATTATGCAGGCAAGGAGCCGTTGTTCCTGCCTGTATTGAATGGCGCGTTCATGTTTGCTGCTGATTTGTTGCGAGAGGTGATCCTTCCCTGTGATATCAGTTTTATTAAGCTTGCCAGTTATCAGGGTATGCAGTCCTCTGGCGAAATACGTGAGGTGATGGGGTTGGCTCAGGACATCACCGGCCGCGATGTAATCATTGTTGAGGATATCATTGACTCTGGCTTGACGATGGCTCATATGATTGAAACCTTGGAGAAACAAAACCCTGCCAGCATTGCCATTTGTTCCTTCCTTGTGAAACCGGCAGCACTGAAGGTGCGGGTTCCCGTTCATTACTGTTGCATGGAGATTCCCAATGAGTTCATTGTGGGTTACGGCCTCGATTACGACGGGTTTGGGCGAAACACTAGGGACATTTTCACACTGGTGAAAAATGAAGAATGACGAAAGATGAATGACGAATATTGTTCGTTCATAATGTCGAAATATCGCAATCTCGACCCCAATTGTCAAATTGTAAATTGTCAAATTGTAAAATAGATGAAGAATATTATTATCTTTGGTGCACCGGGTTCCGGGAAAGGCACTTACAGCGAAGCGATTGTGAATCGTTATGGCATGGGTCACATCTCCACCGGCGATGTGCTGCGTGCGGAGATCAAGAATGGTACGGAATTGGGCAAGATAGCCCAGGGCTACATTGACAATGGACAACTGATTCCTGATGAACTGATGATAGATATCCTTGCTAGTACTTATGACCGTCAGCCTCAAGGTAAGGGCGTCATATTCGATGGTTTTCCCCGTACCATTGCACAGGCCGAGGCCTTGAAGAAAATGCTGTTAGAGCGAGGTCATGGGTTGGGGATGATGATAGAACTCATCGTGGGTGAGGATGTGCTGATGGAGCGTCTGCTGCGCCGTGCGCAGATAGAAGGCCGTGCCGACGACAATGAAGAGACCATCCGCAAGCGCTTCGCCGTCTATCACAGCCAGACAGCCCCCTTGTCGGAGTGGTTTGCTGCCGAAGGAATCCGTCACACGTTTGACTGGAGCATTTGCAAAACCAAGGAGGGCATGATAGAAGCCATTTTCCAAGAGATTGATAAGGAGAATCAATAAGCAATCATCATGAAACGTCTTTTATATCTTATTTCTTATTTATCATTTCTTATTTCTCTTCCTTCATTCGCTCAGACCGAGATTGAGCGTTTCCGCCCCGGCGTGACTCTTGAAGGTGTCAACTACTTTCTTCCGAAAACAGTCTTCGAAGTGGTGCTGACAGCGGAGAAAACCGTCACGAAACCCGGTGATTTTGCGGCTTATGCAGACCGCTATTTGCGCTTGAAGGATGTGCCGACCTTGGAATCAACACAGTGGAAACTCACGTCAATTACACTGATGCCCTATGGTGTTCCAGACTCCACAAAGGCCTATTCTGTCAAATTGAGGGCGAAGACCTCTGCACCTCTTGTGAGCTTGACGGACGACGGCTTGCTCTTAGGCGTGAACGCCGATGTGACGCCAGAACCCGATCCAGAGTTGCCGAAGGCTGTGGCGGCACCGAAGCTTGTCAATGGTCGTGATTTCATGACACACGAAATCCTGTCTGCTGGCAGCACGGCCAAGATGGCGCAGTTGACGGCAGAGGAAATCTATGATATCCGTGACAGTCGCAACGCCCTCATTCGTGGTGAGGCTGACAACACTCCCAAGGACGGAGCCCAGCTGAAGTTGATGCTTGATAACCTCGACAAGCAGCTCTATGCACTGGAGTCGCTCTTCAAGGGGCAGTCGCTCATGAGTACAGAGGTGTTGAGTTTCGATTTCGAACCATCACCGCAGAGTGATGGTGAGAAGCAGCTCCTTTGCCGTTTCTCTCATAGGTTGGGACTCGTAGCTGCCGACGACCTCAGTGGAGAACCTGTATGGATCACGGTGAAACCCGTGGGTAGCCTGCCGGCTATCGCGAATGATGCTGAGACCGCGAAGAAAAAATCGAAGATGGAGCAGGGTATTTACGTGAATCAACCACGTCGCGCCCAGATCGTAATTTTTACGGCGAAACAGACGTTGCTCACTACAGAAGTACCTGTCGCTCAGTTCGGTACAACGGAGGTCCTCTCGGATGCACTCTTCAATAAAAAACTGGAAACAAGTGTTACCCTTCATCAGCACACAGGCAGTGTGAAGGAAGTTAAGTAAGCGAATCCGCCGAAGAGTGTTTCTCTCCGGCGGATTCGATAAGGTGGAGCTGGCCGACAGCATGGAATGCTGTGAAAAAAAACGGAGGGCAGATTCTCTCCGGCAGAACGAAGTGGAGCTGGAGAGAATCGAACTCTCGTCCAAACAGGGAAGTCCTACGCTTTCTACACGCTTATTCCAGCCTTGGATTTTCGAGCGTTGACAAGACCTGGACCTCCAATCAACGCCTTAGCCTCTAGAGATTCATCAGCGTCAGCGAGGCCTGATGCGACTATCCCCAAGTGAGCTGCACCACTGAATCAGAGCGCTTTGGGGCGGAGTCTCTGAGTGATGTCCCGTCTCAGCACCTAGTGCCGAGATAAGCTGATCTACTATACTTCAATCAAGCAGCGAGAGCGTAAGTGTTTTCGCCAGATAATTGTTGGAGACCATGGATTAAAGAGAGCGATCAGCGACTCTCTGCGTGCTTACGTAACACTCCATCCTGCTGTCAAATCCATGTCAGCCCCGGAAGCGTTTTCCTGTTTTTGCGCGGCAAAGGTAAGTAAAAGTTTAAAGATTAGAGTTGAATGTTTAAAGTTTTTTTGTGTTGAGGCGGTTTTTTTGATGAAATGGGCATTTTTTTAATTTCCTTGACAATATTTCATCGCTAAAGTAGTTATTCTAATAACTACCTCATGAGAATTCACATCTAGATGATACAACACACCACTTTGGACATGGAGTTGACCGATGGGATGAATAGGGCAGAGCGCTGCGTGAAACGTTGTTTCGATATCGTGGTTGCTTTGTCCAGCCTCCTAGTGTTGTCGCCTTTTATGCTGCTCATTGCAATCGCGCTGAAGCTGAAAGCGCATGGCCCTGTGCTGTTCCGTCAGGAGCGCATAGGTTATCGTGCGCACCCGTTTAAAATCTTGAAATTCCGCACGATGCGCACGGATACTGAGCGGGATGGGAGGCCGTTATTAGCTCAGACCGACGATGAGCGCCTGATTCCCTTGGGCCGCTTCTTGCGGACTCATCATCTTGATGAGCTACCGCAGCTATGGAACATTCTCGTGGGGGAGATGAGTTTTGTAGGTCCCCGTCCAGAACGGCGCTACTTCATCGACCAGATTATGGCAGAGAATAGCGACTATCGCTATATTTTTTGCATGCGCCCGGGCGCGACCTCAAAGGCCACCATCTACAATGGCTACACCGACACGATGGAGAAGATGCTTGTACGTCTGCAGATGGATTTAGACTATTATCAGCATCGCTCTTTGCTCATGGATGCACAGATTCTTTGGACCACGCTTAAATATGTTTTATTTGGAAAAAACTTCTAACCCAATATGAAAAAGAAACTATTCATTGCCCTACTGTCATTCCTGCTTGTCCAGGTCCCTGTTTTGGCCCAGTCCATGTCGGACAGTCAGTTGATTCAGTATGTGCAGAAGGAAATGGAGAAGGGAACATCGCAGCAAACCATTATTCAGAACCTTATTAAACGAGGTGTCACTACAGAGCAACTGCAGCGTGTGCGCCGCAAGGTGGAAGCCGAGCAGAAACAACTCGGGGCAACGGACTTGACCGGCAAAACCGAGATCAACCGTCAGCGTACAGGCAAGCAACAGCCCTCCACAGCACAGAAGATGGCGCAGGAGCAGCGCGACAAGCTGCGACAGCTGCAGACGCTGGGCTCTAAGAAGGAAACGATGACGGCAGCTGATGAGCGTCGTCTTTCGCAACAGGAACGTCAGAAACTTCTCACTGAAGAAGGAAAGTTCTTGGGCTTTGAGGAGGAAGAAGAGTACGACGATGAGCTATGGACACTACCGCGCGAGCAGCAGGTGTTCGGGCGTAACCTCTTCAGCCAGAAATCCTTGTCGTTTGAGCCTAGTCAGCAAATCGCCACGCCTTCTAACTACATCCTTGGAGCTGGTGACAATGTTATCATAGACGTGTGGGGTGCTTCGCAGGAGACCTTTCAGAGTACCATCTCGCCCGATGGTACTGTAACCATCGATGGCGTAGGTCCTGTGAAACTGGCCGGGCTTTCCGTGTCTGCAGCCACGACGCGTCTGCGCAGTCAGCTTGGCCGTTATTATTCTGACTGCCAGGTGAGCCTCAGCCTCGGCGAGACTCGTAGCGTCGTGGTACAGGTGATGGGAGAGGTGCAGAAGCCCGGAACATACACCCTCAACAGCCTCTCGACAGCCTTCAATGCCCTCTATGCTGCAGGTGGTATCAGTGATGTCGGTACATTACGCGACATCAAGGTCTATCGTGCTGGTCGTTGTATAGGACATATCGATGTCTATGACTATTTGGAAAATGGCAATGCAAAAGGCGATGTGCGGTTGCAGGACAACGATGTCATCATCGTAGGTCCCTATGATTGCCTTGTAGCAGTCCGCGGAAAGGTGAAGCGCCCGATGTTCTATGAAATGAAATCATCGGAGAGCGTGAAGCGCGTATTGCAGCTTGCTGGCGGTTTCACAGGCGATGCCTATACCAAGAACGTACGACTCATTCGCAAGGCTGGCGATGAGCATAGCATCCATACCATCGATGAGTTCGCGATGTCCAGCTTTACGTTGGCCGATGGCGATAGCCTTTATGTCGATAGCGTCATTCCTCGTTTCCGTAATATGGTTGAGGTACGTGGTGCCGTGATGCATCCAGGTCAGTTCCAGATGGACGGTCGCATTCAAAGCGTGCGCGAACTTCTATTGGCTGCTGAGGGATTAAGCGAGGATGCCTTCACGGAGCGTGCCGTGATGCATCGCGAGAAGGAAGACCTGACGTTAGAGATGATTTCTCTTGACATACAAGGCATAATGGACGGCAGCAAGCCCGATATTGTCCTAAAAAAGAACGATGTTCTCTTCATACCCAGTAAGACCTTGATGCGTGGCGAGGAGACTTTCCGCATCAATGGCGAGGTGAACTACCCGGGCGAATATAAGTATGCTGAGAATACCACCATCCAGGATCTGATTCTTCAGGCCGGCGGCCTCACGCATTCCGCCTCGACTGCTAAGATTGATGTTTTCCGTCGAAACTTTAATCCTGCTGCTCAGGCCAGTGGCAAGAATCTCTCCCAGGTATTCTCCTTCAATTTGGCCAATGGCTTTGTCATTGAAGACACCATTTTCGCCTTAAAGCCCTATGATGAGGTGCAGGTTCGCAAGAGCCCGGCCTATGAGGAACAGCAGAATGTGACCGTTGATGGTTGTGTGAACTTTGCGGGTGAGTATGCGATGACCAACAGGGAGTTCCGCCTCAGCGATCTCGTGCGTATGGCGGGTGGCCTCTCAGATCTAGCTTATCCGAAGGGTGCGCGTCTGATTCGTCAGATGACCGAAGAGGAACGTGTGCAGCGCGATAAATCCTTGCAGCAGTCACAAATATCCCTGATGGAGCAGGCCCTGGACAGTGAGAAAGCGTTCAATCGTGCGTTGGCCGACTCGCTACTTGGCCTGAAGATGAACCAGAGCTTCGAATATCCTGTGGCTGTGAAGTTGGATGAGGCCTTGGCCCAACCAGGTGGCAATGCAGATATTGTCATGCGTGCCTACGACCGCCTCGTTATACCGCAGTTCTCCAACACCATCCAGGTGTCGGGTGAGGTGATGTACCCCATCTCCATCACCTACCAGAAGGGTAAGAACCTGAAGTACTATATCAACCGTGCCGGTGGCTACAGCAAGAAGGCCAGTAAGGGACAAACCTATGCAATCTACATGAATGGCTCCGTGGATAAGCTTGGCCGACGGGCGGGCAGTAAAAAGCTGGAACCCGGTGCACAGATTATCGTGCCCACAAAGCCCAAGCGTCAAGGTTTGAGCACGGCTGAGATTTCTGTCCTCGGCACCTCCGCCGCCAGCCTGACCACTATGATTGTTGCACTCATTAATCTGCTGAAATGATGGAAGATCATAAGTCTCAGAATATTATCGACCTGCGTGAGGTCGTGCAAAAGATATGGCATTCCAAGAAGCTGTTCTTAAAGGTGTGGATTATAACCTTCGTGCTTTCATGTTTGTGGATATTACCCCAGCCGCGCTACTATGAGACGACAGTGATGTTGGCTCCTGAGACAGGTGCATCTATAACGGGCGGAACATTAGGGAATCTGGTATCCTCATTCGGTATTAACGTGGGCACAACTGCAAGTGCTGACGCTATTTACCCCTTGCTCTACCCTGATGTGGTTAGTTCCAACGACTTCATCGTAGGTCTATTCAATATTACTGTTAAGACCAAGGACGGGGAAGTTGAAACAGACTACCTTACATATCTCTTGAAACATCAGAAACTATCCATCTGGTCTTATCCGAGCATATGGGTGAAAAAGCTTTTCAAGGCAATGCTTCCGTCAGATGATGACCAACCAGTCGGAGAGGCGGGCACAGTGAATCCCTATATGCTTACCAAGAAAGAGGATTTAATAGTAAAAGGTGTAAGAAGCAACATCCGGTGTAGTGTTGATAAGAAAACAGATGTCGTCACCATAAGTGTCTCTGATCAGGATCCGCTTGTCTGTGCCACATTGGCTGATTCAATACGAACACATTTGCAGGATTTCATTATCAGCTACCGCACCAGCAAGGCCCGCACGGATGTCGAGTATTACGAGCGAATGAAAGCAGAGACATACGCCGACTATCAGAAGGCCATTCAAGCCTATAGCGATTTCTGTGACACCCACCGCGAAGTAATTCTGCAATCAATGCAATCCCGTCGCGATGAGTTGGAAAATGATATGATGATGAAGTTCAACACCTACAACGTGATGTGTAATAATCTGGAAGGCGCCCGGGCCAAGGTGCAAGAGCGTACACCTGCTTTTACGACGCTACAGAATGCCTCCGTTCCTGTGAAAGCGTCTAAACCCAAGCGTATGATCTTTGTGTTGGCAATGCTTCTTTTGGCATCTATGGCGACCGTCGTATATTTGATGAATAAAAAACCAGGTGTACCACTCTTCTCTATGACATCTTGAACATGTTCCTGCAGAATGCGAATATCTCCACAAAAAAGAAAAAAGCCCTGAAGAACATTGCCTGGGCTCTTGGCGGGAAGTTCGTCAGTTTGATGAGCGTGCTTGTCGTTGCTATTATCGTGGCACGATATTTAGGTAAGGAGCAGTACGGCATCATGAACTATGTGGTGAGTTTCATCGCTATTTTCCAGGTATTTGCTGATTTCGGCCTTGATCTGATACAGGTCCGTGAGGAGTCCAAGGACAGTAGCCGCAGGGATGTCATCATAGGTACTGTTTTTGGTCTTAAGGTGTTCTTCGCTATCATCACCTTGGTGGCCATTCTGGTTACTGTCTTTCTGTTGGAGCAGGATGCCAGCATTCGTCTTTACATCATCATCTATGCCTTCTCTGTTGTCTTGAATACCACTTGGGTATCACGCAACCATTTTACGGCAATTGTGTGGAATGAGTATGTCGTAAAAACGGAAATCTCCCGCTCAATAGTTGGTATTATCATCAAGATTATACTTGTGCTTTTACAGCTCCCTTTGATATGGTTCATCGGCGCTCTGTTGTTTGATTCTATTCTTCTTGCATCCGGTTATACCCTTTCATACATACGCAAGATAGATTCAGTTCGTAAATGGCGTTTTGATATTAAATTGGCTCGATATCTGCTTGGACAGGCCTTCCCGTTGCTGCTCTCTGGGGCCGCTATCATAGTCTATAACCGTATCGACCAGATTATGATAGGCAACATGATTGATCAGAGCCACCTTGGTGTGTATTCCGTTGCAGTAAGATTTGCAGAGTTGTTAGTCTTCGTACCTACAATGATTGCACAAACTATCAGCCCTATGCTTGTAGAGGCTCGCAAGCAAGATGTGAATCGCTATGAGCAGCTCTCCTGTAGTTTCATGAATGTCACAGTAGCTGTATGCATCCTGTTGGCAATCCTAACCTGTGCATTGTCCTATCCTCTTGTCTATCTGACGTTTGGAACCACCTATATTGGAGCCGCCTCCGTTCTGTCTATTCTCGCCTTTAAGGTTATTGGCGATGCCCTTTCCCAGACCTCTGGTCAACTTATAATCATCGAGGGCAGGCAGTCCTATGCCCCAATCCGCAATATCATTGGATGTGTTGCGTGCATCTGTCTGAACCTTCTTTTTATCAATCGCTACGGTATTCATGGCGCAGCCTATTCCGCCATCATAACCATCTTCATTTCGGGAACTCTCGCCGATGGCCTCATTCCATCATATCGTTCCATTTTCCGTAAGCAACTTAGTGCAGTCCTTTTCGGGTGGAAGGATCTGTTACACATAAAAACTTTGTTGAAATGACATTTAGAAAGATATATGCTTGCATAAAGGCTCGCCTACCGCTCTCTTTGCAGTTCCTGCTTGAGATGCTCTCGTATTGGCGTCGCCTCTGCCGTTTCAATGCCAGCATTCACACAGACAAGGATATTCGAAAGATGCAATACACCCTCCTAAGGGAGAACCATGTTATAGAAAAAGGAATGTCCATGCGCAATACCAGGCACGGCTTCGGCCAGGCCAAGGTCACATCATTGATTGCTCGCCTGCGTCGCTATCATTTACTATATGGCTCTGCTGATGCAGCTTTCCTGAACTATCCGTTATCAACCATTAAAGAGTATATTGCATATCAGCAACACGACGGTGTTCCCATCCCTGAAATTGAGGCTTCTTTTAGTCGCTTGTGCAGCGAAGTGGGTATTTCTCCAGATTCGCTATCAATGCCAGCAGGCATAGAAAGCATGAATGCGTCAGACCTAAGAAAACAGGCCAAAGCTGATTATTCTTCGCTGCTTTACAGCCGCCATTCCATTCGCTATTTTAAGGAAACACCTCCATCTCGTGATTTGCTTGACAGAGCTCTGACACTTGCTGCACGCACTCCCTCGGCTTGTAATCGTCAGGCATGGCATACTCACATCTTTTTTGGTGAAGAGGTCCATGACTTGTTACGTATGCAAGGCGGTTGCAATGGATTCTGCGATGACATACACTGTTGCATAGTTGTTACGGCTGACATGAAAGGATTCCTCAGCCATGAACCATTCCAGTGCTACATAGACGGTGGACTCTATGCCCAGAATCTCATTAATGCCCTGCATTATCTGGGCCTTGGCAGCATACCACTCTCATGTGGCTTCATGAACGAACAGCTGCGCGACATGCAACAGCGTTTTGACATTCCTGAAAACGAAGTGATGATAGTAATCATCGGCACAGGCGTGATGGAAGAAGTGATGAAAATAGCTGTATCTAATCGACGTCCTATTGCTACCACCAACATCTATCACCAAGATCCGGCATAGCATGTATTTTGTCCCGTTCATATATTTCAGCGCACTCACGTACTACTTCTGGCAGAAGCACAGGACATTCGACCTTGCGGTTTATATGTCCTTGCTTTTTGCATTTACTTCGTTATGCGCTATTATAATGGTTCTGGGAAACTTCCTTGAAGGAGGTGGTGTGTTGGTGGATGGTTGGGAGCCTGAGTTTGGACTTTTGCCTACGCTCACTTATTGCTTGTTAATCACAGTTACCATTTTCCCTTTCTCCCTGATTCGTCCGGAAAAGCTACAGACTGTTAGCAATATTCACCGCTATCTAATGTTGGCTTTTTCCATTTTTATCGTGTTGCAGGGACTTGTGGTTTTCTATATTGTTGGAGGTTCAATCACAGACTTGCTCAATGGTGATTTCAAATTCTTGAAAGATTCAGGATATGCAGGTGACATGACCATTGCTGATGCTAAGGTCGCAAGTATGTCTTTACCAATACAGATTTTGTATTATTTTAGTTTTATTACCCTATTGGGCATACCTCTTTTCTTCTATTATTCTTGTATAGAGAATCGTAGTCTTTGGCTCACCATGCCTTTATTGATTGCTTCTATCAGTCCTGTAGAACGTGCTGTCATGGGTGCTGATCGTACGGAGATAGTGCATTATGGATTGATGTTCCTTTTCAGCATAGTCTTTTTTCAGAGGTTTATAGGTAAGAAAGTTCGTAATTTCCTAGTAACAGCCAGCATACCAGTAGTTATCCTCGCTTCGGTATATGTTATAGCTGTGTCTGCCTCTCGTTTTGACGAGAGCGAAGCAGGAACAGGAGGTAGCATCATAGAATATGCAGGACAATCGTATGTTAACTTCTGTTTTGTCTATGATAACCATAATCCAGATTTGGTTTACTTCGAACGTGAATTCCCCATGACTCACTACCTTATCTTCCATACACAATATACCGAAACCAAGGAGGAACGAACTGCCAAAGAAGGTTTTTTTGTTGGAATATTTGCATCGCACATAGGGTCGTGGTTCTTGGATGGAAGTCTCCCTGGTAGTGTGATTATATCGTTAACCTTTGCCCTCATTTGCTGCCTTGTCATAAGGTACTATAATCGCACTTATTTCGACATCGGAGAAGTTTTCATGTTGTTTATCCTCGGAGCTGTGCCAACTTTTGGTATATTTTACTACCGATATTATTCCATAGCCACGTCAATAGTGGTATGGGTGGCGTTCTTCTTTTATTTATTTTCAAAGGTTAATATTGTCTGGGGAAAGGACTCATCATCAGAAGATTCATGAAATATTTTTACCCTATACATTTCGATGGAGGCAACCGTGGTTGCGAGGCCATCGCCAAGAGCACTGCTATCATTGTTGGTGAGGATGTTGGCAACCAGTTTGGTTACTGCCGTGACATTAACTTGGATACACAACTGGGTTTGGATAAGTTTCTTACGCTGGTGCCATGTGGTGTGGATTCATATCTTGCAGACCGTTTCCTGGCTGCACTCAACCGTCTCTTCCACACACACCGCACCATGACTTGGAGGACAAACTATCCTTATCGTCAGCTACTGCGGCTCATATCCCCAGGTGACAGGGTTCTTTTTACGGGTGGCGATATGCTTTGCTATGGCGACAACGAAATAGTGACACTCAACAATTGGTTGTATCAGCACGGTGTCGAGACAATCCTTTGGGGGTGCTCTATGGGGCCTGAGAACCAGACCACTGAGAAACTGAAGACACTCTTCAAGTTCTCCATGATTTACACCCGTGAGTCGCTGACATTCTCATATATGAAGTCATTAGGTCTCAAGAATGTATGCCTACTGCCGGATCCCGCCTTCATCCTCTCTCCTGAAAGCTGTTCTCTCCCAGATTGTTTTGCCAAAGGAAGAGTGATAGGCATAAATATTAGTAATTATGTGATGGGGGGCATCACACTCGATGGCCGCTTCGCCAACGAGGTTCTTGGACTCATTGAACACATACTCAGCGACACAGATCTCCACATCCTTCTCATTCCCCATGTCACGTGGGTTTTCAAGACACAGAGTCAAGACGATCGTGAAATAGCCCGACTCATAGCAGACCATTTTGGTAATAATGAAAGGATTGACATCTTGGACATAGACTCGCTCAACTATTGTCAGATTCGTCATGTAATCTCTAAATGCTGGGCTTTCATCGGTGCCCGTACACATGCGGTAATTTCTTCATATTCAACTTGTGTTCCTGCCATAGCATTGGGCTATTCAATTAAGTCGCGTGGCATAGCAAAGGATCTTGGGCTCGATGAAGCATTGGTTGTTGACAGCAAGAATTTCAAAGAAGGTGAGTTGCTTAAATCCTTCATGTATTTGTTGAATAATCATGATGCTATCCACAATCACCTCTTGTCCGTGATTCCTGAGTACAGCCAACGGCCATACCAGATTCGTGAAAAGCTTTCTTTTACATGAATCTCCACAAATAGGCTCATCAATGGTCAAGAATATATAGGCATAAACAACCATTAGAAGTCGTAGTATCGCAGTGTCCCATTAGTGGAACGGCCGCGTCCCATTAGTGGGACACCCGAATCCCATTAGTGGGACACGTAAGTTTTACTTGGAGCATTCATTCACAACTGAAGTTTACTTTGCGCCCAGTGTCATACCTTAGTTACAAAAAGACAATATAATCCGATAATCTTTTTGATAGTCCAAAAGAATGCATTATCTTTGCAGCGTTAAAACAAATGAAAATGGAGAAATCCGCTAAAGCAAGAGTCATTGCGTATTACCTGCCGCAGTTTCATCCGATTCCAGAGAATGATGCGGCTTGGGGCAAAGGGTTCACAGAGTGGACGAATGTGGCCAAGGCAAAGCCCCTGTTTCGTGGACACTATCAGCCACGCATCCCCGCCGATCTGGGCTTCTACGACCTCCGTATGCCGGAAATACGCGAGCAACAGGCTGAACTGGCTCGTGAGGCTGGAATAGAAGGCTTCTGCTACTGGCACTATTGGTTCGGGAACGGCAAGATGTTGTTGCAGAGACCTTTTGAAGAGGTGCTTGCAAGCGGAAAACCCGATTTCCCCTTTTGTCTCTGCTGGGCAAACCATAGTTGGACGACAAAGACTTGGGACAAGGATAAAAGCAGAAAGTCTGACTCGATGATAGCTGAACAGCTATATCTGGGTGAGGAGGATGATATAGCCCATTTTAATTATTGCTTGCCTGCGTTTCGTGATCATCGCTATATTACGGTAGAAGGAAAGCCCGTGTTTGGCATCTATGAGCCGTTCCATCATCCTCATGCAAGGCGGTTTATGGAGACTTGGCGCCGTCTGGCAGCCGAGAATGGTCTGAAGGGCATCTATTTCTATGCCATCACTCGTTCTGCCAACTTTAACCGCTTTATGCCAGATGGTTCTGTCGGCAGGGTGATGCCAGACCTGAAGAGTAGTGCTGAGGACTACCGCGCCATGTTGGCACAAGGTTATGATGCCTTAAATTCTTATGGACAAGTGCGTGCCGAGATGGCTTATTACAACAAGTATGTGAACTTGGCTCTCATCGGTCTGCGCAAGTATTTGCCCTTTATTCCAGCCACGCGTTTCCGTTATAAACGTTTGATAAAGAACTATCTTTCACCTGAGGACAGTTGGAATAACATTTTCCCGACTGTTATGCCGCAATGGGATCGAAGTCCGCGTACAGGTAAAAATGAGGGTATCTATGTGGATGCTACGCCTCAATACTTTGAGCAACACTTGCGTGAGGCTTTGAAGTTGATAGAAAAAAAAGATATGGATCATCGCATCATCTTTCTGCGCTCGTGGAATGAGTGGGCAGAAGGCAATTATGTGGAGCCGGACCTGAAATATGGCCATGGCTTTTTAGATGCTATTAAAAAGGTTGTCATATGAGAATTGCATATCTTGGGAAAATACAACTTTCCGATGTTGATCTGTCGTATCTTCATGAGGCACAGAAACTTTCAGACATCACCTACATCATGGAGGTGTCTCCTCGTTACATGCGTGGACCGGCGTTTGATATTCCGAATATGTATCCCCATTCTGGACTATTCAAGGCCGTTGAAGCCTATCCGCAGTTTTCTAAGTATGCGTCGTTCATAGATATTGACAAATTCTATGTGATTAACACGCCAGGACGATTCTGGCTATTAAAATCTTTTTGGACACATTTTCTGCTGCTGTGTTTTCTATTGCGCGGCCATTTTGATGTTCTGCATTTGACGTGGCCTCCCAATGTCTATGAGTTCGTGCTGTATGTCCTGCGTCACAAGATGATGCTGACAGTTCATGACCCATTCCCGCATACGGCCCATGACAGTTTCATCGTACGCTTGCGTCGTAAGGTGGCGTTCTGGCTCGTTCCGCGTCTCATTATTCTAAACAAGGCTCAGCGCCAGGATTTCCTGGATTTTTATCGCTTGCCTGCCTGTCGCGTGGTTGACAGTCGTCTAAGCAGCTATACCTATTTGCGCACTGTGCATCCCGATTTTGACAAAGCGGGCAACAAGGGTTCTTATATTCTTTTTGCAGGTCGTATTTCGCCTTATAAAGGATTGGATTACCTGTTTCCTGCGATGGAGCAAGTGCATTGCCAATGCCCCGATTGCCGTTTGGTCGTAGCTGGCGGCGGTAAGTATCACTTTGATATCGTGCAATACCAATCATTGAAGTATTTTGACATCCGTAATCGCTTCATTCCTGATGAGGAACTGGTTGCACTGATTGCTAATGCAGCTTTCATCGTGTGTCCATATACAGATGCCACACAGAGTGGTGTCATCATGTCTGCTTATGCCTTCCACAAGCCCGTGATCGCTACGAATGTAGGAGGACTTCCAGAGATGGTTCTCCATCAGAAATTCGGACTCGTCGTTAAGGAAAAAGATAGCCAGGCGTTGACAAACGCTATCGTGGAACTATGGCAAATGCCAGACCGCTTGAATGAGTTTGCGAAACAGATAGAGGAGACCTACGATGGCGGTGATTTGTCGTGGAAGAAGGTGGCCCAGGAATTGTGCTCAGAATATCAAAAACATAGCAAGATAAGATGAAGATACTGGTTACCGGCGGTTCGGGATTCATTGGTACAAATGTTGTTGAACATTACGTGCGGCAAGGCTGGGACGTCCTAAACATTGATGTGAAGCGGCCCAAATATGTCGAGGCGGAACGTTATTGGCACGCTTGTGACATTACGGATTTCGAGGCGTTGCGGTATGTCGTGTTGGACTTCCAACCTGATTATATCATCCATCTGGCAGCTCGCACAGACTTGGAAGGTACTACGGTGGAGGATTACCAGGCGAATACCATGGGTGTCAAGAACATACTGAAGGTGGCGGCACAGCTGCCGGCATTGAAGAAGATACTCATCACGTCTTCCATGTTGGTCTGCCATACAGGCTACCAGCCCAAGGATCAGTTCGATTATGCACCGACAACGCGCTACGGCGAGAGCAAGGTAATTACAGAGCAATACGTTTGGCAGTCGCTGCCCACTTGTGACTGGGCCATTCTGCGTCCCACTTCGATGTGGGGCCCGTGGTTCGGCATCCCTTATCGCAACTTCTTCGACATGGTGAAGGCGGGACTATACTTCCATATCGGACATCGCTCGTGCACAAAGACTTATGGCTATATTGAGAATGCTGTATATCAGATCCATCAGCTTCTGATGACGCCGACGACGGACAGCGCTAACAAAGTCTTCTACTTGGGCGACTCGCCGGCTATCTTCATCGAAGAATGGGCTAATCAGATTGCGGCGGAACTGGGACGACGTGTGCCGTGTGTGCCGTTTTGGCTTGTCCGCTTGGCGGCTCTCTGCGGTGATGTACTCGTGAAGATGGGCTTGCGTTTCCCGATGACTTCCTTCCGCCTGAAGAACATGACGACGGACAATATCATCGATCTCCGGAATACGGAGGCGATTGCACCCAACCCACCTGTGGATCGCGTCACAGGCATTCGCCGAACGCTGGCATGGATGGAGCAGCAAGGCTAAAGCCTAAGCTTTTAACTCGAAAATCTTAAAGAGGAATTTCACGCTGATCATCAGCGCATTCGTGTAGATTCCGTTCTCGCGACAACCGCGTACATCGTCCTTGATGAGTTGCAGACGGCTACCCACACTGCGCGTACTGAGCCCCCCCAATCGCATCGTCACAAAATCCATGGGCATGTACTTGGCATGAATTTTGTGCTTGCAGAACAGGCGAACCATCATCTCGTAGTCGGAGCCGATTTTGTAGTCTATCTTGTAGAGCCCGGCGCGCTCAAAGACTTCCCGACGTGCATAGAACGAGGGGTGGGCTGGCATGAAACCGAAGCGGAGCCACCCGGGACTGAAGCGTTTCGAGGAATAATAGCGCACACATTTGTCCGGCTCGCCATTGCGGATGAAATGAATGTCGCCATAGACAGCATCAATGGCTGAATCCTCGAACGCTGTTGCCATACGCGCGATGATATCGTCGGATGTAAAGAAATCATCGCTGTTCAAGATTCCAATGACATCTCCTGTGGCCATCCTGATGCCTTTGTTCATGGCATCGTACATGCCGCAGTCCTTCTCGGATACCCATTGCATACGGCCTTGAAAGCGGGATTCGTAGGAACGGACAATATCTATTGTCGTATCCTTGGAAAGCCCATCGACAACGATGTATTCAATTTCTTCGTAGGTCTGCGACAGCACGGACTGGATGGTCTCTGCAATGGTCGATGCGCTATTGTATGTGGCAGTAATAATAGAGATGCGCAAGGGGCGCGAAGCCGACTTTGCTGGTGTCATGTGTGGTTTATTTTTTTGCAAAGGTAATGATAAATTCTGAGAATACAGCAACCTCAGCACTTTTTTTACATGAGAAATGTCCATTCGCTCCGAAGGAAGCGTAGTGATGCTCGTAGGATAGCGATGTATAGATGAATCCATCGATGGATTCATCTATAGACTGTAGTGACATCGGCTCGGGGACGACAAAAACTGATGAACTTCGTGAAGTTTTATGGGCAGGATATAATAAATGTGGGTTGACGAACGTTATATAGATGTTTGACATCTATATATGACTGGATTTTTGTCATATTCCTTCATCGCATTGTTCATTGGGGCGGCAGTCACGGCGATTGTCATCCCGCTGATTATTGCATTCTGTCGTAAGTACGGATATTTCGATCAGCCGAACCAGCGCAAGGTACACCATGCAGCTGTGCCGCGACTGGGAGGCTTAGCGTTCCTGCCATCGATGGCGATGGGGGGCGTGATAACCATACTACTGTTCTTTTCCAATACCTATGCGACCATTGAGTTCCATATTTCGGCTGCGCTGATGATTTCGGGAGCTACGGTCGTCTATCTCATGGGGGTGATGGATGACGTTCTGGATTTGTCTGCCAACCTGAAGTTTGTAATCCTTGCCTTCGGGTCGGCGATGCTGCCGGTGTGTAACCTGCAGATAGATAACCTCTATGGGCTCTTCGGCCTTGAGGCGCTGCCGCTATGGGTGGCTTATCCGCTCACGGTGTTGGTCATCATGACCATTGTGAATGCCATTAACCTCATCGATGGCATTGATGGTTTGGCATCCGGAATCTCCATTATCTGTTTGGCTGTGCTGACTTACCTCTTCATAGACCTGCGCAACGCCACCTTCGTTATGCTGTCAGCGGCGTTGCTGGGCTCTGTTTCCATGTTCTTCTGCTTTAATGTCTTCGGCAGGGTAGGGGGATTGAAGATATTTATGGGTGATGCGGGCAGTCTTATCTTGGGTTATGTGCTCTCTTACCTGGCCATCAAGTATATGATGGTGACGGAAAGGGACATCTATACGGATATCAACCCTCTGCTTCTGCCGTACTCGTTGTTCATCGTTCCGGTGTTCGACCTCGTACGTGTGGCGGTAACGCGGCTTTTGGATGGGCAGCCAATGTTTCAGGCAGACCAGCGCCACATCCACCATGTCCTGATGCGCAGTGGGCTGACGATGCATCAGACATTGGTTGTGATTTTGTTCATGGTGGTGATGTTCATTGCAGGGAATCTGTGGCTGAATGCGGTGGAGGTGCCCTTCTCCATCATCTTCTTCATTGATGCTGCGCTCTACCTCCTCATCCTAGTCGTCGCCTACAGCATCGTTCATCGTCGCGAGTCGCTCCTCGACCTTCTCTCCGAAGAATAAGGACAGAAAAATCCCCGCCAATCGGCGGGGATTTTTCTTTTACTGTTTCCTTAGTATTCTTATTTGGCGTAGCTGACGGCGCGGGTTTCGCGGATGACGGTGATCTTCACCTGTCCGGGATACGTCATCTCGTTCTGGATCTTCGTGGCGATGTCCGTGCTGAGCGTCTCGATCTGCTTATCGTCAATCTGGTCGGCACCCACGATGACGCGCAACTCGCGTCCTGCCTGAATGGCGTAGGTCTTGGTGACACCCGTGTAACTCATGGCGATGTTCTCAAGGTCCTTCAGGCGTTTGATATAAGCCTCGGCAATCTCACGACGTGCACCGGGACGTGCACCGCTGATGGCGTCGCACACCTGCACGATGGGGGCGATGAGCGATGTCATCTCCATCTCCTCATGGTGAGCGCCGATGGCGTTGCAGATGTCCGGTTTCTCCTTGAACTTCTCAGCCAGCTTGGCACCATAGAGTGCGTGTGGCAGTTCCGGCTCCTCATCAGGCACCTTGCCGATATCGTGGAGCAGACCGGCGCGCTTTGCCTTCTTGGCGTTGAGGCCCAGCTCCGATGCCATGACGGCGCACAGGTTTGCTGTTTCGCGGGCATGCTGGAGCAGGTTCTGTCCGTAGCTGGAGCGGTATTTCATCTTACCTACGATGCGGATAAGCTCGGGGTGCAGGCCATGAACGCCGAGGTCGATGGCGGTGCGCTTGCCCGTCTCCATGATCTCTTCATCGACTTGCTTCTTCACCTTTGCCACCACTTCTTCGATGCGAGCGGGATGGATGCGTCCGTCGGCCACAAGCTGGTGCAGGGCCAGACGCGCAATCTCGCGGCGCACAGGGTCAAAGCCGCTGATGACGATGGCCTCGGGGGTGTCATCGACAACAATCTCCGTTCCCGTTGCAGCCTCCAGGGCGCGGATGTTACGGCCTTCGCGACCGATGACGCGACCTTTCACGTCGTCGTTGTCAATGTGGAACACCGTCACGCTGTTCTCTACGGCGGCCTCCGTAGCTACGCGCTGGATGGTCTGTATGACGATGCGCTTCGCCTCTTTGTTGGCAGTCATCTTGGCATCGTCCATGATTTCGTTGATGTAGCTGGCAGCCGCCGTCTTGGCTTCGTCCTTCAGTGTCTCCACCAGTCGTTCCTTGGCTTCCTCGGCGGTGAGGCCGCTGATCTTCTCGAGCTGTGTGCGTTCCTGGGTGATGAGGCTCTCCAGACGCTGGCTCAACTCCTCTTCTTTCTTTTGGAGGATGGCCTGCTGTTGTTCCATGCGCTTGCGCTCGTTCTCCTGTTCGCTCTTGCGGCGGGTGATCTCGTCCTGACGTTGGTTCAGGCTGATTTCGCGCTGCTTCAGGCGGTTCTCGTTCTGCTGGATCTGCTGGTTGCGCTGTTGCACCTCTTTCTCCAGTTCGGCTTTCTTGTTGAGGAACTTCTCCTTCACTTCAAGGAGCTTCTTCTGCTTAATCACCTCCGCATTCTTCTGGGCTTCATCGTATAACTCACGCATTCTGTTCGGGCGAGTATGGCGATACCAAACCAGCTGATAAATCACCACAGCAATGGCGATGACAGCAGAGGCAATGGTAATGATTAATCCAAGTGTTGTCATATTAATAATCGATTTGACGATATACTCTTCACGATTTACTTGAGTGCAGCGTTCAGCTCATTGACGAGGCCGTTCAGCGTCGCCATGACGGGTTGAAGGTTGCCGCTCGATTCCTGTTGTTTGAGTTTCACGGCTATCTCGATGATGGTCATCAGCAGATAGGTGGTATTCGCCTGTCCGGGATAGCTGTTGGCATAGAAACTATAGCGTTGGTTGATGAGTTTCTCTGCCTCACGATAGAAGATTTCCTCATCACGTCTGATGGTGATGGGGAAATTCTGGCCGCTAATCTTTAGCGTTATTTGAAATGTTTCGCTGACTTCCATTTTCTAATAAACCTCAGGCCCCATGGCCTTGAGCAGAGCTATGCATTTATCCACGTCGCGCATCAGTTGGCCGATGCGTTGCTTGGCCGCTGCGAGGTCGGTGTCTCCGATCTCCAGCATCTTAGCCATCTTCAGGTTGGCATATTCCGTTTCCAGCTTTTTGTTCTTCTCTTTGACGGCTTTCAGTTCCTCTTCTCTCGCCACGAGATGACCGTGCAGCTCCTCGTGGTCTTCCTGTTGCTGTTGGAATTTCAGGATGAGCTGTCTTACGCGGGTCTCCAGCGTCTTGATGGTTTTTTCTTCGTCTGCTGTCATGGATAATGCCTAATGATGCCGCTTGGCGGCATTTAACGCCACAAAGATAGTGTTTGTTTTCGGTTTATGCAAGTTTTTGTGTAATTTTCAACTGTCAACAGTCAACTTTCAACTCTCCTTGTCAATGTCCGCGCGCTTTTCTTTCTTGGCGAGCATGACGGTGGTGTGCACGAACTCCGTCATCCAGCTTTCCGAGAACCCCAGCACCTGCTGGTACTTGCGCACCTGAGCAGCGATGCGGCGGACGTTGTCGTCTTTCCAGTCGTTCTTCGTCATGACATCGTGGACGCTCTTCTCCGTCATCGTGCGCAGGGCACTGCGCATGAACGAGGGTAGGCGGAACTTCCATTGCATGATGTTGCCCATGAGCATCATCAGGTCTTGTGAGAAGCCCTGGAACTGGATGAGGTAGGGCTGCACGTCGGTCATCTTCTTGCAGCGTTTCTTCACGCTGGCATCGATTTCCTGTGTGAAGGTGGTGCTGATGCCATAAACCTCGTTGAGGATCTTGGCACAGCGTTTCTTCTCGGCGATGCCGAGTTTGTTGTTTTGTGTGGGCACCTTCAGTGTCTGTTTGAACACGCGCAGGTCGGGTAGGGCGGCCAGGTTGCTGATACCCACCTGGGCGGCGATGCCTGCTTGCAGATAGACTCGGATGAGGGTCATGAAATCTTCCATACCCCCCACCTTCGTATCGTTGTCAGCCGTCTTGCGGCCAAAGAGATTTGAAAAGAATGACATTATTTGATTGAGTTTTATAGGTCTTATAGGTCTTATAAGCCTTATAGGTCTTATAGGAGAACTCTCAACTCTCAACTATCAACTTTAATAGGTACTGCCCGTATTGGTTTTTAATCATGGGCTGTGCCAGTTCGCGCATCTTCTCATCGGTAATCCATCCGCGCCGATAGGCGATGGCTTCGAGGCAGGCCACCTTCAGTCCCTGCCGCTTCTCGATGACCTCGATGAAGGTGGAGGCTTCGGAGAGGCTGTCGTGCGTGCCGGTGTCGAGCCATGCAAAGCCGCGCCCCAGCGTCAGCACCTTCAGGTCGCCATCCTCCAGGAACCGTTGGTTCACGGTGGTGATCTCCAGCTCGCCGCGTGCCGATGGCTTGATGGTCGCAGCCACATCCACCACGCGGTTGGGGTAGAAGTAGAGGCCCACGACGGCGTAGTTGCTCTTCGGGTGTTCGGGCTTCTCCTCGATGGAGAGGCAGTTGCCGCCCTCGTCGAACTCCGCCACGCCATAGCGCTCGGGGTCATTGACCCAGTAGCCGAAGACGGTGGCCTTGGCATCTTCCTCGGCGGTGCGCACGGCCTCGTGGAGCATGGCGCTGAAGCCGGCACCGTAGAAGATGTTGTCGCCCAGCACCAGACAGGCGCAGTCATCGCCGATGAACTCTCGGCCGATGATGAAGGCTTGTGCCAGTCCATCGGGGGAGGGCTGCTCGGCATAGGCGAAACGAACGCCGAAGTCCGAGCCGTCGCCTAGCAGGCGGCGGAAGGCGGGCAGGTCCGTGGGCGTCGAGATAATCAGGATGTCGCGGATGCCGGCCAGCATCAGTGTGGAGATGGGGTAGTAGATCATGGGCTTGTCGAAGATGGGCAGCAGCTGTTTCGACACGCCCTTCGTAATGGGATATAACCGTGTGCCGGAGCCTCCGGCCAAAACTATTCCTTTCATGCCGCAAAGATAGTGGCTTTTATTGGAATCGCCAAAGGAAACATAAAAAAAGATGCCTGGCAGGCGCCAGGCATCTTTTTACTATGTTTCCTCGAAGGATATTACTTTACCATAATCTTCTGAACCTTACCGTCGGCGTTGCGAACGATGTTCAAGCCACGCTGCAGGCGGGAAGCCTGGCGGCCGTCGATGGTGTAGATGACGGCGGGAGCATTCTGCGTCTTGCTCTCTACGCTGGCGATGCCCGTGGGCTCTACTGTGCCCATGTAGGACAGGGTCCAGTTGCTGAAGCAAGCCCAGTCGTTGGTCACGTAGCCATTGCCCACGTTGCTGATACCGATGACCAAGACACCGTCTTCACCGACCTCCAGGGTGATGGTGTTGCGATAGACAGACACGTTCAGATCTTCGTCCTCGAGCTCTGTTTCCTCCGGCTCCTCAACAAGTGCGCCCTGGAAGTATGCGTAAGCAGCTGCCACGTCGTTGGGTGTGTAAACGGTAACGTCTTCGCCGGTCTCCTCATCTTTCAAGGTGTATGTCTTCTCACTACCACCGAGAGCTTCAGTCTGTGCACCCTCCAAGACGTTCTTCAAGGGCATCACGGCCTTCTGCTCACTGCTCTCACCGAACATGTAAGCGCGCTTGATCTTCGCGAATTCCTCAATAGTCATCTCGTCGAGGTTATCGCCCGGACGGAAGTAACCATCCACGGTGACACGGTAGTAACCAGCCTCCAGACCCAGAATCTCCTGATAGTGGGTATATTCACCCTTGGGGCTAAACACTTCTGCTACGAACTCATTGGCAAGGTAGTTGCCGAAGGTTACGGTGTCGTTCTTCTCCATGTTCCAGCCCTTGAGTGTGGACTTGGTAGCATCAGCGTAGCTCATGTAATCGTTGCCGAAGATAGCCAGTGTGTTGTTGCCGAAGGTCATTTCGTCAGCCTGCGCCTGGATTTCTTCTGTCCAAGCTGTTGCCAGCTCCACGGGAACTGCGAGGTAAGCATCGTTGTCCTCGAATACATAGTCCTGATACGGCTCGACCTTGTCCAAACGGTTGGTGTAGGGAGTAATATACTGAGCTTTGAAGCCGTATAGATCGAACCCTTCGGGCTCGGCAGTAATGCAGCGACCATTGTAGTCCTCAGTAACGAGCGTGTAGAGCTCAGATCCCAGCTTCCTACCTTCCTTGATGTAGGCAATAAGGGCGTCGCAAGTTGCTGCATATTCATTGTACTGCTCCATCGTCTCGAAACCTGTTACATCAATTGCTGTGGTCTCAGCATATCTCGCCGTGGCTTCTTTGGTGACGAATTTCTGATTCTCAGTATCCTCGTAAGTCTCAATAAGTTCTTCAAGCTTCTTTTGAGCCAGGTCAACAATATCTTCAGCATCAGCACCTAGGTAATATATCTTGAAGTTATCCCAGATAACCCAGTCTGTTGTGCCGAGGCTCTTCAAACCAATCTTGAAATCACCGGATTCCAACAGAATGACCTTGATGTGATTGGTGTAATACATATCGCCAGGCTTCCAGCCTTTATAATTCTGATTGGCACCATCGGTATTCTCCGTTATACTCCAATAATAGAAGCCTGTCATGCCATGACACTCCCAGCCTCCTAATTCAGTGTTCTCAACATCATAGTTGGTGTCTCCCAAAGCGGGCTTATCACTTCCTGAGCGCCAAATTCCTTCTACTGAATTTTGGTCACTGCACAGCATGAGTTGAGCTTCGGTGTCTCCTGCATAGAAGATGGTTTGGTCGGTTGCATTGGAGTCGTCGTGGCGAACAAAACCTTGAACGGTGATATCATAGATACCGGCGGGCATATTGGCAATGGTCTGATTGAAATCGAATTTCTTGTGCCAGGTTTCAATATTACCGGTGCTGTGACGAAGCTCCTTGATATTACCGCTTGAAATAGTCCAACCAGGGATGCTGTTCTCGTTGCCATCGAATTCCTTACCACTTTCGCTTAAATAGGATCCTTCGCTGAAGTCGGGGTTGACAAGCAGGATGGTGAGATCAGTTCCTTTCTTAATTACATCAGAACCACCTTCAATTTCCTTGGCAATCCATGCAGTGATTTTGTCCCTCAAACTGTTAACGGCTTTCGTAACTTCTTCGTCGGTGTAAGCGCCTTCGGCATAAGCGGTCTCCAAGGCGACGTGCCAATCAGACAGCTCCTCGCTCAGGTCGTCCCATCCGTTATCGACAGTCATCTGCTCATATTCAGCCAACGTACCGGTGTCGGAGATAAATTCTTCCAAGGTCTGATATACTAAGATAGAAGCGCTCACGTTTTCAACGGCCTCATTCAGTGCAACAGCAGCTTCTGCATAAACGCTCTCTTCCTGACTGAAGTCAGTGATGAGCCCATCTGCAAGTTCCTTAGCAGTGTCAAAAGCTTCTCTGTATCCTGCATAGCTGTAATCGAAATTCTCGTTCGTCATTAGTTCTTCAGCCTTTTCGATGGCAGCCTGGAGGTCAAGCTGGCCCTGATTCATGTTTGTTTCGCCGTAGAAGGTGAGTTTGAAGTTGTCGGCAGACAGCCAGTTCGCGGTTGTGCTTTCAGCCTTCAGACCAAAGGTCAGCCAGTCACCACCCTTGCAGATAAAGGTTACAGACCAGTGCTTGGGCTGAGTATCTGGAGCCTTGATGGGATTGCGGACTTCGCTGTCTTCACCCTCGATGAAAATGTAAGCGCCTGTTACTGCATCCTCTGCGCTCTTGCCATCAAGGCCGCCCTGACGGGTAGCCATAGCGTCGCACTCGAGAACGTATTTACCCTTCGGCAAACCATAAACAGTCTGTGAGATGGTACCATCGCCAAGACCGCCTTGGCTGCTGGGACGCCATGCTTCGATGAAGTTGGTGATTGTAACCCAATTCTTAGCCTCATCAACCACACCATCCGTTCTTCCTTGCCATTGCAGGTTTTGACCGGTGACGGTGATGGTCCAGCCATTGATGTTTGCGTCGAAAGTCGGGTTCACCAAGACATATTCTGTGATATCCTGAGGATTGTCTTCAGATGCGATGGAGAATTCCTCAATATCCTTGTATTTCAGACCTGCAATCTCGGCATTGAGGTGGCTGTTCTGCTTCTTGAGCTCATCCAATGTGGCGTTGGGATTGTTATAGGTAGCAATTGCGGCATCCACGTCTTCGATACCAGCCTCCTCAGCATTTGCGATGGTTGCTTTGAGGGCAACGCGTGCGTCATAGATGGCTACTTGAGCATTGTAGGCATCGATTGCCTCTTGGGGAATTACAGATTCCTTCACCCAAGCCACGATGCTTTCTGCAGCAGCCTGAGTAGCCTCGATGAACTTCCAGTTGACATACGATGTTTCGCCGATGGTGAGGTCAGTCCATGTGTAGTTGTTTCCTGTGCCCATATTGTTCGCGTCCAAACCGAAAGCCTTGGCCGTAAGAACACTTTCTGTGATGGGATTTTCTGTCTCAGGGTCGATTTCGCCAGTCGGGACATCTTCATAGTCCACAGGACGTAGGATGTAGCTGTCGTCTTGGGAAGCCATACGCCACCAACCGTTATGGTCTTTGTCACGACGAGCAGTTCCACCATCTATCCAAGCAGCATTTTCCTCATGGCAAAGCCAGATGTCTTTACCTTTGCTCGTGTTTTGTGCTTGGAAATAATAAAGGGTCTCATCGATGCCCTCAATAGCAGGTGCCTCAGAGAATGCAAAGGGAAGGATGTAAGCACGCGTGTAAACTTTGTTGTCGCCGTTATCCTTGTGCTGAGGGCCGCCAATGTAGATGACACTATCGGCCGAGGCTACGGCACGTGTGCCCCAGTTCAGGCCAGCGCCCAGGAACTGCGAGGCTCCTACATTATAAATGTAATAGTTCTTGCCAGCCTCGGGAGCAACCCAATCGCCTGTGAAAGCAGCGCGAACGGGAACCTTCGGTTTCACGGGGTCTGCTAACTCCGTTTGTGCCCAGACACTGGTACTCATGAACATTGCACCTGCGAGTGCAAAGAGAGAGAGTAATTTGTGTTTCATAAAGCAGTTAATAAATTAGTTAGTAAATAAATGAATGAATCTCGTAATAAATATAAATATGTGTGAACAGCTCAAATCTTGGCATAATTCACCCTATTTGGTGGCAAAGTTACACTCTTTCCGTGAAGTTGGCGCGGAAAGAGTGTTAAAATCGAGTGGCGTTAAGGTTTATTAACAAAAAGAAAAGACAGTGGGGCTGTAAGCCGGGTTCTGTGCTACGGCGGCAGGGGTTGTCTGCTGCGGCAGTGCTTGCCATTTATCTACGACGCTGCTCACGCAGCGCCTCTATCGTTCTACCCTCCGGCTCGGGCGGGCCGCCCTCTCTCGCCCTTACGGTCGGATGATCGCAGTCGGCGCAGCGCCGGTTTACGCGAACTTTCAACCTCCGGTGTGCACAGCACGTATGTCGCCATACGCCTGGTGGGCTCTTACCCCACCTTCTCACCCTTGCCTCCGTGGTGGAGGCGGTTGTTTTCTTCTGCACGTGCAAGCCCTCGCGGACTTCTACCCGTTAGGTAGCGGAGTGCCCTGTGTTGCCCGGACTTTCCTCTCGTCTTCGGCACGAATGCCGACGGCCAGCGGCAAGCCGCCCCGCTGTCTTTTTAGTTTAAAGTTTAAGGTTTAAAGTTTAAAGGGGCGCTGCCACCAATGGTGCTTGGGGGCAGGCTTTTCGGCGCGGAGTTCCTCGATGAGGATTTGTTCCATGGATTTGTGCTCGTGGATCATCTTATAGATGGAGCCCCAGTCGGGGAGCCCGCCTAGGTTGCGGTCGTCGATGAACATGTCGATGTTCTTCAGTTTGCGAGTGTAATGCGGGTTGCGCTCGATGTCCTCTTCGGGGTATTCCTTGTTGATGGCGTAGAATTCAATGCCGTGCTGGCGACACCATTCCACGGCTTCGTCGAGGAGCTTGCCCTCGCGCACGGTCCATAATATTAACTGGTGGTGCTCCTCAATGAGCATCCGCAAGGTGGCGGTGGCAAAGGGGCGTTCCTCGCCGATGGCGGGATAGCGGTGGCGCACGATGGTGCCGTCAAAATCTACTGCAATGGTCATTTGTATTTACTATTTGACGATTTGCGATTTTATGATTTGCGGCGCAAAGGTACGAACTTTTCATGAAAGGTGGAGCGTGAAGCGTCATTTTTTTTGACGGTCAAGAAATGTAAAAATGGCAGGCAAACGATTTAAGTGCTGTTAAGCCATGCCGCCGCGGTGTTAAAAGAAGGCAAAAAAGAACGACAAAACGGCAGGCTGCTAAACTTTTGCACTACTTTTGTGTCCGAAAACACGGAGGCGCACATGAGTCTCATAAGACCTATAAGACCTATAGGACCTATAAGCAACCGCTTAAACAAAAGAATAAAGACAATGACACAGAAAACGAAGATGTGGCTCGGCGCAGCAGCGCTGGTGCTGAGCAGCAGCCTGATGACAGGCGCAATCATGACCAACAAAATCTCTATGGCAACAACGGCTGTCGCTGCCGATGCGCCAGCTGCTACGACGGCACCCGCTGTGGCAGCTCCCGCCGGTCTGGTGGATCTGACCACGGCTGCAGAGCGCTCGGTGAACAGCGTCGTATATATAAAGGTGACGCAGAACGCCAAGCGGCAGACGGTGACCGTGCGCGATCCGTTCGAGGAGTTCTTCGGTGACTTCTTCGGTCGTGGCCGCGGACAGGGGCGCCAGCAGGAGATAGAGACACAGCCCAAGCGCCAAGGCGCCGGCAGTGGTGTGATCATCTCGACAGACGGCTATATCGTGACGAACAACCACGTGGTGGCTGGTGCCGACGAGATCCTGGTGAAGCTGAACGACAACACGGAGTACAAAGGCCGCGTGATTGGGCTGGATGAGACCACGGACCTGGCGCTCATTAAGGTGGAGGCCAAGAACCTGCCCGCCATCACCATCGGCAACTCTGATGCCCTGAAGATAGGTGAATGGGTGTTGGCCGTGGGTAATCCGTTCAACCTGACGAGCACCGTGACGGCAGGTATTGTGTCGGCCAAGGCACGTTCCCTGGGTGCCAACGGTGTGGAGAGCTTTATTCAGACGGATGCCGCCATCAATGCTGGGAACTCTGGAGGGGCGCTGGTCAACGAGCGTGGTGAGCTGGTGGGCATCAATGCGATGCTCTACAGCCAGACCGGCTCATACAGCGGCTACGGCTTTGCCATCCCCACGACAATCATGAACAAGGTGGTGAAGGACCTGAAGGAGTTCGGAATGGTGCAGCGAGCCATCCTGGGTGTGCGCGGTACCGACGTAACCAACTATATCGACAGCGAGAAGGAGAAAGGCAACGAGGTGGATCTCGGCACCAACACAGGTATCTATATCAGCGACGTGGAGCCGAAGACGACGGCAGAGGAACTGGGCCTGCAGAAGGGCGACGTGGTGACGGCCATCGATGACAAGGCCGTCACGAAGATGGCTGAGTTGCAGGAGGCCCTCTCGCAGCGCCGACCGGGCGAGAAGGTGAAGGTGACGTTCCTGCGCAACAAGAAGAGCCGCACCGAGACGGCCACACTCCGCAATGCACAAGGTGGCACGGAGGTGATGGAAGAGATGGATATCGACCTGTTTGGCGCTCAACTGAAACCGCTGACCGACGAGACGAAGCAGGCCTTGGCGCTGCGCTACGGTCTCGAGGTGACAGCCATCAAGAAAGGTAAGTTGGCGGAAGCCGGTATCACAAAGGGGATGATTCTCTTGCAGGTGAACGACCGTGAGATGCGCACAGTGGAGGACTTCGAGGAAGCTGTGAAGGCTGCCAACCAGAGCAGCGACCGCGTGCTGTGGATTCGTGCCATCACGCAGAGCGGACGGAGAGTGGCGACGGCCATAGACTTATCTGAGGATAAGAAATAAGAATGAAGAATGAAAAATGGAAAAGTGAGACTGCAAAAAGCAGGCCAAAAAGTTTGAAATAGGCAAAAAGCGTGAAGAAAATCGAAAACTTCACGCTTTTTGTATTTTTCTTGGTGAAAAGATTGAATTTTTCTTGCGCGTGTACCATATATATATTAATTTTGCGCGCTTTAAAAGCAAGTAGCTTCTTTTTTACATATACCAACAAGGAATGAGACAACTAAAAATTACCAAGAGTATCACCAACCGCGAGAGTGCTTCGTTGGACAAGTACCTTCAGGAAATAGGTCGTGAGGACCTGATTACGGTGGAGGAGGAGGTGGAGCTGGCCCAGCGCATCCGTAAGGGTGACCGCGCAGCCTTGGAGAAACTGACACGTGCGAACCTGCGCTTCGTGGTCAGTGTCGCCAAGCAGTACCAGAACCAGGGCCTCAGCCTTCCCGACTTGATTAATGAGGGTAACCTGGGCCTCATCAAGGCCGCCGAGAAGTTCGACGAGACGCGTGGTTTCAAGTTCATCTCCTATGCCGTGTGGTGGATCCGTCAGAGTATTCTGCAGGCCTTGGCCGAGCAGAGCCGTATCGTGCGTCTGCCCCTGAACCAAGTCGGGTCGCTGAACAAGATCTCGAAGGCCTTGTCGAAATTCGAGCAGGAGAACGAGCGCCGTCCGAGTCCCGATGAACTGGCCGATGAACTGGATATCCCTGTTGATAAGATTTCCGATACGCTGAAGGTGAGTGGCCGCCATATCTCGGTGGATGCTCCTTTCGTCGAGGGAGAGGATAACACGCTGTTGGACGTGATCGTGAACGACGACAGCCCGATGGCCGACAAGACCTTGGTCAATGAGAGCCTGAGCCGCGAGATAGACCGTGCACTGAGTACCCTCTCGGAGCGTGAGAAGCAGATCGTGGAGATGTTCTTCGGTATCAACCATCAGGAGATGACACTGGAGGAGATTGGCGATAAGTTCAACCTCACCCGTGAGCGTGTGCGCCAGATCAAGGAGAAGGCGATTCGCCGACTGCGTAATAATTCTAAGAGTAAACTCCTCAAATCCTATCTGGGATGAGAACGATGAAGGGAAGCAGTTCCAGACTCACTGGATGGGCACTCGCTGCTGTGCTGCTTTGCGCAACGCTCACGGCTGCGGCAGCTACCAATAATGATAAGAAGGTCAAGGTCACCGAGGAGCCGAAGATGCAACGTGTGTATATGCTTGGCTTTGCCATATCGTTCAAGGATAGCGTGGCGTGTGTGACGGAGATACAACCCATTGACAGTGCCTACCTCGACGCGGCACATCACTTCCTGCTGGATCGCTCGCTCTACAGCTTGCAGCTACAGATCCACATGGAGCGGGCCGGTTATAAGAATGCCATCTGCAATGTCTTCTTCGACAAGAAACCGATGAAGCTGCAACGTGTCCTGCGTAAAATCCGTAAGCGGTACGAGCGGGATGCCAGTTTCCACCTGAAGGATCTGCCAGTCGGCGAGTTCCGCTTCAAGGCAGAGGAATACCGTCCTGTCCTCACGGAGGAGGAAACACCATGAACGTGGTTCATTACAGAGTGGCAGAGCACCTGATGGAGGTACAGCTCCCAGATGCTTTGGCGGCTACGGATATCATCCCCTCTTTCTCACCGTTTGTGTGTGAGGAAGGGGGCGATATGCTTTTTACGATGATGGTGCGCGAGGGCATTGCTCCCGACTTCTCGGCCTGGGAGGAGGTGGGACAGTTCGACTGCGGTGGTGCCAACCACGGCGTCTATCGGCAGGCAGACGGTAGCTATGCCTTTGAAATCAGCTTGCCCGCCTGCGACGGCGGCACGCTCAGCTGCTGTCTGACAGCACACGATGACTTCGCTCGTTGTGAAGCGGTGCTGACTGGGACAGGCCTGCGACAGCAACAGTTTGGGTTGAACAACGCCCTGATGATGGCCTATGCCTTTGCGGCTGCTGAGCAGGACACGCTGCTGGTGCACGCTTCCGTCATCCGCCACGATGGCAAGGGCTACTTGTTTACGGCTCCGAGTGGCACCGGAAAGAGCACGCACACCTGGTTGTGGCACAAATATATTCCCGGCTGCGATCTGATGAACGATGACAACCCCGTCGTGCGCATTGTGGATGGAGAGACTCGTATCTATGGCTCGCCGTGGAGCGGCAAGACGCCGTGCTACCGCAATATCTGGGCTCCCGTGGGGGCTATCACACGCATCGAACAGAAACCCGAGAATACCATCCGGCAGATGGCACCCGTGGAGGCTTTCGCCACACTCCTGCCGGCCGTGAGTTCCATGAAATGGGACCGCCGCGTCTATGACGGCATCTGCGATACGATTTCGCGACTGCTCATCACCACACGTGTGTTCTGGCTGGGATGTCGTCCAGATGAGGAGGCTGTGAGGGTGTGCTTTGCGGGGGTGAGGGTCCTATAAGTCCTATAAGTGCTATGAGTCTTATAAGTCCTATCAAAAAATTCATTAAGCGCCTTGCGCGGTGGGTGGCAACACCCTGGCGGCATGCCAAGCAGCGTCGGTATGCCGATGCAGGGGCTGCGTCGATGGCGCGCAAGGAGCTGCCCAATGACCAGCTGTTGCCGTTGGTGCGACAGTACGTGGCAGGGGGAGAGAAGGTCATCATCTCGGTGAAGGGCTACAGTATGCGACCTTTCCTGGAGCACTTGCGCGACCGTGTGACGCTGGCACCGTGGACGGACCTCGCGGTTGGCGATGCTGTGCTGGCAGAAATCGCACCCGGACATTTCGTGCTGCATCGCATCATCGCCATAGACGGTGAACAGCTGACGCTGATGGGCGACGGGAATGTGCGCGGCACGGAACATTGCTTGAAGAGCGATGTGTGCGGTGTCGTGACGGAATACCTGCGACCCAACGGCCATGTGCTGAAGGCTAGTGACAGGGTGCTGCAACGGAGAATCAGAATGTGGCGGCGCCTGCTGCCAATCCGGCGATGGCTGCTGTTTATATATAGGCTGACGGTCGAGGGGTGAGAAGAGTAGATAATAAGATTATAAAATTATAGAATTATAAGATGCGAATCAAGAATGGTTTTGAACTAAGAGTGATCTGCGGCGAGGCAATCGTCGTGGCACATGGGCTGGAGAACATCGATTTCTCCAAGATCATCAACTTGAACGAGAGCGCGGCCTACCTCTGGCGTGCCGTGGAAGGCAAGGATTTCGACGCTCCGATGTTGGCACAGCTGCTGACAGAAGAGTACGAGGTGGATTCGGATACTGCTTTGCGCGATGCTACCAAGATGATGGAGGATTGGCGCGAGGCGGGACTTGTGGAGGAGAGTTGAAAAGCCTCACCCCCTCACTCCCTCTCCGAAAGGCGAGGGAGAAGCCTGCAGCGGGAGGAAAATAGAGAGTAAAATGTTGAAGAGGATACAGAAGATTCTGCGTTGGGTGGTGGTGCTGTTCTTCGCCACCAGCATTGGTGCAGTCGTTCTGTACCGCTTCCTGCCTGTTTATGTGACACCGCTGATGCTGATACGTTGTGGTCAGCAGGTAGGTCGCGGCGAGACGTTGCGGCTGCGTCACCACTGGGTGTCGCTGGACGAGATGTCAATCTATATGCCGGTGGCCGTGATGGCCTCTGAGGACCAGCGCTTCCTGGAGCACCACGGTTTCGATTTCGATGCCATCGGGAAAGCCCTTGAGGAGAACCGGAAGGGTAAGCGCCAGCGCGGTGCCAGCACCATCAGCCAGCAGACAGCGAAGAATGTCTTTCTGTGGCCCGGCCATTCGTGGGCGCGAAAGGGACTGGAGGCCTACTTCACCTTCCTCGTCGAGCTATGCTGGTCCAAGCAGCGTATCATGGAGGTCTATCTGAACTCCATCGAGATGGGCGATGGAATCTATGGTGCCGAGGCGGTGGCGCAATGGCACTTCGGATGCACGGCGGCACAGCTGACACGTCCGCAGTGTGCCCTCATCGCTGCCACGCTCCCCAACCCATTGCGCTTCAGCAGCAAGAATCCATCGGGCTATATGCTGCAGCGCCAGACATGGATCATGAGGCAGATGAAATTCATCAATCCAATGATGAATGACGAATGATGAATGATGAATGACGAATGAAGACGCAATAACGATGACGAGAAAATATTGGATAGTCACTTTCATCTTGCTGTCGCTGCAGGCAGTCGCTCAGCAGACGCGTAGCTTCTCGGAGCAAATCCGCACGGTGCAGGTCATCGTGGATGACGACCCACTGCTGCCTCCGGTGGCTCAGATTGGGGAGCGTGTGGAGATCGCCTTTGATGAGTTGTCGCACGAATACACGCGATACATCTACAAGGTGGAATTCTGCAATGCCGACTGGAGCCCGAATACGGAAATCTTCGAGAGTGACTACATGGAAGGTTTCAACGGGCTGCCCATCGAGGACTATGAGACGAGCTTCAACACGACAGTGCTCTACACGCACTACCGCTTCAGCTTCCCCAACGAGGACGTGCGCCTGCTCCTGCCGGGCAACTACCGCGTAAGCGTATATGCCGATGAGCGTGACGCCAGCGAAGAACCTGTCCTGGAGGCGTGCTTCTCGCTGTTGCAACCTCGAATGAACGTTGCAGCTCAAGTGCTCACAAATACGGATATCGATTTCCAGCAACGCCACCAACAGCTGAACTATAGCGTGAGCTACGGCGGCCAGCGCGTGGTGGATCCACAACGCGAGCTACACACCGTAGTGATGCAGAACCGGCGCTGGGATACGGCGGTCGTGAACCTCCCGCCCAACATCCAACATGCCACGGGGGTGGAATGGAACCACCGGCGTGACCTGATCTTTGATGCGGGGGCAGAGTTTCATAAGTTCGAGATCCTGGACGTGCGCCTCAATGGTCTGAATGTGGACCGAATGTCGTGGATTGGTGAGCAGTATCATGCCACGTTGTTCGCACAGGCGCCGCAACATAACTATACCTACGATCCGGATGTGAATGGCGGCTACATCATCCGCCACGCAGGCGACGAGGACAACGACACGCAATGCGAATATCTGTTTGTGCATTTCCTGTTGCAGCGTCCCCAACTCTTTGAGGGTGATGTCTATGTCTGCGGACAGTGGAGCAATGGTTTCCCGGATCCGGAATGTAAGATGACCTACGACGAGCGCTTGCATGCTTACGAGTGTGGTGTGCTCCTGAAACAGGGCTACTACAACTACCAGTTCCGACAGGTCATCGATGGGGTAGGGCGCACAGCGCTCACCGAGGGCGACTTCTATCAGACGGAGAACGAATACACCATCCTCGTCTATCACCGCCCACAAGGTGCTCGCTACGATGCGCTGGTGGGGTATGTTAGAGTGAAGAATTAAACGCTAAACGTTAAACGAAACAAAGCAGTGGAATTCATTAAAGAGTTTTTTCAGAATATGGGCGCGATGCTGAGCATCCCCTGGTCTTTCGTCATCCTTGAGGTGATAGGTACGCTGGCGGGTGCCGTCTCCGGTGCGCGCTTGGCCTCGTCAAAGAAGTTCGACCTCTTCGGCGCGCTCATCGTGGGCATCGCCACAGCGTGTGGCGGCGGCACAATCCGTGACCTGATGATCGGCAAACCGCCTTTCTGGTTGGAGGACCCTATCTACCTGCTGACCTGCCTCTTCGGTCTGTTGTGGGTCTTTGTGTTCCGCAAGTGGCTTGTGCGCCAGAACAACACCTGGTTCCTGTTCGACTGCATCGGTTTCTCGTTGTTCAATGTCATCGGTATCGAGAAGTCTCTCGGGCTGGGCTTCCCCACATGGGCTGCGATTGTCCTGGGGTGCATCACGGGTGCCGGTGGTGGCGTGTTGCGTGACATCCTGATCAATGAGGTGCCGTTGATTTTCCGTAAGGAGATCTATGCCACTTGTTGTCTGGCCGGCGGCATCGTCTATGTCTTGTTCCTACGTTGGGGTTGGACGCCCGAGGGTTGTGCGCTGCTCTCCTGCACCGTGGCCATCGGTATTCGTATGTTGGCGGTGAAATACCATTGGAGTCTCCCCTACATCAAAGGTATCGAGGAATAAATAAATTGACTCCATATAAAAAGAGGTACGCGCATCGCGCGTACCTCTTTTATGTTGAAGAAGGATTTCGGCCTTACTTCTTGATGGCTTCCTGAGCAGCCTTGATCATCTCCTCGCTGGCATAGAGGTAAACCTCCACGCGACGGTTCTGCTGACGACCTTCAGCTGTTGCGTTGCTGGCAACGGGGTTGTCCTCGCCGAAACCGACGACTTCCTTGATCTGGCCGGAGCCGACGCCCTGACCCTGCAGGAAGTTGCAGACGGACTGAGCACGATCCTGAGACAGCTGCAGGTTCATCTGCTTGCTCTGCTCAGCGCTCTTAGCGCTCTTGAAGCCCTGGTTGTCGGTGAAACCGAGGATGCCGACATTCATGTCGGGGTTCTGCTTCAGCACGTTGTTGGCAAACTTCGTAAGGGTGTTCTGAGCAACGGGACGCAGGGTGGACTTACCGCTGTCGAAGAGGATACCGCTGTCGAATGTCAACTTCACAGCCTGATAGCCGTTGCCGTCGGTAACGGTCTCAACCTGTGCATTCTCAATCTCTTCAGCAGCCTTCTTGGCCTTGTCCATCTTGTTGCCGATGATGGCACCGGCAGCTGTGCCTGCAACAGCACCTGCAGCACCGCCGATGGCAGCCCACTGGCCCTTGTTGTTCTTAGCAATAATACCACCGAGGGCAGCACCGAGTGCACCACCACCGCCAGCGCCGATCAGAGCACCCTTCGTGGTGTTGTTCATGCCGCAGGATTGCAGCAGGAGAGCTGCAACGAGGCCGATTGCATAAAACTTTAATCCTTTCATAGTTGTTGTTTGTTGAAAAAATGTTGTTGTAAATACTCTATTTCGGCTGCAAAAGTACAAAAAAGATTAGATTCGCACGATGAAAGATGAAAGATTTTATCGGTTCACGCAAAAAAATCACTAACTTTGCGCCCGAATTAGTGAAAAAGTATGGCAAAAGAACTCAAAAATCTGACAAAACGTAGCGAGAACTACTCGCAATGGTATAATGAACTGGTTGTGAAGGCCGATCTCGCGGAGCAGAGCGATGTGCGCGGCTGTATGGTGATAAAGCCCTATGGCTATGCCATCTGGGAGAAGATGCAGCGCACGCTGGATGATATGTTCAAGCAGACGGGCGTGCAGAATGCCTACTTCCCCCTTCTCATCCCCAAGAGCTTCCTCTCGCGCGAGGCTGAGCATGTCGAAGGCTTCGCCAAGGAATGCGCTGTGGTGACACACTATCGCCTGAAGACCAACGAGACACACGACGGTGTCGTCGTGGATCCCGAGGCCAAGCTGGAGGAGGAGCTCATCATTCGTCCGACCTCTGAGACCATCATCTGGAACACCTTCAAGAACTGGATCCACAGCTACCGCGACCTGCCGCTGCTGGTGAACCAGTGGTGCAACGTGATGCGATGGGAGATGCGCACCCGCCTGTTCCTGCGCACGGCGGAGTTCCTTTGGCAGGAAGGCCACACTGCTCATGCCACCCGCGAGGAGGCCGAGGAGCGTGCGCGCCAGATGCTGAAGGTGTATGCCGAGTTTGCCGAGAAGGTGATGGCGGTGCCTGTCATGCAGGGCGTGAAGAGTGAGACCGAGCGCTTCGCCGGCGCCCTGGACACCTACACCATCGAAGCGATGATGCAGGATGGCAAGGCACTGCAGAGCGGCACCAGCCACTTCCTGGGTCAGAACTTCGGCAAGGCTTTCGGCGTGCAGTTCATCAACAAGGATAATGAGCTGGAATATGCTTGGGCTACGTCGTGGGGCGTCAGCACACGTCTGATGGGCGCGCTCATCATGACACACTCCGACGACAATGGCCTCGTGTTGCCACCCGCCCTGGCTCCTATTCAGGTGGTACTCATTCCTATTTATAAGACCGACGACCAGCTGGCCGCCATCCGTGAGAAGTTGGCCGCTATCGCTGATGAGTTGAAGGGTATGGGTGTCAGCGTGAAGCTCGATGACAACGACCAGAAGCGTCCTGGCTTCAAGTTCGCCGACTATGAGCTGAAGGGCATTCCCGTGCGCCTTGTGATGGGCGGCCGTGACCTGGAGCAGAACACCATCGAGGTGATGCGCCGCGACACGCTGGAGAAGGAAACCGTGAGCTGCGACGGCATCGCAGCCTACGTGAAACAGTTGCTCGACGATATGCAGACCGCCATCTATGAGAAGGCTCGCAAGTACCGCGACGAGCGCATCTACGAATGTGATAACTACGAGGAGTTCAAGGAGCGTATCAAGGACGGCGGCTTCTTCCTCTGCCACTGGGACGGCACTGCCGAGACCGAAGCGCAGATCAAGGAGGACACGCAGGCCACCATCCGTTGCGTGCCTTTCGCCTTCGAGCAGACTCCCGGCACCGATATGGTGAGTGGCAAACCCGCCAAATATCGCGTGCTGATTGCACGTTCTTACTAAATTGTCGTTTAACGTTTAGACGTTTAACGTTTAATCCTCCATTGCGGAAAATCTAAACGCTAATCGCTAAACGTTAAACGTTAAACGAACTATGAAGTGGTTACCCTCTCTTTTCGCCGCTGAGGCCATTCCCAGTGCCATGATTACCTTCGTGGCACTGTTGATGTTTGTACAGTTTGGCGTAAGCAGGGGAGAGAGTACGTTGTTGTGCGCCTTGCTGACCTTGCCGTGGGTGCTGGGGACCTGGCTGAGAAGGTGGCAGCAACGTGGCGGGGCGGTCCATCGTGCCCTGTGCATGACAGAGGCTTTGATGTGCGTCCTGTTGTTTGCACTGGCATTCAGCCTCAGGCTGCCCTTGCTGTCGCCCTATGTCCTCTTCGGCCTTCTGTTTATGCTGGGCATATTCTGTGCATGTCATATGCTGTTGGCGCACACTTACTACGAGCGACGACTGAGTGTTCGCCAGCAACACTACCACCATACCATGAGGCTGGCGTTCTGGCAGGCGTTCACTGTGTTGACGTATGGCCTGGCGCTGCTGAGTGCTGGTGCACTGGAGGTGTTCTTCCATAAATATCATTATGCGATGGCATGGTCGTGGAGCACCGTCGTCTATCTGTTGGCGGGTCTCTATCTGCTGCTGACGCTGTGGAACCTGTGGGCCCTCCGCAAGGCTGCCCCGGTTGAAGGGAATATAGAAACCGAGGTGGCAGATACACGGCGACGCAGGGCGGCTCTGCTGTGTCTGTTCTTCCTGCTATTGCCGCAAGCGTTGATGTTCCACACGCGCGTCCTCTTCCTATTAGCTCCTGTGAGCGAGGGTGGTCTGGGTTGCTCGTTGCAGTGGATAGGACTGGCACAGGGAACGGTGGGCATCATCGCCTTTTCCCTTGGTCTTGGTCTCGGTCATCGGTGGGAGCGCCGGAAGAAAATATTCTCTTCCATCAAGTCCGCCCCCGTCACGCTGGTCCTGTCGCCCTTCGTGTATTATGCCATGACCCTCTGGCCTCCGCAGACACTGCCGATGCTTTGTCTCGCCACGTCTGTGGCACAGTTCACCTTCGGTCTCGGTCTGAATGCTTGCGTTCCCTATATCCGTGCCGTCTCCGGCGAGCGTTATAGCCACATTATCAATTACATCTATATCCCGGCTGTAGCGCTGGTGATGCTCCTTCCGATGGCAATCTCCGGTGGCTTGGCAGAGTATCTGGGCTTTAGGGCCTTCTTCGCCCTCGATGCCTTCATGGCCGTTCCGGCCCTCGTTGCCGGATACTGGGGGAGAGGCCCCTCCCGACCTCCCCTTTAGAGGAGTAGATGGGGAGTAGAAAATGAATTTTTGGAGCAGCGAGTGCAATCATGCTTGCTTGAATTGCCAAGTCGTGACAAAAGTCTGCGAAGCTAAGAATGAAGAATTAAAAATTAAAAATGAAGAAATCCATTAAATCTCCTGCTGCTTGGGTGCCGTCCCTCTACCTTGCCGAGGCTTTGCCTTTCTCGGCTGTGATGCTGATCTCCGTGATTATGTTCAAAGAGCTTGGGCTCACTGATAGCCAGATCACACTTTATACGGGGTGGCTCGGTCTGCCGTGGGTCATCAAGCCGCTTTGGAGCCCCATCATTGACAACCTCAAGACCAAGCGTTGGTGGATTGTTTCTATGCAATTCTTTTTGGGCATCGCCTTGGCGCTGGTTGCCTTCACCCTGCCCACAGCCTTCTGGCTTCAAAGCTCGCTGTCTTTCTTCATGCTCATTGCTTTTGCCAGCTCGACACATGACATCTCGGCCGACGGTTTCTACATCCTCGGCCTCTCAGACCACGACCAAGAACTTTACGTTGGCGTGCGCAACACGTTCTATCGCATCGGCATGGTCATTGGTCAGGGTGGCCTCGTGCTGTTGGCGGGTTATATGCAGGCAGGACGCTTCGGTGAAGCCTTACAGTCGGTGGCAGCCTCGTGGATGGCTGTCTTCCTGATTCTTGGTGCCCTTATGCTTCTGTTGGCCGTCTATCACGCTTTCATCCTGCCCCGTGTAGAGACGGCTGTGCACGAGCGCTTCGATTTCATGGAGCAGGTGCGTGAGTTTGGTCGTACACTGAAGGTGTTTCTCACCAAACCCCACCTCGTCTCTGCCCTCTGCTTCATCCTCCTGTTCCGTCTGCCCGAGGGACTGCTCACCAAGATTGTGCCGTTGTTCCTCACTCGTGGCACTGCCGAGGGCGGACTGGCCATGAGCGATGTTGATTTCGGGTATATCTACGGCACACTTGGTGTCATAGGTCTTCTGCTGGGCGGCATTGTTGGTGGCTGGGCTGTGTCGAAATGGGGACTGCGGAAATGTCTGTGGCCGCTGGTACTCTGCATCACGCTGCCGGACTTGGTCTATGTATATCTTAGCTACTTCCCCACCGATAGCCTCTGGCTCATCGGCACCTGTGTCTGCATCGAGCAGATTGGCTACGGCCTGGGCTTCGCGGCTTACACGCTCTATCTGGTCACTTTCTCGCGCGGTGAGCGCTCTACGGCCGTCTTCTCAATCTGCACGGCAGGTCAGTACTTGGGGGGCGTCATGATTCCCGGTATGGTCTCGGGGCTCATCTCCGAGAACATGGGCTATCAGAACTTCTTCTGGTGCGTGATGGCTTGCTGCCTCGTCACCTTCGCCGTCACAGCATTCATTAAGATTGACCCGCAGTAACGGTGAGACGTGTTGCTGCAAAGGTCATCAACGACGTGCTAGTTTAATCTACAGCGTTGATAATGAGATTTATAACGCTTGAATAAAAACGTGTATAAAGCGTGTATTTTATGGTGTAAGCGCGTATTTTATAGCCCTCGAGCTTTGAAAATAAGCTCTTTTGCCTCGTTGATTTCGCGCATTTTCTTTTCTGCTGCTACGCGGATATCCTCGCCCAACGAGGCCACACGGTCGGGGTGGTGCTTCACCACCATTCGTTTGTAGGCAGCACGGACCTCGTCGTCTGTGGCGCTTTCGTCAATTTCCAGTACGGCATAAGCATCCTTCAAGGAGGTGCTGCCCAATCCCAGCATGGAGTTGAGTTCTGCTTCAGACAACCGCAGGTGTTGAGCGACTTCGCGTAATGCAGCAATCTCCTCGGACGCGGTGTGGCCATCAGCCTTGGCAATGCTCGTGAGGAAACTCAACAACTGGAGACGCTGTTCCATCGTCAGCACGGCCGCGATCTGCAAACAGCAATCCATGATGGTTTGTCGGTAGCTGCCCGGCTGTTGTGCCTCCATCTGTTTCTGGCGTTCAAACAGCTTGAGCATGATCTGGTTGGCTTCCTCAACGGCAGCCTCGCCAAAGTTGAGGCGCAAGAACCTTCGCACAGTCTCCATCTCGCTGTGCATAATCTTGCCGTCGGCCCTGATGATGTAGCTGGCCAAGGTCAGCAGCGAGAACAAGAATCCGTTGCGTGTGCCAGTATTCGCAGTCTGTTCAGAGCGGTTATAGTTGAGGTCGTTGCTGTCGTCGCTGACCGTATCGAAGAGCGCGCCCAATACAAATCCAGCCAACGCCCCAAGCGGCCCCCCTGAGAGTAGTCCCAGAAAGCCGCCAATCCATTTTGCTTTTGCCATACTGTGTGGGATTAGCCGTTAAGGAGCCAGTTGTCGGCTTCCTCGTAGAGGTCCTTGAGGTAGTCAGGACGGCTCTTGCCGGGGAGCTCTTCGAGGATGGTCGTGCAGCACTTGATATACCATTCGCCGTTAGTGCGTACAAGCTTGTAGATATACTGCGACTCACCGGTTTGGTTGAAGGTGACGCCTGCGATCTCTGTCTTCACGGGGAAGGTCGTCTCTACGATGGCCACAGCTCGGTTGCCGTGTGTCCACACGATACAAGCATGAATGTGGTAGGGGATATGGTCGGTGCGTGCAGCCAGTGCTTCAGCAAACGCTTTGGCATCACCCTCGAACCATGACGCTTTGATCACAGCATCTGGTGCATAGCACGTGAGCATCTGGTCCCACAACTGGTTGTCGCGGGCAAAACGCTCAAAGGTTAACATTCGTCTGACCGCTTCTTTTTCGCGGCGTGCTTCAAGACCAAGGTGTACGGGTCTCTTGAGAATGACTTGGGTTTTCATTGCGTTCGACTTTGCTATCTTGACTTTACAAATGCAAAGGTATGTTTTTCTGCGATTACACGAATACAATTTGCCAAAAGATTGACATTATTTAACTATAAGAAGTCTCCCCTGCAGGAAAAAGTCCTGCAGGGGAGGCGAAAATGGGGCTTACGCGCGTACCTATTATATAAAATATAGGGGAGCGCAGGTGGGTGCTTAGTAGAAGAGGTAGCGGTTGTCCTTGACGTTGGCATTCCGGTAGAGCTGCTGCATAAAGCCCATGACTGCAGAGCTGTTCTGGCGGTTCAGCTGAGTGATGGTCGTTGCCTTGGTAGCGTCGTCAAGCTTCGCGGCAGTCTGTGTCTCGTTCAGGACCTGGAAGGCATATACGCCATTGTTGCCCTTCACACCCTTGGTGAAGGCTCCCTTGGCAGTCTTCGCAACGGCACCGGAAAGTGCGCTCTCGGCAGCGTTTGTGGAAGGAACCCACACGGGTGATGCGAAGGTGATGTGGCGGACAGTGTCGGTCTTGGCACCCTCGAGTTTGGCCACAGCCTTCAGGTCGGCGCAACCTTCCATCTTCTCTAGCAGGATGGCCGCTTTCTTGTCGTTGATGACAAAGCCTTCCAGATATTCCTTCAAGCCCTCGCTCTCCATGTTGGCGTACTTGCTGTCGTTCTTGCCGGTGAGGATGACGACGAGGAGATGGTCGTTGTTGCCGCAGGTGTAGATCTCGGAGATCTCACCAACCTTCGTGTCTTTGTTGAAGATCCAGCGGAAGGCTTCGCGTGTAGCGCTGAGGCCAGCCACGTTGTGCTCAGTGCTCTGCAAATTCGGGCGCTGCTGTACCATGTAGCCGCTCTTCAGGGCATTGGCTTCGATTTCCTCGGCGGTCTTGTTGGAGGCTACGAACTGCGAGAAGTCGTTGTAGGTCTTGTTGAAGGTGTCGTTGGAGAAATCGATGGGACGCTTGACGATGGCTACCTGATACTTCTCCACCATGTTCTTGCGATCCACGACACGCACAATAGCGATGCCGTTACCGAGCTTGACCTGCTGGGTCGTGCCCACGGCCTGCGTGTTGATGGCATTGATGAACTTGAGGTTGCTCTCGTCGAGCATAGCGGTCTCGTACTGTGCGGAAGTAATCCACATGGGCTCGCCTGTCTGGTTGTACTTCTTGGCAATGCTGTCGAAGGGTGCACCAGCGTTGAGAGCTGTCATGATGCTGTCTGCCGTCTTCTTGGTTGCAGCCTCGTCGATGCCACCGATGCCAATCTGACGAATCTGTATGGAGTCGGGCAGGGTGGTCTTGGCGATGAGTCGAACGATGTTCTGGGTGTTGTCAGGCGCATTGAGGAAGGGACCCTTCTGGGAGCCTACGCTCATGGAATCCACCTGAGCAGCGATATCGCTGGGGAGCGCGTTGCGACGCACGGGCAGAGCCTGGTAGCTCACGGTGCTGGCGCTCTTGCGGACGATGTTGGCATAGTCGGCGTCCTCGGCCTGCAGCTGTGTAGCAACCTCCTGAAGCTCGGCCAAGAGTTCCTCGCGGTCAGCCTTGCTGGCAGTGATGGCTACATCGATGTATTTAATGTCGCGCGTGGGACCGTCGATGCGGAAACGCTCCTTAAGCTCTTCGTACTTAGCTTTCAGCTCGCTGTCTTCAGCCTTCACCTCTTCTTTCACTGCGGTGAAGGGCAGGGACACCAGAAGCACCTCCTTCTCGTTGTTGCGAGCGTTGAAGGCGTTCTGAACGCTGACGGGGTTGGTGATGAAGAGCTTGCTGAGCAGGGACTGATACTTGTTGGCCAGTGTCTCCTGGCGGATGCTCTTCTCGATGAACTTCCAGTAGTTGTAGAGCTGGGTGTAGTATTCTACGGCCTCGGCGGGCTGACCCGGCTGGTCCTTGATACTCTTATACTGTGTGAGGAACTGGTTGAGTTGTTCTACGTCGAAAGCGCCCGTCTTCTGGTTGGTGAAAGGCGTCTGTGTGAGCATCTGGCTCTGACCGGTCTTGATGATCTCCTGTATCTCTGCGTCGGTGACGGCGAGTCCGAGTTCTGCAGCTTCGTGCTCCAGCAGGCGGTTCTGTACATAAGTCTGCCACACCTGATCGCGCACCTGTTGCATCTGTGCCTCGGAGAGGTTGTCGTTGCCGGTGGTGAACTTCACCACGCTGACGAACTCATCAACGAGGTCGTTGAATTCCTGGATGTTGATGGACTTGCCATTGACTTCGCCAATGCGCTGATGGCTCTCAGCGCGTGACGAGGAGAGAGAACGCACGCCTTCTTCGGCGATGAAGGCAAAGAGGGCAAGACCCACGAAGAGGATGAGCAGCGCACCTTTGCTTCTGATTTTCTGTAATGTTGCCATTTGTTGTAGATTTATTTATTTTCTTTGTTCGTTTTCGGCGGTTTAGCTTCAAAAAAGCGTGCGAAGGTACAAAGAATTTCGGACATGACCACGTCTTTGCCCCGAAAATTATATTTTCGAGGTGAAAGTTTCGCGAAAAAGGCCTTAATTGTCCAAAATCCGTAGGCGAACGAGCTCGATTTTGGTACTTGTGTTCTTGATAATCTTAAATTCCAGATTGTCGAAGCGAACCACTTCGTTGAGCTTGGGGAAGCGCTGCACGCGATGGAGGATCAGACCGCCCACGGTGAGGTAATCGTCGCTCTCTGGCAAATCCAGATCAAAGAGCTCGTTGACCTTCTCCACCTCCAGACGCCCGGACAGCTCATACTCTCCGGAAGGCAGCTGTTTGGCGGTGTAGTTCTGCTGGTCGTGCTCATCCTCGATATCGCCGAAGATCTCTTCCACGAGGTCTTCGAGTGTGCAGATGCCGCTGGTGCCACCGAACTCATCGACGACGACGGCCAACGAGATCTTCTGCTGCATGAGTGTCTGCATCAGCTTCTGGGCATTCATGCTTTCAGGAACAATCGGCACTTCACGGATATGCTCCTTCCAACTGTCGCAGCCTTTCAGGCGGAACATCTCGGAGGAGTGGATGAAACCGACGATGTTGTCGATATCCTCCTCATAGACAATGATCTTGGAGCATCCGCTCTCAATGAAGAGGGCCTTCAGCGACTCCAGACTCTCATTGATATCCACGGCCACGATCTCTGTGCGGGGCACAATGCAGTCGCGCACCTTGCAGTTGCTGAAGTCCAGTGCATTCTGGAATATTTTCACTTCATCTTCGATGTCCTCCTCGTTGTGGGTATGTTCGATGGAGGATTGGATGAGGTAGTCGAGATCCACCTTCGTGAAGGCCTTGTCGGTATCTGCGGGGGCGACTTTCAGTCCGAAGACCCGCAGGATGAGCTTTGCCAGACCACTTGTAAACTTGGCGATGGGGTAGAGCAGGATATAGAAGAGATAGGCAATGGGTGCGAAGAGGGTGAGGGTGTGGTTGGGGTTCAGCCTGAAAAGGAGCTTAGGAAGGAATTCGCCCGTAAAGAGGACGATGACAGTGGAGATAATGGTCTGGATGAGCAGCGCTAACCATTCGTCGGTGATTCCTAAGGGGCGAATCACCAAACTGTCCAGGAGGTTGGCAATGAGGATGCCATAGACAACCAAGGCGATATTGTTGCCCACGAGGAGCGTGGAGATGAAGTTGTTTGGGTGCTCATAGAAGACGGCAGCCAAGCGAGTGCTGAGCCCGCTCTGTGAACGCTCCATCTCGAAGCGCAGTTTGCTGCTGGACACGAAGGCAATCTCCATTCCGGAAAAGAAAGCGGAGAAGGCCAATGCGATGATGATGTAAATGATGAGTGTGGTCATTGTCCTTGTTGTGCGCGTCGGCTATCGGCCTGAGACGCTCGTTCTTCTTTGGGTTCGTCGGTGGGGCTGTCGGCCTCTTCCTTGGCCGGGGTGTAGCCTGCCGAGTTTTCAATACGGTAGTCTGTCATCTCCTCGTTGGAACGGAAGTTGTAGCCCTGCAGTTGCTGTTGTGTCGTGGGTTTTGTGATGGTCATGAACATCGTGTTCCACATCTCGTGCTCATCCATGTCCCAGAATAGTTCCTCCGTTTCGAACAGGTCGCCTTCGCGGTTGAGGATGACGACGCGTCCGCGCAGCTCCCAGATGCGATTGTTGTGGCAGTAGGCGGTGTCGCTCTGCACGTGCCATTCCACATGAAAGGTGGTGTCGAATTTCTCGAGGAAAAGCCCTTTGAGGAACTTCCACTCTTGTGGTTGGGTCGTATAGATGTACCAATCCTCTGCCACAATCTTGTAGCTGATCAGTCCCGAGTCGGAGATGAGGTTGGAGATGCCGTGTGCGGTCAGGAACGGCAGGGAATCCTGGTCGTTGACAGCTGGCGCAATGTGCTCATGGTGGCCGCTGCAGGCTATTATGGTGAGAAATGAAAAATGAAGAATGAAGAGTGAAAGGATGAAGTATAAAGAATAGCGTCTGTGCAGGCTGTTTTTCCTGCACAGGCGCAATATACTATGGTAATCCTTATTCTTCATTTACTTGAATTTCCACTTCATGAACCATCGTTCATTAAACGTGATGCCGATATTGATCTGCATAATGTTCTCGCGAATGAAACCTGTGGCGCTGGCCGAGCGATGGGTCCACTGGAGACCTACGTTGACGTACGAGCGGTTGTTGATGGCGTTGGTGATAGGGAGACCGACACCCGCAGTGAGTCCGAACTCCGTAGGACCATTCTGCCCGTTGACCTTTAAATAGGGTGTAGAATAAAAACCGCCAAAACGATAGTTAATGCGCCGTTGGTAAGGACGGTCGTAGCGCCCAGGTACATATTCGGCACCGACGTTGAAGCGTAGTCGGTTCATGTATGAGCCCTCAGTGGCGGCATATGTGATGGAGCGATTGTCAAATTGCGGTGTCGTGCATTTGCCCCATTGCTCAAAGTGTGCGTCGGCTGCAATCAGGAATCGTTCGGCGTGTTCCCAAGCCAAGCCGAAGCTATACGTCATGGGGAGTTCAAAAGCATTCTCAGCCACCAGCGTATCGGCCGTACTCCCGTTTGTGCTACTGATGTAGGAGGCGTCGCGATGGATTTTGTGTCCAATCCCGACAGTGGCGCCTAAAGTGAAGCGGTTAGTGCTGTTGATGAGCGTCTGGTATTGAATGCCCACCTCACCCTTCCAGGTGATGATGGGGGCATCGTAAACGATGGCGATGGTGCCGTCGGTGGTCGTCTCTTCGCTGTTCTGCGACAATGCAGTAGCAATATTGTGGTTGATGTTACCCCAGAGGATACCGACGTTGGCACCGAAGGAGAATCCCTTGAACGGCTCCCAACCGGCACCGATAAAGGCCTCATGAAGGCCGCCTTCTCCTGTATAGACTGCGGGACACGTAATTAATTCACCGGTGGTTAAGTCGTTGCCAACGCTCACTTCCTGAGCGAACGAATAGCCGATGCGGGTGTACGGCTTAAAGCCCAGGCTCATGCCAAGTCCCTTGCGCATCCGGAATCCAGCCGTGACGAAATCAAAAGCGGTGTTGTTGACGGCATCATGAGAACCATTCTGGACCATGCGAGTTCGCTGAAGGCTCATGCCAACATCGAACAGGAATGTCAGGGAGTCAACGGATGAATAGCTGGCTGGATTTAGGAAGTTGACACGGTTGCCGGAGCGCAGTCCTTGAGCCACACCTCCCATGGCGCGGTTATAGCCATTGGACTGGTCACTGAGGATGCCTAGTCCGTAGCGTGAGTAGGATGAGTTGGAGCCATTGGATTGTGCAGCCGTCTTCCCCACCGTCCAAGGGGCGACGAGAAAGAGTAGGATGAGAGTATGTTTGAGTTTCATCATGATGCTTTCGTCATGTTCAGGTGGTAGCAGAGGATGTGGTTCAACCCCCGCGGAACGATGAAATGGTCTGCAAAGATGCAGCTTTTTACGGTGTCGTCCAAGCGAAATTCGTCGCCGCCCGTTAAAAAAACCAAAAGGTCTTCATATTTCTTGCGGAAAGTGGCGATATAGCCTTCGATTTCGTGTTTCATCCCCCAGATGACCCCTGCGCGAATGGCTGTTTCGGTGTCATAGCCCAGTTCCGGTGTGTCGCCTTCGGCACTGACGTGGGGTAGGCGAGGGAAGTAGTCTCCGATGGCACGCAGACGGGCATGGAGGCCTGGCGCGATGTTGCCGCCCACATATTCACCCTCGGCAGTCACGAAGTCGAAGGTGATACAGCTGCCCGCATCGATGACCAGCAGCGGGCGGTGGGGCTTTTGCGCCCAAGCGCCTACGGCTGCGGCCAGGCGGTCTGTGCCGAGTGTTGCCGGCGTGCGATAGCAGTTGCGTAGCGGGGTCTGTATCGAGGCTGTGAAGCGCAGCACAGGGCAGCTTAGGGTGTTGAGTCGTGCCTCGGCTTCGGGCTCAAGATCCACTACGGTGCTGACGATGGCTGCAGTTACATCCTTGTCTATGTAATCGAGGAAAGTCAGACGGTGCCCCTCCTCGCTTCCATGTGCCTGCAGCTCGTCACCCTCGAAGCAGAAGTATTTGCCGGTGGTGTTGCCGATGTCGATGACCAAATTCATTTTTGCGGGCGCAAAGGTAGTATTTATTTACGATTTACAATTTACGATTTATGATTTATCTTTGTTGCAGGACGTTTTTTTATCTATTTTAAGTAAAGAATATGCAGAAAATAGTAAATAGTAAATGATAAATCGTAAAATTTGCGTACCTTTGCACCCGTTTATGAGACACCTGATTCTTTTCCTGTCCTTCTTGGGCTGTCTGTGCGCTCCACTTCAGCCGATGGCCGCTGCGATGCCGTCGTCTGCTGATGCAGGGTTGGACTCCACCCTTCGCATCAGTCTCCTCACCTGCTCCCCTGGGTCGGCCACTTATGAGCTCTATGGGCATACAGCCCTGCGAGCTTATAGCGAGAAGAATGGTTTCGATGTGGTGTATAACTACGGTGTCTTCGACTTTAATCAGCCTCACTTTGTCTGGCATTTTGTGCTGGGTGAATGTGATTATATGGTGGCGCGCGAGGACTATCCATATTTTGAATATGCTTATCGTAGCCGCGGCTCCTCCATCACGGAGCAGGTGCTGAACCTGTATCCTGCCGAAGCTATGAAGCTACTGTTGGCGCTGGAGGAGAACTGCAAGCCGGCCAATAGCACATACCGTTATAATATATTCCGAAACAATTGTACGACAAAGGCGCGCGATATGATAGAGGAGAATGTCTTTGGCATTGTGCGCTATCCGATGCGGGCCCGTCGCCTCACCTTCCGGCAGATACTACACCAGTTCACGGCCGCTTCTCCGTGGGATGAGGCTGGCAATGATATGCTCTTGGGTGCAGAAATCGATACACTCCTCACCGAGCGCGACGAGATGTTCTCGCCCATATATATGATGTGGTATGCCGACAGCGCTATGATTGATCGCGGGCTGATGCGATATGATTCTCTGGTGGCCGAGCGCCGAGTCATCTTGGAAGCCAACGCAGAACTGCAACAGTGGGCCGCTGCTCAGGAACCCACGTACCCCATCGCTCCCGCTCTTCTCTTCTGGCTGTTGTTGGGCGCCGGCCTCCTGCTAGCGCTGTGGGAATACCGTCGTCGCCGGATTCTGTGGGGCGTGGATGTAGTGCTGATGACGCTTCAGGGGCTGGCAGGAATCCTGCTGGTGTTTATGTTGCTTTTCTCTACGCATCCCGGTGTAGGTTCCAACTGGCAGGTGTGGGTGCTTAATCCACTGCCGTTGTTCTTCCTTCCGGCAGTGGTGCGCGCTGACATCCGCCGTGAGTCCAGTGTCTATCACGCTATTTCGGCAGCCATACTGTTGCTGTTCCTCCTCCTTTCTTTCTTCATACCGCAAGATTTCACTCCGCTGATATACCCTTTGGCACTACTTTTGCTGAGTCGTGCTGTGGTGCATTTGGCTTTACAACATATCAAACGATAATCTATTTTATCCCGTGTCGCATAACGAAAGTCCTCTCTCTCTGCGCAATAGCCGCTCCAATCGCTGGCTGACGTCCCTTGTGGCCCTGATGGCGATGATGAGCCTTGAGGCGCAGACAACAGCCGAACAACCTCGTTTGGTGGTTCATCTCCTTGTCGATCAACTCCGCACAGACTATCTCGAAGCCTTCTCGCCCTTGTATGGCGAGGGCGGACTGAAGCGTTTGATGAGGCAAGGGCGCTATTTCCCCGATGCACGTCAGGCTTTCAAGTCTGTCGATCGGGCTTCTGCCACGGCTTCCATGGTCACTGGCACAACGCCTTCCGACCACGGTGTGATTGCATTGAAATGGCTGTCGCGCAAGACACTACAGCCCGTTTATTGCGTGGACGACCCTGCCTACAAGGGACACCAGACCACCGAGGCATCGTCGCCGGCGAACCTGTTAACCACTTCCGTGGCCGATGAGTTGGAGGTGGCAACGGGTCAGTTTGCAGTCACCTATGGTATTGCACCAGATCGCGATATGGCAATCCTCATGGCTGGTCACGTCTCTGATGGTGCTTTCTGGATCAGCGATCAGACAGGCTCGTGGTGCGGCACCAGCTACTATGGCGAATACCCCGCATGGGCTTCCGTCTATGAGCGGATGGAACCTCTGTCCCAGCGCATAGGCTCCCTGACATGGAAGCCTGTCGTAGAAGGTGCGCATTCGGATTTCCATTATTTTAAGAGTATCGCTTTCGCTCAGAAGACCGACTTCAGCCACACCTTCACCGATGCCAGCCGCATCCGTCAGTTCAAGACCTCGGCACTTGTCAACGAGGAGGTGTATAACTTTGTGGAGCGTTGCATCGAAGGCTCCTATCTGGGCCGCGATAATGTCCCCGACCTGCTGTCCATCGGTCTGTATGCGGGCAACTATGAGAACAAGAGTGTGCTTTTGGCACCCTCAGAACTGCAAGATACTTATGTCCGTCTGGACCGTGTTATCGCAGACCTCCTGGCACTTTTTGAACACCTGTCCGGAAAAGGTCGCACCTTAGTGGTGCTCTCCTCCACGGGCTACAGTGACAGCTATGGCGGCGAGACCGACTTGAAGGCTTATCGCCTGCCCTCTGGCACCTTCTCCGTGGAGCGTGCCTCGATGCTGCTGAATATGTACCTCGTACCCCTCTATGGCAAGGCCCAGTATGTGGAGGGAACCAGCGGCAACAACATCTATTTAAACCATAAGCTCATAGAGCAGAAACAGCTGAATCTCAATGAGGTACTCACACGCTGTGAGGAGTTCCTCGGACAGATGTCCGGCGTTCGCGCAGCCTATACGGCACGCAGTATGGCGCTCGGCGCTTGGGACCAGAAAGTCAGCAGCATTCGTGCCAGTTGGCATCCGGAGCGCTCCGGCGACATCCTCGTAGAGGTGTCTCCCGGATGGCAGGTGACGGCAACCGACGGCTCTCAATCCGTGCACCCGGGCGATGCCTATGAACCTTACCCGGTGATGGTCTGGGGCCCCGAAGTGGTGGCTGCACAGGTAAACACCCCTGTTCAGGCTACTGCCGTCGCACCCACATTGGCTCGCTGTTTGCGTATCCGCGCTCCCAATGCCAGCCGCGAAGCACCATTGCAGCTGAGATAAAGACCCACCCCAACCCCTCCCTAGGGAGGGGAGAGCCTGTGGGGTGATTGACAATAATAATAAGTAACATTATGGATTTTATTCAACTCTTGCGCAAGCTTTTCGGTAATAAAAGCGACCGCGATATGAAACAAATTCAGCCCCTCGTGAATGAGGTCCTGAAGATTTATCCTGAGATACAAGCACTCTCGAATGACGAGCTACGTGCGCGTACCAAAGAGTTACAGGCGCGTCTGCGTGAAGCAGGTCAGCCGATTCGTAAACAGATTGATGAACTCAAGGCCCAGATTGAACAGACCGATATTCAGGATCGTAAGCCCATCTTCGACAAGATTGATAAGCTGGAGAAGGAACAGCTTGAAGTCTTCGAGGGTGTCCTCAACGAGATTCGTCCCGTTGCTTTTGCCATTGTCAAAAGCACGGCCGAGCGTTTCACCGACAACGAGGACATCGAGGTGACAGCCACCGACTTCGACCGTGAACTGGCAGCACGCCACGATTTCGTGGATATCGAGGGCGACAAAGCCATCTACCACAACCACTGGGTGGCTGGCGGCAATGAGACCGTGTGGAACATGATCCACTACGACGTGCAGCTTTTCGGCGGCACCGTTCTGCACCAGGGTAAGATTGCCGAGATGGCTACGGGTGAAGGTAAAACTCTCGTGGCTACCCTCCCGGTGTTCCTTAATGCCTTGACAGGCAACGGTGTTCACGTGGTCACGGTCAACGACTATCTGGCCAAGCGTGACTCCGAGTGGATGGGGCCGCTCTATATGTTCCACGGCCTCAGCGTGGATTGTATTGACAAACACCAGCCCAACAGCGAGGCGCGACGCAAGGCTTATCAGGCCGATATCACCTTTGGCACAAACAACGAGTTCGGTTTCGACTACTTGCGCGACAATATGGCCATCTCCCCCGAGGACCTCGTGCAGCGGATGCATAACTATGCCATCGTCGATGAGGTGGACTCCGTGTTGATTGACGATGCCCGTACACCGTTGATTATCAGTGGACCTGTGCCCAAGGGCGACGACCAGCAGTTTGAGGAATACCAGCCGCTGGTGGAGAAACTCGTGAATGTGCAGCGTCAGCTGGCCACACAGTATCTGGCCGATGCCAAGAAACTCATCTCCGAAGGTCAGGCCGAGAACGACAAGGCCAAGACCGAAGCTGGTTTCCTATCTCTTTTCCGCTCCTATAAGGCGCTACCCAAGAACAAGCCCCTCATCAAGTACCTCTCCGAGCCAGGTATCAAGAGTGGGATGCTCTCCACGGAGGAAATCTACATGGAGAACAATAACAAGCGAATGCCCGAAGCCGTGGAGCCCCTGTTCTTCGTCATTGACGAAAAGCTCAATAGCGCAGACCTCACAGACAAGGGCAACGAATGGCTGGCTAAGCAAGTCAACGACGACGATCTCTTCATCCTCCCCGATATCGCAGCCCAACTCTCAGCCCTCGAGGGCGACCAGAGCCTGCAGGGCGAGGAACTGACCCAGAAGAAGGACCAGATATACACCGACTATGCCATCAAGAGCGAGCGTGTTCACACGATTCAGCAGCTCTTGAAGGCCTACGCCATGTTTACCCTCAACGACGACTACATCATCGTCGATGGCGAAATCAAGATTGTCGATGAGCAGACAGGCCGTGTCATGGAAGGACGCCGCTGGAGCGACGGCCTCCATCAGGCAGTCGAGGCCAAGGAACACGTGAAGGTGCAGGCTGCCACGCAGACCTTCGCCACCATCACATTGCAGAACTACTTCAGAATGTATCACAAGCTCGCTGGTATGACCGGTACTGCCATCACTGAGGCGGGTGAGTTCTGGGATATCTATAAGCTGGATGTTGTGGAGATACCCACGAACCGTCCTGTTATCCGTGATGATATGAATGACCGTGTCTATAAGACACAGCGTGAGAAATACAATGCCGTCATCGCCGAGGTGGAGAAGATGCGCAATAGTGGACGTCCAACCCTTGTCGGCACAACTTCCGTGGAAATCAGTGAGTTGCTTTCTAAAATGCTCTCTCTGCGCAAGATTCCACATCAGGTGCTGAATGCCAAACTCCACCAGAAAGAGGCCGACATCGTAGCCCTCGCCGGTCAGAGTACCAACGGTCTCGGCGCCGTCACCATCGCTACGAACATGGCCGGTCGTGGTACAGATATTAAGCTCTCGCCCGAGGTGAAGGAAGCCGGTGGTCTTGCCATCATCGGCACAGAGCGCCACGAGAGCCGTCGCGTCGATCGCCAGTTGCGTGGTCGTTCCGGTCGTCAGGGTGACCCGGGTTCCAGCGTCTTCTTCGTATCGCTGGAGGACAAGCTTATGCGCCTTTTCGCCAGCGAGCGCATCGCTAAGGTGATGGATCGTTTAGGTTTTGAGGAAGGCGAGATGATTGAGCACCCGATGATCAACAACAGCATCGAACGTGCCCAGAAAAAGGTGGAAGAGAACCACTTTGGTATTCGTAAGCGCCTGCTCGAGTACGATGATGTAATGAACAAGCAGCGCACCGTGGTCTATGAAAAGCGTCGCCACGCCCTCATGGGTGAGCGCCTTGGAATGGACATCGCCGATATGCTCTATGACCGCGTTTGCAGCATCATCGAGAACTGCGCAGAGCACAGCCAGATGAAGGATGAATTCATTAGTCTCTTCGCCATGGAGATTCCCTTCACCGAGAGCGACCTCCTGCAGATGAAGACCCCCGACCTAGAGGAGAAGGCTTATCAGGCAGTCCTCGCCCGCTTCCGTCAGAAGACAGACATCATCGCAGCCGAGTCCTTCAAGGTCTTCAGGCCTATCTATGATGGCCCCAACGGTCAGGAGTGGGCTGAGCGTCCCGTCATGGTTCCGATCATGGATGGTCGCCGCGTCTATAATATCGGAGGCGTTTCTTTGAAGCAGACCTGCGAGAGTGAGGGACGTGCCATCGTCACCGCCTTCGAGAAGGCCATTATGCTCCACGTCATCGATGAGGCCTGGAAGGAGAACCTCCGCGAGCTCGACGAACTCAAGCACAGCGTGCAGAACGCCAGCTACGAGCAGAAGGATCCGCTTTTGATTTTCAAGCTCGAGAGCGTGCAACTCTTCGATAAGATGGTCAACCGCATTAATAATCAGACTATCAGTATTTTGATGCGCGGCCAGGTTCCCGAGCAACAGGTGCAGGCTCCCGATGATGCCGCCCAGCAGCGCGCCGCCTACGAGGCTCAGCGCCGTGCCCGTGCTGCTGCCGCCCAGCGCGCACAGTATCAGGCTGGACGCGGCGGTGCTGTTCCAGGTGCTCAGCAGGGGCAGCCTGCTGACCTTAACGATCCTGCCCAGCAGGCAGCCGCCGCTCAGGACACTCGCGCTCAACAGCCCCGCACGCCTTTCACCGCCGACAAACTCCCCGGCCGCAACGATCCCTGTCCCTGCGGTAGCGGCAAGAAGTTCAAGGCCTGCCACGGCAAGAATCTCTGATTCGCCATGATTTCACTGAAAGGTGTTCATAAGACCTATTTCGGTGCTCAGCCCTTGCATGTGCTGAAAGGAATTGACCTCGACATTGCCGAGGGCGAGTTGGTGAGCATTATGGGGGCCTCGGGCTCTGGTAAATCCACCTTGTTGAATATCCTGGGCATCCTCGACGATTACGACGAGGGCGAGTACCGTTTGGCCGATACGCTCATCAAGGACCTCTCCGAGACGCGCGCGGCGCAGTACCGTAACCGTATGATCGGCTTCATCTTCCAGTCCTTCAACCTCATCGGCTTCAAGACGGCCGTGGAGAATGTGGAACTGCCCCTTTTCTATCAGGGCGTATCGCGCAAGAAGCGTCATCAACTGGCGATGGAGGAGCTGGGGAAGATGGGACTCACGGACTGGGCCGAGCACTATCCCAACGAGATGTCGGGCGGCCAGCGCCAGCGTGTGGCCATCGCCCGTGCCCTCGTCACACGACCGCAAATCATCCTGGCCGACGAGCCTACGGGAGCGTTGGATTCCAAGACGGGTGTAGAGGTGATGGAGTTGTTGAAGCGCCTGAACCGCGAAGAGGGTATCACCATGGTCATCGTGACGCACGATCCCAACGTGGCGGCGCAGACGAACCGGATCATCAGGATCAAGGATGGGATGATTGAAAAGGAAAAATGAGGAATGTTCGAGCTTATTGCTGAAATATGGCAGACGGCGCGACGCAACAAGTTGCGCACATCGCTAACAGGTTTTGCGGTGGCGTGGGGCATCTTTATGCTTATCGTGCTCCTTGGCGCCGGCAACGGGCTCATCAATGCGCAGCAATCCAATAACGACCAGTATGTCGATAACTCCATGATGGTCTTTGGCGGCACGACATCCAAGCCCTATGAGGGGTTTAAGGAGGGACGTGAGGTCACGCTCAACAACAACGACCTGAAGGTGACACAGACGCGCTTCACGCAGAACATCGACAAAGCTGGCGCCATCATCATGGAGAGCGGAGCCTCGATCGCCTATGGCGAGAACTATGTTAGTGGCAGCCTCCGCGGTGTCTATCCCATGTTTGCCGAGATCAACAAGGTGAAGCTGACCGCTGGCCGTTTCATCAACGATATCGACATTCGCGACAGCCGTAAGGTGCTTGTCATCCCTGAGAACCTGGCTCGTGAACTGTCTCCTAAAGCTCCGCGCTCGTTGGTCGGACAGACGGTGAGGGTAGGCGATATGGCTTTCACAGTTGTGGGCATCGAAAAGGAGGACAAGAGCCGTATGAGTTCTGACACCAGTGTACCATTCACAACGCTGCAGACCATCTATAACAAAGGCAACCGCGTCGGGCGCATCGTCTTCTCGTTCCATGGGCTGGAAAGTGAGAGGGACAACGAAGCCTTCGAGAAGCGCTACCGCGCCACCATCAACCGCCAGCACAATGCAGCGCCCGACGACGAGGATGCCATCTGGATATGGAATCGTTTCACGCAGGCGATGCAGATGTCCAAGGGCATGAATATCATCCGTACATCCCTGTGGATCATCGGATTGTTCACGCTGCTCAGTGGCATTGTCGGTGTGTCGAACATTATGTTGATAACAGTTCGTGAGCGCACACACGAGTTCGGCATCCGCAAAGCCATTGGTGCCTCGCCTGCCACTATCCTTCGCATCATTATCACTGAGAGCATCATCGTCACCGGTTTCTTCGGGTACATCGGGATGTTGCTCGGCATCGGTGCCAACCTCTATATGGACGCCACCCTCGGTTCCAAACCTATCGAGACAGGTCTGTTCACCACTACAGTCTTCGTCGATCCTACCGTGGGTCTCGGCACCTGCATCGGTGTCACCCTCGTGCTCATCGTCGCCGGAACCATCGCGGGGCTGATGCCGGCGCTGAAGGCGGCGAGAGTTCGTCCTGTGGAAGCGCTTAGGTAAAGACCTACCCCCGCCCCCTCCCGGGAGGGGAGGGAAAGAGACCTCAAAGAATCTCATGAGAGAAAGAAATCATTCTACATCGCGCCAGCAGCCCCCCTCCGGAGGGGGTGGGGGTGCCTTTTGGCTGATTGATCTCAATGCCTTTCATGAATTGACGGAGACGCTGCTCCGCAACAAGACACGCTCTTTCCTTACGGGTTTCGGTGTGTTTTGGGGCGTGTTCATGTTGGTCGCGCTCATCGGTGGTGGTGCTGGAATGAAAGAGATGTTGAATAACAACTTCGAGGGCTTTGCCACCAACTCCGCCATTATCTGGGAACAGCCCACGACGAAGCCCTATCACGGTTTCCGCAAGGGACGCGTATGGATGCTTTCCACGAGCGACGTAGAACGACTGCGTCAGCAGGTGTCCCAACTCGATGTCATCTCTCCGATGGCGAGCAAATGGGGCGTGCAGGCTGTCCGGGGAGATAATAAGTTCAATTCCAATGTCAAAGGACAGCTGCCAAGCTATGCTCAGGTGGAGGCTCCCAAGATATACTACGGTCGTTTCCTGAATGAGATGGACATCGCACAGCAGCGCAAGGTTTGCGTCATCGGCAAGCGTGTCTATAAGACGTTGTTTCCCAAAGGTGGTGATCCCTGTGGCGAGCTTATCCGTCTGGACTCAGCATACTACACCGTCATCGGCGTGGACTATGCCAGTGGTAACATGAATGTCAATGGCTCTGCCGATGAGACTGTGGTCATTCCGCTGTCACAGATGCAGCGCGCCTTCAACATGGGCGACGACATAGAGATGATAGCCATCACGGCGCGCAAGGGAACGGCCGTCAGCGATATTACACCCCGCATCCGCGAGGTCATCGCCCGTGGTCATGACATCGATCCCACGGATGAGAAGGCCGTTATGGTGTTCAACACCGAGGTGCTCTTTGGGTTGATGGACAATCTCTTCGAAGGCGTCGATCTCTTGATCTGGCTCGTTGGCATTGGCACTTTGCTGGCCGGTGCCATCGGCGTATCGAATATCATGATGGTGACGGTGAAGGAGCGCACCACCGAGATTGGCATTCGTCGTGCAATCGGTGCTACACCGCGTGTCATCCTCTCGCAGATCATCTCCGAGAGCATCCTTTTGACGGCCATCGCTGGTATGAGTGGCATCCTCTTTGCAGTCCTCGTGCTGCATGGCATGGAGCTGGGCTTTACAGAGGATGGCATCCTACAATCCCACTTCCAGGTCTCGTTCTGGACAGCCATAGGTGCCGCCCTTCTCCTGGCTGCACTCGGCGTGCTGTCAGGGTTGGCACCGGCAGCCAGAGCAATGAGCATCAAACCTGTGGATGCGATGCGGGAAGAGTAGCGCATTGCGGCGGCCGCAAGACGAAAAAAGAATGAAGAAGTAAGAAATAAAAATAAAAATCGAAATGGAGACAATTAGTAAAGGTAATAGTTCCCTCCCCACAAAGGAGGGTAGGGGGAAGGTTCGCACTTTCTTCCGTTTCTTCCTTTTTGCCCTCGTGGCGGTTGTTTTTATCGGAACCTTCGTGTTCCTGTACCTTCACTCGCGTCCGAAGCCGGTGAGCTATGAGACGCTGGAGCCCTGTGTGCGCGATCTCAGCAAGAGCACGATCGTCACAGGCAAGATAGAGCCGCGTGACGAAGTGGCCGTGAAACCGCAGATCAGCGGCATTATCACAGAGCTGCTGAAGGAGGCCGGTCAGCGCGTGGAGGCTGGCGAGGTGATTGCCAAGCTGAAGGTCATCCCAGATATGAACCAGTTGGCCTCTGCCGAGAGCCGTGTGCGTCTGTCGCGGATCAACAGCGAGCAAGCTCGCACTGACTACGAACGCCAGAAGGCGCTCTATGACAAGGGACTCATCTCGGCCAACGACTACGAGAAGGTGCGACAAGCCTACAACCAGTCTCGCGAAGAGGTGGCCGTGGCACAGGAACAGCTGGAGCTGACGCGCGACGGTGTGTCTGCCAGCAATGCCTCATCCAGCAACACCCTCGTGCGTTCCACCATCAGCGGTATCATTCTGGATATCCCTGTGAAAGTCGGAAACTCCGTCATTCTCACAAATACCTTCAACGACGGTACAACCATTGCCTCCGTGGCCGATATGAGTAACCTGATCTTCCGTGGGAATATCGACGAGACAGAGGTGGGACGTCTTAGTGTGGGGATGCCCATGGAAATCACCATCGGCGCGTTACAGGATCTTCGTTTCTCGGCATCGTTGGAGTATATCAGCCCGAAGGCTACAGCCACCACCGGCGGTGCCAACCAGTTCGAGATCAAGGCTGCTGTCAGGGTCCCCGGGGAAACGGCTCAGGATGCTCCTTTCATACGTAGCGGCTACAGTGCTACGGCGCAGATTGTCTTGGAGGATGCTACCAAGGTGCTCACGATTCCTGAGTCGGCCATTGAGTTCAGCGGTGACAGCACCTTCGTGTACCTCGTAGGTGGCAGTGCCGCCAAGCCCGTTTATACACGTACTCCTGTCACGACAGGTCTTTCCGATGGCGTGAATATAGAGATTAAGTCGGGTCTGAAGAAAGGTGACCGTGTGCGCGGCAATCGGATTGTCGCTGAAACCAAATAAGCAGCTTAGAAGAATTCTTTGATGGTCTGCAGGCTGATCCACGGCAGGATTCCAAAGGTTCCGCTGACGCTGGTGACCACCTTGAGGGAAAAATAGATAGCGCCCGTCTCGTGTTCCGACTGGTCGAACTGGCGCCCCCAATCTCTGGCGTACATCTCAATATCGGTAACGCCGTGCTCGTTGTGAGCGAATTGATAGAACTGTTCGGCGTTCACATAGGGTACGGTCTTGTCTGTCTTGTTGTGAACGAGGGTGATTTTCTCGTTCTTGCGCGGTGTCCAACCCGCACATAGGTTGTCCTTGTCGAATGCAGCCATTAGCTTGCGGGATGTCTCAGAGTTGAGGTCCAGCAGTTCATCCGAGAGATACTGCGAGACGGGGACGTCTCCGATACGGCGATCAACACCGGATAAAGAATAGTTCTTGCTATAATACCATTCATCGATATGGCTGAGCAAGGGCTCCTTGAAGAGCTTCTCGCGCGAGATATTGAGCTGGAAGAACTCGTTGAAGGATAGGATGACAGCGACCACGGTTCCCGGGTGGTCGGAGTAGTCGCTCTCGATGAAGCTGCGATAAGTAGCGCCGATGTCGTAGGTACCGCCGCCCACTATCGTTTGGGTGATCTTCAACTCCGGATGTTGTTCGGTGATGATTCTTACCACGGCCAGCGCTGTCTGTCCGCCTTGTGAGTAGCCCACGTTAAACAGGAATTTGTCATTCCATCTGTATCCCAGCTTAGGCAGCAGTTTCTTGGCTGCAATCAAGGCATCCACGCTACTCTGCGCGTTGGGGATACCGATGCCGTAGGACTGGTGTTGGTCGGCAGTGGCGCCAAAGCCATAATGGTCTGCCGAGATGGCTATCAGCCCGCTTCCCACGATAATCTTTTGTGCTGTCAGCTCGCCTTGGGTAGGTGCGTCAGCCTCTTTGAATGCTGTTGTGCGGTTATAAAGGAGCAGGCCGCGCGCCGGCTGCGCCTTTGTCACTTCGTCGCCAATAGTAATGGCAGCCGAAAGGATGGCTGGGTTGCCATAGGGGTCCTGCGAGCGATAATTGAAATGATAGGCGGTGAGTTTGTATTCATCATAACGGACGGTGCCTGTAAGCTCCGGTTCATATTCGTCGGACTCCTCGGGCGTCGCGTGCCCCTCCTCCTTGGGCATGTAGGGGCGCTGCGTCGTGGTCACATCGTCATCCTTGCTGCAGGACGAGTAGGAGAGAGCACCGCCCCCAAGGAGCAGTACCGTGAGTAGCGCCAGTGCGGAGCGTCGGATGGGAGTGTCGTGATGCATAGCAACTCTTCGCAAAAAGGGGGACGTTATTACGCTTGGGTCGCTTTCTTACCGATGGCTAGTGCCTTGATGTTCGCTTCCACGATGGCGTTGCCTTTGCGCGCGAAGACGCGGCGGATGGCAGCCTCCAGCTTGTCGTAGTCGATGCCGAGGGCCTGCTGGGCTGCACCCAGGAGGATGACGTTGGCAGAACGTGGTACCTGGTTGTCCTTTGCCAGCTGCTCAATGTCGATGGAAACGACGTGTGGTAGTTTTGAAAGCTCGTCATTAATGCCCTCTAAACCAGGATAATTTGGAATATTGATAAAAGGGTCGCTTGAGGTGATGACCCATCCCTCTTTGTTTAGATACGGCAGGTAGCGAAGCGCCTCCATGGGCTCCATGGAGATGATGACATCGGCCCCTCCTTTGGGGATCAGATCGCTGGCAATGGGGTCGCTGGAGATGCGCAGATTCGACTGCACATCGCCGCCGCGCTGGCTCATTCCGTGTACCTCGGCCTGCTTGATATATAGGTTCTCATTCATGGCTGCTTCGCCAATGATGGTGGCTATCGAGAGGATGCCTTGTCCCCCCACGCCACATAAAATTATATCGGTTTTCATATTTTCGTAATTACGTTATGACGATATATCGTTATTTCGAATTGGCAGCTGTCTTTTTCTCCTTCGCGTGTCTCTTAAATGTCTGAATACACTCTCTTCTGGGGATGATGACGCTGACGCCATGGTAGTTAATCTCGTCGCGGATGATCTGCGTAATCTCCGGCATATTCTTGGGCAGGGGCACGACGACATGGAGGTGTTCGTCGCTGACACCCAGACCGCGGCAGATGGCCTCGAATTTATTCGTGCCGGCGCTGTCTTGGCCGCCCGTCATAGCTGTCGTGAGGTTGTCGGAGATGATGACAGTGATGTCGGCGTTCTCGTTAACGGCATCCAGCAGGCCTGTCATGCCGCTATGAGTGAAGGTGCTGTCGCCGATGATAGCCACGGCAGGCCACTGACCGGCATCCGAGGCGCCCTTGGCCATCGTGATGCTGGCGCCCATATCCACACAGGAGTGGATGGCTTTATACGGCGGCAGGAAGCCGAGCGTGTAGCAGCCGATGTCGCCGAACACGCGCGGGTTCTCATACTCCTTCAGCACCTTGTTCAGCGCCGTATAGACATCGCGGTGACCACAGCCCTGACAGAGCTGGGGCGGACGGGCGGCGACAATTTCGCTTCGCTCGAATGAAGAATGAAGAGTGAAGAGTGAAGAATTTGCTGCGGCATTGATGGCTTCGCCTACGCAGTCAGGAGTGAGCTCGCCTGTGCGGGGAAGTTCGCCCGTGAGACGGCCGAGGATGTTCTGGCTCTCGAAGACGCCGCGCACTTGTTCCTCGATGAACGGCTGGCCCTCTTCCACCACCAGCACCTTCTCGCAGCTGTCCAACAGCTGACGCACAAGACGCTTGGGTAGGGGGTATTGGCTGATTTTCAGGAGACTCACCCCAGCCCCCCCTCTTTCAAAGAGGGGTGAGCGCTGCGCGAGTGCTTCCTGCACATAGTTATAAGCGATGCCGCTGGCAATCACACCCAAAGGGTATTGCTTGCCCCCCTCCCTAACAGGGGAGGGGCTGGGGGTGGGGCCTGAGAGTCTGTTGTACTTTGACTTCTCTGCATCCTCCTCCAGCTGTGTCTGTTGCTTTGTCACGATGTCATTGCGACGGCGTGCGTTGGCGGGCAGCAACACCCAGTTGGCAGCGGCAGCATTGTAATTCTTCTCGTTTTCCGCGCGGGCCTCATCCTTCACCACCACGACGGCACGACTGTGGGCCATACGCGTGGTGACACGCATCAGCACTGGCAGACACTGCTGCTCGCTGTACTCGAAGGCCATCTCCATCATGTCGTAAGCTTCCTGCTGCGAGGAAGGCTCGAAAGTGGGAATCATGGCGAACTTACCATAGAAACGGCTATCTTGCTCGTCCTGACTGGAGTGCATCGAGGGGTCGTCGGCTACGAGGACCACCACACCTCCGTTGACACCTGTCATTCCGCTGTTCACAAACGGGTCGGCACAAACATTCAGTCCTACGTGTTTCATGCAGACAAGTGCGCGTTTGCCCATGAAAGACATACCGAGCGCGGCCTCCATCGCCGTCTTCTCGTTCGTACACCAGCGGCTGTGCAGTCCGCGTTCCTTGGCAATCGCGTTGCCCTGAATGAACTCCGTAATCTCCGTCGAGGGTGTGCCTGGGTAAGCATAAACGCCCGAGAGGCCTGCATGGATGGCGCCCAAAGCGATTGCTTCGTCGCCTAATAGTAATTTCTTCATTCTTATTTTTTATTTATCATTTATCATTTCACCAGTTCAAATGGATCCGCATCTGCCAGCACAGGGAACTTCTTCTCGTAGTGGCGGAGGAAATCCAAGTCAATCTCTGCCGACGCAGCCCATTCCGTCTTGTCCGGGCAGTCCATGATGGTCTCGCCGTAGGGATGGATGATGGCCGAGCGACCGTAGTACTCGCACTGCTGGTCGGTGCCTATGCGGTTGCAGGCTGCAACGTAGCACTGGTTCTCAATGGCACGAGCGCGGATGAGTGTGCGCCAGGCTGTGTCGCGGCTGATAGGGAAGTTGGCCGAGTAGAGGATGCAGTCGTAGTCGCCACGCTGCCGTGCCCACAGTGGGTAGCGCAGGTCGTAGCACACCTGTAGCAGGAAACGCACGCCGCGCCATTTCACGACGACGCGCTCGTGGCCGGCGGTGTAGTTGTCAGCCTCGCCGCCATAGGCGAAGAGATGGCGTTTGTCGTAGTGGCTGACTGTGCCGTCAGGCCGCACGAAATGCAGGCGGTTGTAGCAGCGTCCGCTGTCCTCCGTGGCGATACTGCCCACGACGGCAGCGTCCATCGCCTTGGCCTTGGCTTGCATCCATGCCAGGATGCGCGGTTGGGCATCTACGATGTCGATGGCGGCATTATTCAGTCCCGTGGCAAACATCTCAGGCAGCAGCAGGAGATCTGTCTTCGGGAGCATCGCTGTCAGCGTGTCCAGATGTGCCAGGTTCTTATCGACCTGACACCAGTCAATATCGTGTTGTAAAATGGTTATATGCATGAATGTGTGTCCTGAAAAAAGTCTTTTTATATCATTTTGGGCGCAAAAGTAACAAGATTTTCGCAGATTCATAGTACAAGTCACGAAAAAGTTATACTTTTGTCACCAAATCTTAACCTATTCGTCCCTATGAATCGCGAAATTGATTTGAGCGTCAGCGCCTATGGCGTCACGCGTCCCCTCGATTACGACATCGTCCTCTTGCCTTGGGGGGCCACCGAGCCCCACAACCTGCATCTCCCTTACCTCACCGATGCCATCCTCTCGCACGACGTGTCCGTGGATGCGGCACAGTACGCTTTAGACCATTATGGAGTCCGTGCGATGGTGCTGCCGCCTGTGGCTATGGGCGCACAGAACCCTGGTCAGCGCGACCTGAAGTTCTGCATCCATTACCGCTATGACACACAGCGCGCCATCCTCACCGATATCGTGGCCTCGCTGTACCATCAGGGATACCGCAAGCTGTTGATTGTCAATGGACACGGTGGTAACACCTTCAAGAGCATGATCCGCGACCTTGCCGTTGATTACCCCGATTTCCTGCTGCTCTCCAGCGAGTGGTTCACGCAGCTGCCTGCCAAGGATTGGTTCGACGACCCTGGCGATCACGCCGATGAGCTGGAAACCAGCGTGATGATGCACTACCATCCTGAGTTGGTGAACCTCGCTGAGGCAGGCCCCGGCGAAGCACATCCCTTCGCCCTCCAAGGCCTGCGTGAGAAGACCGCTTGGCTGCCGCGCCACTGGACACGTGTCACCTCCGATACCGGCATCGGTGATCCCCGCCTCGCCACCGCCGAGAAAGGACGTCGTTTCGCTGAGGTCGTCGCCGCCAAGTATGCGCTCCTGCTGAAGGAACTCGCTGCCGTACAGGGTGAGGCGGACTTGTATCGGGAATCATAAACCGTTCCCCTCATACACCCCTAGGAGAAAACGCTTGCGCCTATATAGTCGTAAGCGTTTTCCTCTATAGGTACATGCCGATGCTCCATGGAGCGTATTTTACACCCCCTTTTTCAATTTTTAGTTTTTCATTCTTCATTTTTCATTGTTCGTTTATCAATTTTAATTAAATAGTTGTATCTTTGCACCCAAAATGTCAAACTCAAAAAACAAATAGGTATGAGAAACAATGTTAGAATGTGCTTGGACATTCTCTGTGCAGCGTTCGCGCTGGCATCCTGCGGGGTGGACATGCCCAAAGCAACGAATTCATCGTTTGAGACGATGACAGTGAAGACAACCGATATTGAACTGCCCTATAAGTTCAGTGCCAGGATGAAAGGTCAGAATGACGTAACGGTAACGCCACAGGTGAGCGGTCAGCTCATGAAGATTTGCGTCACTGAGGGCCAGCAGGTGAAGAAAGGGCAGACGCTCTTTGTCATCGACTCGCGCAATGCGCAGCTGGAATTAGAGGCTGCGGAGGCCAACCTGCAGGCAGCCTTGGCACAGGAGAACTCAGCCAAGTTGGAGTACGAGTCGAACAAAAACCTGTTTGATAAGAAGATAGTGAGCAGCTACATGCTGAACAACTCGGAGAATGCCTACAAGCAGGCACAGGCTGCAGTGGCCCAGGCCCGTGCAGCGGTGAACCGTGCGAAGGTGAACCTCGGCTTCTGCACCATCACGGCTTCAGTATCTGGCGTGATTGGCGAGATTCCTGTGCGAATGGGTGATCAGGTGTCGCCGATGACCCAGCTGACCATGCTGAGCGGCAATACGACGATGTATGCCGAAATCTCTGTAACAGAAGCTGTTGTTGAGGAAATGGTACAGAATAGCGTGACGGCAGCCGAAATAGAAAAGCATATTGCCGAAATGCCCGAAGCCACGTTTGTCATGAAGAGTGGTACGGAGTATCCCCACAAGGGTCGTGTCGTCAGCCTGACGGGTGTCGTGAATGCCGCTACAGGCTCATTGACCGCAAAGGTGTCGTTCCCCAACCCCGAAGGCCATCTGTATTCTGGCATTCAGGGTACGGTGGTGATGAATTTCGCTGAGAAGGATGTGATGGTCATTCCACAGTTTGCCGTGGTGCGCCTGCAGGACAAGGCTTTTGTCTATAAGGTACAGGCCGACAGCACTGCAGCGGCTGTCGATGTGACCACAGAGGACACCGGTAACGGCAAGGACTTCATCGTGACCAGCGGTTTGAAAGTGGGAGACCGGATTGTGACCACAGGAGCCAACAATGTGACCGAGGGTCAGAAAGTACTCTTTCCCGAGGAAAAGAAAAAGTGATTTCGTAATAACGTTATAACGTAATATCGTAATTCCGAAAAAAATGAAGAATAATATCTTTATTAACAAATACGTGATGGCGTGTGCCATCTCGATTGTGATAGCGCTGGTGGGCTACATCTCTATGAGCTCGCTGCCTGTTGAGCAATACCCGGACATTGCGCCGCCTACGGTAAACGTCAGCACGAGCTACACAGGTGCCGATGAGAACACGGTGATGAAGTCGGTCATTCAGCCACTCGAGGAGGCAATCAATGGCGTGAATGACATGACCTATATGACCTCAAAAGCCTCGTCGAATGGTGATGTGGAAATCAACATCTATTTCAAGCAGGGCACAGACCCCGATATGGCGACGGTAAACGTACAGAACCGTGTAACGCGCGCTCAGGCCCTGTTGCCTGCTGACGTGAACAAAGTCGGTGTGAAGGTGGAGAAACGACAGAACAATATCCTGCGCATCTTCGCTGTGAGAAGTGCCGACGGCAAGTACGACGAAGACTTCGTGTCGAACTATATCGATATCAACATCAGGCCGAAACTGATGCGTGTCACCGGTGTCGGTAACGTGCAGAGCTTGGGTAACACCTATGCTCTGCGCATCTGGCTGAAGCCCGATGTGATGGCACAGTACGGACTGACACCCAATGAAATTTTTGCAGCCATTGGTGGACAGAGCTTCGTGGCTGGTGTGGGTTCCTTGGGCGAACAGTCGGAGAACTCCTACCAGTACTCTATGCAGTACAAGGGTACGCTGAAGACCATCGAGGAGTTTAATAATATCGTATTGCGCACCAGTGGAGGCGGTATGCTGCATCTGAGCGATGTGGCTGAAGTGAAGATAGGTGCTATGAGTTACAACTTCACATCGAACATCCAGGACAAGCCAGGTGCTCTCTGCATGGTGTTTGCGGCTCCAGGTGCCAACGCCACCGAGGTGAATGCACGCATCAACAAGACGTTTGAGGAGATGAAGGGAACGATGCCGGCCGGACTGGAGTTCGTGACCTTGATGACCAGTGACGACTTCCTCTTCGCTGCTATCCACAATGTGGTGGAGACACTTGTCATTGCCATCATCCTTGTGATACTCGTGGTGTTCTTCTTCCTGCAGAACTTCAAGGCCACCATCATCCCCTCGATCTCTATTATCGTGTCGCTGCTGGGAACCTTTGCTATCGTTTCACTGGCAGGCTTCTCGCTCAATATCCTGACGCTGTTTGCCTTGGTGTTGGCCATCGGTACGGTGGTGGATGATGCCATCGTGGTGGTCGAGGCCGTCATGGCGAAGATGGAGGGTGGCATCAGCGATGCCCGCGAAGCCACCCGTCAAGCCATGAACGAGGTGTCGGTAGCCGTCGTCTCATGTACGTTGGTGTTCATGGCGGTGTTCATCCCCGTGACCTTTATGCCGGGTACGTCAGGTACATTCTTCACGCAGTTTGGTATCACCATTGCTTCATCCGTAGGTTTGTCGTGCGTATCGGCCCTGACGCTGTGTCCAGCCCTCTGCGCCATCATGATGAAGATGTCGGAAAACGAGGGCCAAAAGAAGAGCCTGACCTACTACACCAAGAAGGCATACGATGTGAGCTACAATGCCATCTACAACAAATACAGCAAGGCCGTCCAGAAGTTTATCAAGCACCCCGTGATAGCATGGAGTCTGTTGGCGGTGGCCGCCGTCCTGCTGGTGTTCTTCATGAAGAACCTGCCTTCAGGTCTCGTGCCTCAGGAGGACCAGGGCGTGTTCTTGGTTGAGATACAAGCTCCGGAAGGCTCCACACTGAAGCAAACCCGTGAGATGGCGAAAGCCGTGGAGGAAAAGGTGAAGAAGATTCCCGAACTGGAGAGTTTCGCTTTAGTTTGTGGTTATGGTATGATATCGGGTGCCGGTTCCAATTACGGTACGATGGTGGTACGTCTGAAGAACTGGGATGACCGTTCTGGTATGGATCATTACATCACCCTCGTCAGGTATCGTTTCTACTTTGACTGCCAAGATATCAAGAACTTGCGAGTGATACCGTTCGAGATGCCTCAGATTCCAGGCTATGGTACCAGTAACGACATCATGCTCATGGTAGAAGACCCCACAGACGGTAACCTGTCGGAATTTGCCAAGCATACAGAGCACTTCCTGGCCAAACTGTCTGAGCGGCCGGAGATAGCCTCTGCCATGTCAACCTACTCTGAGCGCTTCCCGAAGTATCAGGTGGATGTCGATGCCGCCCAGTGCGACCGCGCCGGTGTGACACCCGAAGCCGTACTCAACACGCTGGGTTCTTTCTGCGGTGGTGCATATATCGGTAACTTCAACCAGTTTGGTAAGGTCTATCGCATCATGGCTGCTGCCTCGCCCGAATACCGTCTTGACCCGCAGTCGCTGCACAATATCTTTATGCAGGTGGGTAACGGTAAGATGGCTCCCATCTCTGAGTTCGTATCGCTGAAGCAGATTGTTGGCCCGTCCAATATCGAGCACTTCAACCTCTTCCAGAGCATCACCTGCATTGTAACCCCCGGCAGTGGATACACGGAGGGCGATGCTCATAAGGCCATTGCCGAGGTGTTCGAGGAGGAGATGCCAAAAACAGCCACCTACGAATACAGCGGTATGTCGCGTGAGGTTGAGGAGACTGCCGGCTCTAATGCCACAGCACTCATCTACGTCATCTGTGCCATCCTGATCTATCTCATCCTGGCTTCGCTCTACAACTCGTGGTTCACCCCGTGGGCCGTGCTGCTGAGCGTGCCCTTCGGACTGATGGGTGCCTTCGTGTTCGCCTACCTGGGTTATACGCAGGGCATTCCGGGCATGGATAACAATATCTACCTGCAGACGGGTGTCATCATGCTCATCGGCCTGTTGGCGAAGACGGCCATCTTGATTACCGAGTTCGCCAGTGAGCGCCGTGCCCAGGGCATGAGCATCGTCGATGCTGCCTTCGAGGCCTGCAAGGAGCGTCTGCGCCCCATTCTGATGACGGTGCTCACCATGATTATCGGCATGATTCCGCTCGTCATCGAGGGTGGCGCCGGCGCCAACGGCAACCGTGCCCTCGCGCTGGGCGTCATAGGTGGTATGACCATTGGCACCATCGCCCTCCTCTTCGTCGTCCCCGCCTTCTTCATCGTGTTCCAGAAGCTGCATGAGCGGTTCCAAGGTAGCGAGGGAAAAGGCGATTGAGTGAATGTCAATCGCCCCCAAGCGACCGAGGCAGACCTCTTCTGCCGAGGACGGGCAACAGCCGAAAGGCTGTAAAATATCGAAATGTCGAAATAACGAAAGATTAAACGTTAAACGCTAAACGTTAAACGAAAAAAATGAATATCAAAAATCTTCTCCTTGCTACAGCTACTGGCCTTCTGCTCTCGAGTTGTAGCCTCTATAAGAAGTATGAGTCCAAGGCCACGGTGCCCGACGATGTGTTCGGCTCCACCGTCGCCCTTCCTGCCGACACGGCCTTCAACATCGCACAGCTCTCCTGGCGCGAGTTCTTCACCGACCCGCTCCTGCAGCAGCTCATCGACACCGCCCTGGTGCGCAACACCGACCTCCATGCCGCACGCATTGCCGTGGAGCAGTGCCAGGCTTCGCTGAAGGCTGCACGTCTGGGCTACCTGCCCTCCCTTTCCTTTGCGCCCTCTGGCTCGTTGTCCAGCTTCGACCGCAGCCCCGTCAGCAAGACCTACAGCCTGCCGCTGCAGCTGTCGTGGGACATTGATGTCTTCGGATCCATTACTACTGCGAAGCGTAAGTCCAAGGTGCAGCTCATGAAAGCTCAAGTCAACGAGGAGTCCGTACGCGCGAACATTGTCTCTATCGTTGCTCAGCAGTACAATCTGCTGATGCTGCTCGATCGTGAGTTGGAGATTCTCCTCACCACTGACAGCCTGTGGAACCTCTCTCTGGAGACGCAGAAATCGCTGTGGGAAAACGGTAAGGCTTATTCCACCGCCGTCAACCAGATGGAGTCGTCATACCTCAACGTGAAGACACAAATTGTAGATATCCGCCGCACCATCCTCAGCGTGGAGAACGCCCTTTGCAGGCTGCTGGCCCTCACGCCGCAGCACATCCAGCGTGGCCGCTGGGGTGAGCACACGCTACCCGCCCGCATCGCCACTGGTGCGCCTGCCGCGTTGCTGCAGTACCGCCCCGACATCCGCATCGCCGACTTCGCCTTGGCCGAAGCCTTTTACAACACGCAGGCTGCGCGTCAGGCTTTCTTCCCCAGTCTCAACCTCTCAGGCATACTCGGTTGGACCAACAGCGGCGGCGCTGCCATCGTTAATCCGGGCGCTCTATTGCTCAACGCTGTAGCTACGCTCACGCAGCCCATCTTCCAACGAGGCAGGTTGAAGGCAAACCTGAAGATTGCCAAGCTCTCTCAGGAGGAGTTACAGCACCAGTATGTGCAGACCGTTATCAATGCAGGCAACGAGGTTAACGAGGCTATCGCCGATGTTGAGGCAGCCCGAGAGAAGAACGTTTATTACCAGCGTCAGGTGGTTGTGTTGGAAGATGCCTACGCTGGCACTCACGAACTTATGGACAACGGCAAGGCCAGCTATCTCGAGGTCATCACCGCTCAGGAGAGCCTCCTCAGCGCACAGCTCAACGAGATGGAGAACCACTACGATGGTGCCCAGGCGCTCATCGCTCTTTACATCGCCCTTGGCGGCGGTGCCAATTAATGGGCCCATCTTTTCACCTAAATCAGTGATAAAAAACAATGAAAGAAACTCCTATCAAGAAAGAGATTGTTGATGGATTAATTGCCCAGCTGGGCATTCAGGATTTCGCCAAGGCCACCATCCGCGAGGTAAAGCAGGTGGCTGCGATGGCGGAGAAGGAGAGTGGGGTAGAGTTCATCAAGATGGAGATGGGTATCCCCGGTCTGCCTGCCGCACAGGTGGGCGTCGATGCCCAGATCAAGGCGCTGCAGGACGGCATCGCCCACAGCTACCCCGATATCCAAGGCTATCCCGAACTCAAGAAGCAGGCTTCGCGCTTCGTGAAGGCCTTCATCGGCGTGGACATCGCCGCCGAGGGTTGTGTGCCTGTCACGGGTTCCATGCAGGGGACGTTCGCTTCGTTCCTCACCTGCTCGCAGGCATCGAAGCAGAAGGATACCGTGCTGTTCATCGACCCGGGCTTCCCCGTGCAGAAGATGCAGCTGCAGGTGCAGGGTGTGAAGTACGAGACCTTCGACGTCTATGACTTCCGTGGCCCGAAGCTGCGCGGCAAGCTGGAGAGCTACCTTGAGAAGGGCAATATCTGCGCCATCGTCTATTCCAACCCCAACAACCCGTCGTGGGTCTGCCTCACGGAGAGCGAGCTGCAGACCATCGGTGAGCTGGCAACGCAGTATGACACTATCGTGATGGAGGATCTGGCCTACTTCGCCATGGACTTCCGCGAGGACCTGAGCGTGCCGTTCCAGCCGCCCTACCAGCCCACGGTGGCGCGCTACACGGACAACTATATGCTCCTCATCAGCGGCTCTAAGGCGTTCTCCTATGCCGGCGAGCGCATCGGCGTGGTGTGCATCAGCGACCAGCTCTTCCACCGCCACTTCCCCGACCTCAGCGCCCGCTACGAGGGGCTGCCCTTCGGTCTGGTCTTCTCCACGCGAATGTTGTATGCCCTGAGCAGCGGCACCAGCCATTCGGCACAGTATGCCCTGGCGGCTATGTTCCGTGCTGCCTGCGACGGCGAATACCGCTTCCGCGACGAGGTGAAGGTCTATGGCGAGCGTGCCCGTAAGCTGAAGGAGATCTTCCTGCGCCACGGCTTCCATGTGGTCTATGACCGCGACCTAGACCGCCCTGTGGCCGACGGCTTCTACTTCACCATCGGCTATGATGGAATGACGAGCGGACAGCTCGCGCGCGAACTAATGTATTATGGTGTCTCGGCCATCTGCCTCATCACCACCGGCTCGCACCAGGAAGGTCTCCGCGTATGCACCTCCTTCATCGAGGACCACCAGTATGCCCAGCTCGAAGAACGCATGAGCATCTTTGAAAAGAATAATTCATAATTCACAATGCACAATTCACAATTCACAAAACACATGAGACCGCTGCTGGCCGTATTCCTGGCCATCTTCAGCAGCACCGCGGCCATGGGACAATCAATGCCCGCTGAAGGCCAAACCGACTCCGTCGCCTTAGCGAACCCCGCAGCTCCTCAGGAGCAGACCATCCTGCGCAAAGCCGTAGGTGAGAAAGCCCCGGACTGGCTCAAGGATGTCGCCGACCGTATTCAACTTCACGGCTACGCCCAAGGCGGCTATGTCTATAACCACAAGGATGGCACCAACACCAACACATTTGAGATCAAACGCGTTCTCTTCTGGGCCAATGCCCGCATCACCGACCGCTGGTCATTCCTATTCATGCACGACTTCTCGAGTGTCGTACAGGAATATTATACAGAATATCGCATCACCAAGAACAAGGCCTTGACCGTCCGCTTAGGTCAGTTCAAGAATGGTCTGACACTCGAGAACCCCCTTTCCCCCACGGCCATGGAAGCCATCGACGTCTATAGCGAGGGCGTCACCTTCCTCAGCGGTTGCGGCAGCGACCCGCTCTTCGGCGTGCAGTACGGTCGTGACTTGGGCCTCTCCCTCTACGGCGAGACCAACAACGGCAAGCTGCGCTATGAGTTGGACGTGATGAACGGACAGGGTATCAACAAGAAAGACGGCAACAACTTCAAGGACTTCATCGGGCGCATCGAATACCGTCCCGTGGAAGGCCTCGCCCTCGTTGCCACAGGGCAGATTGGTCGCGGCCACGCTATCGCCACGTCGATCTACAACCCCGACATCAAGGTCGGAGACGATTACAAGCGCAACCGCTGGTCGGTTGGCTTCGACTATAAATCCAAGTGGGTCAAGGCCCATGGCGAATACCTGGAAGGCTATGACGCCAGCGCCGTCAGCCGTGGCGGCTACATCACCTGTGCCGTGCCCCTCGGCACGCCGAAGGTAGAGTTCGTGGGTTCCTACGATTTCTTCAACTACAACACGAGCCTGGGCATGGACCAGCACAAGGCCATCGCCGGCTTCCAATATTGGTTTTTCAAAAAATGCCGTGTGCAGGTGCAGTACGTGTATAAGAGCGCTTATGTCGCCGGTGGCGAATTCGTAAAAGGCAACAGCCACTCCGTAATGTGCCAGCTGCAAGTAAGGTTTAACTAGTATGTTCATCAAAGTTCTCCTGACCATCATCTTTCTGGTCGTGATGGTAGGCGTGGGACTCTACTCCCGCAAACAGGCCAGTAGTGTGGACGGCTTCGTGCTCGGAGGCCGCTCCGTGGGTCCGTGGCTGACAGCATTTGCCTATGGCACCTCCTATTTCTCCGCTGTCGTCTTCGTCGGCTATGCTGGTCAGTTCGGCTGGAAGTACGGCCTGTCCTCGGCGTGGATTGGTATCGGCAATGCCATCATCGGTTCGCTGCTGGCGTGGCTCATCCTGGGCCGTCGCACGAAGCTGATGACGCAGCACATCGAGAGCCGTACGATGCCGGATTTCTTCGGCACGCGTTTCCAGGACCAAGGCCTGCGCGTCTGTGCCTCCATCATTGCCTTCGTGTTCCTGATTCCCTACACCGCCGGTGTCTATAGCGGCATCTCGCGCCTCTTTGAGATGGGTTTCAACATTCCTTATGAGTACTGCGTCATCATTATGTCCATCCTCACCGCCGTATATGTCATCCTCGGCGGCTACAAGGCCACAGCCATGAACGACTTCATTCAGGGCATCATCATGCTGTTTGGCATTGTCGCTGTCATCGTGGCAGTGCTGAATGCTCAGGGCGGTCTGACGACGGCCGTGGAGAAACTGGCGGCGCTGCCCTCCGATGCCGACCCTGCTGTCAACGGCGGCTTCGCGTCGTGGTTCGGGCCCGATCCGTGGGGCCTGCTCGGTGTGGTCATCCTCACCTCTCTCGGCACGATGGGCCTTCCGCAGATGGTCGGGAAATTCTACAGCATCACCGATGAGAGTGCCATCCGTCGCGGCACCATCATCTCCACCATCTTCGCCTTCATCGTGGCCGGCGGCTGCTACTTCCTCGGTGGCTTCGGCCGTCTCTACGAGCCCGTCATCAACGAGGCTACGGGCAAGATCGCCTTCGACTCCATCGTCCCTGCTATGCTCGTGACGCTGCCCGACGTGCTCATCGCCCTCGTGGTGCTGCTGGTGCTCTCCGCCTCCATGAGCACGCTGGCCTCGCTCGTGCTGACCTCATCGAGCACGATGACCCTCGACCTCATCTACCGCGACAAGAAGTCGTTGCCCGGTGAGGTTGAAGAGGGAACCATCGACGACACCGTCTCCGAGAAAGTGGAGCGTCGCAAGGTCGTGGTGATGCGCGTCCTCATCGTCTTCTTCATCGTCATCTCCCTGATGATTGCCTTGAACCCGCCCACGTTCATCGCTCAGCTCATGGGTATCTCCTGGGGTGCCCTGGCAGGAGCCTTCCTGGCTCCCTTCATGCTGGGACTGTACTGGCGTGGCGTGACGCGCGCTGCCGTCTGGGCCTGCTTCGCCTGGGGCGTGGGTCTCACGGTCATCAATATGCTTCTGGGTAATCCCATCAACCCCATTAATTGCGGTGCCATCGCCATGCTCGGCGGTTTCCCCGTGGTTCTCATCGTCAGCCTGCTAACACCGAAGATGTCGCGCAGCGACGTGGATCGGATGTTCACCTGCTACAAGTAATCACATACTATCGCACCATAAAATGTTCAACACCACACGCTTTGCCCTGGCAGCCTTTGCCGTTCTGATCGCTCAAATCGCAATTGCTGACGATGAAGTCATTAGTGACTCTCTGATGCAGGACATCGTTGTCACCGGAACCCGTTCGGCAGCGCCCGAACGTGCCATCGTAGCCACGGTCACGACCGTCAACGAACAACAACTCACACAGCAGGAGCGCGTCAGCATCCTACCGACGCTCTCTGAACAGGTGCCTGGGATGTATGTCACCCAACGCGGTCTGATGGGTTATGGCGTCAGCGGTGATGCGGCTGGCACGATGACCCTGCGCGGAATGAGCGCCGGCGGCGGTCGCGTGATGGTGCTGGTCGATGGCCATCCGCAGTACCAAGGCATCTATGGTCATGCCATTCCCGACGCCTACCAGACGATGATGACGGACCATGTAGAAGTCGTGCGCGGACCAGCCTCGCTGCTCTATGGTTCGAATGCGATGGGCGGCGTGGTGAATATCGTCACGAAGCAGGCGCAGACGAAGCCCGTGGTGACACATTTCAACATTGGCGGTGGCAGCTATGGCAGCGTGCAGGGCGAGTTGAACAACCGCGTTCATGTAGGAAAGTTCTTCAGCGAGGTGGCTGCCAACTACCAGGGCAGTGATAACCATCGTCCGCTCATGGATTTCTACCAATATGGTGGTTTTGTGAAGGTCGGCTACGACTTCTCGTCGCACTGGCGTGCCTGGGCATCGGCCAATCTCACACATTTCGCCGCTTCCAATCCCGGTCCCGAACAAGCACCTTTGCTCGGCGCGCGCCAATGGGTGAACCGTAGCGTTGTGGAGGCCAGCGTGGAGAACCACTACGACCGCACGAGCGGCGCCATCAGCGTCTATCACAATTTCGGTCGCCATAAGATCAACGACGGTCATCTCGCTTCTGCCAGTCCGCGCGACTACCTCTTCCGCTCCAACGATGCCCTCTCGGGCGTGAGCGTGCACCAAGGTGTTCGGTTGTGGAAAGGGAGCTGGGTCACCCTGGGCTTCGACTACCAGAATATCCACGGCGAATGCTGGAACGAGAGCACGGCCACGCGGGAGCGCCTGAACCGAAAGATGGAGCAGAATATGCACTATCCGCTGGAGAAGAATCTCACAGAACTGGCAGGCTATGTCGATCTGCGTCAGGACATTGTCAAATGGCTCACCCTTGAAGCCGGTGTACGCTACGACCACCACAGCGAAGTGGGCGGCGAATGGGTGCCACAGGGCGGTTTAATCTTCCGTCCCGCGAAGAACGGCGAGCTGAAGCTAAGCGCTGGCAAGGGCTTCCGTGTGCCGAACCTGCGCGAGATGTACCTCTATGCCGTGGCGAATCCCGACCTGAAGCCCGAGCGCTTGTGGAACTACGAGTTGGCATGGAAACACCGTCTGCTCAATGGACGCCTCACCTATGGCGTGAACCTCTTCTACCTGAAGGCAGACAACCTGATTGCCGCTACGATGTCACAGGAACTGGGCCGTAGGGCCAATGTGAACACCGGAGCCACCGAACATTGTGGCGCAGAGGTGGAGGCCGCCTGGAACATCAACAGCCACTGGGCGCTGAACACCAATCACAGCTATCTTCACATGCCCTCCGACAGTCGCATTCCAGCGTCGCCTACATATAAGGGCTATCTCGGTGCCTGCTACCGTGTGTGTGGTCTGGAGCTGACGGCCGGTCTGCAATGCGTCAACGGGTTGTGGAAAGACAGCGATGGCAACGGCTTCGGCGATGTGGAGGAAGACACCTTCTTCCTGCTCAATGCCTCCGCCTCCTATCATCTGTTCCCGCAGGTGAAGATCTGGCTGCGCGGCGAGAACCTGCTGGCACAGCGCTACGAGATCAACTACGGTTTCCCGATGCCGCGAGCCACGGTGATGGCCGGCATTCATGTGTCGTTCTAGAGGAAAACATATATTTTTGTCACTTTCTTGCAGCAAAACGCAGAATAATTTGTACTTTTGCACGGATTTTTTCTCCTATTTATACATAACGCGAATGATTTGGAATCCAAATAAAGAATGCATGAGCCGTGACGAGAGAAGCGCGCTCCAAGGAAAGAGACTCCACAAGATTGTGGAGTATGTGTATCACAACGTACCCTTCTACCGCAATAAGCTGCAGGAGATGGATATCCGTCCCGATGACATTCAGACCATCGAGGATATCACCAAGTTGCCCTTTACGACGAAGAAGGACTTGCGCGACAACTATCCCTTCGGCCTGCAGGCGGCACCGCAGAGCGAGATTATCCGTGTGCATGCCAGCAGCGGCACGACGGGTAACCCCACCATCGTGGGCTATACGCGTAAAGATATAGGTGTATGGAGTGAGTGTATGGCACGCTGTCTGACAGCCTACGGCGTCACGCGCGACGACATCTTCTCCGTGGCCTATGGCTACGGTCTGTTCACGGGCGGTCTGGGTGCTCACTATGGCGTGGAGCACCTCGGTGCCTCGGTCATCCCCGCAGGTACGGGTAACACGGAGAAACACCTGAAGCTCATCCGCGACCTCGGCATCACGGGTCTGGCGTGCACGCCGTCGTATGCGCTATATCTGGCTGAGACGATGGACAAGCTGGGTATCCGTAAGGAGGACATCAAGCTGCGCATCGGCGCATTCGGTGCGGAGCCCTGGACGGAGAGTATGCGTAAGGAAATCGAGGAGCGCCTGGGACTGAAGGGTTATAACATCTATGGCCTGTCGGAGGTGATGGGGCCGAGTGTCAGCTACGAATGTCAGATGCAGCACGGCTCGCACATCTGCGAGGACCATTTCTATCCCGAGATCATCAATCCTACCACGCTTGAGCCGCTGCCCGCCGGACAGACGGGTGAGCTGGTGTTCACGACGCTGACGAAGGAAGGTATGCCGGTGCTGCGCTATCGCACCCGCGACCTCTGCTCGCTGATGCCCGGCACCTGCGACTGCGGTCGCACGGAGGTGCGCATGGGCCGCATCGAAGGCCGCTCGGACGATATGCTCATCATCCGAGGCATCAACGTGTTCCCCTCGCAGGTGGAGAGCGTCGTGCTGTCGATGCCGGAGTTCGCACCGCGCTATATGCTCGTGGTCGATCGCGTCAACAACCTCGACACGCTGCAGGTGCAGGTGGAGATCCGTCAGGAGTATTTCACCGGCGTCTTCGATACGCCCGCCGCAGTGGATCAGCTCGAGAAGAAGCTGGCCGCCAAGCTCAAGAGCGTGCTCAGCATCGCCGCCAAGGTGCAGCTGAAGGCGCCCAACACCATCGAGCGCAGTCAGGGCAAGAGTGCTCATGTGGTGGATAAACGTAAACTTTAGACCCACCCCTTACCCCTCCCGTCAGGGAGGGTAGGTCTGCGGTCAGATTACAGATATATATAAAACAACATATTGATAATATGGAAAAAAATGAAACAATGCGCCAGCCTCACCCCTCCCTGACGGGAGGGGCCGGGGGAGGGTCTCCATTTTTTAATCCTGAAGTAGAAACCCTCTCCCGTTCCGAGATTGAGGCTTTGCAGCTGGAACGTTTGCAGAAGACAGTGCGCCACTGCATGAACAATGAGTTCTACCGCAAGAAGTTCGACGAGGCTGGCATCACGCCCGACGATATCAAGACGCTGGCCGATGTGCGCAAGCTGCCTTTCACCACGAAGCAGGACCTGCGCGAGACATACCCCTTCGGTATGGCCTGTGTCCCCATTCGCGATTGTGTGCGCCTGCACTCCAGCAGCGGCACGACGGGTAACCCCACGGTCATCCTTCATACGAAGAAGGACCTGGACGAGTGGGCTAACCAGGTAGCGCGTAACCTGTGGATGGTGGGCTTGCGCCCCGACGATGTGTTCCAGAACTCCAGCGGCTATGGTATGTTCACGGGCGGCCTGGGCTTCCAGTATGGTGCTGAGAAGCTGGGTATGCTGACGGTGCCTGCGGCGGCCGGTAACTCACTGCGCCAGATCAAGTTCATCAAGGACTTCGGCACGACGGCCATCCACGCCATCCCGAGCTATGTCACCCGCCTCTATGAGGTGATGCAGCAGGAGGGCGTTGACCCACGTCGCGACACGAAGCTGAAGGTGCTGGCCATCGGTGCCGAGCCTCACAGCGAGGAGCAACGCAAGCGCATCGAGGAGATGATGGGCGTGAAGGCCTACAACTCCTTCGGCATGAGCGAGATGTGCGGCCCGGGCGTAGGCTTCGAATGCCCCGAGCAGAACGGCATGCACTTCTGGGAAGACTACTATATCGTGGAGATCGTGAATCCGCTGGAGCCTGTGCCCGACGGCGAGATCGGCGAGCTGGTGCTGACGACGCTCTGCCGCGAGGCGATGCCGTTGCTGCGCTACCGCACGCGCGACCTCACCCGAGTCCTTGGACGCACATGCCCCTGTGGCCGCAACCATGTCCGCATCGACCGCATGCGTGGTCGCAGCGATGATATGATTGTGCTGCGTGGTGTGAACATCTTCCCGATACAGATTGAGAAGATCCTGATGAAGTTCCCCGAGGTGGGCACGAACTACCTGATCACGCTTGTTACCGAGGACAACAACGACCAGATGATTGTCGAAGTGGAACTCAACGAGGGCACCGACGATTTCGCCAAGCTGCAAACGCTGGAGAAGGAGATTCGTCATCAGCTGGGCGACGAGATCCTGCTGAAGCCCATCGTGAAGCTCGTCGCCAAGGGCTCGCTGCCCGTCAGCGAGGGCAAGGCCGTCCGCGTGGTTGATAAGCGAAAAGTGTATCAGTAGTGTTGGACTTTAAACTATAAACCTTAAACTTTAAACTAAAGCTCGATATGACTATCCATCAACTTTCCATTTTCATTGAGAACCGTTCGGGTACACTCATCAAGGTGCTCGACGCTCTGAAGCAGGCCAATATCCAGATTATTGCCTCTACCATCGCAGATACCGCAGAATACGGCATCTATCGTCTCATCTGCAGCGAGCCAATGCGTGCTTGCGAGGAACTGAAGAAGGCAGGCGTTGCTGTTGCTCTCAGCGATGTCTTTGCGCTGGCCATTGATGATCAGCCCGGCCGCGCGGCAGACGCCGTGAAGGCTTTTAGTGAGGCTGGAATCAGCATCACTTATATGTACTCTTTCCTGCTCCGTGGCAAAGGAATTCTTGTCTTCCGTACAGATAACAACGAAAAGGCGGCTGCCGTCATCGCTGACAACCAGCTCAGGAGCATTGACGAGGGCGAGCTTTCCGGCATGTGAGTTTGCGACGACTTCTTTTATTCCTGACACTCGTAATAGGATTGTGCATGACGATGGCACAATCCTATTATCCATTACGGGTCATGACGTGGAACGTGGAGAATCTTTTCGACACCATCCACGACGAAGGATTCCAAGATGAGGAATTCCTGCCACAAGCAGCACGAAAATGGACCAAGCATAGATATTGGAAAAAACTGACGGATCTGTCGCGCGTCATTGCTGCGGTATCGGAGGACGGTGGAATCCCGGATCTCATAGGGATGTGCGAGGTCGAGAATGATAGCGTCCTGACTACGCTGACAAAAAGGAGTGTGCTCCGTAACTTAGGATACAGCTATGTGATGACCCAGTGTGAGGATGCCCGCGGAATAGATGTGGCCTTGCTATATCAACCTTCTCGCTTTAAGCTCCTGGAACAGCGCGCAGTGCGAGTCCCTAGCAAAGCGGAAGGCCTAAGGCCTACTCGAGATATCCTTTATGCCAAAGGACTGGTGTTGACGAACGAGGGTACTGACACGCTTCATGTTTTTGTCGTTCACCTTCCCAGCCGGACTGGCGGTCATGAAGGGGATCAAAACCGTAGGTTGGCGGCACAAACGCTATGGAATGTCGTGGATAGCGTAGATAAGGTAAAGGAACGGACCATGAAACCGGCTCATATCTTAGCGATGGGCGATTTTAATGCAGACCACAGAGATCGTATATTCAGACATGCTCCTTTGCGCTTGACGGATGATCCGAAGTGTGCAGGGACATACTGCTTCCAGGGATTCTGGCAGTGGATAGACCATATACTTGTTTCCGAATCAGTGGAAACAAAGGGCATGGCAAAACCCATTCAACTGCCGTGGCTCATGGAAGAGAACAAGACCTATAGTGTGCCGATGCCGCGTCGGACTTTTCGGGGTCCGACCTGTCATGGTGGTGTGAGTGATCACTTGCCGGTCTTGCTGGACATCTCCATAAAGTAACATTGCCCACTCCCAATAGATTCCTGAAAATGAGCTCTCTCGCACCCCTCGCAGCGCCACTCTACCTGATGGCAAAACCTGTCGGCAGCTTGTGTAATCTGTCGTGCAAGTATTGCTACTATTTAGAGAAAGGTCTTCTTTACGCCGATCATGGCGACCATCGTGGCCTCTATATGAGTGATGCGACCTTGGAGACATTCATTCGTCAGTATATAGAATCGCAAACACAGCAGCAGGTGCTCTTCACGTGGCATGGTGGAGAACCGCTCATGCGACCCCTGAGTTTTTACAGGAAGGTGTTGGACTTGCAATGCCGCTATGCTGCTGGACGTCAAATAGACAATTGCTTGCAGACCAACGGAACGCTGCTCACAGATGAATGGTGCTCCTTCTTTCGTGAAAACGACTGGCTCATCGGCATATCCATTGATGGACCACAGCAGTTCCATGATGCATATCGTCGGACGCAAGCGAACAGTTCCTCCTATCATAAAGTTCTGCGAGGCATAGAGCTTCTAAAAAAGCACGATGTTGAGTGGAATGTAATGGGAGTTGTGAACAACTATAATGCGGACTATCCGCTCGAAGTCTATCATTTTTTCAAGGATCTCGGGGCGCGTTACATTCAGTTTACACCTATTGTAGAACGACTCGTTCCGCATACTGATGGCCGCCGCCTCGCTTCTGTTGCAGAAGAACAGGCCAGATTGGCTGATTTCACAGTCACGCCGGAGCAGTACGCTCATTTTGCCTGCGCCATCTTTGACGAATGGGTCCGTCAGGACGTGGGCGAGGTCTATGTGCAACTCTTTGATTCCACGCTGGCACGTTGGGTAGGGGAGGCCCCCGGTGTCTGTTCTATGGCTGAAACATGTGGTCACGCCGCTGTCTTGGAACATAATGGAGATGTCTATAGTTGTGACCATTTTGTCTTTCCAGAGTATTTGCTGGGAAATATCCACCATGATAGCATCACATCCATGATGTACAGCCCACGTCAGCGTGCTTTTGGACGCTCCAAACTTGAAGGCCTGCCGCGTCAGTGTCTAACGTGTGAGTGGCGCTTCGCATGTAATGGCGGCTGTCCCAAAGACCGCTTCGCGACGACGGCGGATGGCGAACATGGTCTCAACTATCTTTGCGAGGGCTATCGGCGCTTTTTCTCTCATGTGGCTCCTTACATGGATTTTATGCGCGAGGAACTCTGCCATCAGCGACCACCTGCCAATGTGATGCATTCATCGTTGGTGGGACGCAGCACACCTTAATATATTACGCGTGTGCGCGGGAGACGCCCCTTGTAGCCCCGTTTTTTGCTCTTCAAGCGGTCGATCTTAAGTTTTTTTTCTTGTTTTCTCTCACTTTTTCGTTGAAACGCTTGCAGGAATGAAAAAGTCGCCGTACCTTTGCACCCGCAAACGAGACGAGTTGACCCCTGTTTTCAGGGGCTATAGATTACGCTCGCTTTG